>CALRRY020000020.1:0-53523 GCA_943370635.1 Variovorax paradoxus
ATTTTTTTCATTTTTAAAATATACTATTGATTGTGGGTAAATAAAATTACTTTTTAGTTCTTTTTTAATTTATAATTAACAAAAAAATTAATATTTATATTTTCCTTTTAAATTAAAAGAAATTCCAAAAGTAATTTCAGGTTTATAAAAATCTTGATCTATATCCATGAATGAAGCTCCGCCATTAATACTAATTACTCGACTTAATCTAAACATTAATCCTGTTGTAGCAACAGTATATCCTGTTTTTTCTGTGTATAACTCTCCAGCATAATCATTATTCATTAATCTATCATAAAAACCATAACCTACACCAATATTAAAATATAGTCTTTTAAATATTTTGAAGTTGGGTCCTAATTCAATTTCTGTTTTATTTTCTACAATAGTTCCATTTAAGATATCCTCTTCAGCTGTTAAGCTTGTTCGACCAGTAAAACGAAATCCAACTGTTTTTCTTCCCCCACGCTCATAAATAAAACCATATTTGGCAATTTCCCCACTTTGAAATCCAATACTTGAAAATGAACCTAATTGAGGTCGATTTCTTTTTTCAGCTGCTTTAAAATCTGACTTTGCTTTATCAAATATCTCCTCAAAACGCTTTTCTGAAAAAGTTCCTAAATTATATGTGTCGTATGAATTTACATAAGATAAATAAGGCTGAAGTTTTGTAAGTCTTTGATTTTCTATTTCTTTAATTTTCTTTTCTTCCTCTTTTTTTGCAATACTCTCACGTATGGCTTTATCTAATTGTTCATTAAATTCACTTTCGCTTAATCTAGCTAATTCATATTCAGAAAAAATCTCAGGATTAACATAGGGACGTAATCTATCTTTTCGATCAGATATGATTCTCTTTTTTTTATCTTCTTCTATTTTTTTAATTCGATCAGCTTCTGCCTTTTGTTTTGCTTCTAAAGCTTGTTTTTCTATTCGTTCTTTTTCTAATGCAAGTTCTTTTTGTTTTTGTTCTTTTATTGCATTGAATGAGGCTAAGTCTTTTGGGTAGGTGCTTAACTTTTTATTTTTTAAAACTACAGCATTATAATTAGTGTCTTTTTTTGAATTTGGATTATTAAAATATTTTAATATTAAATTTCTAGTTTCTGTAATTAGATAAAATGAATCTAAAGGATTTTTTTCAATTATTTCACTTTTAGATATTATTTCCAAAGATAAAATAAATGGTGGAGGAGTATTTTTTTTAAACGCTATTTTTATTTCATCTATTTTTTTCAAAGTTGTTTCATAATCATTATTATTAAAAGCTTCCTTAGCTTCACTAATAATAATTTTAATGTCTTTATTTTGAGAAAAAGAAACTTGAAGTAATAAAAAGAATAATAAAATAAGTATTGATTTTTTTTTCATAATATTTATTAATTGGTATTAAATTCTTTTGCATCAATTACTTGTGTTCCAGCACCTAAATCACTAATTTTTCTACCATCGGGATTTGCAAAAACCATTATTATTTCTAATAATGCACCAATGTAAGGTATGCCCCATATTATGCTAAAAAGAATATTCCTTCCTGCAGAATTCATTTTTGTGCATGGTTTATTTGTATTAATATTTATAACCATTAAATCAACTGCACTTTTACCATAACTTTGACCGCAACCAATGCCGTCTTTAATTAAAGCATATCTTAAAGGTAAAATAAATAGAACTAAACCAAAAAATAATTTTTCTTTAGAATAATAATTATAACCTTCATAATAATTATTTAATAAGCCATAATAAAAATCAAAAAGAAGATATAAAGATGGTAAAAACAAAGCTAAAATGATTAATGAGTCTAATAAATATGCTAAAAATCTTTTTCCAAGTGGAGCTTTATTATATTTTTTAGGAAAGTTATAAATTGGTTGTTGAGGATTTACAATGTTTTCTTGGGTACTAGTATTTATGTTCTCTTTCGGAGGATCATTAGATTTAATTTGACGAAGAATATCATCATCTAATTTAATAGCTCCACCATCACTTGGGCAAAATTTAGCACCATTTGAATATGTTTTTTTACAAATTACACACTTAGGTATTAATTTATCAGGATGAACAAGTTTTACTCCATCATTTATACAAAATTTAATATCCGAATTAAAAACAGTATTACATTTTGGACAAGTTGGATTTTCAATTAATTCTTGTTCTAAATTACAGCCGCATATTTTACAAAACTTTGTTTTTTCTGCAAAAGTACTTGAACATTTTGGACATTTATTGTTCATAATTTAAACTTTTAATTAGTACTACTTATTATTAATTTATTACCCTTTTTTAAAGGATTAGTTGGTTCCGCTACATCAGTTTCTCTATCCGTATTATTAGGTAAATCAGGATTAAAATTAATTTTAACATCTTCATTGCTAGGAATTATTACAACAACTCCATTTGTATTGATATTTTTTACTAATTCAATTAAATCATTATTGTTTAACCTAATACATCCCTCTGAAGCTCTTTTTCCTAATGATGAATTATCATGCGTCCCGTGTATTCCAATACCTTTTTGACCAGGTACTTTTAAGCGAATAAAGAACGGTCCATAAGCTCCTTTTATAGCACCTTGTTTATCACCTTTAAAATCATGTGTCCAAGAAGAAGCATCAACTACTTCTTCTATATTAAAAACTCCTTCTGGTGTTTTACAATCACCTTTTTTAATTTTATTACCAAAGTTTTTTCCTGTTGCGACTTTATATTGCAGTAATAACTCTCCGCGATAATTGTATTGAGAAAGCGTCATGTCTTCTTTGTTAATTATAATAAAATTAGAATTAACAATTTTTTCTAATTCTTTATAATACCAATAACTAACTCCCAATAAAGAAATTAATGGAAGAATAAATATTATATACTTAAATTTTACCATGAAGTGTAAATTGGAGTTAATATTAGTCTTCCATTACCATAATCATCCATATAATCCTCATAAATAATTTTAGAAATATTACCTTCATAAGGAGCGTCTGATTCTCCTTCAAATTGTGGATTTTCTTGATCATCAAAACTAAAAATTAATAATTTTCGTTTCCCTGTACTTAAGTTTTGAATTATACATGCAAAATCATTATACTTAGAATATTGCTTAGATTGTTTGGAAAAATAAACGGTATTGGGCACATTAGTTTCTGGTTGTGCAATCAACTGCCACACTTCTTTACTAGAAACTGCTCCATAAAGTTCTTCTTGAATGATTTCATCCATTTTTCCAATGTAATTATGTTCTCTAAAATAACTTAATAATGCCTTTTTAAATCGTGTTTGTGTTACCGCTGTTCTGGTATCTTCATCGGCTAAAATTGCATTTAACTCCTGAAAATCAATTTTATTCAACATATATTTAGGAGATGCATAACCTTCTTGATCATTAACTTTACAATTTACCCATTCAGTTCCATTATCATAAACTAAAATTTCTGAACCATATGGAATATTACCAATCATGTTATAATCACCTCCTCCTGCTGGACTTGAACGTAAAGCCAGAGAACGAGCAAAACTATACATTCGAGTAGCATTTTTATCTCTTAAATAATCTTTGCCCCAAAAGAAATATCCTAAAACTACTGTTGTAATTACTACTCCTAATACACCTAAAATAATTGGTAGTTTTGATTTTTTTACTGTTTCTTCATGTTGTACAGCATAATTGTTTTGCTGGTTAGTTTGTTGGGGTTCAAATTGCTGTTGCGGTTGTGAGTTTACTTCGGGTACTTGTTTTAATTCAACTCCACACTCCACACAAAAATTTGCTAAACCTTTTTCATTGGTTGCATTACAACTACTGCAATAGATTACATTAGAAGAAGATGCTTGAGTAGAACTAATATTGGTATTAGTTAAAGTTCTATCTGATTGTAATCTGTTTTCTTGTTCTTTCTTCTTTTCTAATTCCCAATCAATTGTTTCTTCAATTTCTAAAACTTTAAATAATAATTGATTTTCTGATATACCTAAAGCTTTTCCATAAAGAATAATATCTGCATTCTCAGTTAACTTTATATTACCGTTCTTTTCAATAAGTCTCTTTTTTATCAGCTCGTTTAAGCCTTCAATTGTTTCCATATTTTTTTATAGTATTAATTAGTGAATTTATATTCTGATCTATTTTGAAATTAACAATAAATGAACTGGAAATTTATAATTTTGAATATTAACACTTACTTTAATTCCTTCATGAAGGTTTATAGCATAAGCTATTGAACTATTATAACTTCTATCAGAAACCCAAAACCAAGAACCAGTTCCTACTGCATTAAAAACATTATGAATTTTAGCTGGAAAATATTCATTATTAGCATAATAACCTTCTCCAGCAGAAAATTGAGAATTGTATAAAGTTTTAATTTCAGAATATGTAGGGATCCTCCATTTTAAACTCTTCTCAGTTAAATTATTTGAAAAGTTATTTGCTGATTCAAAATCAAAATTTTTATCAGGAGCTATATACCAATAGTAATTGGTATTTAAATCTTTAATGCAATTTTCATTGTATTTAATAAAATTGTCGATTTGCTTTTCATAACTACTTTTTTCAACTATTGTAGAATCAACCGATGAAGGATAAGTAACTTTAGAAGTGTCTAATGAGGTTGGGGTATCATTACTTTTAAATGATGAAGTGTCCTTTATTACTTCTGTTGTATCAACAGCAAATGATTTATTATTAACTACATTTTTTTTAATTCTAGAATACACTAATCCCACCAAAATTAAAATCACCAATAAAGCAATTCCTAATATAATATATGGAAATTTAGATTTCTCTTTATTACTATCTGGAGTAACAACATGACTTTGTGGTTTAATAGGCTCTGGTCTTAACTCTGTACCACAATCCACACAAAAATTAGCAACACCTTTTTCATTTGCAGCATTGCAATTACTACAATAAATAGCATTACTTGGACTTAAAGAATTAGTTACAGTAGTAAAAGTCTCTGATTTTATTATGTTTTCTTTTTCCTTTGCCCAATCAATAGTTTCCTCAATTTCTAGTATTTTAAACAGCAATTGATTTTCTGAAATACCTAAGGCTTTTCCATAAAGAATAATGTCAGTATTTTCAGTTAACTTAACATTACCTTTTTTTTCAATAAGTCTATTTTTTATTAGCTCATTTAAGCCTTGAATGTTTATCATATTTTACGAACTTAATATATTATTTTTATTAATATTTTAAATTTAATTTTTAACAGTTATTGAAACTTACTTTTATTTTTATCATAACTCAAGTGTTTTATTTTCTCCTTTTTACCTAATTCTTTTTCAATCAATTTTATTTTAAAAAATTCTTCTCCACTATCTATAAAATCATAAAGAGTTTTGATTTCTGTTATTTCATTTCCATTATCATTTGATTCAAAAGTTGAAATAGAAATTACTTGGCTTATTTTATCATTATTCAATCCAAAGATTATATCAGTGCTCCATTCATATCCCATATGCATGTCCCCTTCACTAAAAATTGCACATAATTTATTTTTACCAAATAGTTTAAAACTTTTAAAATTTGGATATTTCCCATAACCAGAACCTTCTGCATTCATAAGGTGATCTATTTTCTCCCATTTTGCATTTAAAAACTCAAAAAAACCAATGTCTAATCTACCAAAAGATGCATGATAATCATTAGGATTTGAAATTCCTAAAGATACTAAGAGTAAATCTCTTTCTCCTAATTTAAAAAACTGTTTGCTAGTAATTTCAAATGTTGGATTATATACAACAGAATCTGAAATTGATATAAAATCATCTCCTAAATCATTTAATGTAACATTGAAAAGAGTTATTAACTCATCATCTGTAATAGTATTGTTTGGTTCGTTAAGGAATATCAATTCATTTTGATTGAAATCTTGAACTTGAGTTGTATCTAAAATTTGAATAGGTGCTATTTCAGGCGTCATTGGATTTGGTGTTTTATTTAAGAAAAATACCACTAAAATAACAACTACTATCAGAGCAGAACCTCCTATAATATATAACGTTTTAGATTTCTCTTTAATATAAGGCTGGGGGTAATATTGATTTTGGGATATAATAGGCTCTTCTGGCCTTAAAGATTTACCACAATCAACACAAAAATTAGCAACACCTTTTTCATTTGGAGCATTACAATTGCTACAATAAATAATATTAGTTGGAGTTGAAGAATTAGTTACAGTCGGAAAAGTCTCTGATTGTATTATACTTTCTTTTTCTTTTGCCCAATCAATAGTTTCCTCAATTTCTAGTATTTTAAACAACAATTGATTTTCAGAAATACCTAAGGCTTTTCCATAAAGAATAATGTCAGTATTTTCAGTTAACTTGACATTACCTTTTTTTTCTATAAGTCTAATTTTAATTAGCTCGTTTAAGCCTTGAATGGTATTAGTAATCATCTTGCAATTTTAAATATGTTTATAATTCTATAAATTAATTAAAATAGAAACTTAAATCACAAGAAGATTTACTTGGTTGAAAGTCATAGCAATCATACATATCGGATTCTGGATTATATACGCATAATTGTCCTCTTTCAACTTTATAAACTTCATCCGTTTTTTGACCATCAAAAGAAACTCTGTCTTTAGGTACTACAATTTTTTTGTTTATTAGTTGAGCATATTCTGGTTGCATTTTTTCATAATTATTGTATTGATAAATTATGGTGATTTTTGATTTATTAATATCAATTTGATATTTCCCCGAACCATCAGAAAAAAATAGAGTATTTGAATTATTATTTATATTATTACCATTAGATACATCCGAAATAATTTTAATGTTTTTTGAATTTGATTTGGATTCAAATACTGAATCTGCAATTTCAATCATTCTTTTTTCATTTGCTTTTCTGTCATGCTCTTTACTATTATTTGTACAAGAAATTAATGTTATAAAAATACAAGTTAGGATAAAAATATTGCTTTTCATTTTTTTCTTTTTTGATTAATGTATTTATTGTTTTCCTGATTTTGATTCAATGTCTTTTGTTTGAATACCTTTTTTTATTTCTTCTACTTTTTCATTTGCAGGAGTTGATTGTTTTACTTCCTCGCAAGATTGTAAATCATCGTTAGTGTAATCAATCTTATTATTCTTCATTTTTCTAATTACCTTCACCAAATAACCATATTGTTTATAGGAATCATCATTTTCTAATAAAGTGAATAATTTTTGCATTGCTGAGCTTTTGCAATCTGCATTTTTCCACTCATCTAATTTCTTTTTTAGACTACAAGTATTATCTAAATAGTTTTTCAAGATATTTAGGATTCTAGTTTTACTTTTATCTAATTTTGTATCTGCTTTTAATTTGGGAAGTTTTTCAATAGCAATTATAGCATCTTTTACATTCTTTTCATTGTATTTCTCATTTAAAATAGAGTTTTTAATAGCATATAAAGTCTTGTAATTCTCATTAAAATCCAGTGCTAGATTACACCTATTAATAACTTCTTTATCTTCTTCAACAGATTTGATACTATTGATATATACATTGGATTTATTTATTTTTTGAGTAATATCATCATTTTCTATATCTGTTTCTTCAAAATATGTGTCTGTATATTTTTTATCAAACAAATCTTTAAGCCAATAATTATTATTGTCTTTAATAATATTTTTAAATTTCTCAAGATTTTTGGAACCTTCTTTTTTATTTAATAACTCTAACTGATGTTTAAGCTCTGATATTGTATTTTTTAATTCTTTAATTATTCTACTTTTTTCATTAATCGAATCTACTAATTGAGAATTCTTAAATTTTGAATAATCCTGAGCAAATATTGCAGTGGATATGAATAGAAAGTATAAAATATATTTTTTCATAAGTTATAATTTAATTATTGAGTATAATATTCTGCATTGAAATTTTCTAATCTTGATGTGAGATTATATCTAATGGAATTAAATTTTAATCTATTTTTATAAGAAGGGTCAAAATTTGGCATAGTTTGTACTTCTTGTTTTAATCTTTGATAATTATTTTCTTCATAATTTGTAATACCTGGTGAAATAAAGGCATCAACTTTGTTTGGTAATGTTGTTTCATAATAATTATACCATTTAATTTGATTTCTATAAGTATCAATTTTGGAATTTCTTGATGTTATTTTTTGCAATTGGTTTAACCAACTTAATACTTCTGGGCTTGTCCCAACGTCTCTACTTAAAAACAACTCTGCTTGTTTGTATACTAAGTCAGCATATGCCGAAGTTAATTTGGTAACTAAATTAGATTTAGCCGACCCAGTAATTAATTCTTGTTGGTACGAAGCATCAATTTCTGTTGCTAGTGTATTATAACTATTTGGATTGAAGTTTTGAGTATTCAAAGCGTTAATTTTAGTTTCTAAGGCTTTGAAATTAGTATTAGCTTGTTCATTTACAATTTCAACACCTTCTACATCATTGCTTTCTACAAACAATAAGACGCTAATAATCAATATTCCCATTACTAAAGTTCCTGCTAAAAACACAAGACTTCTATTTTGTTCTGTTATTTTCATAAAAAAAATTATTGTTCTTCTAATTTTTCGACATCCTTCAATGCTTTTTTGTCTAAAGCTTTTTTATCTATAGCTTTTTTATCTAAAGTTTTTTTGTCTGCAACTTTTTTGTCTGCGACTTTATTGTCTCCAACGTTATTATATTCATCATCCTTCTTTCCTTCTTCTAATATTTTTTTGCCAGATATTTCTTCTAGTTCTTTAATAAAAGATTTTTTTTCTTCTTCCGTTAAATTAAATTTATCAAGTTTAGATTTATAAAACTTCATTATACCTGTTTTCTTTATTTCAATATAACTCCATTCATTGCCTGCAAAAACAAATTTGAATTTACTTAACTTATCATTATATGAAGTTGTATATTCAAAATCACTTGTATTATTATATTTATTTTGTTCAAATTTGATTTTTTTAGAAATAGTGTCATTTTCTCCTTGGGCCACATTTAGTTGGTCATTTGTAGTATTATTTACTTCAGTGTTTTCATTAATTAATGTATTTTCGCCTTGATTTAAAAAATAAAAAATACCGCCACCAATTACCAATACCATTAACCCAAAAATCACGTACATTGCATTAGAATTGTTCTTCTTTTTGCGGTAGCTGGAACTAGAATAGCTATTTTGAGGTTGAGTTCTTGGCACAAATCTTTTCTCTATAGAAATAAAATTGTTAGTGATTGTTTTGTAGGTTTTATCATCTTTTGCATTGTAAACCACCACATCATTGGTTTGACATAAAACATTAAACTCCGAAAGGTTTGGGTTGAACTCAATAAGTTGGTTGTTAATTTTTAATTCGTTTAATACCCCATAATTATTAATTACATTAATCTCTTTATGAGAAACATTTATTTGAGAAAATGATTTTAAACCAGTAGTAAGTGCAATACTTTCATTAACCGCTTTGTTTTTATTGAATGCGTATATTTTATGCACAAGATTAACTCCTTTTGTATTGAAAACGGTACTTAAGGTTGAGTTAACATCGTCAAAATAATAAAAACAATTGATATTGCTTTTTGTAGTAACAAAGTTTATTCTATTATTTTCAACAATCAAAATATTTGATAAAATATCCTCATAATTTTGATTATTTAGAGTATTTGACTTTGTATAATTATTGTATTTTTCTTTGATGTTGGCTAAAATGTTTTCAAAATTAGTAAGATTAACACCTTTAGGCCCATAAAGACGAATGGCATAATAACCAGAGCGACCTAAAAAATCCGTTAAATTGGTAACAATCAATGAATATACCTTATAGTTTTTCGTAACCTGAACCGAGTACACATCAGACAAATTAGCCAATTGAGAGGCTAAAGTTCTTTCGTCGGTTAATGTTTCTTTTATTTCGGGACTATTGATATCTAGAAGGGAAGAAACAAATTGAAGATTAGAACCTGCTGTAGTTTCCTCTATTATTAATCCAAATTGATTCATAATTTTATTATGTATTAGATATTGATATTAACTAAAAAGTTTAAATTTTGACCCTTTAACAACAAATGAATCTTCTATTAAGTTATCTATAACTACTTCAGAATATTCTCTGTTGAAATTATCTATAATAGAAGTATATGAGACGTTTCCTATAGAAAAAGGAAGTACTTTTATTTTGAATTTATTATTTGACTCCTCTCTTGCATCCTTACAATTTTCTATCAAATTTCTAAACTCATCTTGAAGAAAATCTAATGCCAAGGAATCATCACTTGAATTGTTAGTTGCATATCTTGTTTTCTTTATAGCATCAAACTTATTAGCAACCAGATATACAGCATCCGTTTGGTCTAAAACACCATTAGACTTAAACATATTTAATATGTTTACATAAACTAAATTCTGATCCAATTGACTATTAGAATCACTATAACCTGTGTCGTGTGCCAAAGAATCAACTACAAAAATTAATATCTTTTTATTATTGTTTGAAATATAATTTAAGAATTCTCCAACATCACCATTATTAAACATATTTACATAGTTTTCACCAGGTACTTCAACAATATTGAAAGGATGTTTAGCACCATCTTCATCTTTTAGAGAAAGAGCAACATAATTATATGATCCAGAAGCAGTTGCATTAGGCAGTACACCTCTATTCAGGTCTGATATTAATTGAGTCTGATAAATACTTCCATCATTATTATAAATATCAGGCATCAAAATTCCATTTCTATTTGCAATATTCAAAAGACCAGATAACATCGTTGATTTTCCAGAGCCAGGAACTCCAACAAAATAAACGTCAGTTCTTCCTCCTTCCATAGGAGGAAGTTGATTAATGTTTCTAAACATCGTAATTCTATTAGAATTACAATAATGTTTTAAAGAGTTTACTACTCTTTCATTGATACCAGCATCAAGTAAGTCATCAAAACTAAAATTACCGTTATTAATATTTGCTTTAATTTCGTCGGCACTTACTCTTCCTCTTGCTACTTTTTCAAGCAACTCTCTTTTTTTTGCAGCGTTATTTTCGGTTTGTTCTTTGGTAGTCAAAGAGCTTAAAATCTGATTTATTAAATTTTGACTTAATCCTGCCGCTTTGAATTCTTCTATTGTTATTTCTCCTGTTTGAACTATGGAGATTATTTGATTTGATTCAAGATTATTACAATTTTGAAGTAATATGTTTTTCTTATGATTGTCCATATGTTTATTATAATTCGATTGTTCCTTTTTGTTTTTTCTCTGAAGTATCTTTATTAGAAGTAGTATTAGTTTTGTTTTTAGAGCTACTATTTTTATATCCTCTTACTTTGTGCGATAAAAATGGTATCAAAATAAATAGATGTATTATTAGAATAATAATTAATGGTAAAGCAATTTGTGGAGGATATAGTTTGTTTAATTTAGTTGGGCTATTTAAAGGAATTTGATTTTTGTTAAAACTTACTTCAAATGGTGTTTTGTCTAGAGGCAATTCAGCTATTTTAGTATTAACTAAAGCTGTGTTTTCTTCAACGTATTGATTCAATTTAGAATAAGTAGCCACTAAACTCAAACGTTTCCAGTTATCAAAAACACTTTGGTATTTTTTGCTATTAAGACTTATTGTTTTTTCAATATTTTGATTGTTTTTTTCAATTTTCAATTGGTAAGGAGTAACTTTAGCACGAGCAACTTGGTCAACATTTATAAATTCTGGATTAATTAATATACCCGTATCTACTTTATAAGGGTCTTGAACCAATTCATTTTTTATAGTTTTACTTTTTGAACTCTTGTAAAGAGTTAACTTCGTTTTTAATTGTGCTTCAAAATTCAATACATCTTCTTTAGATCTAGTTTTATACTCTGCTGCTAAATTATCAACTAGTTTTATTTTTCCTGAAGCTTCTTTTTTAATTTGCTCTTTACAATTGTATTCTATATTAATAAAATGCGACATCAAACTAAAACTAACATATCCAAGCATTAAAAAGAAAAACCAAAATAGAATGGAACCATGAAGAAAATTATTTTTCATCATAAGTTCTTTATTTTTTTTCAATAGTTGTACTACAAAAAAGTAACATATTACTAAAAACATACTACCAAGTATGCTAATTACCAGATTACCATCGGTGATGTACAATAACCCCATGAAATTACCTATTAGAATCACTAATAGAAAAATGGAGGATACTAAGTCTACGAATAAAAAATTTTGTTGTTTCATTAAATTGATTTATTAAAATTATTATATATATTGATTAGGATTAATTTATAGTACTAATAACATCAAGTATTTTAAGGTTGTTTTCACTAACGGAATTTCGATTTATTATACTTATTATTTGCTGATTGGTTAGGTTCTTATTCATAGATTTTAATAATCCAACAAAACCTGAAACTATAGGCGCTGCCATACTAGTACCTTGCAAAATCTCATAACTATTTCCTGGTTTAGCTCCGTAGATATTTGTTCCTGGCGCGTAAATAGTCGTATTAGGTCCAAAATTTGAAAAGCTAGCTTTATTTTGATTCTTATCAATAGCCCCAACCTTGATAGTGATTTTCGACCTTTGAAAAGGGTCAAAACCTGTCATTATATTACTATTACCAGCGGCTAAGACGCAAGTCACATTTTTTTCATTAGCATAATTAAATAAATCATCCCAAAATTCTTCTTCATCTTTGGCTATTGAATTAATATAGTCTTTTTGATCTTGCAGCGGTATGTTAACTCCACTCGGAATCTGCATTCCTAAAGATAAATTAATCACATCGGCTTTGTTTTTTATGGCATAAAGAATAGCATCTATAATATAAGTATTAGACATCATTCCATTTTGGTCTTCCACCTTTATAGGCATAAAAGAACATTCAGGACAAATACCAACTAAGCCTTGATTATTATTGCCTTTTGCTATAATAGTAGATGTCACATGAGTACCATGATTTTCATTACTAGGGCTCACATTAGTTGTTTTATCAATTACATTATAAGGTTTTATAGATTTATCTTTTAACTCTGGGTGGTTTAAATCAAATCCATTATCAATGACAGCTATTATTATATTTTTATTTCCAGTTGTTTGATTCCAAGCTCTATCAACGTTGATTGTTTTCAAATACCAATTAGTACTATTATCATTTAATTTTGGGTCATTGAAATTCTTTACATTATCAAACAGGGTTTCATCCCAAACTAATAACTTGTATTGGTTTAGTTTTATTTTTACTTCTGTTTTAAAATTTTCTCTGACTTTTTCAGGTAGTTCCACTTGTAGCCTATTGATGACACTATCGATATATACAATTTTGTAATCTTCCGATGGATAATTTTGTTTTAATTCGTTTGCAAATTTCGCTATTGAATTGCTTGTATTTTTAATGGCAATATTCACTAAATTAGAAACAATCTTTCTTCGATTTAAAGAGTCGTTAATTATTTTAGATGTGTCAATCGGTTTTATTTGACCTACTTGTTTTGGCAAATAATCTTGTTGCCAATATTCGTTTTCAGTTAATTGTCTATTAGTAATTGAACTATTTTTCAAATTATTAATAGGAATCAAATGAAAAAAAAATAACCATAATAAAATAGAAATAACTAACATTAAAAGTAAAAAGGCATAGTAACGAAAAGGATATTTATTGTTTTTCATAATTTATCTTATTGTGGACAGTTTAATAAATAGTTCCATTCAGTATTGTCATACGGCGCAGAAATTTTAACAATGCAATAAGTCGGTTTTCCATCTACGGCAGTATATTTAAATTGGAGTGTATTATTATCACTTACCAATCCGTTAGAAGAAGCTACTAAAACGTTATCATAATAAACATTAATTTCGTCAGGTAATGTTTTCATATCGTATTCAACAACTACTGTTCCACTACTTTTACCTAATTCATGTTGAGTAGTTGTTTCACCTGGGCCTCCAGATTGTACGGTAGCATCACAGTTTATAGTATTATCCACTTTAGTAGTTGTAGTATCTACTACAGTTGTTATACTATCAATGTGTTGTCTATTGTTACAATCTTCTAATTGGTTATTCAAATCATTTATTGTTTTAGTATAACGACTTAAATCGGGAGTCCACAACAAGGCATAAATCAATAATCCTAATAATAGAAAAAATAAAACATAATAAAGTACCCAATATTTATAAAAAAAATTTCTCATAATTAATTGATTTCAAAAGCAAATGATTTAATAAAAAAGACCAAAGCAATTAATGCTGTTAATAGCCATAATAACCACCAATATTTAGACGCAAACCATTTTAAAAATTCTAAAAAACTAGTTTCTTCTATAACTTCTTCTTCCAAATTATCCTGTTTAATTTTTTCATCTTCAACAGGTTCCTCAATATACTCTTCTTCCAAAACATTTTGTGGAATAGGTGCTGGTTGGTTGACAAATGTTTCCTCTATGGGTGAAATTGGATTGGTTTTAGGAGCAAAGTTTGGCTTGTAGTTTTGATTGTTGTCAAATTTCCAACCCCAAACAATACATAGATCAGTTCCGTTAGAGAAAATGAAATTATTTTGATGGTCAAAAACTTTACTTAATAGTTCTGCCCAATTTTTATTGTTATCATCATTTGAATCAGAAAGTTGACTAATTTTAAGATTTATGACATCAATAAATTCCCAGTATTTCAGTAATTCGATTTCCGATTCTGACTTTGGTTGTTCATTTATATTTTTCAAATTTTCATAATTGGAAAACCAATCAAAAGCATAACCATTTTGCACTGGCTTTGCTAAAATATTTTTATAATTCTTTTCAAGATTGAATGCTAAAAAATTAGCTACTTTATCATAATGATTGAATAAATAACTATTATCATGTGATATAGGCACAAATGTATCTGTTGGAATTTGATGGAACTTATTCATAAAACCTAATTTAATTTAAAATCATTAAAATTATTCATCAAATCTTTTAATTGATTGTTTGCATTTTCATCATAATTTACAAAACCACAATTTACTAGCAATGAAATTCTAAAAAATTCAATCCATTTATTATATTTTTCTAAAACAACACCATTAACAGTGGTCTTTTCATCGGTATTGTTTTCAAATAATTGTTGCACAGTTTTAGCATCCACGAATACTTCAGAATTATAATAATTGAAATTGTTACTGTTTTTTAAATTATCAATTTCCACTAACTCTTCAGTTGTAAAATAGTTTAAATCAAAATTCATTACTATTTCATTTATTATTAATGAAAATGTCTCAGCTAAAAACTCTTCAACACCTCTATTGGTATTAGTTTCTGAAACCACATCGTTTAAAATACGTTCTAATTTTAGTTTTAAATTTCTATTTTCAATTATTTTCATCCAATGGTCAGATAAAAAGGATAAACTATTTTGACTTATACCATTACTAATAAAATATTCGAAGTTAGAGGGATTACTAATTTTCATACCCCAATAATTCAACACCAATTCCGTAAAATATTGCGCTTTAGATTTTGTTTCTTTAGTTGAAAATAAGTTTTCTTTTTTGATGCCTTTTTGAGACAAAAAGCTTTCTACTTCTTCATTAGAGGATAACCATAAATTTCGTTTCAATATTTCGATGGCTTCATCTATTGAATTTACAGTTTTTAATTCAGGATATTGAGATACTAAAATATTACTTTGGTCAAAATCATCAGCACTTTTCTCATTAACATTAACCACAATGTTTTCATTTAATAAATTATAAATTTCGACAGGATTTAATGATGATAATTTGATAATCTTATTAAATGCCATGAGGTCCCTAGTTAACAAAGAATTCAATGAAAATTGAATTTCATTAACACTTTTCATACTATTGGACCTTAGTATAGATAAGTCATCGGTATGTAAATATTTACTTAAATCTTTTTTAATCTCTACAATTAAACTATTGAGCTTATGAATATAATGGTTTGTTTTTGTGAGGTTATTGGATACTTCTGATAAATTATTGATGATTAACTCCGAACCATCATTATTTAAATTAGCAGCATCTTCCCAACTTTTTATAGGAGAATTAAAATGATTATTAACAAATTCAAAATTTAAAAAGGAATCTTTTAATTTTTCTAAAAATGGAATTCTCTCTTCTTTTAAATTTAATTCGTAACCTACTTCTTCAAAACCATCAAAGGAATCCGTTGAATATTTAAAGTCTCTTAAAAGATAAAAGTTTTTAAAATTTCCTTGTTCTTTTGTCCAGTCTGTATGCCAATCCTTAGTTTGAGTTACAATTTCATTCTTAAAAAATCGATTAAAACGAGTATCCCATTTGTAATCTAATTTTTTATAATCTTCAGTGTATTCAAAATCATTAGTAGTGTCATATTTTAATTGATTGTTGAAAAAAGTAAATACTACAAATAGTGGCGGAACTTTAGATTCTTTTAGAGAACTTGATCTCTCATGTGAATTAGAACCAATGTTTTTGGTAATCCAATTGAACAATAAAGAAGGTATTTCATTTACATCCAGTTGTTTATCATTAGTACAAAACAAAAGATTGTTTATATTGAAATCATCTGAGTATTTATTAAATAAATAAGATACTTTTCCTCTTAATAACATATCTGGAATTAACTCGCCATCAATATCTTCTATTTCAATTGCCAATCGACTTCTTGCACCAGGAAAATCTAATAAATCTGAATTTTTTAAAAATTCTTTATCTTCAATTAGTTCCTTCGGTATTGAAAAAATCAATTCGGTTGTTAATGCAGTAATTAGTGAAAGATTAATTCTTATTTCTTCTCCACTTTCTTTTTTTATTGTTGTTTGCTTAGTAGAATCATTTAATTCTTTTAGCCTCTTTACATCTAAAATTTCCCCTTCCCCTCTTAGTACTTCTTGGAAACCTAAGTAAGCCTCAGAATCAAAATTTAAGATTTTTAAATTTGAAATTAATTTCTGAAAAAGTATCGTAAGATGCTCATTTTTATTCCATAAAACATCAAAAACACTTACCCATTCATTAGCGTCAAACCCTTCAATAATTTTACCAATTCTTTCAAAGAAACGAGTTTCAATCAATCCTTCAAATAAAATGGTATGCTTACTTAAATGATTATCAAAATATTCTTTAATTTCTAAAATATCAAATTCGGTTAGTACACTTTGTTTAGAATTAGAATAATTAGATTCAAAAGACTTAACATGTAGGTCTAATTCTTTTCGGTCTAAAAAAGCATTAATTTTTTTAAGGTCCAGAAAAAAGGAATCTAAAATAATAATCAATATATCTTTTGGAGATAATAGTTTTACTTTTATTGGAAAATCTTCATATTTAATAGTACTATCAACTGTAAATCGTGTAACTACACCCGTACTTTCTGCGCCAACTCCAGGAGGATTAATGTCTTTAAGAAAATCATATTCCTTGTCTTTATTTTTGATAACAAACGGTTGTCCTTTTCTGCTTAACAAGTTTTTAATTAGGTATGATTTCCCAACTTGACTTCCACCAAAAATGGCAATTACAGGTTTAGAGTCAATGTTATTATAAACTTTTTTAAAGGTATTCTGTGAATTTTTTAACTTCAATAAAAGATTGTTTTTCTCTTCATATTTTAAATTAGTTTCCACCCATTTAACAGAGTCGGTTAATTTTAGAATATTAAGTTTTATGTTTTCTTTTAAAGTCGCTATATCTTGTTCGGAGTAATGTTTCATAAATTTATTATCTAGCATTTAAAATAAACTCACAAGTATCCAACCAATAACCATTTTCGTTATCTAATGTTTGATAATTAAGTTTAAAAAATTTATTTGACTTATCGTTCCCTTCTGCATCTTCAACACTTTCAATTTTCAATTGTTCTTTTGAATCATCTAATTCTCTAGACAAAGTAATTTTTAATGGTAGGTTTTGAAATATCTTATTTTTTTCAATGTTAATCTGTTCCTCATAAAAAGAATTTTCTTTATTAGGAAAGCGAATTTTGACAGATTTACTTATTTCAGAATTGTTAAGGCTTATGCTGTATAAGTCAGAAACAGGGTAATTTTTGGATATATATTTTGAGTATCCGAATTGATAAGGTAAAAACTGGACTACAACTGTGTTTTCATGTTTAGTCGGAGTGAGAATAACCTCTTTAGTATTATAATTACTTTTTACAATATAATCTGCTGTAGAAACTAATTTTTGTTTGATGACTTCTGTGTTTACTTTCAAATCATTAATTTTATTGAGTTTCCCTGACATTAAAGCTATTATTGCACCAACACTTACCATAGTTTTTGGATCTTCTACAAAACCTCTATTATCTGAATAAGGAAACCATTTACCAATCCAATAAGTATTTAAATTGACTAAATTATTCGGCGATAGTGTTAGATACTTTAAAAAGATATCCTCAAGACTATTTAATGAACATGGTTTTCCTGAAAGAACCACATAATCGCATTGGTATTGATTTAAAACCAAACAAAGTTGCTTGATAATACTATCGAATACAGAACTGGTAATGGCATTTATTTTTTCAGAACTAATGTTCCATTTTATATCTAAGAAATTAAACCCAAAATGTTTCTCAAAATAAGTAATTAATTCTTTGTTTTTAAATTCTTTACCTATAATTTGTTCGAAACTGATTACAGAATTATTCTTACTATTAGCATTTTTTAAATAGTGCATGGCTATAGGAATAGCAACTTGGTGAATAAATACTTTACGCATCATTTTGGCTACATAACCAATTTTATTTGTGTCCTGACCAAAAAAACCATTTAACTTTTCAGAAATATTTTCTATTCCTCTTAGTTTAGCGAAATTTTCAATTACTCCTGTACAACCTTCATCAATAGAAGAACTAATTGTTCCTTCAATAATTACTTGTTGAATTATTTCTTTTAATAAATCATCGCCCGCTAATTTAAAACTATCCCAATATTGAGGGTCTGGTTTTATATTTATCGTTTTATGTTCTTTGTTTAAAGAATAATTTGCAATCATCACATCTGTAGTTCCTGCACCTATGTCAATAGAACCAACAGTAATCTTATCTTTATTTTTAAATAAATAATTTTCAATCACATAGTTATTACCCTGTAACTTTTTAGATAGTAAACTATAAATAAATACCAACTGACAACTGGTCGCTTCATCATATATCCAATCTTTTCGTTCCTCTAAATCGGGTAGTTTTTTTGCAATATCTTTTATTGATGGAATTATTTCTGGTAATTCAAACCAAAACTTATTATCGTTTGAATCAAAATAAAACTTAACATAATTATTCAATAATTTACAAGCATCTTCCGCTGCTTCGCGTAAGGCAATTTGCTCGTATTGAATCATACCCGTAGGACAAGAAATAGTAATTCTTTTTAATGTTCTTGGAACAGTTAGGTTTCCGTGTTCTTCTCTAAATTTATAGGAATTTATCTGAACATAAGCATGAATTAATAGCTCTAAAAAGACAAACTTCATCAACGAATTTCTTGAGAATAATGATTTTGAACCAAATACTTCTCCATTAGTTAATGCTCCATCAATTTTTAATTGTTCGGAAATACCGCTAAGATATACCTTCTTAATTTTATTGAAATCAGTTGGATAAAATTCCCATTCTTTTTCTGCTGGATTCTTATCCCATAAATATCTTTTTGGACTAGAATTATAGGTTTTTAATTCATAACCAAGATTAAGATTTATAGCAGAAGTATTTATCAAACTTTCAGCTTCATAACCTATTCTGACAAAACTTGGAACTGTAAATTTATTGTTATGGTACTTTTCTTTATTTATATTTCCAAAATTAGATTCCCTAAAAACTAAATTCATTGGGAACGGGTCATTGTATTCTAAATGGGGATTAGTATAATCTTGAATATTTATTTTTTTTACTTTTTCAAAAGTAAAAGCATCATCATTTTGATTTTCAAAAAGTAAAGCGCAAGTCGCTGAATTTCCAATATCAATAACTAAATCAACTGGGATTTTTTTAATATCATCAGTGAATAATTGCAATTCAGGTGTTTCTTTTAAACTCTCAATCCATTTCAATAATAGAATATAATGAGAAACATATTGCTTTACAGGTTGTTCGTATCTTAATTCATCATTTTTCCCATAAAAAACATCTGCTAAATATCCTTCAATCCATGAAGTAGATGAATTTGTATTAAATAAAAATCTACTGATATTTATTTCATTAGTATGAATTTTAAAAATATTTTCATCTGGATTCAGACTTAGTTGTGGTCCTGTTTTATCCGATTCATTTTTTGCTAAAGTTGTATCAATAGCTAAAACTATTTTTACTTTTTTATATTCTTCATCACAATCAAAGTAAAAACGAACCCAATCCGTAGGGTACATCACATCCTTATTTATAGAATTGTCTTTGAAATAGGGTAATGGAATCCATTTTTTCTTAAAATGTTTTAAAGCCTTTTTAAGATTATTAGTTTCATAAAAATCAACAATTACAGGGCAATTACTTAAGTCAACATCATCTTTTAATTTATTATTAACAATGAAATCTCGATCTATTAACTCTTGTTTTCTGTAGAAAATTTCATTTCCTTCATTTGACACTTTAAACAAGGGATCTAGAGTAAAATCTAAAATATTAGTATCAAAAGGTTGGTGAAAATATATTTTATTGGTTTTGGCAAAATCTAAATTGATTTCAGAATCAAATTTATGATACTGTATACTCGAGTTAGAAATGAGAGATATTCTTTTCATTAAAGATATTTTATAGGTGTTTTTAATAAAATTCAAATTTAACAATTTTTAACAAATAACCATTCCTTTTTTTTAACGAGAAGATACTTTTTTAAATATGTTATATAATACCTCGATTTAAAATAATAAGGCTAAAATTAGACAAACATGTCAAAAATATAAAAATTATCCTTAGTATAGGTTTCTTTTAAAAAGGTTGCTAATTTTAACATTTGGCAAAATATTTTAAATAAGGTTGAAATTATTTTAATTTAAAGTTTGACAAACTTGTCTTAAATTAGTATATTTGTATCAATAGGTACAAAGGGTTAAAACTGCATCACATTAAACCAGCTCCTTTTCTATCTACACTCCGAACCTCAGGGGATAGTCTTATGACTATTGCGAGATAACATTCTTTTTTATCCTGTTTAAAGGATAATTTCAGCAAATCACAAAACTTATCGTTGGAACAATGGTTCCTATTCCGACAATTTAACATTGTCGCCAAAAATCCAATTTCCCATTTGGCAGCTTTTCCTTGCGTCAATTAGATTTTGGTTGCAAGCACTAATTGTGTTTGTGAATTATATAATAAATAATTAAAAAACATTTTAAAAAATGAAAGAAAACAAAAAAAATGAAAGCTTGAGTGCTTTCGAAGCTGAAAAAATAAGAAGCAAGTATACTCTTTTGATAGAAAACGTAATTGAAGCTAACATGAGATTTCCTGAGGAACTTAAAGATTGTGTACTGAGTAGTAGTATGATTCAAAAAATAATGTATGAATTCAAATTTCACTTTTTGATCCTTGAATTTGGGTTGTGTTTGACGGACTTTCCAGAAGATTTCCAAAACGCCTGCATTGCGCTTCATGAAGAATTTCAAAAGGATTTTCCTTATGCTAGTGTAGTTGATACTTCAAAGAAAAATAGTTGTATAATAACTAATTATAGATCGCCACTTCACTTTATTTATTTTATGGCTGAATACGATAAGCCACGAGAAATCATAAAAGAAGTAACTGCAAACTTAATTGAAAAACATCAATTATCTCCTGTACTTCAGAAATATAAAGTAATAGCTGAGAATGCATTTGTAGAACAAGAATACAGAATTATTTTGATGTTTTATGTCAGAAAGTTCAACTCATATCCTTGCATATTAATGTCAAAACCTATACCTAAACCTATCAGTGAAGAAGGCTTGAGAAAACTAGAAGAGTGCTATGAGGAAATAGCCAGTATGTACGAATGGGGAAATGAAGTGGATTATTCACTTATACAACAAGGTTTTTTTGACTTAAGTGAAGCAATTCCAGAGCTAATAGAAGGATTAGAATACAGTTTAATTTTAAACAATAGCAGATATCAAAAATTAATTTTTAGTGATGAAATTGAGATGCCAGAAGTTAAAAATTATTA
Organism: Variovorax paradoxus; assembly: GCA_943370635.1. Lineage (GTDB taxonomy): Bacteria > Bacteroidota > Bacteroidia > Flavobacteriales > Flavobacteriaceae > Flavobacterium. The sequence goes on from CALRRY020000020.1 coordinate 22,066, forward strand.
TGAAGTAATGTCATGCTCTCAAGAGTTAATTGATCATGGAAAAAGAATGAGAAGGCTAATAAATAAGTTTCCAGTTTCTGATATTGAACCTGATACAGAAAGCGAACCAAATTCAAATGATTTCAAAAATATTTTTGATGACGATAATGATGAATTACCATTTTAATCAAATATTTCCCAGAATTATTGTTAGCAGAAGCAAACACCTTGAATTCCAATAGTTCAACACTGTATAACAACCCTGTATGTGCTATGTAATCATAGAGTGAATACAGGGTTATATGGGTTGATTAGGGAGCCTTAAAGACCACGTTTGATCACAATCTTGGATTACTATTTACCTTTTTCAAACAAGGTTTATATTTATTATTAACGAACAGTAAAGTTCTCAAAATCCCACCATCCCCTTGTCATGCAAACAAGGGGTTGAGGCAGGTGGTTAATACAAGCCTCACTTTAAACATAACGAAAGCCTCAATACGTATGAAAATTGAAAACCAAATCAACCAAGAACAACAAACAACTTGTTCACAAGAAAACAACCACCTCTTACATCTCATTGCCTCAATCACTATCTGAGGCTATTCTGAGCCTAAACTTGTCCAAGACTGATAAGTCCCATTGCTACAAATTTGTTGGAATCCTTCTTCGTGATTCATTGGATGAACATGGTGATTTAGTATCCTTTACTCCAAAACCACAGAAATACATTATTAAGTCCTTTGATAATTCATACAATGTATGGTTAAATGAATTACTCAATAACCAGATTGTTATTAGGAGTTACTATTACTCTCATGAGGAAGGTATATGTTATGACTATAAGGTTTCCCCTTCTTTCTTCTTGGAAGATTCATCTAGTACACTATGTATCTATAAATCATGTAAACCTTTGATATCAATGGGCTACAAGGATATTATAAAAGGAATAAATAAAGAAACTAATACACTGTATAATTGGTTTGCAGATGATATGGATTCATTTGTAACTGACTATAACAAGTTAGAGTCCATTCTAAAAGACAAATTGGATAATCTGAGTATTGACCAATTTGAAGTGGATTATCAAATACAAGCCAAATCAGTTCAATTAACCATAACCCATAGTAAGAAAACCAAAAGCTTCTATACCAGTACCACCAATGCAATTGCAATGGCACACAAACAAGGCAAGTCACTTATCAATGATGAAGGCAAATACAAGATAGACACCATAGAAGGCTTTATTCAAAAGAAAAGACAAGCAATCAACTTCTACTACCAGAATTCAATTACAAGGCTTAAAAACAAGAATTACACTGCCTCTAGGAACGAAACCAACAATAGACTAGATACCAATCTTACCAACATGAGTTCTTTGCTTGTGGATGAGATATGCTTGCAGAATAATCTGATGCAACTTGACTTGGCTAGCTCACAATTTTGCTTGTTTAGCAACCACTTAACCCATAAGCTTGCAACAGATGATTTTATTCGATTTAAGACACTTTCTTCTTCTGGGAATCTCTACGCAAGCATTCAGCAAGAATTGGGCTTAAAGTCGGTAAAAGAGGCCAAGAATGCAATGTTTGAAATCCTGTTCAGCGCACGCAATAACAAGACATTGTTCAAAAGTAAACTCAAGGAAGTATTCCCTAGCGTTGTTGCTTGGATTGATGAGTATAAGAAGGCTCATGGTGATAACCAGTTCTCAATTATGCTCCAACAAATCGAATCAGATTTGTTTATTGATAGAATACTTAAAAGAGTTAAGAAGCTTAAGTATTTCTGTTTGACCAAGCATGATTCGCTTATCATCAGAAGAAGTGACTATGAGGCCATATTAAGCATTGTAAAAGAAGAATTCGAGAAGATTGGACTGGAATATACTCTCAAGATAACCAACTTATATGGGGTCAACGAAGAGCATAAGATATCATCAAACCAGCAACAACAAATTGAGGAAGAAGTGGTGCAGGAACAAGCATTAAAAAATGATGGCATCAACATTCACGAGCTTACGGCCATTGACATCAGGGATTTGGGTTATACTGATATTGAGTTCAAAACCAGTTTTGGTCAAGTGGTTTATGTTCCAAGGGTGTTTGAGAAGTATTGGAACGATATACAAAGCAAATTGGGCTTAATGAATCGACTTTCAAAAGAATCTGATCAAATTGGGTTTGATATCGAGCTAAGGAGAATTGTTCAGAATTCAGTTAATATTGAATCAATAGTCTAACCATTTTTAATTGGATAAATGACATTTCTGATTTGCAAATGTTATTAGGTTATAAGACTACCAACAAGTTACCGATGGAAAGGTATCCAGACCTTATCAGAGGGATTAATCAAGATAGCTTTGAGAGGTTTTGGGGGAATCTTCAGGCTTATAAACGTAAAAAATAAGCAATACTTAATTATTACACCGTTTTACATAAAACACCAGTAATATCAGGCGTTACCAAACGAAAAGCACCAAAACTCAACTTACTCAATGTAAAATAATGATTAAATATTCATTAAAAGTTGAAAAAATAACACCAAGTTCAAAAATGTTGCTTATATTTGCATCGTTAAACTGAATGTATAAACAAATAAACTATGGAGAAGAACTGGACAAGCAAAGCATTGTTTTTATTTGGTAAATGGCTTTGGATGGAGGAAAAATATGGGTATGCCATGTTATGCATGCATGGCCCACAATGGGGTTTAAAAATTGGAGCGCAACTCAGTATCTGTTGGAGTGATGTCATTAATTTCAATGATGGGAGATGTAAAGATACATTACATATTGCAAAAAAGCAAAATATTGGGAGGTCAATCAATAATTTTTTGAAAAAAAGTATTGAATATGCATACTCGAATCTTAAAATAAATTCATTTGAAGAACATTTGTATATAAATTATAATGTTCATACACCCCTTACAGCATCTACTCTAAACAGGGACCTTCAAATAAGAAGCAAACAATTTGAAAAATTCGTATTGGCCAATACAGGTAAAAAGTTAAACTTCAAACCAATAAAAACAAATGCCTTTGAAATTGCATGGGCGTTGGATGTTTTGAATAAATACAACTATTCTAAACAAGCTTTCAATAAAGTTTCAGCACACATGGGACATAGGACCCTAAAAGATACAATTGAGCTCTTGGGTGTTGAACCCCATGAGCCAGAGGTTATTATTGATTATGAAAATATAAACGGCTTCATCTTTAGTCCAAAATTTGAAAAAAGCGACTTTATTAAAGAGCTTGAGCTGCACATAGACTAAATAAACCCTTAAATATCAAACAACTAATAGGACGACAATTAGTCGACCAGCTATAATATTGTCTAATACTTAATACCATGATGCCCATGAAATAGAATTTAATTTTATGTTTCATTCGTTGAAACAACACAACAACTCTTAAAGGGCTCCTTGTCTGGAGCTCCTAATTAAACAATTATTTAACGTGTCTTTTAACACCCAAAATTGAGGGTGCGGGGAAACACATGTCTTAAAAAAAGAAATTATGAGAAATTTTTATTGGTCTTTCAAGAGCCTAAATCTTGAAGATAGTACTGAAGTTACTAAAAGGTTATCATGTTTAAAAAAGCTTATAAATGCCGAAAATGCAAAGTATGACTATGCAATTCAAATACACATAAAAGGTATCAAAGCTGAAATAAAATTTTTGAAAAGTGTACTAAAAAAATCAAAGTATGCTAAATCAAATATCAATTTCCTTAAAAATGAAAAACTAGTTCAAGAAACAGCTAATAGCAGTGTTTTGAGTGGTCAAGCGACCAAAGAAAATATTAATAACAATTTAAAACTAAGAAAAAATGGCAAAAAATAGTAGTATAGAATGGACGACGCATACTCTTAATTTATGGTGGGGTTGTATGGAGGTACACGCTGGGTGCCTTTACTGTTACGCAAAAATTTGGGCTGAAAGATGGGGTCTTAAATTATGGGGTAAAAATTCTATCCGCAGAAAAATTAAATCTTCATTTTCTAGTGTATATATGTACCAACGTGAGGCCGAAAGATCAGGTGAAATGCATCGTGTCTTTTTAGGAAGCATGATGGATATTTTCGAGAAGCCAAAAGGAATGTTTGATGAAAAGGGAAAGGTACTCGTCAAAGATGAAGACGAGTTTTGGAATACGGGACAGCTTAGAGATAAATTTTTCACTGAGGTGGTACCAAATTGTCCAAACTTAATGTTTTTGCTTTTGACAAAGAGACCTTCAAACATAAACAAATACATTCCGAAGTCTTGGAAGGAAAACCCGCCTTCAAATGTAATGTTTGGTACCTCTGTGGTAAATCAGAAAACCGCAGATGATTTGATTCCACAATTATTCAAAGTAAATGGCCAACGCTTTTTGTCAATTGAACCACAACTAGATGAAATAGACTTAACTGTCAAAATAAAAGACTCTGAATTAAGGCTCATAGAAACTGTTGACTGGGTTATTAATGGAGGAGAATCAGGAAGAATAAAAAGAACGTTCAATACTGACTGGGGCAGAAAATTACGTGATCAATGCAAGAAATATGGGGTTCCCTTTTTCTTTAAGCAAGTTGATAAAGTCAAACCAATCCCTGAGGATTTGATGGTTCGTGAATTTCCAGCATACCATACTCTTGGTGTGACAAAATAATTTGTTAATATTCAAGTGATACCCTGGAAAACCAGGGTTTTTCTTGGATATGCACAAATTTTCTAATAATATTTGTAATTAAAATTTAATAAAATGACAGTAGGTATTTATTCGAGAGTTTCGAAAGATAAAAAAGGTAATGACAGGTCAATACCTTTCCAAGAAAGTGACGGTATATCATTTGCGAAAACAAATGGGTTTAATTATATTCTTTATACTGAAAAAGAGGGGACTTCAGGAACAAGAGATGACCGCCCAGAAATGTATAAGATGTTAAACGATATTAAGGATGGGAAACTAAATGCGATTTATGCATACGATTTAAGTAGGCTTGAAAGAAATGACCATGATAAGTATTTAATTTTTAAAACCTTAAAAGATAATGGAGCGCAAATTTATACTAATAGAGATGGGTTGTTAGATTTTGAAAGACCTGAAATAAAATTACAATTAGACATATTAAGCGCAACCAATAATTATATGGTTTCATTAACAAAAGTTAAAGTAAAAGATACTTTAAAAAAGAATGTTTCTGAAGGGAGGATTCATTCTGCGCCTCCATATGGATATATGTCTGATAAAGAGAAAAAAATAAAAATTAACCCGATTACATCAAAAAATGTTGAAAAAATTTTTGAATTGTGTATCAATGGAAATGGTAGCGCTAAAATAGCAAAAACTTTAAGTGATGGAAATATTCCAACTCCAACCTTTCATGTAGGAGGCGAAAAACTTAGGTATAGAACTAAGAATTTAAAATCAGCAGTAGTTGTTGAAAAAGACAAATTGAAATGGAATCACGCTACAGTGAATAGAATTCTAAAAAGCCCTATTTATAAAGGTATAAGAAATTGGGTTGGTGAATCATTTGTTATGCCAAGAATTGTTAGTGATGATACATGGAATAAAGCCCAAGAAGCAATAAAGAAAAATAAAAATAATAGTATTAATAATACAAAGCATGAGTACTTACTTAAAGGTAAATTGTTTTGCAAGTGTTGTGGAAATTCTTATCATGGCTATACAAATTCAAAAAGAAACATTAGATGTTATTTATGTTATAATAGAAGAATAGTAAATAATATAAGAAAAGAAAAATGTAATAACAAGAGAATTGACCTTTTTGTTATTGAAGATTTTATCTGGGATAGAGTAATAGGGAATCCACTTTATATTGAAGTAATGGAAAAAGAATTAAATGTAAATGATAATCTTCCAAATAATTTGATTGATGATTTAAGTATTACAGAGAATAAGTTAAATAGTTTAAAAAACGCATCTAATAAATTAATTTCATTACTTACAAGGGATTTGATATCTGAAGAAGAATTTACAAATCAGAAAAATGAATTAAATAAAGAGATTAATGAATATCAGAAAAAAATAAACTATTTAAAAAATAAAATTGAAATGCATGAAAAAAAGGTTGAAATTATATCTGAGGTTGCAAAATTTCAAAATAAAATAAAGGAATATGAAAACCCTTCATTTGATTTAAAATTAAAATTAGTTGATTTATTTATCGATAGAATAGTTGTCAATAGTGATTTTAAGAACAAATTATTGGAGATTAATATCAAATTTAAATTGAACTTAGACATCTATAGTTTAAATGAAGAATTAAGTCTAGATGTAAAAAAATACAAGAATGACAACTTGTATTACATCAACGACTGTTCCTGTTATTCCTCCTTTACTAATTTGAGCTTTATGAACTACATGATTGGAATTATTAAGGTAAATAACCCAAAATTCCTCATGAGGTAAATCTCCAAGCAAAGGATGCATCAATTCAAAAACAGTTTTGGTAGTAATAATTTTAGGTAATTCAACAACCAATTCTTCTTTTTTTCTTTTTGCTAATTCTAAGGCTGCAATTATACTGATAGCTTTTGCGGGACCAATTCCATTGAAACTACACAATTGTTGAAAAGATAATTTGCTTAATGAATTCAAGCTATTGTTTGTAGTCTTGAGGATTCTTTTGCTCAATCCAACGGCAGATTCATTTCGTGTTCCGGAACCTAAAATGATTGCTAATAACTCGGCATCGCTAAGGGAAGATTTTCCTTTAAGTAGTAATTTTTCTCTGGGTTTATCATCTTCTGCCCAGCACTTAATAGGGAAAGGTGTTTGATTTTCCATCTTTTTGGCAAATATTTAATAAAAAAAAGTGCATGTACTGTAACAAAAATACTATTTTTATAACTTATTAAAAAATATAACTCAGAAATAATGAAAAAAATCAACATTTTATTCAGTACAATGCTTTTTGCATTTTTAAGTTTATCTGCACAAGCACAGACAGCAGATCAAATTATTGACACCTATTTCAAGAATATTGGTGGAGCTGAAAAGTTCAAATCCCTAAACGGAACTAAAATGGAAATGACGGTTAACACACAAGGCATGGAAATTCCTGTTGAATTAGTTCAATTAAAAGGTGGAAAAATGTACTTGAAAATAAATTTTCAAGGTCAGGAAATTACTCAAATGGCTTTTGATGGAAATACAGCTTGGTCAACCAATTTTATGACAATGAAAGCAGAAAAAATGGAATCTGAAATGGTTGAAAACATTAAACAAGAATCTGTAGATTATCCAGACCCTTTGTTGGATTACAAAGCAAAAGGATATTCAGCTGAATATTTAGGAAAAGAAACTAAAGAAGGAACTGAATGTCACAAAATTAAATTAACCAAAAAGCCTCAAATGATAGATGGCCAAAAAGTAGACAATGTTGTTTTCTATTACTTTGACACCGAAAATAATGTGCCTATCTTAACTGAAACAGAAATCAAACAAGGGCCAATGAAAGGACAAATGTCAGTTTCTACTATGAGTGATTATCAAGAAGTTGATGGAATGTTTTTCCCTTTTTCAATGAATCAAGGTGGTCAACCTCTAAAAATTAAAAAAATTGTATTAAATCCAACTGTGGATGAAAAAGCTTTTTCTTTTAAAGAATAATTCTACTATAACCTATCAAAATCCCCATTTATTTATTGGGGATTTTTAATTTCACATTTTATGAAAAAAACAAATATAACTTTATTCATGATAGGGCTGTGTTCTTTTTTTACCGCTCAATCCCAAGAAGAAATAATATTAAAAGGAAAAGAATTGTATGGTGATTTGTCAGCCAGACAAATTGGACCTGCCATTATGAGCGGAAGAATTTCTGATATTGCAAATCATCCAACAAATAATAAAATTCTATACATTGGTGCGGCCGGTGGTGGAGTTTGGAAAAGTGCAGATGGTGGAGCATCTTTTTCACCAATATTTGACAAACACATTCAATCTATCGGTTGTGTGACTATAGACCCGAATAATCCTGATAATGTAATTTGGGTTGGTTCTGGTGAACCATGGACCAGAAATAGTGTTTCAATAGGAAACGGAATTTATAAATCGGTTGATGGAGGATTGAACTGGACCAACATGGGTTTACCAAAATCAGACCGAATTACTTCAATTGTGGTTGACCCAAGAAATAGTGATGTGGTTTGGGTTGGTGTTTTAGGAGCACTTTGGGGAGATAGTGAGGAGCGAGGTATTTACAAAACCACTGATGGTGGTAAAACCTGGGCAAAACAATTGTATGTTGATGCGAAAACCGGTTGTGCTGATTTAGTAATTGACCCAAAAAATCCGGATACGATGTATGCCAGTTTTTGGGAATTCAGAAGAACGGCATGGTCTTTCAACTCGGGTGGAAACAACTCAGCTTTGTTCAAAACAACTGATGGAGGTAAAACTTGGAATAAAATTCACAACGGATTTCCAAAAGGTCAGCTAGGTCGAATCGCTATTGCCGCTGCTCCTTCAAAACCGGAAATACTTTATGCTGTTTTAGAAACAGAACAAGACAAAGATAAAGGATTATATCGTTCAGAAGACGGAGGAAATTCATGGAAACATTTAAATAGTGATTTCGAATTGGTAGTAAGGCCTTTCTATTTTTCAAGAATAACGGTTGACCCTAGAAATCATGACATTGTTTACAAAGCCGGTTTACGAGGGTCTATCAGTAGAGATGGTGGAAAATCTTTTAAGTCATTAGGAAGTATGCATGCTGATATACATGATATTACGGTTGATTTATTTGACAGTAACCGTATTTATGTAGCAACTGATGGTGGTTTATACCGCAGCTGGGACTCCGGAAACACTTTAGATATTGTAAAAAATCTTCCGCTTTCTCAATACTACCATTTAAGTTTAGACAATGAAGAACCCTATAACATTTATGGAGGATTACAAGACAACGGTTCATGGTATGGACCAAGTAAAAGTGATGGTGGTATTGAAGCAAGAGATTGGCATAGTGTAGGATATGGTGATGGTTTCCGTGTTTTGAAACATCCAACTAAAAAAATCATTTACAGCGAAATGCAAGGTGCCGAAAACATTTGGAGATACAATTTGGAAACCAAAGAATTAAAAACTATCCAACCTTTAGCTGAAAAAGGTGACCCTAAATTACGTTTTAACTGGAATACGCCCATTGTAACAGGAAATCATAATCCGGATAGAATTTATGCCGGAAGTCAATTTGTTCACGTTTCGGATGATATGGGACAAACTTGGCGAAAAATCTCAGGTGATTTAACAACAAATGACCCAACAAAAACCAATACTGAAAAATCAGGTGGTTTATCAGTAGATAATTCAGGAGCAGAAAATCATTGTACCATTTTTTCAATTGCAGAATCTAGTTTAAATAAAGATGTTATTTGGGCAGGAACGGATGATGGAAATGTTCAAATCACTAGAGATGGTGGAAAAACTTGGACAAACGTTACTTTGAATATCAAAGGTTTACCAAAAAATACTTGGTGTTACCACATAGAAGCAAGTGTATTCAATGAAGGTACAGCTTATGCTGTTTTTGATGGTCATTCTAAAAATGATTATGCCGCTTATGTATATAAAACAACTGACTTTGGTAAGACTTGGGCATCCATTTCTTCTGCTGATATTGATAGTTTTGCCAGAAATATTCAAGAAGATTATAAAAACCCTAACTTATTGTTTTTAGGAACGGAAACCGGACTTTTTATTACGGTTGATGGTGGAAAAAACTGGTCAAAATTTGAAAATAATATGCCGGCAGTTGCTGTACATTATATTGATTTACATCCAAAAACAAATGATTTGGTTTTAGCTACACACGGTAGAGGAATCATTATTTTAGATGATATTAGTCCGTTAAGACAAATTAATCCTGAAGTTCTCAAAAAAGAGGTACACTTTTTTATCTCAAAACCATTTGTAATGAGTGAAAAATCAAGTTTTGGCGGTACTGCATCCGAACTTGAATTTGTTGGACCAAATCCAAATGAATCAGCTCAATTCATATATTATTTGAAAAAAAGACACACTTTTGGAAAAATGGAAATGGAAGTTCAAGATTTACAAGGAAACAAAATTGTTTCATTAATTCCCGGAAAACAGAAGGGTATTAACATAGCTACTTGGAGTTTCAATACCAAGAATCCTAAAATTGCTGCGGCTAAAACATTGAGTTTTGGAGGATTTACTTCACCAAGAGTACAAGCCGGAAAATATAAAGTAGTCTTAACGAAAGGAAGTGAACGATTCGAACAGGAATTTGAGGTAATTTATGACCCAAAAAGTGTCATTTCATCAGAAGACAGAAAAGAACAAGCTAAAGTTACACAAGAACTTTTTGATCAAAACGAATCATTAGCATATATGGTATATGAATTAGATGAATTAATTGCATTGAATTCTAAAATCATCGAGAAAAACCCTAAAGCTCAAAAAAACAATGGTAAAATTGATTCAGAATTAAATTCTTTAAAGAAAACAATGGTAGTTACAACAGGTGATATGTATGTAGGAGCTGCAGAACCTCAATTGAGAGAAAAGTTAACTTCAATTTATGCTACCATAGCTTCACAGTTTGATGCTCCATCTCCCTCTCAAAAAGCAAATATTGAAAACGTGATGGATTTATACAAAACTGCTCAAACCGGTTTTGAAGCGTTAAAAGCGAAATATAAAAACAAATTGATTGAGCAAGCTACTCAACAGGGTCTTTCATTTGCTTTGAAAACAAAAGAAGATTTCTTAAAAGAACAATAAAAATTGTTTATCACAGCATCAAAAATCAAAGCCCCTAAAGGGGCTTTTTTTATACTTTTTAAAAAGCTTTTACGTTTTCAAATTAAAAAAGATGAAAACGACATTCCTATTTCTTTGTTTAATTTTAAGTAGTTCATTTTTGAAAGAAACGTTTCAACAAAAACTTTCAATTGCAGCTATTGAATTAACCAAAGACAAAGTAACCTATGACCCATCTTATGTGAGTTTAAAATACCCAAACGGTGATGTGGCAAAAGACAAAGGCGTTTGCACGGATGTGATTATTCGTGCTTATCGGAAACTAGGTATTGACTTGCAAAAAGAAGTGCATGAAGATTTGAAAGCCAACTTCTCCAAATACCCAAACTTAAAAAAATGGGGATTAAAAAAACCGGATACTAATATCGATCACCGTAGAGTTCCAAATTTAGAAGTATTTTTTGAACGAAAAGGAGAAAAATTAGCGGTAACTCAAAACCCATTAGACTACAAAACCGGTGATTTAGTAACTTGGATTATTGGCAACAAACTTCCACATATTGGCATTGTTACACACAAAAAATCTCCCGATGGCAAACGCAATTTAATTGTGCACAATGTGGGTAGCGGACAGGTTTTGGAGGATTGTTTGTTTAGTTGGAAGATTGTGGGGCATTTTCGGTATGGAGGATAATGTGGCAATGTGCCAATTAGTCAATATGTCAATTAATATTGCTAATCAATCCATCATTGACACATTGGCTAATTGACTAATTCCTTCACCTCCTCAAAATTCAATCCACCATAATTACCTGAACTCATTAATAATAAAGCAGAATTATCCAAATTAGCTGAAAATAAAAAGTCTTTAAACTCAGTTGGATTGGTATAAATAATCAAATCATTTCGTTTGAACGATTGTGCAATCTGGTCATAGGTTACTTCTTCCAATTGTTTGATTTTTACAGCGTCTGGGGAATAAAACACAACGGCAACATCGGCAGCATCTAAAGCACCTTCGTATTCTTTTAGAAATTCAGCATTCAAACTACTATACGTGTGCAATTCTAAACAAGCTACTAATTTTCTATCGGGATATTGATTTTTAACTGCTTTGGTAGTCGCAGAAACTTTACTGGGTGAATGAGCAAAATCTTTGTAGGCTACTTTCCCTTTCCCCTCTGCAATCTTTTCTAATCGTTTAGAGGCTCCTTTAAAACTGGCAATGGCTTCGTAAAAATCGGCTTCATCGACACCCATATTTTGGCAAATCCATTTAGCACCCGCAAGATTGTTTAGATTATGAGCACCAAAAACTTCAATTGGCATTGGTCCTTCGGGTGTTTCGAGATAAGTTGTGCCGTTTTCAACAGAATATTTGGGTGTTGTATATGGCAATCTTCGGATGGTATTGGTCGTTTCTTCGGCTACTTTTTTTACCGTTTCATCTTCTTCATTATAAACTAATATTCCACCTTTGGTAATTTGATTGACAAAAATTTCAAATTGTTCAACGTAATTTTCAAATGTCGGAAACACGTTTATATGATCCCAAGCGATACCTGAAAGCAAAGCAATATTGGGTTGATACAAATGAAATTTGGGTCGTCTATCAATTGGAGAGGATAAATATTCATCGCCTTCCAAAACGATAAAATCATTTTTCTCAGTGAGATGCACCATCGTATCAAAACCTTCCAATTGTGCTCCTACCATATAATCGACTTCGATGTTATGATAATGCATGACGTGCAAAATCATCGAAGTAATGGTCGTTTTTCCATGTGAACCACCTATTACCACACGGGTTTTATTTTTGGATTGTTCATATAAAAATTCCGGATAGGAATAAATTTTCAAACCCAATTCTTTTGCTTTTAACAATTCAGGATTATCGGCTTTGGCGTGCATCCCGAGAATAATTGCTTCAATATCTGATGTGATTTTTTCAGGGAACCATCCCATCTCATCAGGCAACAATCCGAATTTTGCTAAACGTGATTTGGAAGGTTCAAAAATGGTATCATCACTTCCGGTAACGTGATATCCTTTGTGATGTAAAGCTAAAGCTAAATTGTGCATGGCGGCTCCGCCTATGGCGATAAAGTGGGTTCTCATTTTCAGTTGTCGGTTGTTGGTTGTCGGTTGTCAGTTAACAGAGAACAGACAACCGACATCAGTCAATTATTTTTCAAATTTCTTTTTTAATTCTTCCGCTTTTTGGGGTTGTTTCATTTTGTTTTTATACAAGTTGAATAACCTCTGAAAGGTTGTTTTAGAATTGCCAATTTCATGGGCTTTTTTAAAATTAACTTCCGCTTTTGTATATCGTTTAAAGTATTCATCAATATGTCCTTTGGCTAAAAAACCATCCACTTTTGACAAATTCATTAATTCATCGGCATACTTTTGGGCTTTCGTTTCGCTGCCTCCCACAATTCCGGGTAATTCTATGTAAAACATGACCAACGCCCATCGGGAATCGATGTGTTTTTCATCTAATTTAGCCGCAGTTAAAAACGATTGTTCAACTTCATCAATCATTCCTAAGGCTTTAAATTTATTGGATTCTTTGGCTTTCATTCCTAACGCACCGCCATATTTGTAAACAAAATTTGCGTTTTTTGGAAATTGTATTTTTATCTTTTTGTAATACAAAATAGCATCATCCCAGTTTTTTTCTTTTCCGGCAATGTCGCCCAAATACTCTAAAGTTTTAGTATGATTTGGATTTGATTTTAAATGATTTTCAAACAAGACTTTAGCTTCCAAAAATTTTTCTTTTTGGAATAATTGTTCTGCTTTTTCAAAATCGGAATTCGCCATCATTTGAAGGGATAACAATAAAAAAAGTAGTCTAAAAGTAGTCATGCCTTTTATTTTAAATCAAAAATAATGAAATGAAATCACTATTTAAATTATTTTAGAAATCTTTACCATAAAAAAATCTGCTCCATCACTGAAGCAGATTTTTTATAGAATTAATAAAAACTTATTTTACGATAGTTAATTCGTCAATTAAATGTTTCGCACCGGCATATTTATCAATGATGAATAACACAAAGCGAATATCAACATTAATCGTTCTTTGCAAATCTTTGTCAAAAATAACATCTCCTGCCATCGCTTCGATGTTTCCGTCAAACGCTAATCCGATTAATTCACCTTTTCCGTTAAGAACCGGAGAACCTGAATTACCACCGGTAATGTCATTATCTGAAAGGAAATTAACCGGCATATAACCTGATTTGTCTGCATATTGACCAAAATCTTTTTTATTGTACAAATCAATTAAAGGTTGTGATAAATCAAATTCAGGATCACCTGCTTTGTGTTTTTTCACCATTCCTTCTAAGGTTGTATAATTATTGATTTTGGCATCATTTCTTTTGTCAGCCGGTAAAGCACGAACTTTTCCATAGGTTAAACGTAAAGTAGAGTTGGCATCCGGATATAAAATCGGACTTAATTTAGATTCTCTCAAACCAGCGACTAATTTTCTAAAACCTGCTTGATATTTTTCCTCAGCAGCTTTCAACTCATCAGACTTTTTGTTGTAATGATCTAACAAATCAGAAGACAATTTATAAATTGGATCATTTTTCACCATTTCTTCACTTGGTAATTCTAAAAAGGCTAGTAGTCTGTCTTTGGAAGTAAACATACTCAAATCAATAGCACTTGATGCATATTTAGCAAAATCTACTTTATCATTTACCATCGCTTGAACACTTGGTGCAAGACCATGAGCTTTCGCTTTTTCAGCATACAAACCTAATTGTCCGGCTAATACATCTTTTTCAATTGGCAAATAAATAGTTTCAAATGTTCCTTCAATCATTTCTATCAAACGAGGTTTCATTTGTGCTCTTTGAGCTGCTTCTGCTTTTGCATACGTAACTAATTGATTGCCTAATCTTCCCGGCATAGAACCAAAAGCTGAACCACGTAACATTGTCATCAAATAATTGTCGTGTTTCGCTTTTTCATTTGTCATAGCATAATAAGCATTAATGTATTTAATGATTGTACCATATTGTGCTTTATTTTTACCATTGTTAGCCCAAGAATCAAATTTCTTTTCTACTTTTCTTTTAGCATCAGCCGTTTTGAATTTTGACAACGCATCAATCATACCTTGTCTGTTTTTCCAATAGTTGGCAATTGAGGCATATTTAGCAGCATAATTCAAACGAACTGCATCATCTTTGTCCATATGCAATTTCATTTTGTCCATCGACATTTTAGAACCTTCTACCCAAGCAGGGTAGGCAAATTTTACATTTTGCTCGATTCCTTCGGCAGGCATCCAACGGTTGGTACGTCCAGGATAACCTAAAATCATGGCAAAATCATTTTCTTGAACACCTTTTAAACTAATTGGTAAATGGTGTTTCGGTTTTAAAGGCACATTGTTTTCAGAATATTCAGCCGGATTTCCGTTGGCATCTGCGTACACTCTGAATAAAGCAAAATCTCCGGTATGACGAGGCCATTCCCAGTTGTCAGTATCACCACCAAATTTCCCAATACTTTCAGTTGGTGTTCCTACTAAACGTACATCTTTATAGTCCTCATAAACAAAATAGTAGTATTCGTTTCCTTGAAAGAACGAACGAACAGAAACAGTATATTTTCCACCACCATCGTTTTCTTTTTGAATCTTAGCAATTTCTTTGTTGATAGTCGCTTCACGTTCTGCTTCTGTCATTTTATCATTTACCAAGCTCAAAATTCTTTTAGACACATCGTCCATACGTACGAAGAATCGAACGAATAAACTTTTTGGTTTTAATTCTGCTTTGCGATTTTGAGCCCAAAATCCGTCACGTAAATAGTTGCTTTCCGGTGAAGACAATTCTGCAATTGCATCATAACCGCAGTGGTGATTGGTTAAAACTAGACCATCTTTGGAAATCATTTCTGCTGTACAACCCCCATTGAATTGCACGATTGCATCTTTTAAACTGGAATTGTTAACGCTGTAAATTTCTTCAGCTGTTAATTGCAATCCCATTTTTTGCATATCACGTTGGTTTAAACGTTGAATATGCATTAAAAACCACATTCCTTCGTTAGCAAAAACTGTTGCCGGAGCCAATGCAATTAATGCTATAAAACTTAAAATAATTTTTTTCATTTTTTGATTCATTTTTACTGTTTGCGAATATACTTTTTTTTGGGTTTTCGCACTTGATTTTAGACTTAAAAACAACAACGTTGTCGTGTTTTTTAACTTATTTTTTAGAATTCAATAAAAAAAGCAACCGATTAAGGATGCTTTTGTAAGAAATATATAATTTTTAATTATTTTCGTTTAACATTTTCCACAACATATCTTTTAATTCTTGCAAACCTTGTTGAGCAACAGAAGATATAAAATGAAATTTTACTCCTTTGAACTCTTTTTTCATTTGCTTTTCAAGTTCTGATTTGAGTTCGTCATCCAGCATATCGCATTTGGAAATTACTAAAATACGATCTTTATCTAACATTTCAGGGTTGTATCTGCGGAGTTCATCTAACAAAATTTCGTATTCTTTTTTAATATCAGCTGTGTCTGCCGGAACTAAAAACAATAAAATGGAATTTCGTTCGATATGACGTAAAAAATAATGACCCAATCCTTTCCCTTCGGCAGCACCTTCAATAATTCCGGGAATATCTGCCATTACAATCGATTGAAAATCTCGATAAGCTACAATTCCTAAATTCGGTTTTAAAGTGGTAAAAGGATAATCTGCAATTTTGGGTTTAGCTGAAGTCATAACCGAAAGTAAAGTAGACTTTCCTGCATTAGGAAAACCAACTAAACCAACATCGGCTAATACTTTTAATTCCAAAGTTACATCTACTTCTTCAACTGGCATTCCGGGTTGTGCGTAACGTGGTGTTTGGTTAGTTGAGGAACGAAAATGCCAATTCCCAAGACCACCTTTACCCCCTTTTGCAAGGATTTTTACTTCATCGTGTTCAGTGATTTCAAACAAAACCTCACCTGTTTCTTGGTCTTTTACAACAGTTCCTAATGGCACTTCTACAAATTTATCTTCGCCATCATGACCCGTACTTCTTGAACTTCCACCATCTCCTCCGTGACCTGCTCTAATATGTTTAATAAATTTTAAATGAAAAAGCGTCCATAGACTTTTATTTCCTTTTATGTAAACGTGACCACCACGACCACCATCTCCACCATCAGGACCACCTTTTTCAATGAATTTTTCACGGTGTAGATGAGAAGAACCCTTCCCTCCTTTTCCAGATGAAACATATATTTTTACGTAGTCTACGAAATTTCCTTCTGTCATAGTTTTGTTTTCTGTTGTCGGTTGTCAGTTATTTGAAAATAAGTTAAATCATCTGCTTACTAATGACTGCCAACTGATAACTAATTTTTTATTCTTTTAAATTTTTGATTAGGATTTTATCAATTTTAACGCCATCCATATCAATCACTTCAAATTCGAGTTTGTTCCAAATTAATTTTTGACCTTGTTTAGGAATGTTTCCTAATTCAGTGATAATAAATCCGCTAACGGTAGTAACATCATAATCGTTAATATGCTCATCCATATCAAAGTAGGTCAAAAAGTCATGAAGTGAATAATGTCCGTCAACTAACCAACTTCCATCTTCACGGGATACTAATTGAAATTCTTCATCATAAAAATCGGAAGCATCACCAACTAACGCTTCTAAAATATCATTGAGAGTGATAATTCCTTGAAAAACACCATGTTCATCAACTATTAGAGCGTAATGA
The DNA here is from genome assembly GCA_943370635.1 of Variovorax paradoxus. Taxonomy (GTDB): domain Bacteria; phylum Bacteroidota; class Bacteroidia; order Flavobacteriales; family Flavobacteriaceae; genus Flavobacterium. The sequence continues at coordinate 39,562 of CALRRY020000020.1, forward strand.
ACTCTTGATTTTTTAAACACTTCTAACGCTTTGTAGGCGGAAGTGTGTTCGATAAAATACACCGGTTCTTTCAGCATTGATTTTAAATCAAAGGTACCCTTTTCAAAATTTAAAAAAAGTTCTTTTAAAGAAACAATTCCAATAATTTCATCTAAATTTTCATGACAAACCGGATAAAAGGAATGTAAATCATTCAACACTTTATTTTTCAACTCTTCAGGCGAATCATCTAACGATAAATAATCTACCGATTTTCGGTGCGTCATGAGCGAATTTACTTTCCTATCGCCAATATGAAAAACCCTCTCCACAATGTCTTGCTCTATTTCCTGAACTTCTCCTACTTCCGTTCCTTCTTTGATGATGGCTTTGATTTCTTCTTCGGTTACTTTTCCGTCGGCGGTAGGTTTAATTCTGAATAAATCTAAAATAAATTCGGTAGAAATAGTCAAAAGCCAAATAAACGGAGCCGTAATTTTTGAAACAATTTTCATCGGAACGGCTACTGCTTTAGCAATTGTCTCAGGGTAATTTAAACCAATTCTTTTTGGAACTAATTCACCTAAAACTAATGAAAAAAATGTTAAAACAACAACTACAATTCCAACTGCAATTGAGTTGGCGTAAGGTTTCAGAACTTCAAATCCTGCTACAAAATCTTGTACATCCGTAGTAATTTTATCTCCTGAATAAATACCGGTTAATATGCCAATTAACGTTATTCCGATTTGAACGGTTGACAAAAATTTGTTTGGAGAATTAGCCAAATCCAATGCCACTTTTGCAGCAGGATTGCCTTTTTTAGCGGCAGTTTCTAAACGACTTTTTCTAGCTGAAATAAGTGCAATTTCAGACATCGAAAAAACACCATTCAATACAATTAAAAACAAAATAATTACAATTTCCATACGTAATTTTTAGCAAAAAAAGAGCAACATTTCCGACAAACCGGATGAAGCTCCTTTTAATTTTGCAAATATCTAAAAAAAACAGCACTTATTAGCCATTTTTTTGATAAATAAGATTTATTTCAAGTTATCGAATACCAAATTTAAACGCTCTGTTACTTCGGCTATGGTTCCAATTCCGTTCACACCATGAAATTTTCCTTGATTTTTGTAGTATTCCATCAACGGAGCTGTTTTTTCGTTGTATTCTTGGTAACGGTTTCTAATTTTTTCTTCGTCTTGGTCGTCGGGACGTCCTGATGTTTTTCCTCTTTCTAATAAACGTTTCACCAAAATTTCATCATCAGCTTCCAAAGCAACTGTAGCTGTAATTTCTTGATTTTTAGAAGCTAAAAAAGCATCCAACGCTTCGGCTTGAGCAATTGTTCTTGGGAAACCATCAAACAAAAAACCGGCAGAATCAGGATTTTTATCCACTTCACTTTGCAACATTTGAATGGTTACCTCATCCGGAACTAAATCGCCTTTGTCCATGAATGTTTTGGCTAATTTGCCTAAATCCGTATCATTTTTAATATTAAAACGAAAAATATCACCCGTTGATAAATGCGTTAAATTGTATTTTTCTTTTAAAAATTCAGCTTGTGTGCCTTTTCCTGCACCTGGTTTTCCGAAAAGAACGATGTTAATCATTTTTAATGTAGATTATTAGATTGTTAGATTTTTGGATAGTTAGATTTTATTCTGCAAGTTGATAAACGTCCGGTAAATTTCTTCCTAAACCGTCGTAATCAAGTCCGTAACCGACGATGAATTTATTTGGAATTCGAATACCTACGTAATCAATCTTTATCTCTTTTTTATATGCATCAGGTTTTAAAAATAAAGTGGCAATTTTAAGGTGTTTTACATTTTTCCCTTTAAAAATTGCTTTTAATTCTTCAATGGTGTTTCCGGTATCGATAATGTCTTCAACAATAACAACTGTTCGACCTTCCAAATTTTCATTTAAACCAATCAATTGTTTCACTTGATTGGTAGTTTGTGTGCCTTCATAAGAGGATAATTTCACAAAACTCACTTCACACATACCGCGATATTCTTTCAATAAATCAGACAAAACCATGAAAGCTCCGTTCAATACACCAACGAAAACAGGTACTTCATCAAAAAAATCGTCATCCATTTGTTTGGCTAAATTTTTAATAGCAAAATTTAATTCTTCTGAAGAAATAAACGGCACAAATGTTTTGTCGTGAAGGTGTATCATGTTCTGATTTTTAATAAAGTGCAAATTTAAGGAAGTCTAAAGTATTAAGAAGTACGAATTCAGACTTTTTTGTAAAATTGGTATATTTACCGAATGAATTCAAAATTATATCAAAAAATTGAAGCCGGCACAGCTCATGTAAAAAGCAGAGTTACGATTAGTAATTTAGCCATGAAGAGCGATGAAAATTTGCAGGAACTTATTGAAATAGCTTTTGACATTCATCATGAATTGCATGTCAAAGCTTTTTGGAGTTTGGATTTGGTGGGTGAAAAAAAGTTGAAATTACTGATTCCTTATTTAGATGCTTTTTGTGAAGTTTTACCTAAAATTAAAAATGATTCCTCATTGCGACCTGCCACACGTATAGCGATGTTTTTAGCGAAAAGTAACCATCGTAAAAATGGGATAAAATTATCGCAAGAGCAAGAACATATTTTGATTGAAGCTTTAATTGACCGATTAATTCAAGATGAAAAAGTAGCGTCTAAAGCCTATGCCATGAAAGCCTTATTCGTTTTAGGAAAAAAATACGATTGGATTTATGAGGAATTGAAGCCCATTTTAAGCCAAGATTATTCAAATCATTCCGCCGGTTATAGAGCGGCGGCGAGGAATATTTTGAAAAGAATGAAATAAGTTTTCAATCCATTAATTGTTACTTATCTTTGCAAAACAACAACAAAACACCATGAATTATTTTTCTTCCGATTTTAAATTAGGAATTTTAGGCGGGGGCCAACTCGGTAAAATGCTTTTAGCTGAAACCCGAAAATTTGACATCCAAACCTATGCGTTAGACCCGAGCAAAGATGCTCCTTGTCAGTTTGGAACTCATTATTTTGAAGTTGGAAATTTGCTTGATTTTGACACTGTTTATCATTTTGGGAAGAAAGTGGATGTTTTAACCATTGAAATTGAAAACGTCAATTTAGACGCCTTAGACCAATTGGAAGCAGAAGGCAAAAAAGTATTTCCTTCGCCAAAGACTTTACGAAATATTCAAAGTAAAATCACACAGAAAAAGTTATACCTAGAAAATAAAATACCGACAGCAAAAGCATTGCTTTTTGATTCTAAACAAGATCTATTAGCACAAAAAGAAAATCTGACATATCCTTGCGTATGGAAACAAGACCGATTTGGCTACGATGGCTATGGTGTGAAAATCTTAAAATCTGAAAAAGATATGGAAGATTTGCCTGAAACAGCTTGCCTTATTGAGGAGATGATTCCGTTTAAAAATGAATTGGCAGTTATTGTCGTTCGCTCCGTTTCCGGTGAAGTCAAAACTTATCCGGTAGTAGAGATGGAATTTCATCCTGAAGCCAATCAAGTAGAATATGTGATTTGTCCGGCTCGAATTGACGAAAAAGTAGCCCAAAAAGCTCAAAAAATTGCACTAAAAGTTTCAGAAGTTTTCAATCATGTAGGATTGTTAGCGGTGGAAATGTTCCAAACCGAAAATGATGACATTTTAGTGAATGAAGTAGCTCCTCGCCCACATAATTCAGGACATTACAGTATTGAAGCCAGTTATACTTCACAATTTGAAAATCATTTACGTGCCATTTTAGATTTACCTTTGGGAAATACCGCTAGCAAAGTTGCCGGAATTATGGTAAATTTGGTGGGTGAAGAAGGTTTTTCCGGACCTGTAGTTTATGAAAACATTGAAAAAATTATGGCAATTGATGGCGTAACACCTCATGTTTATGGTAAAAGAGAAACCCGACCTTTTCGCAAAATGGGACATGTGACGATTGTGAATGAAGATATGACGGAAGCCAGAAAAGTGGCGGAAGAAGTGAAGAATAGTATTAGAGTGGTTAGTCGCAGTTGACAGTCGCAGTTGGCAGTTAAACCGAATTAACTTGAAACCTTAAACCTGAAACAAAAAAACCAATGAGCAAAGTAGCAATAATAATGGGTTCAATCTCCGACATGCCGGTCATGCAGGAAGCCATCGACATTTTAAAAGGATTTGATATTGAAACCGAAGTGGATATAGTTTCAGCACACCGAACACCGGAAAAATTGTTTGATTTTAGTAAAAATGCTCACACTCGCGGCATTTCGGTGATTATTGCAGGAGCCGGTGGTGCGGCACACTTGCCGGGAATGGTCGCTTCGATGTCGCCGTTGCCTGTGATTGGCGTTCCTGTGAAATCAAGTAATTCCATTGACGGTTGGGATTCGGTTTTGTCAATTTTACAAATGCCGGGTGGTGTTCCGGTAGCAACAGTCGCGTTGAACGGGGCAAAAAATGCCGGAATTTTAGCCGCACAAATTATCGGAAGTCACGATAAATGTGTGTTGGATAAAATAGTTTTTTATAAAGAAGGTTTGAAAGAAGCGGTTTTAAAAGCTTCGGAAGGATTGAAAAAATAATTATCTTTGATAAAAAATGAATATGGATATTAAAACTTCAAAAATAGAACTGGCAAAGGTTATTTTAGACCTTGAAAATCCTGTATTGATTGAAGAAATTATTCATTTAATTCAATCAAAATCTTTATTGACAGAAAAGCAAAAAACAGCTATTGATGAAGCTCTTGTCTCGCTTGAAAATAATGAAGGAATTCCTCATAATATGGTGATGGAAGAAACCAAAAATCGGTATTCAAAATATTTTAAATAAATGAATGTCATTTGGTCTCCGCAAGCCAAAAAAGACTATTGGCAAAATATTGATTATTTAGAAACAGAATGGTCATTTCAAGTAACGCTTAATTTTATTGAAAAAGTAGAGAAAACTATTCATTTATTGATAAAAAATAATGTAGATTTTATTTCAACTAATTACAAAAATGTAAACAAAGTTATCATTACAAAACATATCACACTTTATTACAAAATCAATTCCAATCAGTTAGAATTACTTCGTTTTTGGAATACGTACCAAGATTTAGAAAATTTTAAATTATAAAAATACGGAATGAGATTGCTTCGTTCCGTGCAATTACTATGAAAACACTTACTCAAAATTTCGAAACCAAACACAACACTGCTCCTTTTTCTCTAATACATTTAGCAGATTACAAACCAGCTTTTGAGCAAACCATTGCAAATGCAAAAGTAGAAATCGATGCAATCGTCAACAATTCAGAAGCTCCAACTTTTGAAAACACGATTGAAGCACTCGATTTTTCCGGTGAAGCGTTAGACCGATTATCTTCTATTTTCTTTAATTTGAATTCGGCTGAAACCTGTGATGAAATGCAGAAAATCGCTCAAGAAGTTTCGCCTTTGTTGACGGAATTCAGCAATGATATTGCCTTGAATGAAGATTTATTTAAACGTGTAAAAGCCGTTTATGATCAAAAAGACAAACTGACTTTAACAACTGAACAAGCGACTTTATTAGATAAAAAATTCAAAGGTTTTTCACGAAATGGAGCTTTGCTTTCAGAAGATGACAAACTGAAATTACGTGAAATTGATACCGAATTAGCCAAGCTAAAATTAACCTATGGCGAAAATGTTTTGGCGGAAACCAACAACTATCAATTACACATTACCAACGAAGCCGATTTAAAAGGTTTACCAGATGGTGCCAAAGAAATGGCAGCAAGTTTAGCCAAATCAAAAGGTTTGAATGGTTGGGTTTTTACATTGGATTTTCCGAGTTATTTGCCGTTTGTAACCTATGTTGAAAATCGTGAATTGCGTAAGGAAATTGCCATTGCGGCTGGAAAAAAAGCGTTCCAAAATAATGAATTTGACAATACAAAAAATGTGAAACGCATTGTAGAATTGCGTCATAAACGAGCGAATTTATTGGGTTATGACTCACATTCGCATTTTGTCTTGGAAGAACGAATGGCTCAACATCCTGAAAAAGTGAAAGCCTTTTTGAATGATTTAATGGAAAAAGCCAAACCGGCAGCTCACAAAGAATTTGCAGAATTGACTGCTTTTGCAAAAGAGTTGGATGGCATTGAACAATTAGAAAAATGGGACGGAGCGTATTATTCTGAAAAATTGAAACAAAAATTATTCAGTTTGGATGATGAATTGTTGAAACCGTATTTCAAATTGGAAAATGTGTTGAACGGAGCTTTTACGATTGCCGAGAAATTATTTGGAATTAGGTTTAAAGAAGTTTTTGATATTGATAAATACCACGTAGATGTGCAAACTTTTGAAGTATTGGATTTTCAAGATGAATTGGTAGCCATTTTCTACGCGGATTTTTTCCCAAGAAAAGGAAAACGTAACGGTGCTTGGATGACTTCTTTTAAACCACAATACATTAAAAATGGTGTGAACGAACGACCACACGTTTCGATTGTATGCAATTTTACGCCACCAACTGAAACGAAACCTTCGCTCCTCACCTTTAACGAAGTGACAACTTTGTTTCACGAATTTGGTCACGCGTTGCATGGAATGCTAGCGAATACAACCTATCCGAGTTTGTCCGGCACATCGGTGTATTGGGATTTTGTAGAATTGCCAAGTCAAGTGATGGAAAACTGGTGCTACGAACCGGAAGCGTTGGCTTTGTTTGCGAAGCATTATTTAACCGGCGAAGTGATTCCGCAGCAGTATGTAGAAAAAATCAAGGAAAGTGCAAGTTTCTTGGAAGGAATGGCGACTTTACGTCAGTTGAGTTTTGGACTTTTGGATATTGCTTATCACGCCAAAGTACAAACTATTGAAAATGTAAAAGCCTTTGAAAAAGCAGCCTTTGAAGGAACTTCATTATATCCGGACGTGGAAGAAAATTGCATGAGTACGTCGTTTTCACATATTTTTCAAGGTGGTTATTCGTCGGGTTATTATAGTTATAAATGGGCGGAAGTGTTGGACGCCGATGCGTTTGCTTATTTTCAGGAAAAAGGGATTTTTAATCACGAAGTGGCAACCAAATTTAAAGACAATGTTCTATCAAAAGGCGGAACGGAATTGCCGATGGAATTGTATAAAAAGTTCAGAGGTCAGGAACCGAAAGTGGAGGCGTTGTTGAAGAGAGCGGGATTGGTTTAGATTTTAAATGTTATATCAACTTTAAAATAGTCTTTTAATATTGTTTGTAAATTGCAACAAGGAATTCCTGATATTTCACAGATGTCAGGAATTTTTTTGAATAATTTACCATCATTTCCATATTTTGTTTCTTCTGTAACAATAATCGGTTTTATAAATTCAATATCCGAAAGATGTTCCAAAGCATATAAAATCATTTTAGCATCAGCATCTTCTAAATATTGTTTCTTTGCCTGCTCAAACTCAACATCGGAAATATTTTTAGCTTTTCTTATAGTTTTGTTACAAAAATTATCTTCAAGCATTGAAAAGAATTTTGAATTTGGAAAAATACTTTCTGTTTTTATATGTTTTGATTTATTTGATAAAAATTCTAATTCCTCAACGATAATTCCTTTTGCAATACCTTTTATTTCATAATAAACTTTATCAATGATTATTAGTTCACCACTCTCAAATTTATCCTTTAAAAGGTTTTTAAGAACTGAGCCTTTATCAAATGGCAAATAATATTTTACAAATGCCAAAAGCGATGATGTATCGATTATAACATTCATAATAAAAATTTATCAAGTTTTTCAGGTTTAATATTCATTTTAACACAAAACTCTCTTTCAGAAACTAAACCTTCATTATAAGCTATTTGCAAAGTGGATTTATACAAAGGAGAAATTATTGCTTTAGCAGGTGGAATAATCTGCTTTCTTCCTTCATCAATTGCTCTGGCTTTTTCTAATTCTTGTTTTCTTTTTTTCTCTTCTTCCCAATCTTTTATTTTAATTAAAATATTTTCTTTAACATCATTATAATCATTTGGAGAAATCTGTTTATTAAAAAGAAGTCTTGTATATAATGAAATTGTACTCAGGTGTGTATTATTAGAAATACTTTCAATTATTTCATCATGAAAATCATTAAAAACTGAAGCTTTTTCCAATTTTACCAACTGGTCATCAAAATTTCCAATTAAAAAATAATATGCAAAATCATTACACCATCTTTCAATGTCGTTTAATTCATTGAAATTAACAACATCACTAACATTATCATCAATTTCTTCTTTATTTAAGAGATAGTGACCTAATTCATGTGCTAAAGTAAATATCTCTCTACTTAAATATTTACTTCTCTTTAATACAATAACATTAGGAGAAAGATAAAACCCTTCAATATTTGCTTTTTCTGTTGTGTTATGATGCTCAATAAATTCAAATACTAAAACATTATTATCAGCTAAAACATTAATAAAAGCATTTAAATAATCTTTCTTTTTAGAACAAAAATCTACTTTAATGATTTTCTTTATTTCACTAGAAACTTTTTTGGGATTATCAGAAATTTTAAAAACAGGAAGAGTTCTTTTTATATTTAAGTCTGAAAGTTTAGCAAGTGTTGAAAATGAAATTTTTTCTTCTTCGAACTTATTTACTATTCTTTTTGCTCCAATATTAAGTTTTGCATTAAAGCTAGTTTTTCTAAAAAAAATACTTTCTTCTTTAGATTTTCCTATATTTTTTGGATCAAGATAATAGTTAAGTCCTTTATTAAATAGTTTATCTATTTTTTTTAAATTACTAATTTTTATTTCACTAGAAAAAATATCTCTATCAGAAATTGGATTTTTTAATTTTTTCGATTGACCATTCAAATATGAAATAAGTTCATTTTTGGTCACTCCGAAAAGTTCCATCAAATGATTTAACCTATTAATATTAAAGTCGACTGTCTTCACAAAAAATTATTTATGCAAATCTAATTAAAAAAATGAAAATGTAATTTTTTAAAAAAAGTAATATTTTTAATAAAATCTTACAAATTTAATATCAAATTTAAACTATAAACTCCCTGAAATTATCTTGATTAACCACCATAAAACTCGGGTTGTAGGCTTCTATAAACGATTTTGGTAATTTCGCTTTTTTGGTACTTGCCCATTTGAATTCAAACGCACTAACGGCATCGGCATTGGTTTCGATATAATCCACTTCTTGCTGGGTGGTGGTTCGCCAAAAATAAGGCTTGGCAAGGCTTTGTGAATAAGACAAAAACTTCATTCGTTCGGCCATCATAAAATTTTCCCACAACGCACCTTTGTCTTGACGGAGAGCCAATGCATTGAAATTTCCGATGACCATATTTCGCACACCCGTGTCGTAAAAATAGATTTTCTTGTTGGCTTTTATCTCGTTCCGAATGTTTTTGGAGAAACTGTTCAAACGAAAAACAACAAAACTTTTTTCCAACAAATCAATATAAGTGTTGACTGTGTTTTTATCTACTCCAACGAGTTGTGCAATTTCATTATAACTCACTTCGCTCCCAATTTGCAAAGCCAAAGCTTGAAGAATTTTCTCCAAAATATCAGATTTTCGAATGCCGGCCAAAGCTAAGATGTCTTTATACAAATAACTTGAAACCAAGTTTTTCAAAATTTCATATTCGTTGCCAAAATTATTGATAACATCGGGATACATGCCATACAAAATGCGTAATTCCAGTTGTTGATGTGCTTTTACGTAACCTACATTTTGCTCGAATTCGTTCCAAGAGACGGGAAAAAGTTGGTATTCAAACTTTCTGCCTGTTAAGGGTTCTTGCGTTATATTATTGATATCAAACGCTGACGAACCCGATACAATCACTTGAACATCTTTGATTTGGTCTACTATAATTTTCAGTTTCAGCCCAATATTGGGTATGCGTTGAGCTTCGTCAATAAAAACGTATTTATAATTTCCGATGATACTCCGCAACTGTTCTGTGTTTGCATTTGAAAGCAATTCACTCACGGAATGATCATCACCATCTAAAAAAAGATAGGTTTTATCGGCTAATAAGGCATTGATTAAAGTGGTTTTACCCACTTGTCTAGGCCCAATTAGCACAATTGCTTTGCCTTTATGCAATTTATTGATTACGATATTAGTTAAATCCCTATTTATCATGGCTTTACTTTTTTTACAAAAGTACAAAAATAATTCTATTCACCAAATTTATGTATTATTTGGTGAATACATTCACCAAATTTATATATTTTTTAGTGAATGTATTCACCAATATTATACTTTTTTAAAAACCTCTAACAAACTTTCATTTTTTTTTGAAAGTTTAAAAACTTTTACTTAACTTTGCCTCATGGAATTTAAAGAAGCAAAAAATAAATTCGTTCAAACTTGGGGAGCTTTAGGTTCGCAATGGGGAATTAACAAAACCATGGCTCAGATTCATGCGTTGTTGATGGTCTCGCACGAACCGATTTCGATGGAAGACATTATGGAGGAATTGCAAATTTCTCGCGGAAATGCTTCGATGAATTTACGAGCGTTAATGGATTGGGGCATTGTGTACAAAGAATACAAAGCCGGCGAACGAAAAGAGTTTTTTACAGCCGAAAAAGATTTAGATGAATTAGCCGTAAAAATTTCAAGAGAACGTAGTAAACGTGAAATTAAACCTGCTTTGAAAGTCTTGAAAGAAGTTTCAGCCATAGAATCAGACGGAACAGCAGCCGAAAAACATTTTGTAGATCAAACTACCAAGTTGTATGATTTTGTATTAAAAGCCGATAATGTTTTGGATAAAATTACAGAACACAAAGACAATTGGTTGGCGAAATTGGTGGTGAAAATAATGAGGTAAATTTTTTTAACAACAACTTTCATTTTTTTCTGAAAGTTTAAAATAATAGATAAGATGAAATATTTAAAAATTTTGAATACAGTAGCGATTGGGATACCAATAGTTTTAGCTTTTATGGGAATTTTTGATGAAGAAATGTTGATGTTTACTTTAGTTTCAACAATGGCAACAGGGTTTATTCAAGTTGCATTAGGAATTATCCTTTTGATGAAAAATCCAGAAAATTGGTATTTCATTAATTATATTTTAATTGTCATATTATTTTTTGGGCTTTGGTATTTCAATGTAAATATATATTTCTCTAATATTCTAACATATATTCTTTTCCCAGTTCCTCTCTTACTGGTTATCTATCTTTCAATTTTAATTTATAAAAGAGAAAAACTATGAACCTCAACATCCTCTCCTACTTCATTTACCTAACCATCACCGCCATCATCATTTTTGTGGTGGGACAAATTTTGTACAAAAACGGAAATGTGTTTGTCTCGCAATTAGTTCCCAACCATGAAGATTTATGCAAAAAAGTGAATAAAAATTTATTGTTAGGCTATTATTTACTGAATCTTGGTTACTGTGCCATTACGATATTAAGTTGGGAAAAAATTGAAACAATTAATCAATTGATTGGCATAATTACCTATAAAACTTCCGTCATCCTTTTTATCATTGGAATTCTGCATTACTTCAACATTTATATGATTACCAACTACCTTAAAAAATTAATCAATTAATCTTTATATCATGGAAACTACAAAAACATTTTTAGCTTACTGCATCTATCTTCCGATAGCCATTGCTCTCACCATTTATGTTTCAAAAACATTATTCAAAAACAGTTTGGTCTACATGACCGATATTTTTAAAGGCCGAGAAGAAATTGCCAAAGCCACCAATAAATTATTCGAAACCGGATTTTATTTGCTCAACATTGGGTTTGCCTTATTAATTATGGAAATGTATTTATATACCGATTCCTATCAAGTTATGATTGAAGAATTAAGTAGCAAAATCGGTGGTTTTGCAATATATTTAGGAATAATGCTTTTCATCAATTTGTATTTATTTTTCAGAGGAAAAAGAAAAGCGAGTCAACCAAAAGTGGAGGAACGAATTGTTTTTAGAGGTTAGACTAGTAAACCTGACAGGTTTAAAAAAACCTGTCAGGTTTAAAATCAACAAAATCAACAGAAAAACATGACTACAATCATTATTACCACCAAAATAAAAGCACCAATCGAATCTGTTTTCGATACAGCAAGAAACATTGATATTCATCAACTTTCTGCTATAAAATCAAATGAAAAAGCGATAGATGGAAAAACTTCAGGTTTGATTGAATTAAATGAAACCGTTACTTGGAGCGGTAAACATTTTGGTTTAAATCTAATGCATAAAAGTAAAATTACTCAATTCAAATTTCCAACTTTTTTTGTAGACGAAATGGAAGATGGTCATTTCAAATCATTCAAACACGAACATTTTTTCCAAACTGAAAAAAATTATACGGTGATGATTGATCGATTAGACTATGAAACACCATATGGCTTTTTAGGTATAATCTTTGATAAAATTATTTTGAAAAAGTATTTGACAAATTTCATCAAAACAAGAAATGAAATTTTAAAGAATTTAGCTGAAAATCAGCAATAAAACCAACCACAAAATCGGCACGCTTTCCAACCAAAAAGAAGTGTAATACTTATCTCTTTTAAAGGTAGTAAATACGATAAAAAGTGCCGTTATAATGGCTATTACAAAAGTTGTTATTTCAATTTTTCCTTTGAAAAATTCTAACATGATAAACGGCAACAGAAGAACAATTCCGAGCAGTTTAGTTTTAAATATTCCAAATCGTTGAGGAAGGGTTTTCAACGTATCATCATCGGTTTGACTATCTAAAATTTCAAACGGAATCATCAAACTGATTACAATTAAAAACCGTTGTAGCAAAATGATTTTTTCATTGTTTGATAAAGAAACTTGTTGAAAAATAGTTGCATAAACTGTAATTGCTGAAACACAAAAGCTGACTAAAAACAACTTCCAAAAACCAAATTTTCGCAAAAAGGGATAAAGTGCAACCAATAATCCTATTTTGATTAAAAAGATTTGAGTTTCACTATTCAATTGCAGAAAAAAGAATATTACAGCAATAATAGAAAGAAAAGTCAATCCTATTACATAACGATTTTTTTTGAAATCGTAATTTCCTTTTTGAAAGGCTTCAAAATATTTCAAAAAATTATACCCAACAATTGTTCCGAAAAAAATTGTCCATTCAAGATTTTTATGTGCTGAAAGTTGAAGCAAAACTTCAGTCACATGAAGCAATGCAAAAATAGCAAATGCAACATGCAAAGAGGATTGAATATAGAAATCGAATATGTTTTTAAAAAATTTCAAAAATGAGATGCTTATTTTCTGCAAGAAACAGCTTTTTACTGAAAACGCCATAAAAAAAGGAGCTTGCCTAAACAAACTCCTTTTCTATTTTAAAATTCTAATGACTTAACGTTTCACAATTTTCTTGGTTTCCGATTTTCCTTCAGAATTCAATTGCAACAAATAAATGCCGCTTTGCAAATCGCTGATGTTGATTTGTTGATTTTCGATACTTCCTGATTTGATGACTTTTCCATCAATGGTGATTAACTGATATACCATTTCTCCTTGCTGATGCATTACATTTAAAACTTCGTTTGCAGGATTTGGATAGACTATAATCTTCCATTTCTCTTGCTCTGAAACTCCCAATGGCATCTCCACACCTTTTGCACTGAAATTATTAAACGTTACTCGATTGCCGTTATCCACTGTCATATTGCTACCATAAAAACGAATTCTAACTTTGAAATTAGCATTGTTGTTCACTCCTTCAATTCCTGAAAAATCGGTTTCAAACAATTGATATGCCGTTGTTAATGGAAGATTTGAATTAGTCAATCCCGTTGTAATCCATGTTGTCCCATCGATAGAATAATCAAGTAACATTCCTTCTGCAGCACTTTCATCTTTCGCTGCAAATCCAAAAACAATATCTTTATAACCAACAGTAGAAAAACTAAAAATCATTGTATTCTCTAAACCTTCATTTTGAAAGGGTTGTTTAATTTGAATTCCTCTCATGTTTGACGATGCAAATGGAAGATT
>CALRRY020000021.1:0-45351 GCA_943370635.1 Variovorax paradoxus
TTTAATTTTTTTATCATCGATTAAAGAAATCAGCTGTCCGAAAACAGATTTACTAGAAAAATAACTACTTTTACTCATCGTTTTTTATGTTTCGCAACACAAATTTACGATTACTTTAAAGAAGCCATTAATTTGGCTTCTTTTTTATCGGACAACAATGTTTTTCATTATTATAATTTGAAATTAAAAGACATTTCTTTAAAAAAATTAAATAAGTCTCCATTAGACATAATTTTAATTGTATAATTTCAAACTATTTTCTCAACTCCATAAATACTTTACCCAAATATTTAATAATATCCGAAGCTATAAAACCTTCATAACCCATATCGTTCATAGCAATATCAGCCGTTCGTCCATGAAAATAAACGCCTAAAAGAGCAGCATCAACAGCAGAATAGCCTTGAGCACGAAAGCTCGTAATCATTCCGGACAACACATCGCCACTTCCCCCAGTTGCCAAAGCCTGGTTTCCAGAAGAATTCACAAACACGTTTTTCTCATCAATAATTAAGGTAAAAGCACCTTTGATTAAAACCACTAAATGATACATTTTGGCAAATGCTTTTACTTTTTCAATTTTGTCAAAATCGTCATTCCAAGTTCCAATCAATCGCTCTAATTCTTTGGGATGCGGTGTTAAGATGGAATTTTTTGGTAATAAACTCAACCATTCTTTATTTTCCGAAAGAATATTCAGTGCATCGGCATCAATCACCAACGGAATGGAATTATTTTTTAAAAAGTCAAAGATAGCCGCTGCTGTTGCTGCATCTTGACCAATACCCATCCCAATTCCAATCGCTTTGGGCTGAAAATTAAATGCAATATTACTTATTTTATGGTAGTCTTCATCCGTAATAACCATAGCTTCCGGTGTAGCTGTTTGCAAAATTTCATAACCACATTTAGGTATAAAAACAGTTGCTAAACCGCATCCTGAACGTAAAGCTGCTTGAGAAGCCAAAACCATTGCTCCTATTTTTCCGAAACATCCTCCGATTAATAAAACATGCCCTTGTGTGCCTTTATGCGAAAATTTTGAAATGGGTTTGTATCGCTTTTTAATTTCATTCAAATTTGTATAAAAATAATTCGATGGAATGAACTCAATTGCTTTTTCATCCAAATCAATGGGTAGAAGCACTATTTCATTTATAAAATTTTCATTGTCAGGAAGGTAAAAAGCCAACTTCGGTAATTGAAAAGTTAACACAACATCAGAATGTATGGCAACATTCGTTTTTTGATTTAAAAACAATCCAGAAGGAATATCAATCGAAACGGTGAAAGATTGATGATAATTAATTTTTTGAATAAGTAATTGCAACCAACTGTCCATTACTCTAGTCAATCCAATACCGAAAATGGCATCAATAATAATATGATTTTCTGCTATATCAGGAAATTCAGAGTCAGCATTTATAACTTCATACGTTAAATTACATTCTTTTAATCGCTCTAAGTTTGAATCAAAATCATTCGAAAACTTTTCACTGAAAGGCACAACATAAACATGCACCTCAAAATAATTTTGTTTCAACATTCGGGCAATCACCAAGCCGTCTCCGCCATTGTTTCCCACACCACAAAAAATATGATAAACTGTTTTTTTATCATGAAAATGGTTAACTAACCACAAAAAAGCTTGTAAAGCAGCTCTTTCCATCAATTCCAACGAAGTTATTTTTTGAGTTTCAATTGTCAATTTATCAAGTTCTTTGATTTTTTCTGCATTAAAAATTTTCATCTGTTATTGGAATAGAAAGTTTATTGAAGTATTCGTAAAAGTTTGAATTTCCTTTTTTCTTTACGTAAATTTATTACATTTGTTTCAGATGAAATCACAAAAGAACATATTTTATTTAAATCCTTCCTTCAATTTGTTGAATGGAAATTCTTTTGGCACATCTTCTACAACTACAACCCCATTCGGGGTATAATTTTCACATATCATCCTAAGCTTTGCTTATTCGAAAGAATAAAATAAAATTCATGTATTCCATTAAAAAATAATCAAATGAAGGTATTAAAATTCGGCGGAACTTCGGTTGCCAATGCTCAAAATATAAAGTTAGTTCTCGAAATTGTTGAACAAAAATCAAAAGAAGATAAGCTGATTGTTGCTGTTTCTGCTTTCAGTGGTGTAACCGATTTGCTTTTATCCGCAGCACAAAAAGCATCCTCAAAAGATGATTCGTATCGAGATGTCGTTTTGCAAATCGAAAAAAAACACCTCGAAGCCATTAAAGAATTAATTCCTGCAAACGAACAAACAGCTTTGTTGCATTATTGCAAAAAGAATATTTCACTATTAGAAACTCTATTAGATGGCTGTTATTTGTTGGGTGAATTAACTGCTAGAACATCGGATATGATTGTCAGTTTTGGAGAACTACTTTCCTCTTACATTATTGCTGAAGCGATGAAACAAAAGTTGGCAAATAGTACTTTTAAAGATAGTCGTGAATTGATTAAAACCAACAATAACTTTGGAAAAGCAGAAGTTTATTTTGAAATCACAAACAAAAATATCCGCAATTATTTTTCAGATAATGCTACGCAAGTGACTGTTATTCCCGGATTTATTGCTTCATCCATGAGTAATAACACCACAACTTTAGGCAGAGGTGGTTCTGATTATACAGCTGCAATTGTAGCCGCTGCATTAAAAGTAAAAGAATTGGAGATTTGGACAGATGTAAATGGAATGTTTACCGCCAATCCGAAAATCGTAAAACAAGCTCAACCTATCGAAAAAATAACCTACGAAGAAGCAATGGAACTTTCTCACTTTGGTGCTAAGGTGCTTTATCCCCCGACCATTCAACCGGTTTTAAGCAAAAACATCCCGATTTGGATAAAAAATACCTTTGAACAGGAAGCTTATGGAACGTTTATTTCTTCAGAATCCAATCCAAACGGAAATCCGATTAAAGGAATTTCGCATATTGATAAAATCAGCTTAATAACATTAGAAGGCTCAGGAATGGTAGGTGTTGCCGGTGTTTCAAAGCGTTTGTTCGAGGTGCTTTCCAATCATGCCATTAATGTCATTTTCATCACACAAGCTTCTTCAGAACATTCTATTTGTATCGGAATTTTGAATGCCGATGCTGATGTAGCAAAAAATTCAATTGATAAAACCTTTGAATTGGAAATTGCACAACAAAAAATCAATCCATGTGTGGTAGAAAAAGATTTGTGTATCGTGGCTTTGGTTGGTGAACAAATGAAAAATCACCAAGGAATTAGTGGGAAAATGTTCAGTACGTTGGGAAAAAACAATGTGAATATTCGTGCCATTGCTCAAGGTGCTTCCGAGCGAAATATTTCTGTGGTAATCAATGAAAATGATGTAAAAAAAGCTTTGAATACGCTACATGAACGCTTTTTTGAAGAACAAACCAAACAATTGAATTTGTTTGTAATGGGAGTTGGAAATGTAGGTGAAAAATTCATTGAACAAATTCACCAGCAAAAGAAATTCTTAAAAGAAAATTTAAAAATAAATCTACGAGTAATTGCTCTTTCTAATTCCAGAAAAATGCTTTTTGAGGAAGAAGGAATAGCCTTAAAAGATTGGAAAACTACTTTAGATGGTGGTGAAAAAGCTTCAAAAGCTGATTTTATTGAAAAAACAAAAGCCCTCAACCTTCGCAACAGTATTTTTGTAGATATTACTGCAAATGCTGAAGTTTCAAAAACCTATGAACAGTATCTTCGTAAAAATATAGCAGTAGTAACTTGCAACAAAATTGCTTGTTCATCAGAATATGACAATTATTTGAATCTAAAACGCTTGTCACGAAAGTACAATGCACCCTTTTTGTTTGAAACCAATGTAGGTGCAGGTTTACCCATTATTGATACGTTAAAACATTTGATAGCTTCCGGAGATCGAATCCATAAAATTCAAGCGGTTTTATCCGGAAGTTTGAACTTTATTTTCAATAATTTTAGCGAAACCTACAATTTTCATGATGTGGTAAAAGAAGCCGGAGTCCAAGGATTCACAGAGCCTGACCCAAAAATTGATTTAAGTGGTGTGGATGTCGCTCGCAAAATTCTAATTCTCATTCGCGAAAGCGGTTATCAAATGGAAATGGAAGACATCGAAAATATTTCGTTCTTACCCAAAGAATGTATGGATACTACCAACAATGAAGACTTCTTCAAATCCTTAACCAAACATGCAAGTCATTTTGAAAAATTATTAAAAGAAGCCAAAGAAAAAGATTGCCGCTTGAAATTTGTCGCTAAATTCGATAACGGAAAAGCCAGCGTTGGTTTGCAATTCATACCAAAGGAAAGTCCGTTTTATAATTTAGAAGGAAAAGACAATATCGTTGAATTTTTCACCGATCGTTATGTAGATCAACCTTTGATAATCAAAGGAGCCGGTGCCGGTGCTGCTGTAACTGCTTCGGGTATTTTTGCGGATGTGATACGGATTGGAAATGTATAAAAAAAAGTTACTGAGGCACTAAGGTTCTAAGGTACAAAACAACCTCAGAACCTTAGAACCTTAGAACCTTAGAACCTAAAAAAAATGAACCAAATAAAAATATTCTGCCCCGCCACCGTAGCCAACTTATCCTGTGGATTTGATGTATTAGGCTTATGTCTAGAAGGCATTGGGGACGAAATGATAATTCGAAAAAGTGATCAAAAAGGACTTCGGATTACAAAAATAACCGGTGCTGATTTGCCTTTGGAAACCGAAAAAAACGTAGCCGGTGTGGCCGGAATGGCGTTATTAAATCACTTGGATTTAGAGTTTGGATTCGAGATTGAAATCCACAAAAAAATCAAAGCCGGAAGCGGAATAGGAAGTAGTTCTGCCAGTGCAGCAGGAGTTGTGGTGGGAATCAATGAAATCTTAGGTAATCCGTTGTCTCGAAAAGAATTGATTGCATTTGCTATGGAAGGTGAATTTTTAGCCAGCGGAAGTTATCATGCCGATAATGTGGCTCCGGCCATTTTAGGTGGATTTACATTGGTTCGTGGATATAATCCGCTAGAAGTCATCAAAATTAAAAGTCCGAATGATATCTATATGACTATCATTCATCCGCATATTGAAGTTAAAACATCTGAAGCTAGGAAAGTTTTACCGAAAGAAATCCCATTGAAAACAGCCATCACACAATGGGGAAATTTGGGTGGATTCATCAGCGGATTATACACAGAAGATTATGGTTTGATGAGCCGATGTTTGCAAGACGTAGTTGCCGAACCTTATCGAAAAAGTTTGATACCAGAATTTGATTTAGTAAAAAAATTAGCCTTAGAAAATGGTGCTTTAGGTTGTGGAATTTCAGGATCAGGACCTTCTATTTTTGCATTGAGTAAAGGAAAAGAAACGGCTGAAAATGTAGAGAACCAAATGAAACAAATCTATACCAAAACCGGAATCGAATTTGATGTGTATGTTTCTAAGGTTTGTGATGCGGGTGTGAAAGTGATTTAATTACTCCTCTTCCCTATTCTGAAATTTCGCTCGCTTACTACCTTCATAAATATCATACTTCAACAACCTCGCTTCTAATTTTCCGTTGAATAATTTGATTTTTCGGGAAGGTTTTAATCCCACAAATTTCAACGCTTCCAAATTGGCTGTGATAAACCAAGCTTGTGTATTGGGGTAACCTTGTTTGAACGTATCGCCAATTTCTCTATAAAACCGTTCCATATCAATATCTAAACGTTCACCATACGGCGGATTGAAAACCATATGAAGCGGACCTTCCGTTTGTTTTTCTGTTTCAAAAAAGTCTTTCTGTTCTATCGTAACATAATCATCCAAATTGGCATTTTGAATATTGTCTTGAGCTTTGCGAACGGCACTTGGAGCTTTGTCGTAACCTTTTATCGTGTAATGAAACTCTCTGGTTTTTTTCATCAAACTATCAATAATTTGGTCGAATAAATCATTGTCCCAATCATTCCATTTTTCAAAAGCAAATTCTTTTCGGTTGATATTCGCGGGAATATTACATGCAATCATAGCGGCTTCTGCTAAAATGGTTCCGCTTCCACACATGGGATCGAGAAAATGAGAAGTGCCATCCCAACCGGAAAGAATCAACATTCCGGCTGCTAATACTTCATTAATTGGAGCAATATTAGTGGCAGAACGATAACCTCTATGGTGCAACGAATCTCCGGAAGTATCCAAAGAAACGGTACATTGATCGCGGTCCAAATGAATGTGTATTCGCAAATCCGGAAAATCTTTATCTATACTCGGACGAACACCGGTTTTAGCTCTAAATTGATCTACAATCGCATCTTTGGTTTTTAAAGCCACAAATTGGGAGTTATTAAACGCCTCAGAATAGAGAGTTACATCCACTACAAAAGTCTGCTTTTCATTCATAAAAATACTCCAATCAATACTTAAAATGCCATCATATAAACTCCTTTCGTTAAAGACTTTAAATCCTTTGATTGGTTTTAAAATTTTAAGTGCTGTTCGCAAAGCTAAATTAGATTTATACATAAAACCTTTATCACCAAAAAAAGTTACCACACGGGTTCCGATTTGCACATCTTGTCCACCTAATTGCTGTACTTCTTTCGCTAAAATTTCTTCAAAACCAAAAAAGGTCTTGGCTACCATTTTAAAATTCTTCTCCATGATTGTATAAAACTGTAAAACTTGGCAAAAATACACTAAATTTGCATGTTCTTAAAGTATCTAACCAATTAATGTCAGAATCGAAACCACCCATAACCCAAAACTCATCACCAGTTACCGATGATTGGTATGCCTCTTGGTTTGATACCCCCTATTATCATATTCTTTATAAGGACCGAGATTATGAAGAAGCTCAGGTATTTATGGATAATTTAACCCATTATTTGAATTTACCGGAAGAATCCAAAATATTGGATTTAGCCTGTGGAAAAGGACGTCATTCGATTTATTTAAATCAATTGGGTTATGATGTAACCGGAGCCGATTTATCTGAGAATAGCATTAAGGAAGCATCTAAATCTGCTAATGAAAAATTACATTTTGTAGTTCATGACATGCGGATTTCATTCGAAGAGAAGTTTGATGCCATTTTCAATTTATTTACTAGTTTTGGCTATTTTGAGGATGATGCAGATAATTTAATCACGTTAAAAGCTATTCGCGACAGCTTAACAGAATACGGATTTGCTGTGATTGATTTTATGAATGTGGATTTTGTATTGGAAAACTTAATTCCGGAAGAAACAAAAACGGTTGATGGAATTGATTTTCACATCAAACGTTATGAAAAAGACAATCATATTTATAAAGAAATTTCGTTTTCGGATAAAGGACAAGCATTTCATTTTACTGAAAAGGTGCAAGCTCTGCGATTAACGGATTTTGAAAAAATGATGGAAGAAGCCGGAATTTATTTATTGGATGTTTTTGGGGATTATAAGCTTCGAAAATTCTACAAAACACAATCTGAACGTTTAATTTTGATCTTTAAATAATGCAGTATATCATTACTTTTTCGGCTGTTGTTTTGGGGTTTTTAATCGCCTTATTTTTAAAACCACAGAAGAAAAAAAATATCAAATTATTACTTGCTTTTAGTGGAGCTTTTTTGCTTTCGCTAACGGTTCTGCATTTGCTTCCTGAGTTATTTGAAGATTCCCATCATGTGCACGAAGGTGAACATGTGCACTCAAGTATTCCGGTTGGTGTTTTTATTATGATTGGAATTTTGTTCCAAATAGTCTTAGAATTTTTCTCAAAAGGAGCCGAACACGGTCACGTTCATGTTCATACCGACGAAAACAATGAAGTACATCAAATTCCTTGGTTGCTATTTATCAGTTTATGTATTCACGCGTTGTTAGAAGGATTTCCTATTCACGAAAACACTAATTTGGCTTACGGAATTGCGGTGCACCACTTCCCTATCGCCATTATTTTGACACTGTTTTTTGTGAATGCTAAGATGAATAAAATGATGGTTTTTGCCTTTATGTTTTCATTTGCGTTGATGACACCAATCGGAACGTTATTAGCGGAACAATTGCATTTTGCTCAACATTATTCCAAGGAAATTTCAGCCATTGTGGTAGGAATTTTATTCCATATTTCGTCTACTATTATTTTTGAAAGTAATGAAGGGCATAAATTCAATCTAGCGAAAATCACGATGATTGTTTTGGGATTTTTATTGGCGTATGTATTGGAAATGGGACATTCGCATTAAAATAGCAAAATTCAATTGCAATGACAAAATTCAATTGCAATAACAAAAATCAAATGTATTTATTAACTTTTTTTTGCGACTTTGTGACTTTGTAAGAATCTTAATTTCCCATATCTTTGAGTGAAAATTAAAAGTATGTCTTTTACTAAAACCACGGAACAATCCTCCAACTATGAACATCTGGAAAAGATGTCGGTTTCCGAATTACTGCAAAACATTAATAATGAAGATAAAACCGTTCCATTAGCGGTTGAAAAAGCGTTGCCACAAATAGAAAAAACCGTTCAAAAAGTGGTTAGTCAGTTGAAAAACGGCGGAAGACTTTTTTACATCGGAGCAGGAACTTCTGGTAGATTAGGTGTTGTAGATGCTTCGGAATGTCCGCCCACGTTTGGAGTTCCATTTGATTTAGTAGTAGGAATTATTGCCGGTGGCGACAAAGCTATTCGAAAAGCGGTAGAATTTGCCGAAGATGACACTGAACAAGCTTGGAAAGATTTATTGGAATTCAACATCAATCAAAATGATTTTGTTATTGGCATTGCGGCTTCCGGAACCACACCGTATGTAATTGGTGGTTTGGAAAAATGTAATCAACATAACATTCCAACAAGTTGTATTACGTGTAACGAAGGGAGTCCGCTTTCACTCATTTCACAATTCCCGATTGAAGTGGTGGTTGGCCCGGAATTTGTAACGGGAAGTTCACGCATGAAAGCCGGAACGGCTCAAAAGTTGGTTTTAAACATGATTTCAACCGCCACAATGATTCAACTAGGAAAAGTAAAAGGTAACAAAATGGTGGATATGCAATTGAGCAACAATAAATTGGTTGACCGTGGCATTCGAATGATTATGAGCGAAATTCCGGTAAGTTATGGAGAAGCAGGAGTTTTGTTGGAGAAGTTTGGTAGTGTGAGGAATGCAGTAGAGAATTTTCAGTCACAGTAAATAATTATCAACCTTAGAAACTCAGTCACTCAGAACCTTAACAACTTATTAAATAATGGATAGTAAAGAACTCCTTTTCAAAGGATTAAAATATAGCATTGGAGCAATTCCGTTAATGTTTTTGGGACCAATTCTCATACACAATGCTTTTATGAATAAACATACTTGGATACATTATATCGTTTTAGGTGTGGGGATTTTAATATGTATTACTTCTGTATATCTGATGTTCAAAGGAATTCAAATTATCATGAAAAGTTTGTTTGATGAAAATAATAATTAATATGAAAAAATTTCTCCCACTTATAAGCTTACTATTCATTTCCTGTTACCAACAAGAACGAAATTGCACCGATTTTAAAACCGGTAAATTTCAATTTGAACTTGAAATTGAAGGAAAAAAAGAAATTTCCGTTTTTGAACGAAACGATACGTTACAAATAGAAACTTTTCGAGGAAAAACAGATTCTTCCTCTGTTCGATGGATTAATGATTGCGAATTTGTACTTCAAAAACTTCATCCAAAAGGCATGAAAGAAAAAAAAGGTATACACATGAAAATCTTAACAACAGATGAAAAAAGTTATACATTTGAATATTCTTTTGTAGGCGATTCCAACAAACAAAAAGGTGTTGTAACAAAAGTGAATTAATCACGTATAAACATCATTAACAAAACCAATATATGGAAGTATTTGCAAATCCCGATGCTTGGGTTGCCCTATTAACCCTAACATTTCTTGAAATTGTATTAGGAATCGATAATATAATTTTCATTTCTATCGTAACCGGAAAATTACCCGAGGAAAAACGTAAAAAAGCAACTCGTATTGGACTATTTTTAGCTATGTTTATGCGTATCGCTTTACTTTTTGGTATTACTGTATTAATAGCTATGAAAGCTCCGTGGTTCACTATTGATTGGGGTTGGTTTAGCGGAAGTTTCACCGGTCAAGCGATGGTTCTCTTTTTTGGTGGTTTATTTCTAATTTATAAAAGTACCAAGGAAATTCATGAGAAAGTAGACCACAAAGGCGATGAAGAAAAAGACTTAAAAAAATCTGCTGCCAAATCGTTTGGAAATGTGATTTTTCAAATTCTGTTAATTGACTTAATTTTCTCTGTGGATAGTATTTTGACTGCTGTTGGTATGACTAATGGAATTGAAGGTGCTATCTATATCATGGTTACTGCAGTGGTAATTTCCGTGGGTGTAATGATGCTTTTTGCTATTCCGGTGGGTAATTTCGTAAACGCAAATCCATCTATTCAAATCCTTGGTTTGGCTTTCTTAATCTTAATCGGATTTATGTTGATTACCGAAAGTATGCACTTATCTAATGCAGAATTAGTCGGACAACACGTAGGAGCCGTTCCAAAAGGTTATCTTTATTTTGCTATTGCTTTTTCACTAGCAGTGGAGTTTATTAATATGAAAATGCGAAAGAAAAACGGACATTCATAAAAAAAACACAAAAAGATGTAACAATTTTCATCGTGATGAATCAAAAGTAAAATTTTAAAATCACGAACCATGAAAACTGTTACATTTTTTATTTTATCACTTGTAAGTTCATTCGTAACTTCAATGTATGCTCAAAAATCATTTAACGTAATTATTAAAGGAAAAGGAGAACCTGTTTATTTATTTCCGGGATTTGGTTGCACCGGCGAATTATGGAACGAAACTTTTGCAGAACTTTCTAAAATTCACGAATGCCACATTTTTACTTTTGCCGGTTTTGGAGATGTGGCACCAATTGAAACACCTTGGTTTTCCTCAATCAAAGAAGAAATTATTGCTTATACTAAGTCAAACAAAATCAATAAACCCACTCTAATTGGGCACAGTTTGGGAGGAACATTGAGTTATTGGTTGGCCGCTACTGAACCTAATTTATTTAAAAAAGTGATTGCCGTTGATGCTCTTCCCTGCTCAGCCGCTTTGATGATTCCGAATTACAATGGTGAAAAAATTCCGTACGATAATCCACAAAGTAAAATGATGTTACAAATGGATGATGTTGCTTTTAAAGGAATGAATGCACAACAAGTTCAGTTCATGTGCAAAAACAAAGAAAAGCATTCAACCATTATAGCAATGATGAATCAATCGAACAGAAAAACATATGTATATGGGTACATCGATATGCTCAATTTAGATTTAAGAGAAGAAATAGCTAAAATAAAAGTTCCGGTAGTCATCCTAGCCGCCACTTTTCCGGATAAAGCTACGGTTGAAAAAACCTACCAAACACAATTTGAAAAATTACCCTCAGTAAAGATTTTTTATGCCGAAAACGCCGCTCATTTCGTAATGTATGACCAACCGGAATGGTTTTTAAAAAATCTAACTGAAAATGTAAACTAACTTGGAAAAGCAAGCTCAATTTAACGAATTATTCCAAACCCATTATCCCAAAGTTTTGCGATTATGTAAAGGATATTTTAATGGTGATACTGATTTAGCTGCTGATGCTTCCCAAGAAGTTTTCATAAAAGTTTGGGAGCATTTGGGTTCGTTTAGAAATGAATCCAGTATTAGTACATGGATTTTCAGAATTACCGTAAACACTTGTTTGGTTTATTTACGAAAGAATTCATCAAAAAAAGAAATTCATTCTGAACAATTTCCCAACGTAGCAACCGAAAATTATTCTCCTGAAATGGAAGAAAAATTAAGCAAAATGTATGCTTGTATTCAAAAATTGGATGAAATGGGAAAAATGATTATCCTGATGGTTTTAGAAGGAATGGAATACAACGAAATTGCTCAAGTAGTTGGATTGACAGAGGAAACACTTCGTGTTCGAATTCACCGCATTAAAAAAAATTTAACCCAATGTGTACAAAAATGAAAGAATTTGAAAATATACAAGAAATTTGGAATTCTCAATCAGATTCCAAACTCAATACAACTGCTTCCGCATTAATTTCTAAAGCAAACGAACATACCAAAACCTTAAAACGCAATCATCATTGGACCATTGGAATTATTTCTGTGACCGTTTTAATATTGATATTTTACTTTTTTTGGACGAATTCACATCAATTTAATTCACTCACCATTGGTTTGAGTATAATGATTGTCATGTTGATTGTTAGAATTATTTTGGAAATCAATAGTGCTACAAAATTAAAAAGCATAAAACCCGATTTATCATTGGTAGACTATACTCAAAAAGTAAAAACATTTTATGAAGGTCGTAAAAAGATTCATCTGATTCTAACACCAATTATTTACATCAGCTATTTTATTGGTTTTACGATGCTTTTGCCGACTTTTAAAGCTAATTTCAGTTACGGATTTTATATCTATTGTTTGGTAAGTGGTTATGGATTTTTCTTTGTTTTTGGCTATTTTTTAATCAAACAAATTAAGAAAGAATTAAAATTGATTGAGTTTCTTAATCAAGTGAAATAATTTTAAGATGGATTGTTACAATAATACAATTGATTCGTCTTCAATTTATTATTAATCAAAAAACAATCAGTCATGAAAAAATTAATTTGTGTTGTAGCTGTTCTTTTTATCTCTATTTCCTCTTTTGCTCAATCATTTGAAAAGTTTGAGAAAGAAGAAAATGTAAGTAAAGTTTCAATGAGCAAGAGTTTATTTTCTTTAATTGGTAATTTGACAGAAAAAGAAAACTTATCCTCAGAAGATAAAAAAGTAGTAGATTTTATCAATCGTATAACATCGTTTAAAATGTATTCCACCAGTGATTCAAACTTGCGAAGCGAAATGAAATCAATTGCTAAAAAATTCAAAAAATCGAAAGAATTTGAAGAATTAATGCGAATAAATGACGGAGGAAAAGAAGTTGAATTTTTAGTAAAGAGCGGAAAAAACGATGAAATTAAAGAGTTAATTATGTTTGTGGAAGGTTCCGGCGAAAATGAATCAATTGTTTTTCAATTATCGTTAAGTTAATTATTATTTCAAATAAAAAGGTTCGCGAAGGAATTATTCTCTTTGCGAACCTTTTTTTATTTTATTTTGGAATTAAAACTAATCCAAACTCAACGTTATCTGTCCATCATCATCCAATTCCGTTTGAATATCATCAGAAACATTGTCTTCGCCAGAAACTTCCATTTCCTCCGGTGCTTCTTCTTCCGGTTCTTCGAAAGGCAAAGGTTCTAACAAATTGATTTGCTTAATTTTATCCGTGGTCAACTGATTTCCAAGAGCTTTGATTCCTTTAATTGCAATAAATTGTTCAACATCAACTGTTTGATTCTCTTTTTGAATGCCTTTTACTTTCACAAAAATAACTTCAGCAACAGGTCTCCAATCAGTGGAAACAATTTCTAATTGCGATTTTTCATGTTCTGTAATAAAGGTTTCCTCTTTATTTTCATTTTCAACCAGAAAACGTTTCACAAAATAGCGATCTTTTTCTCCATCATAATATATGGCTGAAATCGGTTTCTTTGGATGCCATTTTTCCAATACCACCATATCTTCATCAAAATGTGTGGTTAATTCAGGTATGATTGTTTTCAATTTTCCGGATTGGTTGATGACTAAAATTCGGTCATTCGGACGGAATTCACCCAACAACTCGCCTCTTCCATCCACATTCAAACGTTGAACGGTATCATCAAACCAAATTTTTCGTGGTCGTAAGGTAGATATTCCTTTTTCTTTTAATTCGATTTTTTTAATCGGATATTTAGTTACTGTATTTCCTCTAGAAGCTCTGCCTTTAATGGCAATTTCTGCAAAATCCACATCCCATTTCAACTTTTTAATACTTCCAACTTGACGAAGTAGAATGGTTACCACTTCCGCTTCACCATTGGGATTCGCAGAAAAATATGAAACCATTGAACCGGCTTTTTCTTGGGTCAAATCGTAAAATTTATCTCTTGTCACCCCGGAAACATTGAATCGTTTGATAAACGTAGAACCATTCTTTCCATCTCGATAAATCATATTATAAATCGTTCGTTTATCGTTTTTATCAAAAATGGCAATGTGAATAATGTCTTTTCCAATGAATTTTTTATCATCCACTTTCGTCACCATCATTTTTCCGTCACGAAGAAAAACAATCACATCATCAATATCAGAACAATCCGCCACATATTCGTCTTTTTTGAGGCCGGTTCCCATAAAACCTTCTTCTTTGTTGACATATAATTTGGTGTTTCGTAAAACTACTTTCGTTGCTTCAATCGTATCAAAACTGCGAAGTTCCGTTTGACGTTCTCTACCTTTTCCGTATTTATCTTTTAATTTCAAAAAGAAATCAATGGCAAAATCAATAATATGGTCCAAATGATGCTTCACTTGTTCCATTTCGGCTTCCAACTTCGCAATGGCGTCATCCGCTTTATCCGAATCGAAACGCGTAATACGAATCATTGGAATTTGCGTTAATTTCTGCAAATCGTCATCATTAATTTCCCGAACAAAGGATTTTAAAAACGGTTGAAAACGGTCATACATATAGGCATATAGTGATTCTCTATCAGAATATAATTTGAAATCAATGTACATTTCTTCGCGAATGAAGATTTTTTCCAACGTAGAAAAATGCCATTTGTTTTCCAATTCATCCAATTGAATTTCCAATTCACGTTTCAGTAAATCCACCGTTCGATGCGTCGAAATCTTCAACATATCTGAAACTCCAATGAACAACGGTTTATGGTTTTCAATCACACAACCCAGCGGAGCAACCGAAGTTTCGCAAGCCGTGAACGCATACAACGCATCGATCGTTTTATCCGGAGAAACACCGGGCGGAAGATGAATTAGAATTTCTACTTCAGCTGCGGTATTATCTTCAATTTTTTTGACTTTAATTTTGCCTTTTTCGTTGGCTTTTAAGATACTGTCAATCAGCGTTCCGGTGTTGGTAGAAAATGGAATTTGCGTAATCACCAACGTTTGTTTATCCAATTGCGAAATCTTTGCACGCACACGCACTCGACCGCCACGCATTCCGTCGTTGTAGTTGGAAACATCAGCGATTCCGGCCGTTGGAAAGTCCGGAAATAAAGTAAAGGGTTTGTTTTTCAAAACTTTAATCGAACAATCAATTAATTCATTGAAATTGTGTGGCAGCACTTTTGTGGATAAACCAACGGCAATACCTTCGGCACCTTGAGCTAACAAAAGTGGGAATTTCACCGGAAGATTGATAGGCTCGGCACGACGTCCGTCATACGACATTCCCCATTCAGTAATTTTTGGAGAATATAAAATGTCGTGACCTAACTTTGAAATTCGTGCTTCAATATAACGAGAAGCTGCGGCACTATCTCCGGTTAGAATATTTCCCCAGTTTCCTTGCATATCGATGAGCAAATCTTTCTGACCAATTTGCACCATTGCATCACCAATACTCGCATCTCCGTGAGGGTGATACTGCATCGTGTGACCAACGATATTTGCTACTTTGTTGTAGCGACCGTCATCGAGTTCTTTCATCGAGTGCATTATTCGGCGTTGAACCGGTTTAAAACCATCTTCAATAGCCGGAACCGCACGCTCCAAAATGACATAGGATGCATAATCGAGAAACCAATCCTTGTACATTCCCGTCACTTTTGTGATGGTGTCTTCGGGGTTTTCGTCGTTTTCGTAAAAGTGTTTACCAGCCGACATTCTTATATCATCAAAACCATGTTCTTGGCTCGACTCGTTTAGTTCTTCGTTTTCATCGTCTGGGATGATGTTTTCTTCGTCTTCGTTCATTTATGCTGAATTTACTTGCTCTGAATTTATTTCAGAATTTCAGTATATTATTTACTTTCAATCAATCGTTTAAAATCTTCTTTGCTTGGTAAAATGGTTTTGTACTTACTGGCAAAAATTTGTTCGTTTCCTTCCGGTAGAGTATATTTTACCAACAAGTTGCTTTTGTTTTGACACAATACAATTCCGATGGTTTTATTTTCGCCTTCCAACCTCATTTCTCTGTCATAATAATTCACATACATTTGCATCTGACCTAAATCTTGGTGTTTTAGGTCACCGATTTTCAAATCTATTAAAACAAAGCTTCTCAACACGCGATTATAAAAAACCAAATCTATTCTAAAATGTTTATCATCAAACGAAATTCTTTGTTGACGAGATACAAAAGCAAATCCTTGACCTAATTCCAACAAAAAATGTTCTAATTTATTGATGATTTCTTGTTCTAATTCTGATTCAGAATACTGATGCAATTCGGGTAAACCAAGAAATTCTAAAATGTATGGATCTTTGATAATGTCTTTTGGCTTTTCAATTAGTTGACCTTCTTGAGACAATTTCAAAACACCTTCTTTATCTCTGCTTAAAGCCAATCTTGTGTATAATGCAGAATCGTATTGTCGTTTGAGCTCACGAACACTCCAATTGTTTTTTATTGATTCTATTTCATAAAAACTTCGCTCATTTTCATCATCAATTCGCATTAAAAATGAATAATGCGACCAAGTCAATTTAAAAAACGAAAACAGTGTCTGCGTTTTTGAGTTTTCAAATTCCGTAGACGGTGTTTGCGATTTTTGTAAATCCAATTCCGTAGACAGTGTCTGTGGAATTGGAAATTCAGGTTCCACAATCACTGATTGCTTTTTTTGTATTTCAAATATCCGAGACAGTGTCTCGGATTTTGAGTAAATTACATAAAATTTTCGGATTTGTTCTAAATTACTTAATGAAAACCCTTTCCCAAACTCCCTCGTCAATTCCTTAGAAAGTTCTTTTAAAACTTGTTTGCCATACGCTGCTCTTTCTTTGCCGTTTTGTTCATCTTCCACAATCATTCTTCCTATTTCAAAATAGGTATAAACCATTGTTGAGTTGATGGTAAGAATAACTTGCTGTTGAGCATTTTTTAACAACGCAACAACTTCTTGAAAAAGCACTCTATTTTTTATCTCTCCTGACAATTACAACAATTTTAAACTCTTAAACTCCTAACCTCTTAAACTTTTAAACTCTTAAATATTAAAACTTTAATTCTTCTCAATCGTATCCAGCTCCACCTTCAAATTATTGATGATAAACTCCTGTCGGTCCGGCGTATTTTTTCCCATATAAAACTCCAATAATGTTTCGATGGAAGTGGCTTTATCCAACATCACCGGATCTAATCGAATGCTTTCACCAATAAAATTCTTGAATTCGTCGGGCGAAATTTCTCCTAATCCTTTGAATCGGGTGATTTCAGGTTTTGGTTTTAATTTTTCAATAGCATCCACTCGTTCTTGTTCCGAATAACAATAAATAGTCTCCTTTTTATTTCGCACACGGAACAAAGGCGTTTGTAAAATATACAAATGTCCATCTTTAATCAATTCAGGGAAAAATTGAAGGAAAAACGTAATCAATAACAAGCGAATGTGCATACCATCAACATCGGCATCGGTAGCAATTACTATGTTGTTATAACGCAAATCTTCCATTGATTCTTCAATATTTAAAGCCGCTTGCAACAAGTTAAACTCTTCATTTTCGTAAACGATTTTCTTTGTCATTCCATACGAATTCAATGGCTTTCCTCGCAAACTAAATACAGCTTGCGTATTCACATCACGACTTTTGGTAATGGAACCTGAAGCCGAATCTCCTTCCGTGATAAAAAGTGTACTTTCTAAACTTCTCGGATTTTTGGCATCGGTTAAATGAACGCGACAATCACGTAATTTTTTGTTATGTAAACTCGCCTTTTTAGCTCTGTCTTTTGCTAATTTTCGGATTCCTGAAAGTTCTTTACGTTCTCTTTCTGCTTGAAGAATTTTACGTAACAAAGCATCAGCTACTTCCGGATTTTTGTGTAAAAAATTATCGAGTTTTTTGGAAACAAAATCATTAATGAATGTTCTCACCGTTGGCCCACTCGGACCAATATCGGTTGACCCTAATTTCGTTTTGGTTTGGCTTTCAAAAACCGGTTCTTCTACTTTAACAGCAATGGCAGAAACGATTGATTTTCTGATGTCTGACGGATCAAAATCTTTTTTGTAAAACTCGCGAATCGTTTTCACAATCGATTCACGAAAAGCATTCAAATGGGTTCCTCCTTGCGTTGTATTTTGTCCGTTTACGAAGGAATGGTATTCTTCGGAGTATTGCGATTTACTGTGTGTTATAGCCAATTCGATATCATCACCGGAAAGATGAATAATTGGATAAATCATGTCTTCTTCAGCAATATTTTCTTCCAATAAATCTTTTAAACCATAATCAGAATAGTACTTTTCACCGTTGTAATAAATTGTTAAACCTGTATTGAGGTAACAATAATTTTTGAGCATTTTGATGATGTACTCGTTACGGTATTTATAGTTTTTAAAAATGGCTTCGTCTGCAATAAACGTTACTTTGGTTCCGCGACGTTTGGTAGATTCCTGAACGTCTTCTTCAAGAGTTAAATTTCCGGCAGAGAATTCGGCCGCTTTTTGTTGATTGTCACGAACGGATTCCACACGAAAATAATTGGACAAAGCATTTACAGCTTTTGTACCCACACCATTCAAACCTACGGATTTCTTGAAGGCTTTGGAATCATATTTTCCTCCGGTATTCATTCTGGAAACAACATCTACCACTTTTCCTAACGGTATTCCGCGACCATAATCACGAACCGTTACCAATTTATCTTTGATAGTTACTTCAATGGTTTTTCCGGCTCCCATGACATATTCATCGATACAATTATCGAGTACTTCTTTAAGTAAGATGTAGATACCATCATCAGGGGAAGAACCATCCCCGAGTTTTCCGATATACATACCGGGTCGCATTCGGATATGTTCTTTCCAATCGAGGGAACGAATATTGTCTTCAGTATATTGATTTTGCTCTGACATAGCGGAATTATGGATTTTCTGCTAATATAACGGATAAAGCAAAATTTTAAAAGAGATATAGTTTAAAGTTATTAAGAATAATATTGACATTTTTTACCTAAATCAATATCAAAAAAAAGAAAAAACTGCTGAATTTCTTCAACAGTTTTTGTATTCATCTGTACTTAAAATTACTCTAGCTGAAATGTAACACTAACATTGGTCATTATTTCAATTTCGCCTATTGCTAATGTTTCTTGTGGAGCATCCATTGCTTCTGCTTTCATCATTACATTTCTGTACATTGGCGGTTGATAAATAGGTTGTGAATTGTCCGTAATGACAATTGCTTTACCAACTTTTTGATTCAAAGCGGTTGCAAAATCTTCTGCTTTTTTCTTCGAATCTAAAATGGCTTGCTTTCTGGCAGTCACTTTGTGTTCTTCAATTTTGGACGATTTAAATTCAACGTTGCTAATGTTATTGATGCCATTGTCAACTAATCCCATCATCAATTCATCATATTTTTTTAATTCTTTAAGCGTAATGGTGATGGATTGTGATGCTTGAAAATTGTGTTTCTTTTTTTCATAATCATATGATTTGTGTAAACTCACATTTGTAGTTTGCACATCGGTTGAAGGAATACCAAACTTTTTGATAAACTTCATTACTTTATCTACGGTTTCATCATTCATTTTTTTGACTTCTGCTGCTTCTTTTCCGGTATTTTGAACACCAAAATTGATAACTGCTTGATCAGGTTGAACCGTAACTTTGCCTTCTCCAGTCACAGCAATATGAGGAGTAAACTTGCTTTCTTGTGCATTCATGGTTGTAGCAAAAATGGTTAGTAAAAGAAAAATAGACTTTTTCATGATGTTAATTATTATATTTGATTAGACCTAGTCAATTTATATGCCAAAAATGATATTCACATTTAAATTTTTCCCGTTTTAGCCATGACGAATAATATTATAATTGGAATAGCCAATAGAATAACCATCATCGTATTTTCTGTAAACAACTGAGGCTCTTTTGACAACGTAATTAAATAACCGCCTATAGCACCTCCAAAATGAGCGGTATGTCCAATATTATCGGTTCTCGATTTCATTCCATAAATGGAATACAATAAATAAACAATTCCAAAAATATAAGCAGGAATAGGAATCGGAATAAAAAACATATATAAATTCATTTCAGGCTGTAACAAAATAGCGGAATATAAAATCCCGGTTACTGCACCCGAAGCTCCTACTGCTCGATAATGATATTCATCTTTGTGAAATTGTAGAGTTAACAAATTACCACAAAGTAAGCTTCCCATGTAAATCATTAAAAAGGAAGGAGTTCCTAAAAAACTAATTACAACCGGAGCAAAAAAATATAAAGTCAGCATATTAAAAGCCAAATGAGCAATATCTACATGTAAAAAAGCAGAACTAAACATTCTAATATGTTGACCTGCTCGAATGCTTCCAATGTGAAATTCATACTTACGAAAAAAATACTCATCATCAAATGCTTTAAAACTAATCAAGGCATTTGCGGCAATAATAACAATTAAGGCGATACTCATATTCTAATTTTAGAAATGTAAAAATAACAATTGTTTCTTTACCAATTGTTAATCCTTAATTTATTAAACTGGAAATTACTGTATATTTGCAAAAATTTTTGGCATGCAATTCATCGCTTTTATTCTGATTTATCCCTTTCTTTGGATGATTTCCATGTTACCTTTTCGATTATTGTATTTACTCTCCGACTTTTTTTTCGTGATTATGTATCATATTGTGGGCTATCGAAAAAAAACGGTACGAAAAAATTTATTGATTGCTTTACCGCATCTTACCGAAAAAGAACGGTTGGAGATTGAAAAAAAATCCTATCATCATTTGTGTGATTTGTTTTTAGAAATGATTAAAACACTAACCATTTCAAATAAAGAAATGAATAAACGCTTTGTTACCAAAAACATAGAAGTTTTAAAAGAAGTAGAAGCCAAGGGGAAAAGCATCGCTATCATGACCGGACATTATGCCAGTTATGAATGGTCGATTTCGATGAACAAAAGTTTTGGTTTTCAGGGTTATGCCATATACAAAAAAATTGCCAATAGTTATTTTGACAAATTAGTACGCGATATCCGATCAAAATTCGGTGCTACATTAATTACAACCAAAGAGACAATACCAACTATTGAAGAAAATTTTAAAAAAGGACATTTAGGCATCTTTGGTTTTGCCAGCGACCAATCGCCAAAATCAACAAAAGCATTCCATTGGGGCAATTTCTTTGGTGTTTCAACGCCGCTTCAAACGGGAGCGGAAATGCTATCGAAGCGATTTGATATGAATTTATTATTTATGCGAATCCGTAAAGTAAAACGTGGTTATTACGAAGCCGAATTAGAAATTCTATCCGAAAACCCTGGTAATGTTCCGGATTATGAAATTACCGACCTATTTATGAAAAAGTTGGAAGATCTTATTTTAGAAGCTCCTGAATATTATTTGTGGACGCACAAGCGGTTTAAGTATGTAAAATAAACTATAAAAACCAACCTTTCACCATTTCTTTCTCTAAAATCAAATCATTTTTGTGACGGAAGTTATTTGATTTACCATCATACAAATAATCTTCAGACCAGATTTTATGGTTTTCGGCTAATTGTTTGATACTTTCACAAACAAATTTAATTTCTTCAGAAGTTGTAGTCGGATGAATAGACATTCTAATCCATCCCGGTTTTTTGATTAAATCTCCCGAAGTAATTTGACAAATCAAATCATTCGAAGTTTCTTCATCCACATGCAATAAATAATGACCGTATGTTCCGGCACAACTACAACCACCTCGCGTTTGAATACCAAAACGATCGTTTAGTAATTTTACACCTAAATTATAATGTAAATCATCAATATAAAAAGAAATTACTCCTAAACGGTTTTTGTGTTGATTAGCTAAAATGGTTAAATTTTCTAAGGGTTCTAATTGTTCAAAAACATATTCAACCAATTCGTGTTCTCTTTCCAAAATATTTTTTACACCCATTTTTTCCTTTAACTGAATAGCCAAAGCGGTTTTAATGACTTGTAAAAACCCAGGTGTACCACCGTCTTCTCTATCTTCAATATTGTCGATGTATTTGTGTCCACCCCACGGATTGGTCCATGAAACGGTACCGCCACCCGGACAATCAGGCACATTATTTTTATATAAATTTTTATTAAAAATCAGTACTCCGGAGGTACCGGGTCCGCCCAAAAATTTGTGTGGTGAGAAGAAAATCGCATCTAAATAGCTTACATTATCAGGATGCATATCAATTTCAACATAAGGTCCTGAACAAGCAAAATCAACAAAACAAACACCATTGTTTTGGTGCATAATTTTGGCCACTTCATGGTAAGGCGTTTTGATTCCGGTTACATTAGAGCATGAAGTAATGGAGGCAATTTTAAAACTTCGATCGCTATATTTTTCTACTAATTTTTTAAATTCATTAAGGCAAAAAAGTCCTTCTGCATCAGCTGGAATCACTTCAACATCGGCAATCGTTTCCAGCCAAGAAGTTTGATTGGAATGATGTTCCATGTGCGAAATAAACACAATGGGTTTAATCGCTTTCGGAATTTCGGTAAACTCTTTTAAATTTTCTGAAACACGTAATCCTAATATACGTTGGAATTTATTTACCACCCCGGTCATTCCGGTTCCATCAGTAATCAACACATCATTTTCATTAGCATTCACATGTTTTTTAATGATGTTTCTCGCATGATGATACGCCATTGTCATTGCCGTTCCGGAAATTGTAGTTTCGGTATGGGTATTGGCTACATAGGGACCAAACTCATTCATCAACTTTTCTTCAATAGGACGATACAATCTTCCACTGGCAGTCCAATCAGTATAAATCAACTTTTGCTTTCCAAAAGGTGAAACAAATTCTTGATCAACTCCGATAATATTTTCACGAAATTGTTGAAAATACAATTCCAATTGTGTGGTTTCTTCCGTTGTAGTCATGCGAAAAAAGATTTGTACAAATATACATTTTTTACCTCATTTTTTTAATCTTACTTTTTTACTTTTCTCGCATAAAAATTAAATATCTTTAGCAATCCAATTTTTATAAAATATGAACAAAACAATTGTAAACAGTTTGGTGTTTTTTTTAATAAATGGATTCGTTTGTTTTGGACAAATCATTCAAAACAACAATTACGGCACAACCGGATACATTAAAAACGACGGTACAATTCAGGACAGAAATTACAGAACGGTTGGCTATATAAAAGAAAACGGAACGATTCAAAACAATAATTATTCAACCATTGGCTACATCAAAAACGACGGAACCATACAAAATAATAACTATTCAACTGTTGGTTATGTGAAAGAAAACGGAACCGTTCAAAATAACAACTATTCCACTTTAGGATATATTAAAGACGATGGAACTGTTCAAAACAATAATTATTCTACAATAGGCTATGCAAAAGGTATCAAAAAAGAATGGGCTGCTGTAGTATTCTTCTTTTTTAAGTTTGAAAATTAGTTGCGTCTCAATTTCTTTTTCAAAAACAAATTCACGTCATTATTAATCGATTGAACATTCCAACTTGATTGTTCCGTAATTCTATCCGTAAACAAAATACCGTTTAAATGATCGGCTTCATGTTGAAAAACCACAGCGGTAAAACCTTCCACTATTTCTTCTTTAAAATTTCCTTTTAAATCAAAATAGGTGATTTTGATGGTATAATTTCTATAGACATCTCCTCTATCTTCGGGAATGGACAAGCAACCTTCCATACCTTTACGTAATAATTCTGACCGCCAAACAATTTTTGGATTTATATAAAATTCGAATGGTTCTCCCGATTTATCAAAACGTTGCACCCAAAATAAATTCCGATTGATTCCCACTTGTGGAGCAGCAATACCAATTCCGGGATTTTCCGGATTTCGCATCGCCAAATACATCCTTTTAGCAATAATTGGTAGCAATTTGTCTTTTGGGTTAACATCCGTTGAAACCGCTTTCAAGATTTTAAACTCTTTTGGTTCAGTAATTTGAATCACTTTGAAAATTTGGGTTGAATCGGCTGCCAAAATAAAATCGGTTTCTTCTTTGGTCAACTTTTGAGAAAAAGTCGCCATCGAAATCAGTAAAAAAGAAACCAAAATCGATCTTTTCATCTTACATTGCAATTACGGCTTTTATTTCATCAATGATTCTTAATGCTAATGCATCCGCTGCTTGTTGTGTCGGAGCTTCGGTATAAATTCTGATAATTGGCTCTGTATTCGATTTTCGTAAATGCACCCATTCCGTGGCAAAATCAATTTTCACACCATCAATCGTAGAAATTTGTTCATGAGCATATTTAGCGGTCATTGCCACCAAAATGGCATCCACATCAATTTCAGGAGTCAATTCAATTTTGTTTTTACTCATATAATACTGTGGATACGAAGCACGAAGTTCTGCCACCGTAACATCCAAATTCGCTAAATGCGTTAAAAACAAAGCCACTCCAACCAAACTATCTCGACCATAATGTGATTCAGGATAGATGATTCCTCCATTTCCTTCGCCACCGATAATGGCATTGGTTGCTTTCATTAATTCTACCACATTCACTTCACCAACAGCACTGGCTTGGTATTTTCCATTGTGTTTTTCTGTAATATCGCGTAAAGCTCTGGACGATGACATGTTAGAAACAGTATTTCCCGGTGTTTTGCTCAATACGTAATCCGCCACCGCAACCAAAGTATATTCTTCGCCAAACATTTCTCCATCATTCGAAATAAAAGCCAAACGATCTACATCCGGGTCAACCACAATTCCGAAATCGGCTTTTTCCTTCACTACCAATTCGCAAATATCTCCTAAATGTTCTTTCAATGGTTCCGGATTGTGTGGAAAATGACCGTTTGGTTCGCAATACAATTTCACAACTTCAACACCCATTTGTTCCAATAAATTTGGAATGATAACTCCACCGGAAGAATTTACGCCATCTACCACCACTTTAAATTTACGTTTGGCTACAGCTTCTGCATCCACCAAAGGTAAATTCAACACCTCGTCAATGTGAATATCCATGTAAGCATCGTTCACCGTAATTTCACCTAAACTTTCTACATCAGAAAAATCAAATGCTTCACTCTCAGCAATTTCTAAAATCACAGCCCCTTCAGCACCGCTTAAAAATTCACCTTTTGCATTCAATAATTTTAAGGCATTCCATTGTTTTGGATTGTGGGATGCAGTTAAAATAATTCCACCATCTGCTTTTTCTAGTGGAACAGCAATTTCAACGGTTGGCGTTGTAGAAAGTCCTAAATCAATCACATCAATGCCTAAACCAATCAACGTATTCACCACTAAATTATGAATCATCGGACCGGAAATTCGGGCATCGCGACCGATTACAACTTTCAGCTTTCTTCCCGCTTCCAACTTCCCGCTTCCCGCTTTTAAAAATGACCCATAAGCCGAAGCAAATTTTACCGCATCCACCGGAGTTAAATTATCTCCCACTTTTCCGCCAATGGTTCCTCTAATTCCTGAAATTGATTTAATTAATGTCATAGAATATATCTTTTTTTAATACTTTTTAATTCAAAACAGGACAAAGATAAAGAATTGTAACGGTGTAAATGTGATTTAAAATTCAATTTTTTAAGAATTAATTCCTACTTTAGACAAATGAATTTTCTGGCACATATATATCTTTCAGGTGATAATCAATTAATTCAAATTGGCAACTTTATGGCCGATGGTATTCGTGGTCACGATTATTTGAATTATCCACCTGAGGTTCAGAAAGGAATCATTTTGCACAGAGCCATTGATACGTTTACGGATGCTCATCCAATATTTAGGAAAAGTAA
The DNA here is from genome assembly GCA_943370635.1 of Variovorax paradoxus. Lineage (GTDB taxonomy): Bacteria > Bacteroidota > Bacteroidia > Flavobacteriales > Flavobacteriaceae > Flavobacterium. Next base: position 25,881 of record CALRRY020000021.1, read on the forward strand.
ACACCGATTACATGAAAAATACGGACATTACTCCGGTGTAATTATTGATATTTTTTATGACCATTTTTTGGCTAAAAATTGGAACAATTATGCTAATGAACCATTAGAAAAAGTGGCAAATGATTTTTATGAAAATTTGAAAAAAAATTTTGACATCTTAACCGAAAAAACCAAAGGAATGATGCCTTATATGATTGCCCGAAATTGGTTGGTTAGTTATGCTTCAATAGAAGGATTAACCATGATTTTATTTCAAATGGATCATCGCACTAAAAATCGAGTTGCTATGCATGAATCAGTTAACGAACTTATAGCATTTTATACCGATTTTGAAGAGGAATTTACTACTTTTTTTGAAGAATTACAAGTCCATTGCCACGAAAAATTAGCTACTTTATGAGAATAATTTTCTATCTTTTTTTGGGGATTTTATTGGGATGTAAATCCAAGCAAACTATTAACCCAACAGGATTAGTTTCTGAAAAAGCCATGGTGGTTTCTGCACGAGAGGAAGCATCTCAAATTGGAATAGAAATTATGAAACAAGGTGGTAATGCTTTTGATGCGATGATTGCCACCGAATTAGCTTTGGCCGTAGCCTATCCCTATGCCGGAAATATTGGCGGTGGTGGATTTATGGTGTATCGAAAAAATAATGGTGAAATTGGCAGTCTAGATTACCGTGAAAAAGCTCCATTGGCCGCTACACCAACTATGTTCTTGGATGAAAACGGTAATGTAATTAAAGGTTTAAGCACCGAATCAGCCAGAAGTGTTGGTGTACCCGGAACAATTGCCGGTGTTTTTGCCGTGCATGAAAAATTTGGGACACTTCCCTTAGAAACCATTTTAAAACCTGTAATTGAATTGTCCAAAAAAGGTGTTGTTGTAACCCAGAAACAAGAAGAAAGATTAAATAAATATCGTGAAGCTATTGTTAAAGCAAATGGAGATAAAACCCTGTTTGCCAAAGTTTTTAAAGAAAAAGATACGATTCGTTATATCGCCTTAGCTAATACGTTAGAACAAATTGCTAAAAATGGACGAAATGAATTTTATAAAGGCGAAACAGCAAAAACTTTAGTCAATTATATTCAATCGAAAGGTGGAATAATTACACTTGAAGATTTAGAAAAGTACGAAGCGATTTGGCGAAACCCCATTACCTTTCAATACAAAGATTATAAACTCATTTCAATGGCTCCACCTAGCAGTGGTGGAATTACCTTAGGTCAAATTTTAAAAATGATTGAACCATTTAATGTGCAAAAATTTAAACATAATTCTGAAAAATACATTCAAATATTGGTAGAAGCTGAACGAAGAGCTTACGCCGATAGAAATCATTATTTGGGCGACCCTGATTTTGTAAAAATTCCGAGTAAAGAACTTTTGGATGATGCTTATCTAAAAAAAAGAATGTCAACTTTTTCGTTTGAAGAAGCTACCAAATCTAATGAAATTTCAAATGGTAACGTTCAATTTTCCGAAAGTACAGAAACCACACATTATTCAATAGTAGATCAGTTTGGTAATGCTGTTTCTGCTACTACCACTATTAATGATGCCTATGGTTCTAAATTATATTGTGATGAATTAGGCTTCTTTTTAAACAATGAAATGGATGATTTCTCAGCAAAACCCGGTGAACCTAATATGTTTGGACTAACGGGTTCTGAAGCCAATAGCATTGCTCCTCAAAAAAGAATGTTGAGTTCGATGACGCCAACCATAATTGAAAAAGAAGGAAAGCTTTTTATGGTTGTCGGAACTCCCGGTGGTTCAACAATCATTACTTCAGTTTTGCAAACCTTTTTAAATGTGGCCGAATTTAATATGAGTATGCAAGAAGCCGTAAATGCTCCTCGTTTTCATCACCAATGGTTGCCCGATGAAGTCATTTTTGAACCGAATTGTTTTTCATTTGATTTGTTGGAATCATTAAAAAAGAAAAAATATATTATCAACGAAAAAGCCACTCCAATTCTAGGAAAAGTGGACGCTATAATAGTTCTGCCTGATGGAAAATATGAAGGAGGTGCCGACAAAAGAGGTGATGATAAAGCGGTTGGATTTTAAATTAATATGAAATGAATTTTATTCAAGAACTTGAAAAGGAATTATTTGTTCATCGCAATGCAGAAAACGCAACTAAAATGGAAGCGTATATGAAAAATAATTTTACATTTTTGGGAATAAAAACAGAGGACAGAAGAGCAATTTTAAAACATTTATGGAAAAAACACCAACCAGAAATAAAATCTGATTTTAGGTCAATATGCTGGTCTCTTTTCAATAAAAAAGAACGCGAATTTCATTATTGCGGAATGGAAATTTTGATTCAAGAAATAAAAAAACAGTATAAAAAAGAAGACGATTTATTAATTGAAAAATGGCTCACAACCCATTCTTGGTGGGATAGTGTTGATTTATTGGCAAAATACCTTTTGGGAAATTATCTTTTAAAATTTCCAGAACAAACATTGGAAGTTATTGAGCGATTTTCTAATTCAGAAAATTTGTGGCTGAACAGAAGTGCCATTTTATTTCAATTGAATTATAAAAAGAAAACTGATTTTGAATTGTTAAAATCAGAATGTGAAAAACATAAACATTCAAATGAATTTTTTATTCAAAAAGCCATTGGATGGGCTCTTAGAGATTACAGTAGGTATAACTCAATTGGTGTTTCGACCTACGTAAATAGTTCGAATTTAAAACCATTAAGTAGAAAGGAAGCTCTCCGAAACCTACAAAAATGGACATAATTATTTACATTTGTAATTCATTATTGACAAATGACAAACCATAAAAAATCGCCTTTCAGAAACTTCTTCAGAAAAAATTTCAGAAGACTGGAAGGATTTATTTTTTACTTAAAATCATTTCTTACTCCTCGACAATTTATTTATTTGGCTTGTTTTTTAGTGGGAGTTTCAGCCGCAATTGCTGTAATTGTATTGAAAACATTTGCCCACTGGGTGTATATTTTTGCTCAATATATCGATTCAATTTTTCATTTGCCTTACAGTAACAGTACACTACCAATTATTGGAATTGTTCTTACTGCAATTGTAGTTAAAAAAGTGTTAGATGGTTCTATTGAAAAAGGGACTTCGCAAATCATGTATGCGGTGGCTAAAAAATCGGGAATCATGCCCAAAAAGCAAATGTATGCTCAAATTATTACTAGTTCATTAACCGTCGGGATGGGTGGTTCGGCAGGATTGGAGTCGCCAATTACCATAACCGGAGCTGCGTTTGGCAGTAATTTTGCTCAAAATTATCGATTAAGTTATAAAGACAGAACGCTGCTTTTGGCGTGTGGTGTGGCTGCCGGAATTGCTGCTGCTTTTAACGCTCCCATTGCCGGAGTGCTTTTTGCTATTGAAGTGGTTTTAATGGATGTGAGCATAACCGCTTTTATTCCTATCATGATTTCGTCGGCAACAGGTGCGATTGTATCCACAATTTTGTTGAAAGATGAAATTTTATTTTCATTCAGTAAACAATTGAGTTTTGACTATCACAACTTACCTTTTTATGTTTTACTGGGTGTTTTCGCCGGATTTGTTTCAATTAATTATGCTCGCACTTTTCGAAAAATTGAACATTATTTTGAAAAGTTAAAAGTAAACCCTATTCGTAAAGCCTTATTTGGTGCTATATTGTTGGCGATACTCATTTTCTTTTTCCCAACTTTATTTGGTGAAGGATATGAAAGTATCAAAATATTAGCCAACTCCAATCCGCAACAAATATTAGACAATACTGTTTTGCAACATTTCAAAGAAAACAGTTGGATTTTGCTCCTTTTTGTGGGAGCTACTATGCTCATTAAAGTATATGCCACGAGTATTACCATTGGAAGTGGTGGAAACGGGGGCAACTTTGCTCCTTCCCTATTTGTGGGTTCGTATTTGGGTTTTGTGGTGGCCACATTTTTCAATCAAATTGGGTTTAAACTTCCGGTAAGTAATTTTACTTTGGTTGGAATGGCCGGAATTTTAAGTGGATTGTTTCATGCTCCGCTTACTGCTATTTTCCTAATTGCAGAAATTACGAGTGGTTATAGTTTGATGGTCCCACTGATGGTGGTTTCGTCCATTAGCTTTGCTATTTCTAAACGCTATGAACCGTATTCATTTGATATAAAAAATTTAGCGGCCAAAGGTGATGTTTTTACCGAAGACAGAGATCGAAATATCCTCTCCGGAATTACACCATCCAATTTAATCCGGATGGATATTCAAACATTGAAATTATCCAATTCATTAGAAGAATTAGTTCAGAAAATATCAAATTACAATCAATCTGTTTTTCCAATTGTAAATGATACTAATGAATTGATTGGTATTGTCAATTTTGAAGAAATTAGACCCTATTTATTCAATAGTTATAAAGTAAAATTCACACCACTTCAGGATATCATGCGTCCGCCAAAAGAGCAAATCAATTATGATGAAACCATGGATACTATCATGGAAAAATTTGATCGTTCGCAAGAAGAATTTCTTCCGGTTTTAAAAAATAATCAAGTCATTGGATTATTATCAAAAGCCTCAATTTTAGAAGCTTATCGTATTCGATTGAAGAATATGATTATTGAATAAATTTCTTAATATCGGATAGAATGTTTTTTTTATCCGAACGATAATAGTATCTTTGTTGTGTTATGTGGACTATTGATACATCCCATCGACCCGAATTTCAATCGACATTTGACCGATTGTATGATAAATTGGCTGTTTTACAACAAAGCATACCACTTCCTGCTATTGCTTTACATAAAATCAAAGAATCCTTAACGATAGAATGGACGTATAATTCCAACAGTATTGAAGGAAACACGTTAACTCTTCGGGAAACGCAAATGGTTTTACAAGAAGGAATAACCGTAAAAGGAAAATCACTTCGGGAACATTTTGAAGCCAAAAACCATGAAAAAGCGATTGAATATTTGTATTCCTTAGTGAATGAAAATTATACTTTACGAAGTATCGATATATTATCGTTGCATGAATTAGTTTTACGAATGATAGAAGATGAATTTGCCGGACGTATCAGAAATGGAGGTGTTCGTATTACCGGAGCCAATTTTGTTCCACCCAACGCCAATAAGGTTTCTGATTTATTAGATGAGTTGATTGATTTTGTCAATTCAAATCCACTTGGTTTGAATGATATTGAATTGGCAACTGTTTTTCATCATAAACTCGTTTGGATTCATCCCTTTTTTGATGGAAATGGAAGAACCGTTCGTTTAGCCATGAATTTATTATTGATGCGAAAAGGATTTCCGCCTGCTATAATTTTAAAAAATGATAGAAAGAAATATTATGAAGCACTCAATCAAGCCAATTCAGGCAATTATCAAAAATTGATGTTATTGATGAGTCAGGCTTTGGAAAGAACGTTGAATATTTACATCTGTTCCTTACCGGATAACGATTATGATTTTCAGGAAATTTCCAATATTGTCAGCGAACCCAATGAATTGCCTTACGGTCAAGAATACATCAGTTTACTCGCTCGTCAAGGAAAAATTGATGCTCACAAAGAAGGTAGAAATTGGCTTACGACCAAGAAAGCCATTGAAGAATACATGGCGAATAGGAAACGGTTGAGGTAGTTTTCAGTCGCAGTTTTCAGTCGCAGTTTTCAGTCGCAGTTTTCAGTATATTCTGCCTACTGAGACTATTTAGATTTTTCCCCTACAAAATAATCATTCGTACTTTTAAACAACACATTAAATGTGGTTAAACTACCGTAAATTCGTGTGATGTATTGTTGTAAATCAATTTTTTCCGCTTCATCTAAATTACTAGCGTTAATTTTTTGTTCCATTACTCTTAAACGGTCACGAACCATAATGATTTTATGAAAGAACGTATCGATGGGCACCTCTTTATTTTGCGTAGCTGTTCCGGGTTCCATAATGAGTTTTCCGCCTTTCCATTTATCGGCAATTGGAACAATTTGAGACACATCTGACCATTTTTGGAGAAGATTTTTCAATATTTTTTCTACTTCATAAAAACTGACCGAATCTACTTCGTCTTCTAACGCCTCTATGACTTCAAATTCACTGTCCACATCTATTGTTTCTAATCCGCTTTCAATAAAAGTTACCCAATAATGTTTGGAAGTTACATTGGTTACTACACCTAATCCGTATTCGGCATGTTTAATTCTGGAACCGATTCCTAGTATTTTCATATTTCAAGTTTAACGATTATTTTTTTCAAAAATAGAAATTGTTTAACAAATTCTTCTTATCTGTCTGTATAAATCTTGCTGTTAAAATTGTAACTTTGCGTTTTGCGAAAAAATCATGCAACATTCAGACGAAACGATTGAAATAATTGGTGCTCGGGCTCACAACCTCAAAAACATTGACGTACGGATTCCAAGAGAAAAATTGGTAGTGATTACAGGACTTTCGGGCTCGGGAAAATCGTCATTAGCTTTTGACACCATTTATGCAGAAGGGCAACGACGATACATCGAAACTTTTTCGGCGTATGCCAGACAATTTTTAGGTGGATTGGAACGTCCGGATGTGGATAAAATTGACGGTCTTTCGCCTGTAATTGCCATCGAACAAAAAACAACCAGCAAAAGTCCTCGATCAACGGTTGGAACAATTACAGAAATTTATGATTTCTTGCGTTTGTTGTTTGCCAGAGCCGGTGAAGCTTACAGTTATAACACGGGCGAAAAAATGGTTTCTTATTCAGATGAGCAAATCAAAGCATTGATTATTGAAAATTTTAAAGGAAAACGCATCAATATTTTAGCTCCGGTTGTTCGTTCCCGTAAAGGTCATTACGCCGAATTATTTCAGCAAATTGGCAAACAAGGTTTTTTGAAAGTACGGGTAGATGGCGAGATTCAAGACATTGTTTCCGGTATGAAAGTAGATCGGTACAAAACCCACGATATTGAAATTGTAATTGATCGCATGCAAATTGAATCCAATGAAGAAACGGATAAACGATTGACTGAAAGCATCAAAACAGCAATGCACCACGGCGATGATGTGATGATGGTGATTGAACATGAAAGCAAAGAGGTGCGTTATTTCAGTCGAACATTAATGTGTCCAACTTCGGGTATTTCGTATCCAAATCCGGAACCGAATAATTTTTCATTCAATTCGCCAAAAGGAGCTTGTGAATGTTGTAATGGTTTGGGAACCATCAATCAAATTAATTTGAAAAAAATTATTCCCAATCCCAAATTAAGTATCAAACAGGGTGGATTTGCTCCGTTAGGTGAATACAAATCGAATTGGATTTTCAAACAATTGGAAACGATTGGTGAAAAATATGGTTTTAAATTGACTGATGCCGTTGAAACTATTTCGGAAGAAGCAATGGAAATGATTTTGAATGGCGGAAAAGAAAAATTCTCGGTAGAGTCTAAAACATTAGGCATTACCAAAGAATATAAAATTGAATTTGAAGGGATTTCCAATTTCATCAAAAATCAATTTGACGAAAGCAGTTCTACCTCCATCAAACGTTGGGCGAAAGAATTTATGGATGAAATTGATTGTCACGAATGTGAAGGTTCTCGTTTGAAAAAAGAAGCGTTGTATTTTAAAATCCATGAAAAAAATATTGCGGATTTATCGCAAATGGATATTTCGGAATTGAATGATTGGTTTTTGAATTTAGACGAATATTTATCCGACAAACAAAAAGCCATTGCGGTTGAAATTACAAAAGAAATCAAAGCTCGTTCGAAATTTTTGTTGGATGTAGGTTTGAATTATTTATCGTTGAACCGAAGTTCTAAATCGCTTTCGGGTGGTGAAGCACAACGGATTCGATTGGCTACACAAATTGGTTCGCAATTGGTTGGAGTTTTATATATTTTGGATGAACCGAGTATTGGTTTACACCAACGCGATAATGAACGATTGATTAATTCGTTAGAAAATTTGCGAGATATTGGCAATTCCGTTTTGGTTGTAGAACACGATAAAGACATGATTGAACGAGCGGATTGGGTCATCGATATTGGTCCGAAAGCAGGTCGTTTTGGTGGAAGAATTATTAGTCAAGGAACGCCAAAACAATTGTTGTTAGAAAACACCATGACTGCTCAATACATGAGTGGAAAAATGAAAATTGAAGTTCCCAAAAAGCGTCGGGTTGGAAACGGAAAAGTATTGAAATTATCAGGAGCTACCGGAAATAATTTGAAAAATGTAACAGTTGAATTTCCTTTGGGAAAACTCATTTGTGTGACCGGAGTTTCAGGAAGTGGAAAATCGACTTTGATTAATGAAACCCTCTATCCTATTCTAAACGAACACTTTTTCAATGCGGTAAAAAAACCACAGCCGTTTAAAAAGATAGAAGGTTTAGAGCACATTGATAAAGTTATCGATATCGACCAAAGTCCAATTGGAAGAACACCGAGAAGTAATCCGGCTACTTATACAGATGTTTTTTCAGAAATCAGAAGTTTGTTTACGCAAACTCCCGAAGCGATGATTCGTGGATACAAAGCCGGACGTTTCAGTTTTAATGTGGCCGGCGGAAGATGCGAAACTTGTGAAGGTTCAGGTGTTCGCACCATTGAAATGAGTTTTTTACCGGATGTTTATGTGGAATGTGAAACGTGTATGGGAAAACGTTTTAATCGAGAAACATTGGAAATTCGTTACAAAGGAAAATCTATTTCGGATGTATTGAATATGACGGTGGATGAAGCGGTTGACTTTTTTGAAAACATTCCAAAAATCTTTCGAAAAGTGAAGACGATTCAAGATGTTGGTTTGGGTTATATAACCTTAGGACAACAAAGCACGACCCTTTCGGGTGGCGAAGCTCAACGGATTAAATTGGCTACTGAATTATCGAAAAAAGATACCGGAAATACATTTTATATTCTAGATGAACCCACAACCGGCTTACATTTTGAAGATATTCGTGTGTTAATGGAAGTCATTACCAAATTAGTAGACAAAGGAAATACCGTTTTGGTGATTGAACACAACATGGATGTTATTAAATTAGCAGATCATATTATTGATATTGGATTAGAAGGCGGAAAAGGCGGTGGAGAAATTGTTTGCAAAGGAACACCGGAGGAAATTGTGAAAAACAAAAAGAGTTTAACGGCTCAATTCTTAAAAAAAGAACTATTTTAGCATGTTTGTTTAATTTTAAAAGAAAAGAAAAATGGCTGCAGACCAGTACGAAAACGAAGACCACAGAATACAAGAAAAATTCAAGCAAAAAACTTGGAACGAAATACGAACCAATGACTCTTGGGCGATTTTTAAAATCATGTCCGAGTTTGTAAATGGCTATGAAAGTATGGCAAGAATTGGGCCTTGTGTATCTATTTTTGGTTCGGCAAGAACAAAACCGGAAGATAAATATTACCAATTGGCCGAACGCATTGCATATAAAATTAGTAAAGCCGGATATGGTGTGATAACCGGTGGTGGTCCTGGTATTATGGAAGCCGGAAATAAAGGTGCTCATCGTGGTGAAGGAACTTCGGTAGGATTGAATATTGAATTGCCATTTGAGCAACATTTTAATCCGTATATTGATAAAGATAAAAACTTGAATTTTGATTATTTCTTTGTTCGCAAAGTTATGTTTGTAAAATATTCACAAGGGTTTGTGGTTATGCCGGGAGGATTTGGAACCCTAGATGAATTATTTGAAGCGGTAACCTTAATTCAAACAAAAAAGATTGGTAAATTCCCTATTATATTAGTTGGAACCGAATATTGGTCCGGATTGATTGATTGGATTAAAAATGTGATGATTGATAAGCAAAAGAATGCCAGTCCGGAAGACATGAATCTTATAAAAGTGGTTGATACGGAAGATGAAGTAGTTGAAGAATTAGATCGTTTCTACAAGAAATATAATTTGAGTCCGAATTTCTAATTCATATTTTCCATTAAAAACAAAAAAACCAATCTTTCGATTGGTTTTTTTGTTTGAGAACAATCCTAAAATTAAACTTCAGGATTTGTTTTATTTTTATCATTTTTATTAATTGTATCTGCCATAATTGGTGTTGCAATGAATAAAGATGAATAAGTACCAACTAAAATACCAATTAAAATAGCAAATACAAATCCTCTAATGGTTTCACCTCCAAGGATGAATATTGCAAATAATACAATTAAAGTCGTTAAAGAGGTATTTATTGTTCGGCTTAGTGTTGTATTTAATGCTTTGTTTACAAGTTGATTGAAAGTTCCGCCTTCATGATTTCCTAAATATTCACGAACACGGTCAAATACAATTACTGTATCATTCAAAGAATAACCGATAACAGTTAATATTGCTGCAATAAACGCTTGATCTATTTCCATATTAAAAGGTAAATATTTCCAACACAAAGAAAAGACACCTAAAACAATAATTACATCATGGAAAACTGCACCAACAGCACCTAGTGAGAACTGCCATTTTCTGAAACTAATTAACAAATAAAGGAATACAACAAATAATGATCCTAATACCGCCCAATAAGAATTTGTTTTAATATCTTCAGCAATTGTTGGTCCTACTTTAGATGCTTGTAATACCCCTATTTTTTTACCTTCATAATTTGTAACAAACTCTTCATAGGAAGTAGATGGGAAATACGATTTTAAACCTTCATAAAGTTTTTGATTTACTTCGGTGTCTACACCTTCACCTTCTTCATTAACTTTATATTTTGTAGTAATTTTTAATTGGTTGTCTGTACCAAATGTTTTTGCTTCTACATTGGTGCCAAAAGTTTTAGTTAGAATAGCACTAATTTCTGAAGCTTTAACTTCATTTTCAAAACGAAGTTGGAAAGTACGACCACCCACAAAATCAACTCCTTGATTTAAACCGTTAATAAAGAATAAAGAAACTAATGATACAACAACAAGTATCCCGGAGATTGTATATGCAATCTTCTTTTTACTCAAAAAGTCAATATTAATATCTTTGAACCAATTATGAGTCATTGGGGTTGAGAATGTTAAATTGTGTTTTTTAGATAAACTCCAATCTAAAATTAATCGTGTAATGAAAATAGAGGTAAATAAAGAAGTTCCAATACCAATTAATAATGTTGTTGCAAAACCTTTGATTGGACCGGTTCCAAACACTAGTAAAATTAAAGCCGTTAAAGCAGTTGTAATATTTGCATCAAAGATAGAAGACATAGCCCCTTTCCATGTAAAAGAATAATTTACAGCTTCATCCAATGATTTACCGGCATCAAGTTCTTCTTTAGCTCTTTCAAAAATAATTACGTTAGCATCTACAGCCATACCAATAGTTAAAACGATACCGGCAATACCCGGTAAAGTAAGTACAGCTCCTAAACTAGCTAAAATACCGAAGATGAATAAAATATTTACTAACAAAGAAATATTAGCATAAACACCCGCTTTACCGTAATAAAGAATCATCCATACTACCACAAGTAACATCCCAATAATAAATGATAACATACCGTTATCAATAGCTTCTTGACCTAATGAAGGTCCAACCACATCAGATTGAACGATATCAGCAGCAGCAGGTAATTTACCGGCTCTTAACACGTTGGCTAAATCTTTTGTCTCATCAATGGTAAAAGTACCTGAAATTTCAGAACGACCACCTGCAATTGGACCGGAAGAAACTCCGGGAGCAGAATAAACGATATTATCTAAGACAATGGCAATACTGCTTTTATCAGTGTATGCTTTACCGGTTAATTCTTCCCATTGTTTGGCTCCTTTTCCATTCATTTGCATGGTTACAGAAGGCTTACCAAATTGATCAAAAGAATCTCTGGCATCTACTACTACTCCTCCACTGATTGGAGCTTCATTTGAACGATTTCCTTTTAATGCATACAATTCAATTGCTTCAACTTGTTCTTTTTTGTCATTCGTAATTGTGGTAGGTTTACCCCATAAGAATCTAACATAACGCAATTCAGGAGTTAACATCGCTTTCATAGCATCTCTTCTCAAATACTCTCCAATCTTAGCGGTGTCTTTTGGTGCAAAATAACCAACAATTGGTCCGCCACCATACGAAATCATTTTATCAAAGAAAGGATTATTTCCTTTTGCACTAGCACTAGCAGTTGAATCTTTAGCAACATCTGTCAATAAAGAATCTATACCTGTTTTAGCTTTCTCCGTTTCTTTTGTATCAACTTTTACTTCAGTAGCTTTTAATGCTTCATTAACACTACCAATATATTGAGCAACTTCTTCAAATTTATAGGCTTCCCAAAACTCTAATTGAGCGGTACTTTGTAATAATTTCTTAATACGGTCAACATCTTTTGCTCCGGGTAATTCAACTAAAATTCTACCTGTTTCTCCTAATTGTTGGATATTTGGTTGTGTAACACCAAATTTATCAATCCTTTTTCTTAATACTTCAAAAGCACTTAAAGTAGATTCGTTTACTTTTCTTCTTAAGATTGCTTTTACTTCGTCTTCAGATGTTTTACCTGTAATTTCAGTATCAAAGTTTTTATTGAAGAAAATATCAGGTGAAGATAATTTCACTCTTCCTTTTGATTCAGCTTCAAATGCTTCAAAAAAGGCATCTAAATAAGTTTGATTTCCTTTTTGATTAGCTGTTGCATCTGCTAAAGCTTTATTGAAAACAGGATCTTGAGAATTGTTTGATAATCCTTTTAATATGTCTTTCACAGAAATTTGAAGGATAACATTAATACCACCTTCAAGGTCAAGACCTTTATTAATTTGTTTATCTTTAACTTCATTGTATGTATAGCTGGCAAAACCTAAGTTAAATACTTCTTCTCTACCGATAGAGTCTAAATATTTTACTTCTTTCGTTAGGTCATTACCTGCGAAGGCTTTTGCATCCGCTTTAACCTTGTTGGCCACAAATGTGAAAGAAAGTTGGTAAATACATACCAATGCAAATAAAATTGCGAAAAATTTAATAAGTCCTTTACTCTGCATTATTACTCGAATTAATTAATTTTGTTGGTTATGTTTTTGATTATCAAACGGAAAGAAAAATTGAGACTTCTTGCCATTTTATAAAACGTGCAAATATATAATTCTGAATAAGATTAACCAATTAATTTAGGCATAATCTCAAAAAAAAAGACTGCAAATGCAGTCTTTTCATTTTATTCTATGACTTTAATTACGCTAAAACAGATTTTAAATCGCCATTCATCGCTCTAACTGCGTCTGCACTTTTAGCGAATTTAGCTTTTTCATCCTCATTTAAAGTAATATCTACAATTTTTTCTACACCATTTTTACCAATGATACAAGGTACACCAATGCAAATATCATTTTGTCCGTATTCACCTTCTAAAAATACTGAACAAGGAATCATTTTCTTTTGGTCATTTAAAATACTGTCTACTAAATAGGCAACAGAAGCACCGGGTGCGTACCAAGCTGAAGTTCCTAATAAAGCAGTTAATGTTGCTCCACCCACCATTGTATCAGCAGCCACTTTATCTAATTCTTCTTGTGATAAAAATTCTGATACGGGTACACCATTATAAGAGGCTAAACGGGTTAATGGAATCATAGTGGTATCACCATGACCTCCGATTACCATCCCTTGAATATCATTTGCCGGTTTTTCTAATGCTTTTGACAGATAACATTTAAAACGAGATGAATCTAATGCTCCACCCATTCCGATGATTCTGTTTTTTGGTAAACCGGTCGCTTTTAATGTTAAATAGGTCATGGTATCCATTGGATTAGAAACCACAACTACAATTGCGTTTGGAGAATGTTGTAATAAACTTTCTGCTACAGATTTAACAATTCCTGCATTAATTCCGATTAATTCCTCTCTTGTCATTCCCGGTTTTCTTGGGATTCCTGAAGTAATGACTACTACATCACTACCGGCTGTTTTGGAATAATCGTTTGTACTACCGGATACTTTGGTATTGAATCCTAAAGTAGTTTGTGTTTGCATGATGTCTAAAGCTTTTCCTTCAGCAAAACCTTCACGGATATCTAATAATACTATTTCGCTGGCAATTCTTCTGTAAGCAATTGCATCAGCACAAGTGGCTCCCACATTTCCTGCTCCAACAATGGTAACTTTCATTTTATTCTATTTTTAAAATATTTATAATTGATAATGTACTCCTATATTTGCGTTTACAAATTTACCAAAAGCTACTGAACTTTGCAGATAAATTTTGTTAATTTGGTATCTACAAGCCACTTCACCCATAATATTCGTTTTGGGTTCTGCTATCGTAGTTAACAAGTTATTAATAGTAGATTGTACCGGAAGTACTTCCTCGATTTCACCTCTTGTACCGGACACTTTGTATTCAAAAAAACTTCTGTTGCCAATTATACTTCCCATGAGTTGTGTTTTACCCCATGTTTTAGCGGCAGAACATTGAAAATGCCATGTATTGACAAATCCGGTAATTTTATTGATTCCTAAATTGCCGTAAGGAGTATTTACATCCAAAAAGTCAAATCCTACTTCTTCATTGGAATACATAAACATATAGGCCAAATCAATCTTCTTTTCTTTTAGTTTTGAAAAGTACTGACTCACGTTATGTTGCATTCCAAGCCCATACACTTGATAGTATCCTCTTTTTAGTTTGGTTTTGGTTGAATAGCGAACTACCAATTCTGTTCCGTAAGGTAGAGCTACAGCTGCTGTTAAATACGGATATACAATTGTTTCCATATCTACTCCCTCCGGCGTTTCGAGACGAATTTGTTCTCCATCCAAATCACCTACTAAAAAAATAGTTTGGTCATTCCCTAAAGCAGAAGGAACAGAAGCTTGTGTTTGATTTTCAATTTCAAAAAACAAAAAGTCATCATTGCTAATGTTGAATTTTCGATCACTTTTAGGTACAAAAAACATATTCGCATGTAATCCAACTGTAACCGTTCCTGTTTTTTTCTTTTCAGGTGATAACATCCAAGAGGAAGAAGCTTGATATACTGCCGCATCTGTTATTGGGGTAATATACTTGTCTGCATAAAAAAGGGCATCTCCTAAGAGATACCCAACTTGTTCTAATTGTGTAGCGGTTTGAGCTTGTGTATTTCCAATACCCAAAACAACCATAAACGATAAAGCGGAAAAGAACTTACGCATCAATTTTGGCATAAACGGCGTTCTTCTCGATAAATTCTCTACGTGGTGGAACTTCATCCCCCATTAGCATCGAGAAAATTCTGTCTGCTTCCGGAAGACTGTCAATGGTTACTTGACGTAATGTTCTAAAATCAGGGTTTAAGGTAGTTTCCCAAAGTTGTTCTGCATTCATCTCTCCCAAACCTTTATAACGTTGGATTGCCGCTGAACCTCCCATTCTTTGGTTAATCATATCACGTTGGTCATCGTTCCAAGCATATTCTTTTTTGTTTCCTTTTTTTACTAAATATAAAGGTGGTGTTGCAATGTACACGTGACCGCCTTCAATTAATTCTTTCATAAAACGGAAGAAGAAAGTCAATATTAAGGTAGAGATATGGCTACCATCGACATCGGCATCACACATGATGACTACTTTGTGGTACCGCAGTTTTTCTAAATTCAATGCTTTTGAGTCTTCTGCTGTTCCTATGGTTACCCCCAGAGCAGTGAAGATGTTTCTGATTTCTTCGTTTTCAAACACTTTGTGGTGCATGGCTTTTTCTACATTTAATATCTTACCACGCAAAGGCAGAATGGCTTGGAAAGCACGGTCACGACCCTGTTTTGCTGTTCCTCCTGCAGAATCTCCCTCTACCAGGAATATTTCACATTTTGCCGGATCTTGTTCAGAGCAATCGGATAATTTACCCGGTAAACCACCACCACCCAGAACGGTTTTGCGTTGCACCATTTCACGTGCTTTTTTGGCTGCATGACGGGCTTGAGCGGCAAGTATTACTTTTTGAACAATGATTTTGGCATCGTTTGGATTTTCTTCTAAATAATTCTCCAACATTTCTGCCACTGCTTGACTCACCGGAGAAACTACTTCTCTGTTACCTAGTTTGGTTTTGGTTTGTCCTTCAAACTGTGGTTCGGCTACTTTTACAGAAATAATGGCGGTTAATCCTTCCCGGAAATCATCACCGGAGATTTCAAACTTTAATTTTTCTAGGAGACCGGAGTTATCGGCATACTTTTTCAAGGTACGGGTTAATCCCATACGGAAACCTTGTAAATGTGTACCCCCTTCGTGGGTATTGATATTGTTTACGTAAGAAAAGATATTTTCCGAATAACTGTCATTGTAGACCAATGCTACTTCTACAGGTACTTCCCCTTTTTCGTTTTCCATGCTGATAACAGAGGCGATGATAGGCACACGGTTACCGTCTAAGAATTTAACGAACTCTTTCAATCCTTCTTTGGAATGAAATACTTCGCTAACGTATTCACCTTTATCATCTGTTCTACGTTTATCGGTTAACGTAATGGTGATTCCTTTGTTTAGGAAGGACAGCTCACGCATACGTGCGGCTAACGTATCATAGGAATATTCAATGGTTTGGGTAAAAATGGAAGCATCGGGTTTAAAGGTCACCATTGTACCACGCTTGGTGGTTTCGCCAATTTGTTTAACGGGATACATGGCTTTACCCCGCTCATATTCTTGTTCATATATTTTTCCATCACGGAAAACGGTAGCTCTTAAATGGTCAGAAAGAGCATTCACACAGGAAACCCCTACTCCATGCAAACCACCGGAAACTTTATAGGAATCTTTATCGAATTTACCACCGGCACCGATTTTGGTCATTACTACTTCTAAAGCAGAAACGCCCTCTTTTTTGTGCATATCTACCGGAATACCACGCCCGTTATCTTCTACGGTAACGGAATTGTCTTCATTTATAAATACTGAAATGGTGTCACAATGACCGGCTAAAGCTTCATCGATAGAGTTATCGACTACTTCATATACCAGGTGGTGTAATCCTCTGACACCCGTGTCACCAATATACATGGAAGGACGCATTCTCACGTGTTCCATGCCTTCTAAGGCTTGAATACTGTCTGCTGAATAATTATTCTTTTTATTTTCTTCGCTCATATTATAAGGTAAATCTATTTTGGACTAAAACACGCAAATATACGTTTTTTGAAAGGATTTTTAAAACTTAACTCATTCCAAAGTGTATAAGTTATTAACAAACTGTTGATTTTTTTTTGTTTGTATGAAGGGGGTTGTTGGGTTATGAATGTTGATTTGAAACGAATAAAAGAAGTATTTGGGATGCACTATTTGTTAGGACGATACAGAGATTCCTCCTGCGTCGGAATGACAAAGGGACTTGAAATGGGAATGAGAAAGGGACTTGAAATGGGAATGGCAAAGGGACTTGAAATTGGAATGATATAGGTGGCGGAGATTCCTCCTGCGTCGGAATGACAAAGAGACTTGAAATGGGAATGACAAAGGGACTTGAAATAGGAATGAGAAAGGGACTTGAAATGGTAATGGCAAGGTTAGCTAAATAAGAGTGACAAAGAGAAAGGAGATTCCTCCTGCGTCGGAATGACAAGGTTAGCTAAATAGGAATGACAAAGGTAGCTAAATAGGAATGACTAGATGATAGCTTTGCTTGTGTAGGCGAAGCAATGACACCAACGGTGAAGGAAGTTTTTTAAAAAAAACAAAGTCTTGTTTATCCTTTTTAAGTTTTGTTGAAGTTACTACAGCCTATTTCTACGGTTTGAAACACTACTGTTTCAGGTAATTCTAAATGCAAATAAGTTGATTTTTAGTGATTTAATTTGAATTAACAATTGTTAAAAAATCACTAATTAAAGTTAAATTAACATATTCACTTTTGTTTATCATTAACTTTATATCGTTAAACAAAAAATCAATATAGCATGAAAAGAATTACTAATTTAATTTGGCTTTTACTGGTCTGTGTGAGTATGACGAGTATGGCACAAACAGCTAGGGTTCAAGTGATCCACAATTCACCTGACCTGGCAAACGCTTCTGTAGATGTCTATTTGAATGATGAGATATTGTTGGATAACTTTCATTTTAGGACTGCTACCCCATTTGTTGATGTACCGGCAGGTGTACCTATTTCGATAGATGTTGCACCTTCGTCAAGTTCATCGGTAAATGACGGATTTTACAATTTAACCACTACGTTGACTGAATATGAGACGTATATTTTGGTTGCGAACGGTATCGTTTCGACCAGTGGTTATGCAGCGAATCAACCCTTTGGGATCAATGTATTGGTAGGAGGCCGTGAAGGCACACCCAACGGAGACAATACAGATGTAGTTGTGTTTCATGGTTCACCCGATGCTCCTGCTGTAGATGTTGTTGAATTGTCTGTGCCAGCCGGAACAATTGTTAATGATATAGCTTATGGCAACTTCTCTTCTTATTTAGAATTGACTACTGCCAATTATGTATTGGCTATTCGTGATGCAAGTGGTACTAACACTGTTGCTACCTATTCTGCTCCTTTAGCTGATTTGTTTTTTAATTTTGATGCGGTTACTGTTGTAGCCAGCGGATTTTTAGACCCTTCACAAAACAGTAATGGTCCCGGTTTTGGATTATGGGTGGCGAGAGCTGTAGGCGGACCGCTTTTAGAATTGCCCTTGTTTCACAATCCTACTGCTCGTTTGCAAGTGATTCATAATTCACCAGACTTAGCCGCTTCTACGGTTGACGTATATCTTAATGGTGAAATTTTGTTAGATGATTTTGCTTTCAGAACGGCTACTCCTTTTATTAATGCACCTGCGAGTGTTGCTATTACTATTGATATTGCTCCAGGCAACAGTACCTCTGTAGCGGAAACTTTATTTACAGCAACAACCACTTTAGCACCTTTTCAAACGTATATTGCTATTGCAAATGGAATTATTTCTCCCACGGGATATAGCCCAAATACTCCTTTTAGCTTAAATATTTTAACCGGTGGTCGTGAGGGAACTGCTGTTGAAGATTTTACCGATGTGGTTGTATTTCATGGTTCAACGGATGCTCCTACCGTTGATGTAGTTGAAACGTCTGTACCCGCCGGAACGGTTGTAAATGATTTAGCTTATGGTAATTTTTCCTCTTATTTGGAATTGCCTACCGCCAATTATCAATTGGACATTAGAGACCAATCCGGTTCTACTACAGTAGCTACCTACTCTGCTCCACTTGCTGATTTATTTTTTCAATTGGATGCTGTAACAGTTGTTGCCAGCGGATTTTTAGATCCTTCACAAAACAGTGATGGTCCTGCTTTTGGATTATGGGTAGCTACGGCAACCGGTGGTGATTTGATTCCTCTTCCATTAGTTGAAACACCCACTGCACGTTTACAAGTGATACACAATTCACCGGATTTAGCGGCTACAACAGTTGACGTATATGTAAACGGTGAAATATTATTAGATGACTTTGCTTTTAGAACTTCTACTCCATTTGTGGATGTACCTGCCGGTGTGGCCTTAAGTATTGATGTGGCTCCGGGTAACAG
>CALRRY020000022.1:0-44685 GCA_943370635.1 Variovorax paradoxus
AATGCCTCCCATTTTTAATTTGTGTTTCATATTGGTTAGGTTTAAAATTAGTCGCGTAAAATGGCTAACTTCAAAAGGAAAAGTGATTTTGGAAGAGTTGTTAAAACAATGTGGTTTTCGTTTAACTGATTCAAATTTGCAAAAAAAAAAAAACGATTTTGGTAAAAAATAGTTAATATTTAACAATATTTTAACAAGTAGGTTGTTAACTTTATTTCTCAATATAAAGACATGCTCAACTCCATTATCGATATTTTTTTTCCAAAAGTATGTTACGCTTGCCGTTCCCCGTTTGTGCAAAGCGAGACCATAGTTTGCACCGAATGTAGGCATGCTTTTCCGCTCACGCAACACACAGAAATGGAAAACAATGAAATGTTGAAAAAATTTTATGGCAAGTTGCCGGTAGAACATGCTTCTGCATTATTGTATTTTCATAAAAAAGGTATTGTACAAGAATTGATTCACCACTTAAAGTACAAAGACAAGCAAGAAATAGGTACTTTTTTGGGCGAATGGTATGCTGAAGAATTAAAAGCGGTTCATCAACACCACCGTTTTGACGGAATAATTCCCGTTCCTTTGCATCAAAAGAGAATGCGGGAACGCGGCTATAATCAATTGACTACTTTTGGTCAAGCACTCTCAAAAACACTTCAACTACCCTTTTATGAAACTATTTTACGCCGAGAAAGTTATGCTGTAACCCAAACCAAGAAGAGTTTTTTTGAACGCATTGATGACCCAAAAACAAAATTCACCGTTACGTTTTCTGAAACCGACCACAACAAACATTTTTTACTCATTGATGATGTCATGACCACCGGAGCTACCCTTGAACAGTGCGGAAAAGCTCTTTTATCGATTCCTGGAACCAAAATTAGCATCGCTTGTTTGGCTTACACACACTGATAGAAGTAAAAGAAAACCTAAAACATTTTATTTACACTAAATATAATTGTTAATTTGTGGCTTGATTTGAATTTTTGTCCAAATGAAGCGAATACTTTATTACTTTTTGATTGTACTACTTTTTACCGGTTGTGCCAAAAGAGGATTCATAACAGGTGGTCTTAAAGACACTATTCCACCGGTATTGCGGTTGAGTGAACCGAAAAATTTTTCAACCCAATTCAAAGGAAATGAAATCAAACTTCATTTTGACGAGTATGTTAAACTAAAAGACCTCAATAAACAGTTGATTGTTTCTCCTCCGATGAAAAATCAACCGGAAATTTTACCTTCTAACGCTACAAAAACACTAACAATTCGCATAAAAGATACACTCTTATCCAATACAACCTATAGTTTTAATTTCGGTCAAAGTATTCAGGACAACAACGAAGGGAATCCGTATCCGCAATTCAAATATATTTTTTCTACCGGCGATTATATCGATTCTTTGCAATTGAAAGGAAAAATAAAAGATGCTTATTTACAAAAAACCGACAATTTTGTTTCGGTCATGTTGTATGAAAAAAACGAAACCTTTTATGATTCAATAGTGTACAAAGAAGTACCTCGCTATATTACCAATACGTTGGATAGTTTACCAACTTTTACTTTAGAAAATATAAAAGCCGGAAATTATCTATTGGTCGCCATAAAAGACGACATCAAAAACAACAAATTTGACCCGAAAAAAGAAAAAATTGGTTTTTACCAAAAAACCATCACTATACCGAACGATACGATTTATGAATTGGAATTGTTCAAAGAAATTTTGCCTTTTAAACCTTTAAAACCAAGTCAGCAAGCGAGCAACAGAATTATATTAGGTTAT
Source organism: Variovorax paradoxus (assembly GCA_943370635.1). Classification (GTDB taxonomy): domain Bacteria; phylum Bacteroidota; class Bacteroidia; order Flavobacteriales; family Flavobacteriaceae; genus Flavobacterium. The sequence goes on from CALRRY020000022.1 coordinate 1,784, forward strand.
GAAGGAAAAGCATCCGATACAAAAATCACTTTGAAAAACGGCAACGAAATTATTCCCACTGTTGTAACCCCTTTTCCCAAAAAGGATACCCTTCAAATTTGGTTTAAACCAATGAAAGATGTTGACTCTCTCAAACTAAATGTAAAACAAGACAAGGTAGAAAAAGACTTCACTTTTAAATACCGAAACCAAAAAGCAGATTCTCTAAAGATAAATGCGGTTCAAATGGGTGTTTTGCATTATAGAGAAATCTATAAATTAAGTAGTAACATTCCGTTGAAAAATATTGACGAAACCAAATTAAAACTCATCAAAAAAGATTCTTCCAGTGTTGCATTCACTACTCGCTATTTAGATAATGAACAGCAATTAGAGCTCGATTTTAAAAAAGAACCGGAAGAAAAATACAAACTGATTATTCAAAAAGGTGCATTTACAGACATTTTGGAACGCAGTAGTGATTCGCTACAATTTCAGGTTTCAACTAAAAGTATAAGTGAATATGGTAATTTAAAACTTCAATTGGAGGGACTTACTTCGTATCCGGTAATTGTGGATTTGACTGATGAGAAAGGAGAAACGCAGGCTACAAGTTATTTAACCAACAATCAACCGATTGAATTCAATTTATTACTACCCCGAAAATATACTGTTCGCATCATTTATGATACCAATCAAAATAAAATTTGGGATACAGGAAATTTTTTGGAAAAAAGACAATCGGAAGAAGTTCGTTACTTCCCAACGCCAATAGATGTGCGTTCCAATTGGGATGTAGATCAAACACTTAAGTTTTCGGGTGGTTGATGGTCGTTATCGCTTTTTTTGGGGTGAATGGTAAACACATCACGGTCATTCAGAAAATTAAGTTCTTTTCGAGCCGTTTTCAAAGGAGCTTTATACACCATTACTTCAAAAATTCCCTCTTCAGTTTGTGGTTCTAGTAGATAATCGCCAAAAAAGTCTATTGCTTGTGAATGACCAACATATTCGTGTTTATTTTTATCTGTTCCAATACGATTTACGCCAATAACATAACACATATTTTCGATAGCTCTGGCTCGAAGCAATGCATCCCATGCTTTAATACGAACACTTGGCCAATTGGCTACATAAATCAACACATCATAATTTTCTACATTTCTGGAAAATACAGGAAAACGCAAATCATAACATACCTGAAGGCAAATTTTCCAAAACTTATATTCTACAATCACTTTTTCTGAACCGGAAGAATATATTTTATCTTCGCCAGCCAAGGTAAATAGATGCCGTTTATCATAATAATCAATTGCTCCGTTAGGGTGAACAAACACCATACGGTTGTAGAATTGCTTATTTTCAAAAACAATAATGCTTCCTGTAATCGCAAATTGAAATTGCATAGCAGCGGATTGCATCCAACGAATCGTATCGCCTTGCATGGTTTCTGCTGTTAAAAAAGGATTCATCGAAAAACCGGTTGTAAACATTTCCGGTAGTACAACTAAATCTGTTCTTGGATTGGCTGCTTTGATTTTTTCATGAAAATACAGCATGTTGGCAATGGGGTTTTCCCAAACCAATGGAGCCTGTATTACTGAAATAACCATATCAACAGTTTTGTTATAAAGATATAAAATTACATCAATTTTACCTTACTTTACAACTGAAAAAACTAAAAAAAGCTAACTTTACCAAAATCATATTGTTAACTGAGATGAAAAAAATTAGTATTCTTTTTGTTTTAACTACCTTTTTCTCAACGGCTCATGCTCAAACCGGAGCCGAAGAATTTTGGAAGAAACTTCAACCTTTATGCGGAAAATCCTTTGAAGGTAATATTACAGAAGCCCCTGAAAATGATTCTTTTCGAGGCAAAAAATTGGTGATGCAAGTAAAAAGTTGCAAATCCAATCAGATTCGCATCCCGTTTTATGTAGGTGAAGACAAATCCAGAACATGGGTGCTGACATACGAAAAAGGCCTGATTACCCTCAAACACGACCATCGTCATGAAGATGGAACTCCTGATAAGGTTACACAATACGGCGGAACTACACCCAACTTTGGTTTATCTACGATTCAAATTTTTCCGGCGGACCAACAAACGAGTGATTTGTTGCCCAACGCATCTACCAATGTATGGTGGATTACTCTGGATGAAAAAACCTTTACCTACAATCTACGCCGTTTAGGAACAGATAGGGTCTTCTCTGTATCATTTGATTTAACTAAACCCGTTGAATGTTCCGATTCCCCTTGGGGTTGGAAGGATTAGTTGCTCACAGAAAACACGGAAAACACAGAATTCTTTGGTCGAAGGCTTTGAAACCTGACATGAGCCGCAAAGCAAACTTGAAACCTGAAACCTGAAACTTGAAACCTGAAACTTGAAACTTGAAACAAAAAAACAAAACACATCTAATCCACCGTAATCTCATCCACAAAAATAAACGCTTCGCCATTAAATGGGAATCCTTGGTGCCATTCGGGTAATTTACCAAAGTTGGTCGCTTTTACTTTTACATAACGAGCTTTTACAGGCTTTTTAACGCTTTTAAATCCTTTGATGATGGATTTGTACTCTTTCGGGTCAATCGTGTTATTTTGCGTGTCAAAAAGGGTGAAATTCACGTTATCATCCGAAATATAGTACTCCACTTTAGTGGGCATCAAAATCCACGAGCGGGTGTCTTGCAAAAAGTTGGCCGTAATTTGACTGATTTCGCGGGTGGATTGCATATCAATGATAGCTTCAAAATCTTGCGATTGATAGCCTTGCCAATCGCCTTTTCGCCAGTTTTCTGTACCAAAAATGCCATCAATCAAGCCTTCCGGACCACCGGCGTGGTATTGCGGATTGTAGGTTGATTTAATGTCGATGGTGAAATTGTTGGGTTTTTTGAAGAAGGTGGCGGAGACAGTTGCACTCAAAGGTCCTTTTGATTCAATTGATTCTCTAAAATAGGTTTCAATTGTTGATGTTTTATCAATTTCGAATGATTCTGAATAGAATTTAAATTCTGGATTCTTATTCAATTCATCAATAATACGATAATATACAGCTTGTCCTCTATATTTTCTTTCAGATAAAGTAGAATGAGTAATTTCAATCTTCATTTTATCTTTAAATGATTTGCTTTCAGCAAGAATAACAGGAACAACAGAAAGTAATCTAGAATAATAGTAGTCGGATGTATCAATTGGTCTCTTAATAAAAAAACCTAGTTCTTTATTATTATTTTTTATTACATCTACAGCTTCACCATTTTCAAAATTCACTTTCATTTTTTCAAAATAAGGCTCTGATGTCGTCCAATTTGGTTGACCAGGAGTCACATTATAAATCCCCATTGAACTCAACACATACCACGCACTCATTTGGCCGCAATCTTCGTTGCCAATCAAGCCGTCGGGGTCATTTTTGTAGAAATTGTCTAAAATAAAATGTACTTTCTCTTTTGTTTTTTCAGGTTTACCTACATAATTGTACAAATAGGCTACATGATGACTCGGTTCGTTTCCGTGAGCATATTGACCGATTAAACCGGTAATATCGACTTGATGACGACCGGAGGTTTCGCTGACACTGTTGAACATTTCGTCTAATTTGGCTTCAAATTTTGCTGCCCCACCCATAGCTTTTATCATTCCATCAATATCTTGTGGGACAAAAAAAGTGTATTGCCAACCGTTGGCTTCGGTGTAATTGTTGTTCACTTCTTTTGGGTCGAAAGGTTTATCCCAACCGCCATTTTTCTTGGGCTGAATGAATCCGGTTTCCCAATTGAAAAGGTTTTTCCAATTTTGGGAACGAAGCATAAAATACTGATAATCTTCTTTTTTATCAAGTAACATCGCCATTTGAGCGATACACCAATCGTCATACGCATATTCTAAGGTTTTGGAAACACTTTCGTGTTCGTCATCAATGGAAATAAACCCTTGTTTTTTATAGGCCTCCAATCCTAAATGATCCAACATGGCCGAATGTTTGGCGGCTTGATACGCTTTTTCGTAATCAAAACCTTCAATCCCTTTCACCATGGCATCGGCAATTACAGAAACGGAATGGTAGCCAATCATACAATCGGTTTCATTGGAAGCTAATTCCCAAACGGGTAAGCGACCACCTTGTTCAAATTGTTTGATAAAGGTGTTGATGTAATCGGATGTTCGTTTTTTATCAATTAATGTATACAGCGGATGAGCGGCTCGAAACGTATCCCAAAGGGAAAAAACAGTGTAATAATCAAATCCTTCGGCTTGGTGAATTTTATTGTCGCGACCTCGGTATTTTCCGTCTAAATCTTGAGCGATGTTGGGTTGCATCATCGTATGATATAAGGCCGTGTAGAAAATAGTGAGTTTGTTTTTATCGGTGGAAGTGACTTCGATTTTGGAAAGTTCTTTGTTCCATAATTCTTCGGCATCATTTTTAACTTGTTCAAAATCCCAATTGGGGATTTCAGTGCTGTTGAGTTCTGCACCTTCATAACTGGTGGGTGAAAGGGCTACTTTTACGAGTATTTTGTCACCTTTTTTGACTGTTTTGGAGAAACACAAACCCACTTTCTTTCCAAAATAATCGCCATTAGTATCTATAGAATCGGCCAAAATACTGGAAATATTCATTGGTATATTGAATTCTATTCTTGCATAAACATATTGATCTCTAGCCCATGCTTCACTTCGTCTTAAAACTTCTATATTTCTTCCGTCAATAATACGAATTCTGCCTTCCAACAATACATCACGGTGATTTAGGTCTAAAATAATATTGGCTTGACCACTTTCATTAAACGTATATTCGTGAAAACCAACTCGGGTTGACGTGGTTAAACGCACATCAATATTGTGTTTGTCTAATTTAACGGCATAAAATCCGGCGGAAGCTTTTTCGTTGGCATGTGAAAAAGTAGAAGAATAGATTTTGTTGTCAAAGGAAGGTTCGCCCATTGTGGGCATCAGCAAAATATCGCCATAATCAGAAACGCCGGTTCCGTTGAGATGGGTGTGTGAGAAACCATAAATTCGATTATCGGAATAATGATAACCTGAACAACCTTCCCAACTGCCGTCAATTCTAGTGTCTGGGGAAAGTTGCACCATTCCGTATGGCACTGTGGCTCCGGGAAAGGTGTGTCCAGTTCCGCCGGTTCCAATGAAGGGGTTGACGTATTGTTGATAGTTTTGACTGAATGTTAGTCCGGAAATGAAAAGGAATAATGATAGAATGAAAACTCGCATAGTTTGTTGTTTTATCGTTTACACCTGACAGGTTTCAAAATCCTGTCAGGTGTAATTTGAAATCGTTGATTGTTCTTCAAATATACTAAATTTTCTTTTTGAGCAGGATTTGCGTTAGGGATTGCAGTGAAAAGCCCGGAGCACAAAAATGCAAATTTTCTTAGGCAGAAAAAGCGACCAAAGGAAGCTCTTTAGTGCCTTTAGAAAATTGCATTTTTGGGTGAGGACTTGCAACGGAAAGCCCGACCCTTGGGTAACGCCCACAAAAAAAGCATTCAACTGGTGCTGAATGCTTTATGTTTTTGCCACGAATAGAACGAATTTTCACAAATTCATTCGCAGGTTATGTATGTTTTATAAACTCGCTTTTAAATATTCGCGATTCATACGAGCGATATTTTCTAACGAGATGCCTTTTGGACATTCGATTTCACAAGCACCGGTATTAGTACAGTTTCCGAAACCTTCTTCGTCCATTTGACGCACCATGTTTAGAACGCGTTCTGTTGCTTCTACTTTTCCTTGAGGTAAAAGAGCGTATTGCGACACTTTTGCTCCTACGAACAACATCGCAGAACCGTTTTTGCAAGAGGCAACACACGCTCCGCAACCAATACAAGCTGCTGCCATGAAGGCTTTGTCTGCGTCGTCTTTGGGCACAGGAAGTGAATTGGCATCGATCGTTCTTCCGGAAGTATTTACCGATACGAAACCACCGGCTTGTTGGATACGGTCAAATGCACTTCTGTCCACTACCAAATCTTTGATTACCGGGAACGCTTTACTTCTCCAGGGTTCAACATAAATGGTGTCGCCATCGTTGAACATTCGCATGTGCAATTGACAAGTGGTGATTCCGGTATCCGGTCCGTGTGCACGTCCGTTGATGTATAACGAACAGCTTCCGCAGATTCCTTCACGACAGTCGTGGTCAAACGCAACCGGTTCTTTTCTTTCGTTTACTAATTGTTCGTTTAATTGGTCTAGCATTTCCAAAAACGAACTCGCTGTTGAAACATTATCTAGTTTGTACGTTTCAATTCCACCTTTGGTTTTAGCGTTTTTTTGACGCCAAATTTTTAGAGTGATATTTATATTTTTTGCTGTTGACATAATACTAATTATTTATAATTACGGGCTGCAATTTTGATTTCTTCGTACTTCAATTCTTCCTTATGCAATTCAGATTTAGAAATATCTGAACCTTTGTATTCCCAAGCACCAACAAATTTAAAGTTTTCGTCATCACGAAGTGTTTCGCCTTCGGCATCTTGGTATTCTTCGCGGAAATGACCTCCACATGATTCGTTACGTTGCAACGCATCCATTGCCATTAATTGTCCGAGTTCTATAAAATCGGCTACGCGAAGAGCTTTCTCCAATTCAGGGTTTAACTCATCTGCACTTCCCGGAACAAATACCTCATTATGAAATTCCTCTTTCAATTGAGCAATTTCAGCAATTGCTTGTTTTAAACCTTGTTCGTTACGGGCCATTCCAACTTTATTCCACATAATTAATCCTAAACGCTTGTGGAAATGGTCAACCGTTTTTGTACCGTTATTATTTAAAAACTTATCAATTTGGTTTTTAACATTGTTTTCTGCTTCAGCAAATTCAGGCAAATCAGTTGAGATTTTTCCGGTTCTGATTTCATCGGCTAAATAGTTGGAAACGGTATAAGGTAATACGAAATACCCATCAGCTAAACCTTGCATCAAGGCTGAAGCCCCTAATCGGTTTGCTCCGTGATCAGAGAAATTCGCTTCTCCAGCCACAAAGCATCCTGGAATTGTTGATTGCAAATTATAATCTACCCAAACTCCACCCATGGTATAATGCACGGCAGGATAAATTTTCATTGGGGTTTCATATGGATTTTCATCGGTAATTTTTTGGTACATGGTGAAAAGGTTTCCGTACTTTTCTTCCAACCATTTTTTACCTAATTTGATGATTTCTTCTTCAGAAGGATTATGATTTCCTTGAGCATAAGCGGCTTGTTTTCCTTTACTTTTAATTTCGGTAGAGAAATCAAGGTAAACGCCTTCGTTGGTATCGTTGGCTTCGATTCCGTAACCGGCATCACAACGTTCTTTGGCGGCTCTGGAAGCTACGTCACGTGGTACTAGGTTACCAAAGGCAGGATATCTTCTTTCTAAGAAATAATCTCTATTTTCTTCGGCAATTTGAGTAGGTTTTAAATTTCCTGAACGAATCGCTTCGGCATCTTCTTTCTTTTTTGGAACCCAAATTCGACCTGAATTACGCAATGATTCTGACATTAACGTTAATTTTGACTGATTTGTTCCGTGAACCGGAATACACGTTGGGTGAATTTGCACAAAACAAGGATTAGCGAATAACGCTCCTTGTTTATGGATTTTCCAACCTGCACTTACATTACTTCCCATGGCATTAGTAGAAAGGAAATAAACATTTCCGTAACCTCCTGATGCTATAATTACAGCGTGAGCAGAATGTCTTTCTAATTCTCCGTTAATTAAGTTACGAGCTATTATTCCGCGAGCTTTTCCATCCACTTTTACCAACTCTAACATTTCATGACGGTTGTACATTTTCACACGACCTAAACCGATTTGTCTGGATAAAGCTGAATAAGCTCCTAATAATAATTGTTGCCCTGTTTGACCTGCAGCATAAAATGTACGTTGTACTTGCGTTCCACCGAAAGAACGGTTATCCAACATACCGCCATATTCACGGGCAAATGGAACGCCTTGAGCCACACATTGGTCGATGATGCTGCCTGAAACCTCGGCTAAACGATGAACGTTTGCTTCACGAGCACGGTAATCACCACCTTTTATTGTATCATAAAAAAGTCTATATACACTATCACCATCATTTTGATAATTTTTTGCGGCATTAATTCCACCTTGAGCAGCAATTGAGTGAGCTCTTCTGGGTGAATCTTGAAAACAAAAAGCACTTACATTATACCCCATTTCGCCAAAAGACGCAGCGGCAGAAGCTCCAGCCAATCCGGTTCCTACTACAATTATATCAATTTTAGGACGGTTATTGGGAGCAACTAATTTTAAATGATTTTTGTGGTTTGTCCATTTGTGAGCAATTGGACCTTCCGGTATTTTAGAATCTAACTTCATAATATAGCTGATGTTGATTATTTAGTAAAATGAATGTATAACGGGATGATGGCAAATAAAATCGGAACAATCACCGCAAAAGCTTTTCCAATAAATTTAATAGAAGGTGTCCATTTAGGATTATTTAAACCAAGCGATTGAAAAGCACTTTGGAAACCGTGCCATAAGTGGAAAGCTAAAACCATCATAGAAAAAACATAAAATAGTGTAAAAGCTAACCCGTATTCTTTATCTCTGAAGAAATCCATGGTTAAAGTATACAAATCTTTATATCCTTCACCGGCTTTCATGTTAGAGCCTGTTCTGTAAAATTCAACTTTATTTACAATCTCATAAGGTGAATTGTCTCCGCCATCTCCATAACCTTTTACTTGCTCGGTTGGAATGTAGTTTCCACTAGTCAATGTGAATACTGACACCGAATCTTTGATTGTCATTCCTGTATATTGGTCTTTACGTTCTTGCTTAATCATTAATGTTTGTAGCGGCATTTTCTCGTCAAAATGCATCTTTGCCCAAAAATTAATCATGTGAGTAGCGATAAAAACCAGAACAAGAGTACCTAAAACAGCCATGTTTCTGGATGCAAAACTACTATTTGCAGACGGCTTGTTTTTAGCATATCCTACCGGTCTGGCTTTTTTGTTTTGAATTGCCAATAAAATACCGTCTACGGCATGAAATAAAATAGAAATGTAAGTGAGATAAGAAAGAATTTTTACGGCAGGATTAGTGGTCATAAACAATGCATATTGGTTAAATTGCAATTGACTATCCGGTAGTAATAATTGTAAATTACCCGCCAAATGACCCGCTAAAAACAAGCATAAAAATAAACCCGTAAGAGCCATCCAGTATTTTTTTCCGATAGATGACTTTAAAAGTGCAGATTTTGCCATAACGTTATGTAAATAAATTTTTAAAAATTTCACACAAATTTATGGTTATTTACTTTTAACTACAACCTTTTCGAACTAATTTAAAGTGATTTTAAAGAAGGATTAACATGTGTTGAATTATTTTTTCATTAAAACTCTAATAAAAATGCAAAAAACACAAAAATGACCTTTCAAATTCAATATGTTTTTGTTACATCTTCATCTATCACCAAAATAAAATCTGCCTTGTTTAGATGTTCTGCTTCTACTCTAGAAATATCTTTTTGTTCAACGGTTGCAATGGTTACAATTGAAGTGTTTTTTCGGTATTGATGCACATACCAATTAATTCCTTCAAAAAAATCACTGTGATAGGTTCCGTTGTAATGAACAAAAACAGTATCTTTCTTTAGATTTTGCACTATAAAATATGCCATAGTTGCATCTTTTAATGCTTGAGCTTTAGGCATCTTTTCGCCGGCATGACCCCCCATCATTTCTAACATTTTTTGATAACCCGGTAAAGTAATGTCAAATGGAATGGGCAAAGGAGCCATCCAACTTTTTTCTTCAGATGTTAATTCATCCAAACCGGCAAAATCTTTTCTGAAAACCACATTTGCATATCTCCTAGGGACATTGGTAGCGATAAAAGGAATGTTTTTTACTTTGGCAAAATCGACCAAAGGTTTATAATCTGTTTTGTAGTTATTCCACAAACGAGCGGTAGAATCAAATTGCTTTTGGTTGATTTCACCGTTTAAATATTGATTCAATTGCTTTTGGTTATCGGCTTCAATCATTTCAGCCCCCAAAACCAAAGCTCGTTTTTCAGCTAAATCTTTTGTCAACTCAAGTTGCAACCAGTGTACAACAGAATTATCATGATGTTCTCCAAACAACACAAGCTCTGCTTTTTCAGTTGCTTTGAGCATTTTCTCATACGAAGATTTTTTACCGTTTTTAGTAAAAACTTGATACGGCATTTTTGTTTGGGCAAAAGCTACTGAGCTAAAAAAACCAAATAACAATAGTGATTTAAAGAATATTTTCATTTTTGCTACTAATTACGTTTGTTTTCTATTACTTCAAAAAAACTTGTTTCTACTGTCTTTTCTTTAGCGATTTTTACTTGATATTTCCCAGTTGAAAGGTACACTTTTCCTTTTCTGGTAGGTTTGAAAACAATTTTCTTATCTTTTTTTCGCAAGATATCTTGAACCGTTTTTGAAATTTCTAAATCGTATTCCCATTGGTTGATTCCGGCATCTACTTTTTGTGTTGTTTCTCTTATCACAACTCCTTTATCATTTAAGACCTGAATGTTTATCTCACCGGCTGAAGCTGCATAAAAATCAATTTTAACAGATGGCTCATTCGCAGGAAGCCAAGCACTCCAAGTATTACCCCAATAGTCGGAATGCGTAATATTTGTTATAGGAAATATTTTTAAAGTAGTTGCTAATACTTCATTGTTTAACTGTTGAACTGCCGATAAATTTACTTTGTAAATCGATCTTCCGTGAGTGCCCACAATCAAATCTTTTGCTTCTGTTTGAATCACCAAATCATGAACGGCCACCGGAGGTAAACCACTCATAAAAGGCTGCCAGTCTTTACCATTCTGAAAGGAAACATACAATCCGTTATCCGTTCCTAAATATAAGATTTCCGGATTTACAGTATCTTCTACAATCACATTTACGGCATTGGTTTCAAAAGTTGGTTCAATTGATTTCCATGTTTGACCGTAATCATCGGATTGGTAAACGTATGGTTTAAAATCATCCCAACGATACCCGTTAAGTGTCACATACACTCGTTCTTTTTTGTGTTTAGAGGCTACAACTCTTGACACCCACAAATCTTTTGGGAAAGTAGTAGAAATGTTCTGCCATGAAACACCTCCGTCTTTGGAAACATGAACTAATCCATCATCACTTCCCACATAAAGTAACCCAAATTGAAACGGACTTTCACTAAAAGTAGTAATCGTTCCATAGGCCACGTTTCCTTCTTTTCCACCTTGAGTTAAGTCGCCGGAAATTTTTTCCCATGTTTCACCTTGGTTAAATGATCGATGAAGATATTGTGAACCCATATATAATATATCTTGGTTGTGAGAAGACAACAAAATCGGGGTTTGCCAATTATAACGCAATGGTTTTTCATCCTTTTTGGCTTTTGGCGAAATGTACTTCATGTCTTTTTTGTCACGGTCTATTCGATAATAATTACCAAACTGAAATCCGGTAAAAACAATATTCGGATTTCTTCTGTCAATTTGAGTTTGCATACCATCGCCACCCATCAAACTTTCATAGGCATATTTGCCTTCTTGGTGCCATTCTACATCGTATTTGTAATTGTTGGGACCCACCCAAACACCATTATCTTGCATACCACCATAAACATTGTAATTCGATTGGTAATCAACATTCACAGCATAAAACTGGCTCACGCTATGCGGATTACACTTCGTCCAATTGGCTCCATCATCATACGAAATATTTAAACCGCCATCATTTCCATTGATTAAATGACCGGGTTGTGATGGATTTACCCAAACAATATGATGATCTAAATGCACATTTTCACGGTTGATGGAAACAAATGTTTTTCCACCATCATCCGACTTAATTAACGGCACACCGGAAACATAAATTTTATCTGAATTGGATAAATCAACCGAAACTCTTCCAAAATAATATCCATATGTATAATAAAAATCATCAATAAATCCTTCGTGTGTTTTTTTCCATTTTTTCCCACCATCAATAGATTTATAGACTTCTGCTCCAATAACTTCTGTTTCAAACAACGCTTTGTTAGCGTCAGAAATAATCATTTGGACTTCTTCCGGTAATACATCGCCATCACTTACCATGTTTTTCAAATTTTGAGCTCTGTATTTTTCAGTTAAGCCATGTTTTTTAAGTACATTATTGATTTCAACATCCGAAATTTGCATGAAAACCTCCCCGGGAACGCTAAACATTTCCGGCATAGTACTTTTTTTAGTCTCCGATTTTGGTCGGTTAAATTGATTGTCCAAAGCGGCATACACGATTTGATTGTCAAAAGTGGCCAAACCTATTCTTCCGACTCCGTCTCCGGTTGGGAAACCACTTTCTGGAGTTGAAATTAACGTCCAAGAATTTCCACCGTCTTCACTTTTATAAATTCCGGAAGTTTTTCCGTTTCCTAAAAAATTCCAAGCTTTCCTATCTTTTTTCCAAGCAGCAGCATATTGAATATTGAAATTTTTTGGTGAAACTGAAATATCGATAATTCCGGTTTCATCATCAACAAACAAGGTTTGATTCCACGTTTGTCCACCATCAGTGGTTTTATAAACACCTCTTTCAGCATTTTTGGTATACAAATGTCCGGTAACACCCACTATTACTTCATTTGGATTGGACGGATTAATTTCAATTTTACCGATATGATGACTTTCTTTTAATCCGGTGTTTATCCACGTTTTGCCTTTATCTGTTGATTTTAACACCCCGATTCCGGCATATGAAGAACGAGAAGCGTTGTGTTCACCGGTTCCGACCCAAATGGTTCCGTTTTTCCAATCAACAGCAATTTCCCCTACATTAATGGTAGGAGCAGTATCCATGATAGGTTGAAAACTCATTCCGTTGTTGTTGGAATACCATACGCCACCAGATGCATACGCTACATAAAATTCAGTGGGTTTATTCGGATTAACATCCACATCAACTACTCTTCCACTCATGATAGTTGGCCCAATGTTTTCAATTTTTACATTTTTAACAAGTGATGAGGATGATTGCTGAGCTACTAATGTATTTGAAAATAATAACAACCCAACAACAGCAATAGAAAGATTTTTCATGCTTAATGATTTTAAAGTGGAAATGTAACAATATCTAATCGGTTCGCAAAATTTTAGTAAAGGATTAACAGCGGTTTGGGTGATTCTTGTTATTTTTGATAACTAATTTTTATTTCCCTACCATGAAATACCATCCAATTGATCGCAATTTATACATCAAAAACAGAGCAAAATTCACGGCTCAGATGAAGCCAAATAGTGTTGCTGTTTTTAATTCCAATGATAATTATCCGGTGAGTGCTGATACTACTTTACCATTTGCTCAACATCGAGACATTCTTTATTTATCAGGTGTTGATCAAGAAGAAAGCATTTTGTTGTTGTTTCCGGATGCACCCTATCAGCATTTAAAAGAAATGTTGTTTCTACGCGAAACCAACGAACATATTGCGGTTTGGGAAGGTGAAAAATTAACCAAAGAACGTGCGTTTGAAGTTTCCGGCATCAAAACCGTGTATTGGTTGACCGATTTTCATAAGATTTTAAAAGAAGTGATGGCGTATGCCGATACAATGTATATCAACACCAATGAGCATTATCGGGCTACCATTGAAACCGAAACAAGAGAAGCTCGTTTTATCAAATGGTGGAAAGAAAACTATCCGGCTCATAAAGTGGAAAAAAGCAATCCGATTTTACAACGTTTACGTTCTGTAAAAGAAAGCGAAGAAATTGATTTACTTCAAAAAGCTTGTGATATTACCGAAAAAGGGTTCAGAAGAGTGTTATCGTTTGTGAAACCGAATGTGATGGAATATGAAATTGAAGCCGAATTTGCTCATGAATTTTTACGCAATCGTTCCAAAGGTTTTGCGTACACACCAATTATTGCTTCTGGAAAAAATGCAAACGTATTACATTACATTGAAAACAACCAACAATGCAAAGCAGGCGATTTGATTTTGTTGGATGTGGGTGCTGAATATGCCAATTATTCCAGTGATATGACACGAATGATTCCGGTTTCCGGTCGTTTTTCTGAAAGACAAAAAGAAGTGTACAATGCGGTTTTACGAGTGAAAAACGAAGCCACAAAAATGTTGATTCCGGGAACGTTATGGAAAGAATACCATGTGGAAGTGGGAAAAATCATGACTTCAGAATTATTGGGTTTAGGACTTTTAGACAAAGCAGATGTGCAAAACGAAAATCCGGAATGGCCGGCGTATAAAAAATATTTCATGCACGGCACTTCACATCATTTAGGGTTGGATACGCATGATTACGGATTGTTGCACGAACCGATGCAAGCCAATATGGTTTTTACAGTAGAACCGGGCATTTATATACCGGCAGAAGGTTTTGGTATTCGTATTGAAGACGATATGGTGATTCAAAAAACCGGCGAACCGTTTAACTTGATGCGGAATATTCCGATTGAAGTGGAGGAGATTGAATCTTTAATGAATGCTTAGTTTGGTTTAAAAGATTAAAGGTTTAAGAGTTTAAAAGGCGGCTCGCAGTAATGTGGGTCGTTTTTTTTGAACACAGATTATAGAAATTTTATGAATTATTTATTTACTTCAAAATGGATTTTTAGTTTAAATCTAATTTTAAAAAGTTAATTACTTACTAACTTTATTTCTTTTATTATATATTAAAAATGCTTCTTTTATTGCCATTTCTAATTCTTGAAAATTACACTCTAAATCTCCTGAATAAATGACATAGGGAGTTCCCATAGTATATTCATTTATTTTATAAAAAATATAACTCAACCCCTTCTCCTTAAACCTGCTTTTTTTTAAAAAAATTGCTATGTAGTTATTGTAATTATACTTGATGGTTCTTATTTCATTTATTTCTTCCCATCCAATAAACTTTTTTTTGTACAAAAAAAAACCATTAAATATACCATTAGCATCAATTTTCAAATATGCTTTACTCCCTATTACACTCTTAAAAACTACGAAAACACCCAAAAAACAAAATATAATACCAAACAAAGAAAACAAAACGACAATTTCTTTTGTACGAAGCAGAAAATAAGTGTGTTCACTAGGGTATTTTAAAAAATTGAACAACTGATACAGGATAAAACTTAACAAAATAATTATTAAAATTTTTCTTGAATAATTAGTATTTCGTTTAAATATAGTAGACTCCATTTGATTTTTATTAAAATTAGTTTTTTTAACCACTGGAAATTAGTAATTAATAAAAACTCAATGCTGTTTTAAGAATAATTGCATCTAAGAGCGTAGCATTTTATAAATCATTTAGTTCTTTTACGTGGTTGTTGGTTAGATGGGTAATTAGGTATCGATTACCACTTTTTTCGAAGAATATATACCACGTTGTTCGGTTATTTGGTTTGTAAAAAGCGTAATAAGAACCAAAATTTTTTAATTTTTTTGGTATTTTTTTGTGGGGGAAATTTATTAAATCATTTTCTATAAAATCGTATATTTTTTGAACATATAATTGTGCAGAATCTTCAAACCCAAAATACTCTTTATAAAATAGTTGTGCTATGAGTTCATTCAAAAAAGAAATGACCTCGGGGTAAATTTCAATTTTTACTTTTTCCAAGGTAAAGATGAAATAAATTCTTTCGATTTTTTTCTTGCTTCATTAATAGAAATACTTCTTGCCCATTCTTTTTCAAAATCAAAGGAAGTTTCTGATTTAATAACTTCTATTTTCTTAAGAATAGTAACATCTTCAATAGAATTAATCCATTTTATTAATTCAGATTTTTGTGCTGTTAAATTC
This sequence comes from Variovorax paradoxus, assembly GCA_943370635.1. Lineage (GTDB taxonomy): Bacteria > Bacteroidota > Bacteroidia > Flavobacteriales > Flavobacteriaceae > Flavobacterium. Next base: position 17,608 of record CALRRY020000022.1, read on the forward strand.
ATAGCTGTTCATTTATAGTAAACAAAAATACTAAATATTTTGAGAAAAATAGTCTAGTTAAATAATTTTGAGTTCTTTAGAATTTTATGTTTTTTTGACATCACAAATTAAAAATGTTATATATTCTTTTTTTTGAACACAGATTACAGAAATTTTAGAAATTATTAAAATTTTTCAAATCTGTGTTTAGTAAAATTAAGCTAATTCCAATTGGAATTTTAATCCGTTATAATTTACTTTGCCAAACCAACTTTTCAACCTGAAACCTGAAACCTGAAACCTGAAACCTGAAACCTGAAACCTGAAACTTGAAACCTCAAACAAAAAACATCCTCTACAAAAACACCAAAATCTACTATACCGACATTGGAAAAGGCACAGCTGTTGTGCTATTACACGGCTTTTTAGAAAACCTTTCGATGTGGAATGCGTATGTGGATGAATTTTCAAAGAAAAACCGCGTCATTGCTGTTGATTTATTAGGTCACGGAGCGACTGAATGTTTAGGTTACATTCACACGATGGAAGATCAAGCGGATATGGTTAATCACGTGTTGCACGAACTTAAAATCAGAAAAGCTGTTTTTGTTGGGCATTCTATGGGTGGTTATGTGGCATTGGCTTTCGCCGAATTATATCCGGATAATGTAAAAGGTTTGGTTTTACTCAATTCTACTTCAAGAGCAGACAGTGAGGAACGAAAAACCAATAGAAACCGTGCGATTGCAGCTGTGAAACAAAATTATACTGCTTTTGTCCGCATGTCTATCGGGAATTTATTTAGTGAAGACAACCGAGAACGATTGGAAGAAATCATAGAAACTGTCCGTCAAGAAGCGTTAAATACACCACTTCAAGGGATTGTTGCCGCTTTAGAAGGCATGAAAATCAGAAAAGACAGAGAAGTAATTCTTCATTTTGCTCCGTATCCGATGCTGTTGATTTTAGGAAAAAAAGACGGCGTTTTAAATTATGAAGACAGTTTGGATCAAATAGAAAATACCAAAGTAGAATTGGTTACTTTCCCTGATGGACACATGAGCCATATTGAAAATGAAAAGGAGTTGAAAACGATTTTATTTGGATTTATAAAGAAAATCTAATTCTTATAAAATTTTCTCTTCAAAAGATAATTCAACATTTAAAATTTCATTCAGCAACTGAACTATTTCCGTAATAAAATCGTCTAAGATTATTGAATCTACAGTATTGGCAATGATATCTTTTCCACTTTTTATTTGAAAAGGCATGAAACCACTTTTAAGATTTTTAAATGAAAGAATGCCTACTTCCATTTCTTCCCCCGGAAAAACAGATTGTACCATAAACGCATAACACAACAATTGAATGATTTTATCGTGTTTGATATCTTGCGTTAAGCCGTCCCAAGATGATATGCTAACGCCTTGTTGATCCACTTTACCGGTTTTGTAATCAATTATTCTAAGCTTACCATTTCTACGTTCGATTCTGTCCACATTCCCTTTAATTTTTACCGGAAACGGCAATCGTTCATCTTCAAGCAATTGTTCAAAATTTTGCTCTAAAAATAAAACTTCCACCTCATCGCCATCGTCTAAACATTTTTTTTCAAGTTGTAAAAAATTATAAATGTTTCGTTTTGCTACTTCAAAAGCCAATAGGTTCTTGCCTTTTGAAATTTCGCCTTCCTTATATTCTTTTTTAAATTGAACTACTACTTCATCATTCATCCGTTGCACCATTTCATCAATTACTGCATGATTTAATAATGTATTACAATATGGTCGATAAAGTTGCTCTAATGCACCGTGAATAATCGTTCCGAGGGTATTTACAGCAATATTCTCTTCTACTTCATCTACTTCCGAAATGCGTAATATCCGTTGAAAATAAAACTGAATTGGATTTCGAATGTAGGTAGTTAATGTGGAAGGCGAAAAACCTTTTTCTGCCATTTCAGACAATCTTTTCATCACCAACGGTGATTTTTCAATCCGCAGTTCTTGATAAGCTTTTTCGGGTAAAAAAGCATTAAAAATTTCGTGGGTCAAAATGTGATTTGATTGTTTTTCAACTTCCAACTGGGTTATAAAAGGACTTTTTTCTCCTCCATCAAGTCCATCTGATTCGGTATTATAAAGCAAATATATATTGTTAGCCCGAAGCAATAAATGATAAAAATGATAGGTATAAATAGCGTCTTTTTCTTTGTGCGTAGGTAAGCCTAACTCTCTTTTTACATCAAAAGGAATATAGGAATTTTGCGTTTTTCCGGCGGGAAAGACGCCTTCGTTCATCGACGTAATGATGACGGTATCAAAATCCAAGACCCTACTTTCTAAAACGCCCATTATTTGTAAGCCTTGCAATGGTTCTCCCTCAAAAGAAACTTCAGCTAAGTCGATTATTTCTTTGTAAATAGCATACAAGCCTTCAATAGTGGTAACCGTTGAATGATTTTGACAATACGATTTCAGTTTATTAATCACTTTAAAAACTGCGTACACAAATGCATTTACAATAGAATTATTTTCATCTGTTTCCGATAAAAACTGTTTAATTGTCAATAAAATATCGGCTATTCTATCTAAAATAATAGCCGGAGAAACATCCCATTTTTGAAATAACAACTCAAAATAGGGATTACTTTGCTCTTTTAAAGTCATCAACTTCGTAAAAGGAATAAAGCTAATATTGTTCCGATTGATTTTATCAGCAACGTTTTTGGCATTTGCAAAAGGTTCAACATAGGGGTTTTGAAGTACTTCAATAACGTCTTTATAGTAAAAAACATAATTTGATTCACTCCTCTGAAAAGCATTTAAATGCATTTTGAACAACCTTGAAATCAACAACTGAATTGGATTATTCACAGCAGAATAACCCATAGTGATATTCAAATGACGAACAGAAGCCGGCAAAGCATTTAAGGCCGGAATCAGCACATTTTCATCACCTAAAACCAACGCTATTTTATCAATTGGCTGTTCTTTACTGATGTTTTCAAGGATATGTCCGGCTAATTTAGCTTGACCAACCGTTTTTGGCGTGCCGATAATAGTGATGTTTTTGGTTTTTGAAAACTCATCAACTAACCATTCATAGGGGTGTGAATGATAATACGACCAATTCTTTTTAATTTTTCTGGCAAATAAACCCGCGTCATGAAACGGATCATTTAAAAATGTAACATCTGTATCCCAAAAAGCTTTTGCTTTATTTTCAACCAATAAATGTTGAATTATTTTTTCTTCCGCTTGATTTAACGCATTAAAACCTGCAAATAATAAAAAACCAGAAAACGAATTAGTATAATGATGAAGATTTTCAACCGCTTCTCTATAAATTAAGCCTTGGTAACCTACTCCTTTTTTTAGCAGATATTTGTAAAACGCATCATAATAAATTGGCATTTTGTCCCAAAACAAAAGATAATTATCTACTAAAGTCGTTTTGCTATTCGGTTCTAAATTCCATCTTTTAATGGCTTCAATTTCTTTTAAATAAGAAAAAACATGATTGGGTTCAATTAAATAGCGGTCAATTTCATTAAAATCTTGCAAAAGTGTTTTAGCCCAGTTAGAAAAAAGTTCAAAGGTTTGTTGTTCATGTTCAGGTGTTAACGATAGATATACCTCATAAAACTCAAACAATAACACAATAGTATCGATGGAACGAATACCTGCCAATTCTTGAACAAATTCCTCTACACTTACAATATTTGGAGCAAAAATAGGCTGTTCTGAATTTTGCTTAATTGCTTCCAAAAGAAACACTTTCGCTCTTTTATTCGGCAAAACAACTGTCAGCTCTTCAGTTGAACCACGATGATGCTCTAAAATGTAGGTAGCAAAATATGCAATAAAGGAATTTGGCTTCATGTTATAAAAATAAAAAAACGCTCCGAATTTTGGGAGCGTTTCTATATTTATTTTTGAAAATTGTTATTTAATCACAACAACTTCAGTTCTTCTGTTTTGAGCTCTTCCGGCAGCAGTTTTGTTATCAGCAACTGGTTTAGAAGGACCGTAACCTTCAGATTCTAATCTTGAAGCATTAACTCCGTTAGCAATTAAATAATCTTTAACAGCAGCAGCTCTTTCTTTAGAAAGTCTTTCGTTAGTAGCTAATTTTCCTGTGTTGTCTGTGTGACCTTCAATTCTAAATCTAGCACTTGGGTACTCATTCATCACATTTTTAATTGATGCTAACGTTTCAAAAGATGTAGCTTTAATAGTAGATTTACCAGTATCAAATAAGATTGACTTAGCGAAATCATTTAATTTTTTCACAACTTCCTCAGTTACTTCTGGACATCCGTTATTAGCAGCTGTACCTTTCACATCCGGACATTTGTCGTCTTTATCTAATACACTATCTCCATCTCTATCTGGCCATGGACAACCTTTATTTTCTTTTGGACCTTTAACTTCAGGACAGTTATCTTCTTTATCAGCGATTCCATCACCATCTTTATCAGGACAACCGATTAATGCTTTTAGACCAGCAACTTCTGGACAAGCATCATCTTTATCAGCAATTCCGTCTCCGTCTGTATCAGGACAACCTTGGAAGTCAGCTAAACCAAATGTATCAGGACATGAATCGTTACCGTCAATAATTCCGTCACCGTCTGTATCAGGACAACCATTGTATTGTTTTAAACCTGCAACTTCTGGACAAGCATCTTCTTTGTCATAAATTCCGTCACCGTCTGTATCTTTACCTCCAAATTTGAATGTAAGACCGGCAAAATGTTGCATGTGAGTTGGCATAACTGTTCTATCATCTTCAAATGAATGTTTGTATGTAGAACGAAATGATAAACCTACAGTTTCAGAAAACCAAATGTTTAATCCAAGACCTCCATTAACTGTTCCTGCACTTGTATCTTCTAAGAAAGTATAACCTCCACCGATATGAGCAGTTGGTTCGAAATATTTAACAAAAGTTCCAAAACTATAATTGATAACTCCATCGATTCCATAATAGGTCAAATCTGTAGGTACAACTACATAATCACCATCTACTTTAGGACCAACAAATCTTTCAATTTTGTTAAATGAACCCGTTACACCAAAAGAGAAATTATCTCCCACATATCTTGATACATTAAAATAAGATACAGAAGGAACAACACTCCAAAAATCATTAGCATTAAAATATTCAGAAAACTGATTTTTAACACTTTCAGCGGCACTTATTCTACCACCGTCAACAGCATTAACCCCAAATGAGAAAGCCCAAGGGTTATTTTTATCTTGTGCTTGAGAACTTAATCCTGCAAACATTAAGACAGCAACAACAAATTTGTTAAGATGTTTCATACTTGTTTTGTTTTATTACAATACATTGTTAATTGAGGCAAAAGTACATGATTTTGCGTAAACGTCAAAATAATACGTTAAAAATATTAATAAGAATACTGCTAAACTATATTACTCCCAACTCTTTACCAACCTGTGTGAATGCTTCAATTGCTCTATCCAAATGCTCTTTTGAATGAGCTGCAGACAGCTGAACTCTAATCCTTGCTTTACCTTTTGGTACTACCGGAAAGAAGAATCCGATTACATAAATTCCTTTTTTCAACAACTCATCCGCCATTGTTTGCGACAATTTTGCATCGTATAACATAACTGGGACAATTGCAGAATCACCATCTATAATATCAAAACCGGCGGCTTTCATACCTTTCTTAAAATAATCAGTATTCCATTCCAACTTGTCTCGCAAAGAATGATCGTTTTCTAACAATTCAAAAACCTTTAATGAAGCTCCAACAATTGATGGTGCTAGCGAGTTAGAAAACAAATAAGGTCTTGAGCGTTGACGTAAAATTTCAATTATTTCTTTTTTAGCAGTTGTGTAGCCTCCCATGGCTCCTCCTAATGCTTTTCCTAATGTTCCGGTGATGATGTCCACTCTTCCCATCACTTTTTTTGCTTCCAGAGTACCTTTTCCGGTTGCCCCTATAAATCCTGCAGCATGGCATTCATCTACCATTACCATTGCATCGTATTGTTCTGCCAAATCACAAATTTTATCCAATGGAGCTACTAAACCGTCCATCGAAAAAACACCATCCGTTACAATTAATTTGAAACGCCTTCCTTCTTCATTGGCTTTAATTAACTGTTGTTCCAAGTCTTCCATGTTATTATTTTCATACCGATAACGAGCTGCTTTACACAAACGAACCCCGTCGATAATGGAGGCATGGTTCAAACTGTCTGAAATAATGGCATCTTCTTCGCCTAATAACGGTTCAAAAACACCGCCATTCGCATCAAATGCTGCCGCATATAAAATGGTGTCTTCTGTTCCGTAAAACGATGCGATTTTTGCTTCTAATTCTTTGTGTATGTCTTGTGTGCCACATATAAAACGAACAGATGACATTCCAAATCCATGCGAGTCCAAAGCATCTTTAGCTGCTTTAATAACTTCAGGATGAGAGGATAAACCTAAATAATTGTTCGCACAAAAATTCAACACAGTCTCTCCTGTTGAAATCGTAATTTCCGCTCCTTGTGGTGAAGTAATGATACGTTCTTTTTTAAACAATCCGTTCTGTTGGATGGTTGCCAACTCTTGTTGCAAATGTTGCTGTATTTTGCCGTACATGATTCTATTTTTATTTTTACAAATTTACGATTTCAACTTTATCTCCTAAGTAAACTAAAGTCTTTTTTATCACCTCAAAACCCATTTCATTTAAAGTAGCTTCATATTCAGCTAATTGCTGATGATGTTTAGGTTCCGGCTTACCGGTTTTATAATCCAAAAGCATTGCTTTATTGTCTGATTGTAAAACTATGCGATCCGGTTTTATGGCTGATGTTCCTTTGCGTAAAATAGTTTGCTCGTTCCAAATTTTGTCATTTTCCTCAAAAAACATTTTTATTTCAGGATGTGCAACCAAATCCTTGATTACAGAAGAAACAATTTCTTTTTGTAGTAGGGAAATCAAACCGTCTTCTAGTGCTTTTTCAATGGCTATATCCACATCCAAATGCGATTTAATTTGTGCCGCAATAGCATGAATCACATTACCATATTCAATTGCCTCCTTTGTCTTGCTACCCCACATTTGACTTTCTCTTTTAGCAATTTTAATAGCGTCTATCGGCAATGAAGCTTGTATCGCCGGAATAATTTTGGTTTGTTTAGTTTTTTTACTTTCTACTGAAATTCGTTCAGGCGAGCCCCATTCATACACTAATTTTTGGGTATTAAATTCACCAATATCTTCTAAAAATTGCAAGAAAAAAGTAGTCATGTTACTTTTGACAATCTCATCTTTGTTTGTCAAATTCATTCTGGAAATTACGTGCAATTGTTCTTCTGCTCGCGTTAAAGCCACATATAAAACATTGATGTTGTCCAACAATTCTTCTTCCTTTTTTTGCAAATAAACCGCCGTGGCTGATTCGCCATAATTCAACACCTCTTGTTTGTTATCAATTAACACTTTTGGTATAGAAATAGATTCATCTTCATGCTCTACCCATAATTTATCTTTTGGTGCACTAGAATAACTTTCTTCGGCAAAAGGAAAAATGACCACCGGAAATTCTAATCCTTTTGACTTGTGAATGGTCATTATTCGAATAGCATTATTTCCATCGGGAGAAGGAATGCTGAATTTGTGCGATTGAGTATCCCAAAAATACAAAAAGTCAGCTATGCTGTTTTGGCTTCTTACACTTCGCTCCAAAACCCTATCCAACAAATCTTGAACGTAAACATCTAATTGCTCAATAGGAATAAAAGTGCGAATAATGGATTCCACTGTTTCATACAAGGGCATTTTTCGCAGTTTTTTCAACGAAAAGGATAACGAAAAATCTAACAACCAATTCTCAAGCTCTTCTTCATTTTCAAAAGCTAATCCGGTAGCAATAAAATCGTGTGTTGGAAATTTATCTTGTGAATGAGTCGCAATAAAATACAGCATATTGGCTTTTGAATCAACATTTGCCGCATTGTTCAAATACCTTAAAAAATGAATGATAAACATCACTTTTGTTGAATTCAACAACAACAAAGATTCCGATGATACAATCGGAATGCTGTTTTCTGTTAAATATTTTGCAATTTCAACTCCCGGATCTTTTTTTCGGGTTAATATCACCATATCTCGATAAGAAAACCCTTTCTCGGTAAGCTGATGAATTGTTTTCAACACCTCTGCTAAATACAAGTCTGATTTTGTTTCCTCTTCCTCCATTTCAGAAGGTCTCGGTAAAAAAGAAAAGCGAACATACCCTCCTTTTTTATGATTTTCTTTTTGAAAAGAATGTTTTTCATACAACTCTTTATAATCGGGATGCGAAAAATAACGGGAAACAAAATGAAAAAAGCGATTATTGAAATCTATAATTTGGCTGTAACTTCTCCAGTTGGTATCTAAAAAATAAAGGGCTTTATCAGGGTTATGGAACGGATTTTTGTCTTTGCCTAATGCAATAAATTGTTCCGCTTTTCCACCTCGCCATCTGTAGATAGATTGCTTTGGATCGCCCACAATCATCAACGAACCCCGTTCTTGATTTAAATCTTCACTCGACAACGCATTGTAAATCAACGGAATTAGGTTTTCCCATTGCATTTGTGAAGTATCCTGAAATTCATCAATAAAAAAATGTTTGTACCGCTCACCCATTCGTTCATAAATAAAGGGTGCCGGTTGGTTTTGAATTTCTTGATGAATAATCGCATTAAATTCGGCTATCGATAAAATATTTTGTTCTTCTTGAATTTTATGTAATTGCTGACTCACTTTATTCAACAACGACATGGGTGTGATGTTTTTTAAAAAAGAAGCATAAAACAACAAGTTTTGCTTTTTTTCCAGCATGATAAAATACATTGAAAGTAATTCTGGAGCTATATTGTCGACAGCTTGTTTTTGAGCGGTGGGAACTGTTTTGGCATATCGATTTTCTTCGCTTAAAGCAGATTCTACATTGGATTTAGGTTCAAAATCACCTTGAGAATGTTTACTGAAATAGTTATATACTGTTCCTCTTGTAAAAGCTTTAGCATCCAAATGATGGTCATGAATCAAACGCATGGCATTTTGAGCCAAATCCATCACTTCATGTTCTAATTGTTTGCAGGTTTGCTGCAATTTCTTTTTTAAAGCAACAAACTCTTCCAACTCTTTTTCTTTGTAATGCTCAATTTCAGTTCGATTGTTTTCGTTGGTAAGCAATTTTGAAATTTCCAAAATATCTCTCGTTACATCCCACGATTTATCATCATCTGCTTTTTCGATTGTAAAATCAACCAATAATTTGGTCAGCACTTCGTCGTTTCCGGCTTCTGCCACGATAGCATCAACGGCTTCATTCAAAAGATTTTGTGTTTCCAAAGAAACTTCAAAAGTAGAAGGTAGATTTAAATCATGTGCAAAAGTTCGAATAACCCGATGTGTGAATTTATCAATGGTGGAAATATCAAATGCTGCATAATTGTGAATAATCGTTCGCAAAATAATTTTTGACTTCTGAAAAATGCGATCCAACGACAAATCGGTTTCTAAAGCAATAGCATTGGCAACTGTAATCGCTTTTTCAGAAGGCGAATCAGAAGCCAAATCAGAAAGGGTGTCAACTATTCTGCTTTTCATTTCACCAACCGCTTTGTTGGTAAAAGTTATGGCCAAAATTGATTTATAAGCATCATCTTTGGAAGAAGTAAGAATGATTTTAAGGTATTCTTTTACCAACGTAAATGTTTTACCCGAACCCGCCGAAGCATCATAAATAGAAAAAGCTGCTGTTTTCAATCGATTAGTTTATTTTATACAATTATAATCAAATAGTATTTTCTATTCCAAAGTTAATTGATTAATTTTGATGCAACTATTGTTCAACATAAAAATAAACAACATGTCATTCGAATTACCAAAATTACCTTATGCATATGATGCATTAGAACCTCATATTGATGCTCGTACGATGGAAATTCACCATTCTAAACATCACGCGGCCTATACCAACAATTTAAATGCTGCTATTGCCGGCACAGATATGGAGGGAAAAACAATTGAAAATATTTTAATCAACCTTGACAAAAGCAATGCGGCCGTTCGCAACAACGGTGGCGGTTTCTACAACCACAATTTGTTTTGGACCATCATGTCGCCTAACGGTGGTGGTGAACCTACCGGAGAATTAGCCGAAGCGATTGAAAGAGATTTTGGATCATTTGCCGAATTCAAAGCAAGATTTTCTAAAGCAGGAGCCACTCAATTTGGTTCAGGTTGGGCGTTTTTGTGTGTACAAAAGGGTGGCAAATTAGATATTTGCGGAACGCCAAACCAAGATAATCCGTTAATGCCGGGTATAGGTTGTGGTGGAACACCAATTTTAGCTATGGATGTTTGGGAACATGCTTATTACTTGCATTACCAAAACAGAAGACCGGATTACATTGAAGCGTTTTTTAACGTAATCAATTGGTCTGAAGTTTCGCGTAGATACGCTACTGAAAAATAAAGAAAACAGAATGCAACAAAAAAGCGGTGGTTATAATTAATCACCGCTTTTTTATTGGCCTAAAAATAAAAAGGTGGAATTTCTTCCACCCTTTTGCCCCAAATCTACCATAAACTTAACCGTGCGTACTATGGTAAATACAAATGTACAACGCAATTTTAAGAAAAACTATTGTCCTTTGGTTTAAATTTTAACATTTAGGGAAAAGAGGGTGATTGTATGAAAAAGAAGGGTTGTTGAACGTTTTTTAAAAGTAAAACAAAACGTATATAAAATAAAAAAGGTACACATAGTGTACCCTTTTTGCCCCAAATCTACCATAAACTTAACCTACTAATGCTATGGTGATACAAATGTAAGTGCATGCTATTTTGTTAACAAAAAAATTAGATGAAATGCACTAAAAGTCGTTCAAAAGCAAAAATCAGCCTTTAATAGGCTCTTGCATCTTTTCCTTCATAAAAATTGATAAACGCCTGATTTACCACCCGATTACCACCAGGAGTAGGATAATCACCCGTAAAATACCAATCTCCTTTGTTTTTTGGACAAGCAATATGAAGGTTTTCTACCGTTTGAAAAATGATTTTCACGTGTGCTTTGATATCCGATGAACTCAACATCGCCGCAATCTTATCTGAAATTTGCTGGTCAGTGAACGGTGAATAGATTTCTTTGACGTGATTTTGCATGTCAGTATCTTTCGTTTTTTCTTGTGCTTTACACTTTTGATATACTTCTTCTACCAAATTGTAGCGGTTGTTTTCTTTTAATAATTCCAAAACAGCTCTAAACGCCACTAAACCTTCCAACTTTGCCATGTCAATGCCATAACAATCCGGATAACGGATTTGTGGTGCTGAAGAAACAATCACAATTTGCTTCGGATTTAATCTATCCATCATGCGAATAATGCTTTTCTTTAAGGTAGTGCCGCGAACGATACTGTCGTCAATAATCACTAAATTATCTTCCGGATTGATAATTCCATACGTCACATCATACACGTGGGCTACCAAATCATCTCGACTGCTGTCTTCTGTGATAAAAGTACGTAATTTGGCATCTTTTATCGCCACTTTCTCCGTTCTGATTTTAACGGAAAGTATTTCTTCCAGTTTTTCTTTGGTTAAAGTTTTACGATGATCTAATATATATTGATTTTTTCGCTGATTTAAAAAATCATTCGCCGCTTCTACCATTCCGTAAAAAGAAGTTTCAGCTGTATTGGGAATATAGGAGAAAACCGTATTATCCGTATCATTATCAATCGCTTCCAATACTGCCGGAAGAATTAATTTTCCTAACATTTTTCTTTCGCGGTATATTTCAGCGTCACTCCCTCTGGAAAAATAGATGCGTTCAAACGAACACGCTTTCTTCTCTAAAGGCTCTAAAATTTGTTCTAAGGAAAAACTTCCATTCTTTTTAATGATTAAAGCTTTTCCGGGTTCCAGCTCTTGTATTTTTTCGAAAGCTACATTGAAAACCGTTTGAATTACCGGTCTTTCTGAGGCAACTACCACGATTTCCTCATCTTCATAATAAAACGCAGGTCGAATTCCGGCAGGGTCACGCAACACAAATGCATCACCGTGCCCTAATAATCCGGCCATGGCAAAACCACCGTCCCAGTTCTTGGAAGCTTTTCTTAAAATCTTTGCAATATCTAATTTTTCAGCTATCACCGGAGAAGCTTCTCTTTTGGACAATCCGTTGTTTTTACATTCTTGATACAAGTCGGTCACCTCATCATCTAAAAAATGACCTATTTTTTCCATGACAGTAACCGTATCGGCCAATTCTTTAGGATGTTGCCCTAATTCCACCAAATTATCAAACAATTCCTTTACATTCGTCATATTGAAATTCCCCGCCACAATCAAATTGCGGTGCATCCAATTGTTTTGACGTAAAAACGGATGAACGCTTTCGATACTGTTCTTTCCAAACGTTCCATAACGAACGTGACCTAAAAACAATTCACCGATGTACGGAATATTTTCTTTCTGCCAATCCACATCGTTTTGAAATTCAGGATGAAGTGTCAACTCTTCGTTGATTCGCCCATTGATTTGCGTAAATATATCTTGAATCGGTTGTGCTTGATTGGAACGCACCCGACTGATGTATCGCTGTCCGGGAGCCACATCAAACTTGATACTCGCAAATCCGGCACCGTCTTGACCGCGGTTGTGCTGCTTTTCCATCAACAAATACATTTTTTGGATGCCGTAAAAAGCAGAACCGTATTTGTCTTTGTAATACTGAAGCGGTTTCTTTAGTCGTAAAAGAGCTATTCCGCATTCGTGTTTTAAATTGTCACTCATTGTTGTTGTTTAGTTGTGTTGTTATTTTACCTCAAATTCGCGAATTTTATTACTATTTTGTATGACTAAAAAAAATTGCGAATTGCGGTGTTTTTTAATAAAAAATGCCCCGAATTTTCGAGGCACACTTTTTTATTCTAATTCTATGTCAAATTGCGTTAAGGCTCTAAATTGTTTTAAACGCTCAAAAACTTCTTCGCGTTCTAAGTCAACCATTCGCTCGGTTCCAAATTTTTCTACACAGAAAGAAGCTAAGTTAGAACCATAAATAATTGCATTTTTCATGTTGCCAAACGAAATGTTTTCGCTTTGAGCGATAAATCCTGAAAATCCTCCGGCAAACGTATCGCCTGCTCCGGTTGGATCAAAAACTTCTTCTAACGGCAAAGCCGGTGCAAAGAAAATTTCTTTTCCATGGAACAATAAAGCTCCGTGCTCTCCTTTTTTAATCACTACATATTTTGGTCCCATCGTATGGATTTTGGCAGCTGCTTTTACCAAGGAATATTCTCCGGATAATTGACGGGCTTCTTCATCGTTGATGGTAATCACATCTACGCGTTTCATCACTTCGTGTAATTCTGCTAACGCAAAATCCATCCAAAAATTCATGGTGTCTAACACTACTAATTTTGGTTTAGCGGTCATTTGATCCAACACGCTGATTTGCACCATCGGATGCAAGTTCCCCAACATTACCACATCAGCATTTTGGAATTCGGTTGGTACTTTCGGTTGAAAATCGGCCAACACGTTAAGTTCCGTTACCAACGTATCTCTTGAATTCAAATCGTTGTGGTAACGACCGCTCCAAAAGAAGGTTTTGCCGCCTTTCACGATTTCAATCCCGGAAATATCAATATCTCTATCCGACAATAAATCTAAATATTCTTGTGGAAAATCTTCTCCCACCACCGAAACAATTCCGGATTTAATATTGAAAAAAGAAGCCGAAAGCCCAATAAAAGTTGCGGCTCCGCCTAAAATTTTATCTGTTTTTCCGAAAGGGGTTTCAATGGCATCAAAAGCAACCGTTCCTACGATTAAAAGTTTGTTCATGAGTTATCACTTGAAATAAGGTGCAAAGATAGGGTTTTTGTTTTTGGTTTGAAAGTGGAAATTGTGTGTTAAAATTAGATTTTAAAAAAAGTTAAGTGAGGATAACTGTCGAAAACCACACTAAAGGATTCGTACGTGAGCGGTGGGCCTTTTTGAAACCTCACCCAAGTCAGAAAGTCCAATCAACATTGTTTCCTTCATTAAGAGAGTAGTTAAAAAACTATATAACTAAAATAGTTGTTTATTAAGTTATCAATACTAAATAAGCACAAAAAAGCTCTCGATTTGAGAGCTTCAAATTTATTTTCTAACATCAGTATTAATTATCATAATGAAATCTGCATTGAATTATAATACATCTTAGGTCGTCTCCCTTATTCCCAGTCACTCTGTAAACAAGCCTATGTTCACTTGTAATTCGTCTTGACCAATAACCTTTCAAATCGTGCTTTAAAGGTTCAGGTTTTCCAATTCCCTGAAATGGATTTTGCTTTATCGATTTTATGAGGTATTTAATTCTTACTGCAGTTTCAGGGTCGTTCTCCAACCAATATTCGAAATCTTCCCATCCGTGTGAAGTAAATACAATATCCATAATTTACATCGAAAGTTTGATTTTTTCTGTAGAATCTTCGTCTAAGTCAAAACTTTTTACTTCTCCTTTTTCTGCTTGTTCGATAGATTCGGCAAGTCTTCTTCTATTTGATTTGGTTGACAAGAGGTGTTGTGTTTCAGTCATTGAATTATATTCCTTGAGAGAGATAATAACAACGGCATCTTCTTCCTCATTTCTAGGAACAATAATGATTTCGGATGACTCTGAAACTTCATCAAAGTAGCCTTTTATGTTTTTTCTCAATGTTGATATAGTTACTGCTTTCATAGTTGTAATTTTTATTATACATTAATTGTACGCTCAAATGTACAAAAAAGTTACAATTTAATGTAAAAATTAACAATTTATCACTTTCTTAGCAGTGAAATTCACTTCATATCAATCCTCATAAAAGCCTTCAAATAATTTTATATTTTGAAAACACTTTATTAGTTTTTGTCTAAATCAGTACACTTTTTACTGACGATTTACACAAGTAGTTAAATTGTGGTTTTTTGTTCATCGCTAATTCTGCAACACGTGGTGTCACTTTTCTTCATTACATTCGATTTAAGACATTTTCAAATGTAAAAAAGACGAACAGTATCGTTCGTCTTTTGGTTTTAATTTTATTTAAGTATTGATTTACAAATGGTTAAATTGTGGATTTTGGTTCGTCACTAACTTTGGAACATTACCAACCACCCGAAAGGATTCGGGCGGGAGCGGGGTCACTTTTCTTCATTACATTCGTTTTAAGCCATTTTCAAATGTAAAAAAGACGAACAGTATCGCTCGTCTTTTGATTTTAATTTTTATTTAAATATTGATTTACAAATGGTTAAATTGTGGATTTTGGTTCGTCACTAACTTTGGAACATTACCAACCACCCGAAAGGATTCGGGCGGGAGCGGGGCAAACCTGCTCTTATCATTTGTTTATTAAATTCTGCTTTTTGGTCAAAAGATTCAAATTTTAAAGTAATCAATAAATCACCCTCCAAACTAACTTTCTCATTAATTATCATAATATTTCCGATTATTTGATATATTTTTTCTTTTAAATCAATGTGTTCTTTTCTAAGTTTAAATGTAAAATTTTTCATTTTTTAAAACTTAATTTATTAATAACAACTAATGGAGTTTTAATTAATTTTTTATAATTTTTTTACTAAACAACTTACCGTCAATAGTAATGTTTAAAAGGTAAAGGCCTGAATTTTCTTTTGTCAAATCAATAGTTTTTTGTTCGATATTTACAGAGGCTTCTTCATATACTTTTTTTCCTAGTGTGTCATAAACAATTAATGAATAGGTTTTACCAACGGGAACATTAATAGTAAATAATCCATTATTAGGATTTGGAGAAACAATAATTTGACTATATAATTCTTCATCATTAATTGAAAGTGTAGTGTATAAATCTGTTTTCCACAAACCGCGGCCGAAAGTGCCCGCCCAAAGTTTATTATCATAATAACTAATTTCTAAATCAGTTACAACCACATTTGGTAATCCTGTTTGATAAGGAATCCAATCAGTCATTGAACCATCGGTGTAAAACACTCCTATATCTGTGCCAATATATAAACCTTCGTTACTTCCAGTTTGATATACTATACAATTAACAGGGATGTTTGGTAAAGAGCCCGAATAATTTATCCAATTTTGCCCAATTCCAGGTTTCATATAAACTTTATCGCCTGCAGTGTAACCTGAAACAGTAATAAATACCTTATCCGGATTTGTAGGGTCTACCGCCAAACCAGAAAGATTAGCATAGTTTTGTATTGTCCCGGAATCTAAAATTAAATTCCAACTAGTCCCTCCATTTGTTGTTGAATACAATTTTTTCAAAGTTGCCGCATAAATAGTATTGGGATTCGAAGGTGCGATTGCCATAAATCTAATATTTTCAGAATTTGAATCTAAAACACCACCCGATATTGCAGTCCATGTATCTCCTTTATCTGTGGTTTTATAAATTCGTTTATAACCAGCATATAATGTACTTGTATTTGTTGGATGCATTATTAAAGGAGTTACCCAAGCACGATTTTCATCCCCTTGTTCTGAAGTTAAAAAAGGAATATTAGAAGAGATATTAGAACCCGGAGAACCTGACCTATAAAAGTTACCATATTGTGAACTCACATAACCAGTGTCTGTGGAACCATCATATATACATTCCATGCCGTCCCCGCCTAATACATCTTCCCAATTAGGTAAATTATTTAATTTAGTACCATTATCTTGAAGTCCACATAGTATTTTAGGATTCGATTGGCTTTGTGAAACTCCAATTCTATACATCTGACTAATTTGCATACCGTTTGTTAAATCGGTCCAAGTAGTACCAGCATTAGTTGTCTTATATAAACCGCCATCATTACATTCAAACATTGTTCCTTGTACTAAAGGATGAAATGTAATAAAATGCTTATCAGCATGAACAACAAAAACATTATTCGGATTATCAGAAGTATTAGGACTCCACATTGTTTTAATATTCCAATTTAAACCGCCATTTGTAGAGTTCCAAGTGTTTATACCACCAAGCCAAAAATCATTATAATTTACTGGATTGATTGCATAAGCTAAATCATAATCTCCTTGACCACCATTGCCAGAAGCATTATATGAACTATGTAATAAATTATTTGTATTATCACTGGCAAAGTATTGTGAAAAAGATGCTCCACTATTTGAAGAATACCACAAACCTGCAAGACCACGAGATGTATTAGCGCATAATGCATCAACCAAAGATGGCGCATTTGGAGTTACTGCTAAATTTATTCTCACTACGTCTGCAAGGGTTGATATTAAACTCCACGTGCCTCCAGAATCTATAGAACGGTAAATTTTTGCTGGTACACCATAAGTTGATGCATAAACAATTGTTGGGTCACCCGGTTTGTATTCTAAATCCATAAAATATCCTAACTGAGTATTAGACCATGTAGCACCACCGTCTGTTGTTCTCCAAATACCATCTGATGCAGCTGCAATTAATATTTGTGGATTAGAGGGATTTATTAATAATCTTCTTATTAATTTGTGATTTGTGACTGACCAGTTAAGCCCAGTTGTACTCCATGTTGCTCCGCCATCAAGTGATTTTAAAATTCCAATGCTTTTTGTATCTCCATCTGCTCCACCTGTTAAACCACTTAAGCTACCTAAATCACCATCACCAGTAGCAATGTATAAAATATTAGGATTTGTTGGATGCACAGCAATATCACTAACACCAAGAACTGGTAAATTATCGGTATTTGTAGTCCAATTTGTTCCTCCATTGGTTGTCTTCCAAAGACCCCCGGCAGGTGTTCCAACCCAAAAAGTATTAGGGTCAGTTGGATGAAATGCCATACAATTTAGTCTACCTAAACCTGAATAGCCTCCATTACTTGAAGAAGGTCCTGAAAATGTCCAATTCGCTGTTGATTGTGCACTTCTTTGTGCGTTTTGGTTTCTTTGAGAATAATATTTATGAAATTCATCCCAAGTAATTGACGGACTTGGAAATTCACCATTTGGAAGCAACCTACTTTCCCAATACCATTCCCATCTTTTAAAAGGCTTATAGCCTTTCCCTTTTTCTATAGGTCTATCTTTCCAATATTCGTTAAAAGCAGTTTGAATTTCTTGAAATGTTGGTTTGTCAGACGTTACATTTTCCATCCAAGGCTGAGAAAAACCCATTTGAAATGAAAGTAAAAATGATACGATTAAAATTGTATTAGTTATTCTTTTCATAGTTATTATATTTAATCATTTATTGTATTCATTGCTTCATTTTGCATGTCTTCAATAGATTTTTGAGTATTTATTTGTATTGATTCCCATTGGTTTTGATTTTCATCATAAACCAATTCATTGCTGTCACTCTTTAAGGGTATTTTTTCAAATGATTCTAAAATTTTTTCAAATGATTCTAATGCGTTATTAATATTTTCATCATTCAAATTATTTGCATTAAATTTCAAAGAAAAATCATCTGTTTTTATTTTTAGACTAAAAGAACTCCTCTTTTTATTCTTATTGTTTTTTAAAATTAATTCCTTTAAATAGTTGTACGAATCACTTCCTAATTTGATTAAAACACCTGATACAACTTGTTCTAAAATAAAATTTACTGTTATTTCAAATAAACTGCCATTTGCATTTAAAAATTCATCTTCAACAATTATTAATTCTATACCTACTGGTTTTTGTTGTTGTTCAATTTCTAAATAATTTTTAGGTAATTCTATTTCTATTCTTTTAATTGTATACACTTTAAATATGTTTTAAAACTTGTTTTTGTTGTATCATACTATTCATTTAAAAATCCCCATAAGCAACTACTTCAACAATAACCCTTAAACCATCTTTCATGTTTGGGTTTTTAATACCTATCCATAAATCGTCACTTATAAAGCTTGAAATATCAATAAATCCTGGTGTTTTAGATTTATGAAAGATAGTATAATGTCTATAATTATCATTACCCGTTTGCCTAAAATCAGAAACTGAATTGGAATCAATTACATAAAAATCAACACCTTCATTAGTTAATTGAACACTTGATGGCGTCTTATTTTCTTTAATCTTATAAAACAAAGTTTCTTTCTCACTAAATGAAAAATAGGAATTAAGTTCTGTTACAGTTACTCTGTAATACCAATGTTTAGTCCCTTTTGGTAGATTAACTTTAATAACAGCTCTAGTATTGCCACCTCCAAATCTGGCTTTCATATTTGAGTTCACAACAACTACTTCATTTACTATGTTTTTATAAAAAACTTTTTCGGTGGTTTCTCCACCAAAAGTTTTTATAATTTCTTTTAAAGTTTGTCCATTCATAGAAAATGAACAAGCAAACATTATTATGTAGATTAACTTTTTCATAACTTATTCCCAAGTAAAAAATACCGTAACAACTGTGCCATTATTAGATTTTATTGCACTAGAAGGATACCTATCAGAGCCTGTTGTGTAATCACTTATTCTAAATTTAACATTTCCAATATAATCATCACTTGTTCCATTATCTGAATCATCATCCCAAACATCAACGTCTAATGTTTCAGTAAAATCAGTTGTTTCAATTTGTGGAATAAATGTAACTTGATATGGTGTATTAGGTGATGGCATAAAATCCCACATTGTAGTAGCTCTTAATCCTGCACCATCTCTATCAGTTATTTCAGTATAAATATCTGGTGCACTAGCAACATCCCATGATAAGGAACCATTAGTTGATGGTATAGTCGTAACCCATATTTTACTGATTTTTACTTTAGTTTTTGTTGTAGAATTAGTTTCGTTATTATCATCGTTTGAACAAGAACCAACAAGTATCGGTAAACAAATTACAAGTAAGATTTTAGATATTTTTTTCATAATGATTTGATTTTTAAATTAGATAACTTCACAAATCTAATAAATAATTTTATCATATTTTACAAATAATTACCTTTTAGTATACATATATGTATAAAATACGTAATTTTACGTACTCACAAGTGAGCATAATTTTGTATTATGCAACATCGAGGCGAAATAATTAAAGAGGCAGTGTATAAAAGTGGTTATCCTATTACAGAGCTAGCCAAACGAATGAAAAAAAGTAGAAGATGGGTGTATTTATTGTTCGAAAATCCAATGGTTTCAATAGACATTGTTTTAGAAATAGGAACCATAATACATTTCGACTTTTCAAATGATATTGAAATCTTTAATATTCCTGTTTCAAATAAAGTTAGTCTAGATCATCATAAAGAAGATAATTATTGGAAAAACAAATACTTGAAATTACTTGAAGAGTATAATGAATTATTAAAGAAAAATAGGCTTTAATACTATACTTACATGGAGTTTTATAATATTAACGTTGAAAATGCCGCTTTTTTCAAAACAACTTTCCTTCCTCCTTTTCATAAAACGAATCAATATTGAGATTTGGCAAACCCGCAGCATAAACCGCCAATTCATCACAACGTTCATTTTGAGGATGACTATTGTGGCCTTTTACCCATTTGAAATCCACTTTGTGTTTGCGATAAATTTTTAGAAAACGTAACCACAAATCGGGGTTTTTCTTTCCGGTGAATCCTTTCTTTTCCCATTGAAAAACCCATCTTTTTTCAACAGCATCCACCACATATTTTGAATCGGAAGTGACTAGAACAGTCGTATTCGGATTTTTCAATTTCTCCAAACCCACAATCACGGCCAATAATTCCATTCGGTTATTGGTGGTGTAGCGAAAACCTTCGTAGAATTCTTTTTTGTAAGGCGAACCGACTAATTCCATCACAACGCCATAGCCGCCTGGTCCGGGATTACCCTTGGCTGCTCCGTCGATGTAGATGTGGACTTCGTGGGACATTTATTTGTTGTGAGTTTGAAGGTTGCGGGTTAACGTTTTGAGGTTAAAAGTTGTTCAATCACTTTCGGAAAATAGTCCTGCTCCAATTGATGTACTTTTTGAGCGATTTCTTCAAAAGTAGTACATTCGGTTATAGCAACCGCTTTCTGAAAGATAATTTTTCCCTTGTCATACTGCTCGTTTACATAATGAATGGTAATACCGGTTTCGGTTTCTTTATTTTCCAAAACTGCTTGGTGCACACGGTTGCCATACATGCCTTTTCCACCATATTTGGGTAACAAAGCCGGATGAATGTTGATGATTTTATTGGGAAAATGATGAATGATACTAGTTGGAAACATCCATAAAAAACCGGCCAACACAATTAAATCCGGTTGAAAGGTTTTCAATTTTGATAAAACAACACCATTCAACAACTCTTCTTTTGTAAACACCACTGTTTCAACCGAAAGATTTTTGGCTTTTTCCACCACTTTAGCATCAGAATGGTTTGAAAATACAGCGATAACGGATTTTGTAGCATTATTTTTAAAATAACGAATAATGTTTTCGGCATTAGAACCCGTTCCGGAGGCGAAAATCACGATATGCTGCATGTTTCCTGTCTTTTTTATGACACAAAAAAACGAATAAAAAACGAGAATATACAAGCATTTTTTAACCGGAATAAAAAAAAATTTATACATTCGTAGTCAGATTTATGAACTAAAATGTTGTTTTAAAATAAAGTTTTTTATTTTTGCCAACAATTAAACTAAAATTTAAAAGATTATGTCAGACATTGCATCAAGAGTAAAAGCGATTATCGTAGACAAATTAGGTGTTGACGAAAACGAAGTTGTAACAGAAGCAAGCTTCACCAATGATTTAGGAGCGGATTCATTAGACACTGTTGAGCTAATCATGGAGTTCGAAAAAGAATTTGATATTCAAATTCCGGACGACCAAGCAGAAAACATTGCTACTGTAGGTCAAGCGATTTCTTACATCGAAGAAGCTAAAAAATAATAACTAACAACATCCCGTTCTGTTTATCGGAACGGGTGTTATTATTTGAATTAATTTTGAATTACAGATTGTATATCAATCGTACACATACATAAAAAAACTCCCCTGAATTTTACTTTTCTTTAAATTTCAGGGTTTTTTTGTTTATATTCGTACCAATAAATTTACATAAAATGGAGTTAAAACGAGTAGTTGTGACCGGATTAGGTGCCTTAACACCCATAGGAAATAATATTCAAGAATACTGGAACGGCCTCATCATCGGCAAAAGCGGAGCCGCTCCTATCACTTATTACGACACAGAAAAACACAAAACAAAATTTGCTTGTGAAGTCAAAAATTTCAATGTGGAAGATTTTATTGACCGCAAAGAAGCCCGTCGTATGGATAAATTTACACAATACGCTATCGTAGCCAGCGACGAAGCAATCAAAGATGCCGGAATAACAGCAGATAACATTGATAAATACCGCGTTGGGGTAATTTGGGGAGCCGGAATTGGAGGTTTAGAAACCTTTCAAGAAGAGGTTTTAAATTATGCCAAAGGCGATGGAACACCAAAATTTAATCCGTTTTTTATCCCAAAAATGATTGCGGACATCGCTCCCGGTCAAATTTCCATTAAAAATGGATTTATGGGGCCCAATTATACAACGGTTTCGGCTTGTGCTTCTTCTGCCAATGCCTTAATTGATGCGTTTAATTATATCCGAATTGGACTTTGTGATGTAATTATTTCCGGTGGTTCAGAAGCTGCCGTTACCATTGCCGGAATGGGCGGTTTCAACTCCATGCACGCTCTTTCTACTCGAAATGAAAGTCCGGAAACAGCTTCCAGACCTTTTGATGCGACCCGTGATGGATTCGTGTTAGGCGAAGGTGCCGGTGCGTTAGTGTTAGAAGAATACGAACATGCCAAAGCACGTGGTGCAAAAATTTATTGCGAAATCATGGGTGGCGGAATGTCATCTGATGCGTATCATTTAACGGCTCCTCATCCTGACGGAATTGGCGTAATTGCCGTAATGAAAAATTGCTTACGCGATGCCAAAATGAATCCGGAAGAAGTGGATCATATCAACACCCACGGAACCTCAACTCCGCTAGGGGATGTTGCTGAATTAAAAGCCATTAGTGCTGTTTTTGGCGATCATGCTAAAAATATTAATATTAATTCAACCAAATCCATGACCGGACACTTATTAGGTGCAGCCGGTGGAATTGAAGCCATCGCTTCTATTTTGGCCATTCAACACGGAATTATTCCACCAACCATCAACCATGAAGTAGTGGATGAAAACATCAACCCTGAATTGAATTTGACGTTAAATAAAGCCCAAAAAAGAGACATTAAAGTAGCTATGAGCAATACGTTTGGTTTTGGTGGCCACAATGCTTGTGTTTTATTTAAAAAATTGGAAGAATAATTCTAAATGAACGTTTTTAAAAAAATATTTACTAAAAATTCCCGACCTCAAGAAGGCGGGATTTTTTTTGAAGCCATTCATAAAATATTGGGATTTGTCCCGCAAAATATTGATTATTATCAAAAAGCTTTCACGCATCGTTCCTCCAATAAATTAGATTCCAAAGGAAATCCGATTAATTATGAACGATTAGAATTTTTAGGTGACGCCATGCTAAGTTCAGTCATTGCCAGTCATTTATTTAATGTTGTGCCTCACGGAGATGAAGGTTATTTGACTAAAATGCGTTCTAAAATTGTGAGTCGCGAACACTTGAATGAATTGGGTAGAGACCTCAACCTGATTCAGTTTGTAGATAGCAAAGTGCCTACGCAACACTTTGGCGAAAATATCCATGGTAATATTTTTGAAGCACTTGTTGGAGCTATTTTTTTAGACCGAGGATATACCTATTGCGAAAAATTCATTTACAAAAGAGTAATCGTTCCGTATGTGGACATAGAGAAATTGGAAGGAAAAGTAATCAGCTATAAAAGTTTGGTTATTGAATGGTGTCAAAAAGAAAAAAAATCATTTCATTATGATGTGTTTGACGACAATGGAAATGATAGTCAACGCTTTTTTGGTGTAAAATTGAGTATCGACCAAAAAATAATTGCCAAAGCAAGAGCTACTTCAAAAAAGAAAGCGGAAGAAATTGCTTCCAAACGTGCTTTTTATGCATTTCAAGAACAAATGGGTAAAAAATTATAAATTTGGCAAAAAACTACATCGTTTTCGTTAATAAAATTAAGTTAAGATAGAACGCTAATGTGCATTTTTTAGCCAAAAACTGTATCTTTACATCTTGTTTATTTAAAAGATGGCCATTCATAAACTTTTTATTGACGATCTCGAAGAAGCTGATTTTCAATTAATCGCCATCCATTCTCATTTAGAAAATTTCCGTATTGCATATTTTGTCAACCAACAATTGCAGACCCGATTGAGCAAATCTCAAAAAGGCGTTTTGATTCAAAAAACAGCTTTCTCCGCTTTTTTATTTGAAGATGAGAAAAACGATATGGTTTGGACATTAATCGAAAACAAAAAAGAGGTTCAATTTCCTTCTAATTCAGCAGGATTATTTGCCAATGATGGCGGTTTAACTTCACATGCTTTTTTTTTACCGGAACTGAAAAAAGTAGATTATTTTCTGAAAATTGAAGGAGAAGAAAAACAAATCAACACCATTAAAATCATTCATCAACTGAAAAAAATAAACCAAATTTCTACGGTTTATGCCATTCAATACGACAAACTAAAATCTAAAAATAATTTAATATTTTAACCAAATATGCCACTTAACAAAAAAACGAAAATTGTAGCCACACTAGGTCCTTCGTGCAGTAGTAAAGAAGTGATAAAAGACATGGTAGATGCGGGAGTAAATGTGTTCCGTATTAACTTTTCTCATGCCGATTATGCTGATGTAAAAGAACGAATTGACATCATCAGAGGGTTGAATGAAGAATTTGGATATACAACTGCCATTCTTGCCGATTTACAAGGCCCAAAACTTCGAGTAGGTGTAATGAAAGAAGATGTAGTGGTCAACAAAGGAGATATTATCACTTTTCAAACGGCGGAAGATGTTCCGGGAACGGCGGAAAGAGTCTATATGAACTATAAAGAGTTTCCTAGCGATGTTAATCCGGGTGAAAAAATATTATTAGACGACGGTAAATTAATTTTTGAAGCTATGGAAACCAATGGAACAACCGAAGTAAAATGTAAAGTATTACAAGGTGGGCCATTAAAATCTAAAAAAGGTGTAAACCTTCCCAATACAAAAGTTTCATTGCCGGCTTTAACCAAAAAAGACATTAAAGATGCCTTATTTGCCATTGAAAATGAAGTGGATTGGATTGCACTTTCTTTTGTGAGAACACCAAAAGATTTAGAGGAATTACAAGACTTGATTACCAAACATTCCTCTTATAAAATTCCGATTGTCGCCAAAATCGAAAAACCGGAAGCGGTAGAAAATATTGATAAAATTGTGGCTTTTTGCGACGGTTTAATGGTAGCTCGTGGTGATTTAGGAGTTGAAATCCCGGCAGAAGAAGTACCGTTAATTCAAAAGAAATTAATTCATAGAGCTAAAACAGCTCGTATTCCGGTGATAGTGGCTACACAAATGATGGAAACCATGATTACCAGTTTAACGCCTACCCGTGCGGAAGTAAACGACGTTGCCAATTCCGTAATGGACGGTGCCGATGCGGTGATG
This sequence comes from Variovorax paradoxus, assembly GCA_943370635.1. GTDB lineage: Bacteria > Bacteroidota > Bacteroidia > Flavobacteriales > Flavobacteriaceae > Flavobacterium. Next base: position 43,171 of record CALRRY020000022.1, read on the forward strand.
CTTTCCGGCGAAACTTCAGTGGGTAATTATCCTGTGGAAGTAATCGAAACGATGACCAAAATTATTCGTTCTGTAGAAGATAGTCCGTTGATTTCGGTACCGCAAAATCCGCCTCACGTGAGAACGAAACGATTCATTACCAAATCGATTTGTTATCATGCGGCCATTATGGCAAATGAAATTAAAGCAAAAGCTATTTCTACCTTAACCAATAGTGGTTATACCGCATTTCAAATTTCAGCTTGGCGTCCGAGTGCTCACATTTTAGTGTTTACCTCTAACCGAAGAATTTTAACGCAAATGAATTTATTATGGGGCGTTCGTTCGTTTTACTATGATAAGTTTGCCAGTACAGATGATACGGTGGAAGATGTAAATAAAATAGCCAAACAAAAAGGATTTGTCGAAAAAGGCGACATGGTGATCAACTTAGCTGCCATGCCAATTGCAGAAAAAGGAATGGTAAACACGTTAAGAGTGTCTGATATTGGATAATTTTTTTATCTTTCCACTTTAAATTTAAAAAAGATGCAATCCAACAATCCGTTTTTGAAGAACAAATCGTTTGAAAAACCGCAAGTTATTCAAGTAGATGAAGAAGGAAATCGTTCCGTAATTATTGATTACAACGAGACCATGACCATTTCCGGCACCATTAATAAAAGTCTTATTATGTTGCTGATATTGGTAGTAACCGCTACGTTAACGTGGACAATGACAGCAACCGGCTACAATCCGATGCCGTTTTTAATTGGCGGTGGATTAATTGGGTTTGTGCTCGTTTTGATTGCCTCATTTAAACCGCATTTATCCACTTATTTGGCTCCTGGTTATGCCTTGTTTGAAGGATTATTTATTGGGGCATTATCCGCCATTTTTGAAGCGATGTATCCAGGAATTGTGATTCAGGCTGTTGGAGCAACATTTACCACGTTTTTAGTGTGTTTTATGTTGTATAAGTATAAAGTGGTTACCGTTACGGAAAAATTCAAATCAGTAGTGATTGGGGCTACAATTACGATTGCTATTTACTATCTTATTACGTGGTTATTGAGTATGTTTACCAGCTTTCAGCCGGTACATAATGGTAACTCGTTGATGAGTATCGGTATTAGCGTTTTGGTGATTGTAGTGGCGGCCTTAAATTTATTTCTGGATTTTGATCAAATCGAAAAAGGAGCTCAAAAACAATTGCCTAAATACATGGAATGGTTTGGTGCCATGGGATTGATGATTACCTTGGTTTGGTTGTATGTAGAGTTTTTGCGATTGCTTTCTAAGATTTCGAGTAGGGATTAACACCTTATTTATAACATAAATAAACCCTTCTTGTTTAACAACTTGTAGGGTTTAGTTTTTTTAAATTAATCTATTGAACCCATATCTTTTTTACAAAGTGAGCTTGATTATTTACTTTTATAAAATACATTCCTTTTGCTAAATGACTTAAATTTAATTGTTTTTCAATAACTTCATTTTGGTGATGAACTAATCGACCAAAAGCATCATAAACAA
>CALRRY020000023.1:0-44494 GCA_943370635.1 Variovorax paradoxus
TGTGTGGTTATTGCATATTTTTCAACAACTTCAATTATTTCATCAATAATCAATTCGTCGTCAATGGTTGATGGAATTTGAAATTCAATTTTGTCAACGATATTTCGCAATAATTTCCTAAGAATTTTTCCCGAACGTGTTTTCGGTAATCGTTGCACAATCAGTACATTTCGCAAACAAGCCACAGCTCCAATTTGGTTACGTATTAAATGAACAATTTCATATTCCAATTGAAAATGTTCTGTATCATTTCCGGTTTTCATTACTACCATAGCTAAAGGTATTTGTCCACGAAGTTCATCATTCACACCAATCACAGCACATTCAGCCACAGCAGGATGCGAAGCAACAATTTCTTCCATTTCGGCAGTTGACAATCGATGTCCTGCCACATTGATTACATCATCTACTCTGCCGGTTATAAAAATATAATCTTCTTCATCTTTAAATCCGCCATCTCCTGAAAAATAATAACCGGGAAATTTTTGTAAATAACCGGAGTGAAAACGTTCGCTATCTTTCCACAAATCAATCATAGTGCCGGGTGGCAATGGTAATTTAATCACTACAAAACCTTCTTCGTTGGCACCAACTTCTTCCCCATTATCATTTAAAATTCGAATATCATAACCTGAAACGGCTTTGCCGGCAGAACCGGGTTTGATATCAAGAAACTCCACTCCCATCATATTAGCAATCATCGGCCAACCAGATTCTGTTTGCCACCAATGGTCAATAGCCGGAACCGGAATATGTTCATTGTACCATTCCAAAGTGGCTACATCACATCTTTCTCCTGCTAAAAATTGCGTTCGCAAACATGATAAATCATATTGTTTGATAAATTCCCCATTAGGGTCTTCTTTCTTAATGGCTCGAATAGCGGTAGGTGCCGTAAACATCACTTTTACCTGATGTTCTGAAATCACACGCCAGAAAGTAGATGCATCAGGTGTTTTTATAGGTTTTCCTTCAAAAATGATGGTTGTGTTTCTGTTTATTAGTGGACCATAAACAATGTAACTGTGTCCTACTACCCATCCAACATCGGAAGCTGCCCAAAATACTTCACCGGGTTGAGCACCGTAAATGTATTGCATTGAAAATTTAAGTGCAGTCACATAACCACCTGTATCTCTTACAATTCCTTTTGGTTTTCCAGTTGTTCCGGATGTATATAAAACATATAAAGGATGTGTTGATTCCACCGAAACACAATCAACTTCCTCTGAACCATAAACTAACGCATCATAATCTACATCGTATTTTTTGAAAGGAACTCTAGCCCCTAATTTTCGATTAAAAACTACTACTTTTTTGGGCTTGTGATTGGCTAATTCAATCGCTTCATCAACTAAAGGTTTGTAGGCAATTAATCTGTCCACTTCAATTCCGGAAGAAGCGGTTAAAATGATTCTTGGTTTACAATCATCAATTCGGATAGCCAATTCGTGTGGTGCAAATCCTCCAAAAACTACGGAATGGGTCACTCCTATTCTTGCACAAGCTAACATCGCAAAAGCGGCTTGCGGAATCATAGGCATATAAATGACAGCAGTTTCTCCTTTTTTAATGCCCAACGAAAGTAAACCTCCTGCTAGTTTGGCTACTTCTGATTTTACCTCGTTATAGGTAAATTTTTTTACAGTTTGCGTAACAGGAGAATCATAAATAATGGCAATTTGTTCTCCATAACCATCCAATATATGTTTGTCTAATGCCAAATAACAAGCATTTAATTCGCCATCGGCATACCAAAGTGGATAGTCATTTTTATCATTTGATAAAATAGTTTCGGGTTTTTTAAACCATTGGATATGTTCGGCTTGTTCTTTCCAAAATACTTCCGGATTGTCAAGACTTTTTTGATAAAATTCTAAATAATTCATTTTTGTGTGTTGTTACTATTGTTGCAAATCATTCTTCACTTATGACTAGGGACTAATCACTCGTAGAAAGCAATTCATTCACTTGTTCCACCAATTTCTTTATTGAAAAAGGCTTAGTCATGTATGCATCTGCACCCAACTGCATTCCTTTTTCAATATCGCTTTCTTTGTTTTTGGCAGAAAGAAAAATAACTTTACAGTTGACTAATTTTTCATTCTTTTTAACCGATTCAATTGTGGCATAACCATCTACATTTGGCATCATAATATCCAAAATGATTAAATCAGGTTGTTCATTTTTTAAAATATCCAATGCTTCTTGACCATCACGGGCTATAAATACTTCAAAATTTTGTTTTTTGAATGTATATTCCAACGACATGATAATGTTGGGTTCGTCATCTACTAATAAAATCTTTTTCATCTTTATTGTATTTTCTTGGGAAGCGTAAATGAAAAGGTTACGCCATTTTGAACGTTTTCCGCCCAAATTTTGCCTTTATGAGCTTCGATAATTTGTTTACAAATGGCTAATCCTAAACCGCTTCCGATTGGTTTTTTTATATTCTGATTGCTGGATTGATAAAACTTGTCAAAAATAGATTCCAAATCTTCAGGATTGACACCTTTTCCATTGTTAAATACATTCACTTTTAAATATTCATCTTCATTCTCTGAAAGGGTGATGATAATAATTCCTGCTTTTTCATCGGCAAATTTAATTGCATTGGAAACCAAATTGGTAATTACTTGAATGATACGTTCTTCATCATAATCGATAAGTATGGAATGCTGATTTTCATCAAATTCGACATGAATTTTTTTATTAGAAATCAATTGTTGCAGAGGCGATAGCGATTTTGAAATGGTTTGAATGATGTTTCCATTGGTTGGGAAAATTTTCTGCTTACCGGTTTCAAATTTTTCTAAATCCAAAATTTTATCAATCAAACGATTCAAACGATCCGATTCGGTGATGATGTTTTGAAGAAATTGCTTTTTCAATTCTTCCGGAATTTCATCATCGTCATGCAAAATTTCACTTGCGGCACGAATGGCGGTTATTGGCGTTCGTAGTTCATGCGTAACAGTATCCAAAAATTCATCTTTTTGTTTGTCTTTCAACACAAGGTTTTCATTCGCTATTTTCAGTTTAGAAGAAAGCTCTTTTAACTCGTTTGACGTTTCGGTTAATTTTTTGTTGATGATGAGATTTTCTTTGGATTCTTCTAAAATTTTCAACACTTCCGGTAAACTGATTTTGTCTTCTTTGGTCACACTTTCAATTAAAATTTTGGCCGAAGCAGTGCCAATGTGTCCGGTTAATAAGTTTTCAGCAAATTTGACTAAACGAGCATCGGCCAACAAATTATCAGGAGCGATATTGTATTTCATCTTAAAGATAGAAAGTGCTCGATTGGTTCTTTCTTCTCCTAAAAAACGCTTTAAAACTTTTTGAATATCCGATACATAGGCAGTTCCTTTCCATACAAAAGCGTTTTCATGATTGTTGATGTATTTATCGATATCAACATACATTTCCGCATAATTACGTTCGCGGTAATCACCTTTAAAACTTACTGAAACAAACAAATAAACTAAACTATTGAACAGTAAACTCCAAAAAAGTGCATGTGGAATAGGTTCCAGATAATCTAATCCAAACAATTGAAATGGTTGTAAAAAAGTAAAACCAAAGAAACCTTCTTTAAAAAAATTACTTTCAGGATTGATGGAACTTAATAAAAAAGGTAGCATGATGGTATAAAAACAAATCAGCATTCCAACAATTATTCCCGCAACAGCACCATTTAGCGAGCCTCTTTTCCAAAAAATAGCTCCGAAAAAAGCCGGTCCGAGTTGGGCAACAATCACAAACGAAATCATTCCTACGGATACCAAAGAAAAATCCATGATAAAGTAGCGGTAATAAATAAAAGCTAAAATGATCATTAGAAATATACCAATTCTTCTTATGTTAACAATTCGTTCGCTATTGCTTTCCTGATTGTCTTTTTGTAGAGAACCTAATACACCATACGGAATTAAAAGATTGTTGCTCAACATAGTAGAAAGTGTGATGGAAGAAACAACAATCATTGAAATCGCTGCAGAAAAACCTCCTAAGAAGACTAAAACCGTCATAAAAGTATTATCAAATAGTTGAGGAATTAAAAGTGAAAACATATCGGGATTAACATCGTTTCCCTCAAACAAAATATTTCCACCCCATGCAATTGGGTAAACAAATAAATTGAATAACAAAAGATACAATGGAAATAACCAAATGGCGGTTTGTATATGTTTTTCACGATTGTTTTCCACAATTGACATGTGAAATTGTCTGGGTAAAAGGAAAATTGAAAAGAATGACAATATAATGAGCATCATCCAATTCATGCCGCCTTCCAAACCATGAACGGTATTTCTTTCTTCAAAACTTTCCAATAAGGACGCTTTAGCATAAATGGCATCAAAACCATCAAAAACATAAAAAGTGACATATAATCCCAGAATGATGAAGAAAAATAATTTAAGCACAGACTCCATTGCTACTGCAGTTACAATTCCTTTTCTTTTTTCAGAAGCATCCACATAACGAGTTCCGTAAAATGAAGCAAAAACTGCAAGAACAATAGCTACGTAGGTAGAAGTGTCTAAAAAAACATTGTTGGTTTCTTCTGATTGAGTAACAATATGAAATGTTTCAGAGATTGCTTTGAGTTGTAATCCTATGTAAGGTAAAATAGCAATTAACGAAATAATGGTTACTAAAGCTCCTAAAAATCGACTGTTTCCATAACGAAGTGAAACAAAATCAGCTATACTTGAAATTTTATTCACTCTGGAAATGCGAATGATTTTTCTTAGAATCAGAATCCAAGCCGGAAAAGCAATCACCGGTCCAAGATAAATAGGAATAAAATTTAGGCCTGAATTGGCGGCCACACCAATACTTCCGTAATACGTCCAAGTGGTGCAATAAACAGCCAGTGAAAGTGAATAAACATAAGGATTATTAGTCCATTTCGAGTTCCCTTTTCGCTCTGCCCATTGAGCAATGAAGAAAAGTAAACCGAGATACAACAGTAATATGACCAATAAAAATCCGCTATTCATTGTATTTTTTTAGAAAGTAAAATGAAATAATAATAGACAATGTCCAAACAGAAAAAATGTAAAAATAGATAATTGGTATGCCCAATAGAGCTTCAGATTTGTTGAAAAGTAATAGTATAGGAAAGTTGAATGCCATCCATAACAACAAGCTAATCAGTACAAATTTTTGAAGATGCCTTTTTTTCATTTTTAGTATTTCAATTGAATCACAAACTCTGCTCTTGAAATTCAAAAGCAGAGCATATAATATTATATAGAGATAATTCTTTTATTAATGTCCGGTTGCTTCACCAGCTCCAGATGGAATTCGAATGTTTTCTACAATTTCTTGAACATCTTGTGGTGGTTCCGGTGTAAAACGATTTACAATTAAAGCAACAACAAAATTGGCTATCATGGCTACTGTTCCAAAACCTTCCGGTGAAATACCAAACCACCAATCGGGCTTTAAGGAATCAACTATTTCTTTACCTCCATCAAAGATACCAAATTTGAATTTCAACATATAATAAATCATCAAAACCATACCTACAACCATTCCGCTGATAGCACCTTCTTTATTCATTTTCTTATAAAAAATACCTAAAATAATTGCCGGGAAGAAAGACGCAGCAGCTAAACCAAAGGCTAATGCCACAACTGCAGCTACAAATCCTGGAGGATTAATACCAAAATAACCGGCAATAATTACAGCCACTGCCGCTGAACCACGAGCTGCCCAAAGTTCATTTTTTTCAGAAATGTTAGGGTTAATCATTTTCTTAATTAAATCGTGTGATACAGATGAAGAAATAACCAATAACAATCCTGCAGCTGTAGATAATGCCGCAGCTAAAGCTCCAGCCGCTACTAAAGCAATCACCCAATTGGGTAAATTAGCAATCTCAGGATTGGCTAACACCATGATATCATTATCAATTTTTAATTCGTTTGCTTCTTTATCAGCCACATATTGAATTTTTCCGTCTGCATTTTTATCATCAAAAGTTAGCAAACCGGTTTTTTCCCAATTCACAAACCACTGAGGCATAGAGCTGTATTCTTTGTTACTAACAGTTTCAATTAAATTTGCTTTTGCAAAAACCGCAACTGCAGGAGCTGTAGTATAAAGAATAGCAATTAATAACAAAGCCCAACCGGCAGATTTACGAGCATCTTTCACTTTTTTAACGGTAAAAAAACGAACGATTACGTGTGGTAATCCTGCAGTTCCAACCATTAATGCTAACGTGATGGCAAAAACATCAATCATGGATTTTGAACCACTTGTATACTCATCAAACCCTAATTCTGTTTGCAATCCGTTTAATTTATCTAATAAATACGCTCCTGAATCATCTGCTACAGTTCCACCCATACCAACTTGCGGAATTGGATTGCCTGTCATTTGAATGGAAATAAAAATGGCTGGTACCATAAAGGCAAAAATCAACACACAATATTGAGCCACTTGTGTATAGGTGATTCCTTTCATTCCCCCTAGAACGGCATAAAACAAAACGATTACCATCCCGATGATTACTCCGGTATTAATATCAACTTCTAAAAATCTTGAAAATACTACTCCTACTCCACGCATTTGTCCAGCCACATACGTAAACGAAACGATTAGGGCACAAAAAACCGCTACAGAACGAGCTGTTTTGGAATAATATCTGTCGCCAATGAAGTCAGGCACAGTGAATTTTCCAAATTTTCTAAGATAAGGAGCTAATAATAAAGCTAATAAAACATAACCGCCGGTCCATCCCATCAGGTAAACAGCACCATCATACCCTGCAAAGGAAATTATACCAGCCATTGAAATAAAGGAAGCGGCTGACATCCAATCTGCTGCAGTAGCCATTCCATTAGCGATTGGTGAAACACCTCCACCTGCAACATAAAATTCTTTTGTTGATCCGGCACGAGACCAGATTGCAATTCCGATATAAAGAGCAAATGAAGCTCCTACTATTATATATGTCCAAATTTGTACATCCATTTTGTTTATTTTTTTGAGTTGCTGAGTAGCCGAGGTACTGAACAGCTGAGTTTTTATTTATTTTTAATAATTTCTTATGAATAGTTAACTGATTACTGTATTCTGAACACTTTAAACTGAGCACTGAACACTGCAAACTGATTCCTATTCCTCGTCGTATCCGTATTTTTTATCTAATTTGTTCATTAGTCGTACATACACAAAAATCAAAATCACAAATGCGTAAATTGACCCTTGTTGTGCAAACCAAAATCCGAGCGGGAATCCACCGATTTTTATAGCATCTAGTGCATCTTTAAATAAGATTCCGGCACCATATGATACCAAAAACCAAATTGTTAACAGGATAAGAAGGTATTTCAAATTTTCCTTCCAATAGGCCGTAGCGTTAGCTTGGTTACTCATAATTATTGTTTTTATTGGTTATAAATATATTTGTAATTGTAATAAGAACTCACCTTTATAGGAATCTATTTTGTCAACCGCGGTGTAAACCGGACGATTAGAATATTGAGCGGTAATTTTAGCATGGTGACCATCTAAAAAGAAATTGGTTCCAAAATCAAATTGATTACTGGCTTTTTCTAAAGCATCAAAATTTTTATACGTGTATGCCGCAAAAGGTTGAATTCTCACTTTAGGTTTTTCATTTTTATTCGGTAACAATACTCCGGCTTGGGTATACCAAATCGAACCGGTTCCAATCATTGGCTGAAGATTTCCGGCTCCAGCTAATGCTTGACCTCCGGTAAATGCGGGATTGGCAACACCTTCATTCATGATTCCGATATTTCTTAAATAGTTAGGACCGAAATCATAGGAATAAAAAACACTATAACCTGTTACAGCCATTTTTTTATCTTTATTTCCAATGGGTAAATCCACAAATACATCACCGGCAAATAAATTGGTAGCATGCCTTTCTTCAATCCCATTTACTGAAGTTTTAGTTGAACTAGGTGCAGTGTAAAAACCGGCTCCTAAATTGAACATTTTTTTAGTTCCCAAATAGCTTCCTACTTTGAATGGTAGAAAATTAGATTCTTTGTCAAAAAATTGGTACTCAAAATAACCCGCTTTTGACCATTTCGCATTGTGATTATTATCTACAGCTCTTGCCAAATCTGCATTTGTTACATCAACCGGAACATTGTTGGTAGCAAAAGGTTTATTTAAACTCAAACGGTACTCAAACCGATTGTATTTTCCTTTGGCAAAAATTCCGATTTGACGGGCAAATTGATCGGAGTTTTCAATCAATGGCCAATTAAATATAGGTGCATCAATGGTCATATAATTTAATGTAGACGACATTGTCAAACGAGATAAACCCATATAATAATGTAAACCGGCTCCCATGCTCAAACTAAACGGTTTTTCTTCTTTTGGCAAGACAACAGCGTATTCATTCCATGCGTCATGGAAAAATAATCCTGGTTTTTTACCATTACCATAACCGCCGGTTCCACCTGAACCTGATGCACCGCCATTAATAAAGGTTTGATTGTTAATACCAATATGTGTTACAATCATATAACGCGGAGAAATTTGTGCGTAAGCCAATAAACGCAAACGTCTAAGACCAATGTCTTCTTGCTTTGTAATCGCTTCATCGCCAATCATGGTTCCGGGATTCATTTCAGAGGAACGTAACCAAATTTGATTCCAAGCAATAAATCGCATATACTTGGTTCCTTCCGGATTTAAATTAAATTTTAGTCCGCCACCGTAATCCGGTGAACCTTGCGAAAAAACAAGTCCGGAAAACATCAAAAGACTAAGGATTAAAATAGTTTTTTTCATAAATAGAATTTTGGTTAAATAAGGGTTAGTTTGTCTTTTTTGACTCCACTAAATTCTATTTAATAATTCCATAAAAAAATTCTGTTATATATTTTTGTAAACTACTATAGTTAATCTTTAAAACGCTCCCATTTTATCAACATAAACTTATCTCCTAATTCGGTAATAATCATTCCGGCTCCCTTCAAATGCTCTTTGGTTTTTAAGAATTCAACCAGTTCTAAATGATTATAAATCTTATAGGTAGGATGATAGTCAGTATGTGCGGGTTTTTTGATTTTAAACTCTTTCACCCAATTGCTTACCGTTACATGTGAAACCCCAATAATGCGTTCAATTTCACGGTAACTCAACCCTTCCAAATACAATTGAAGTGCTTTCGTCACATAGTAATCATCTATCTTTTTGCCTAACTTATTGACTGTAAAATAATAATTGCATTTTTTGCATAAATACCTTTGTCTGTCTTTAATAATGCCACTTTTAACAATTTGATTATTTTGGCATTTCGGACACGCTAAAATCTCCATATATAAAAATTTTGCATAAATATATTAAATTAGCAATAAAATAAAAGCATATTTTATAATTTATTTTATAAAAATTTATGAAGTGCTTAATTTTATTGGCTAAAAATTATACTCTTCATAATTATAGCTAAATTATAATAAAACAGTATATTGTAATAAGTTGTACCATTTTCATTTAAAAAAAGATAAATTTTAGCCTAAGGGATATGCAAATATTCATGCTATTTTCTTTAATTTGTAGAAACAACACTAAACGTATGCAATTCAAAACGGATGAAACAGATCCTTCTGTTTTATATAAACTATTAACCGGAACAATCATTCCAAGACCAATTGGTTGGATATCTACCATTGACAAAGACGGAATCAATAATCTCGCACCTTTTTCTTATTTTAATATGGTTTCGAGCGATCCGCCTTGTGTGATGTTTTCCACCCGAAGAGATAATAATCAATACAAAGACACACTGAATAATGTGTTGCACAATGGTGAATTTGTAGTGAATTTGGTAACCATGGATGTTGTCGAACAAATGAATGCCACTTCCGCATCCGTTCCTTCCGATGTAGATGAATTTGAATTGACCAACCTCACGCCTATCGACTCTGTTTTCATCAAACCCAAACGCGTCAAAGAAAGTCCGATTCATTTGGAATGTGAAATGATTCATCACTATTTTATGGATAATAATGAAGGAGGTGGTGCCTGTATCGTGATTGGAAAAATAAAAATGATACATATTGACGATTCCATTTTAATGGAAAACAGCCGAATTAATTTGGATGTTTATAAACCTGTTGCTCGTTTAGCAGGTTCGAACTATAGTACGTTGGGAGAAATCTTTTCGATTAAAAGAGCATAAATTAATGATTGTAAATCTATGAAAATCTGTGAAATCAGTGTAAAAATAAAATGAAAAAAATAACCGTAATCGGTGGTGGCCCCGGCGGACTCTACTTTTCCATATTAACCAAAAAAGCAATGCCCAATTGCCAAATCGATGTTTACGAACGCAATAAACCCGACGATAGTTTTGGTTTTGGTGTGGTATTCTCCGATGAAACCTTAGGTGAATTCTTGATGCGTGATGTACAATCGTATGAACTCATTCGAAGTGAATTTGCCTATTGGGATGATATCATTATCGCTAGAGACGGACAAAACGTAAACATTTCCGGTAACGGATTTTGCGGTTGTTCCCGTAAAACATTGTTGAAATTATTACACCAACGCTGTCGTGAAGAAGGCGTGAATCTATATTTTGAACAAAATGTGGACGATTTAAGTCAGTTTGCCGATTCAGATATTATTGTGGCTTGTGACGGAATTGGGAGTGCCATTCGAACGCAATTTGCTTCTGAATTCGGCACCAAAATCGAACTTAAAAAGAACCGCTTCGTTTGGCTAGGCTCCACCAAACCCTTGGATGCGTTTACTTATTTTTTCCGCTCTACTCCACACGGAACTATTGTAGCTCACACCTATCAATACGAAGAAGGCATGAGTACTTGGATTTTTGAATGTAGTGATGAAACTTGGCAAAAATTTGGTTTTGAAGTCACTAACGAAGAAGATACCATTCAAAAAATAGCCGAAATCTTCCAAGAAGAATTAGACGGTCATCCACTCATTTCCAACAAATCACATTGGCGACAATTTCCGCACGTAACCAACGAAAAATGGTTTCACAACAATATTGTTTTATTGGGTGATGCCAAAGCAACCGCCCACTACTCTATTGGTTCCGGTACAAAATTGGCGATGGATTCAGCAATTGGCTTGTCAGATGCTGTGATTGCCAATCCCAATAATATACAAGCCGCTTTTGAAAAATACGACAAATCCCGAAGAAATACGGTAGAAATGATTCAATATGCCGCACTGGTTTCGTTGGATTGGTTTGAAAATATGGATAGACACATGCAACATCCTTTTTATCAATTTGCTTTTGGTTGCATGACGCGTTCCAAAAAAGTGACGTTTGAAAATCTACAAATTCGAGATAAATCATTTACGGATAAAGTTCTAAATGAATTTTTTGAAACTCCCAACTCCCAACTTCCAACTCTCAACTCAAAATCAGCTGCTTTTTCTACTTTTAAATTAAGAGATTTAGAATTGGTTAACCGAATTGTCATGGCTCCGATGGGACAATATTCTGCCGAAAACGGTTTGGTAAACGACTGGCATTTGGTACATTATGGAAGTCGAGCAACCGGCGGAGTGGGATTGATTTTAACCGAAATGACAGCGGTTTCACCAACCGGACGTATTACTTTAGGTTGTGCCGGTATTTATAATGAAAATCAAGTGGTTGAATGGAAAAAAATTACTGATTTTATTCATCAACATACACAAACTAAAATCGGAATCCAACTCGGACATTCCAGTCGAAAAGGTGCCATCAAAAAACCATGGGAAGGACAAAATGAACCGATTGATAAGGCTTGGGAATTACTCTCTGCCTCTACTATTCCCTTCCATTCCAACATGGCAACTCCTAAGGAAATGACGTTGGAACATATGAATCAAATTACTGCTGAATTTGTCCAAGCCACCAAAAATGCTGAACAAGCCGGATTTGATATGATTGAATTACAAGCCCATCACGGATTTTTATTAGCTTCTTTTTTATCACCGTTGACCAATAGTCGGAAAGATGAATTTGGCGGAAGTATTGAAAACCGAATCAAATTCCCATTAAGAGTATTTTCAGAAATGCGAAATGTTTTTCCACAACAAAAACCTATGTCCGTTCGCATTTCCGCCTCTGATTGGGCTGAAAACGGAATTTCAGAAGAAGAAGTAATCTACATTTCGAATGCTTTCAAATCCGCCGGAGCAGACATTATTAATGTTTCAACCGGAAATACGGTGGCAAATCAAAAACCGCAAATGGGCAGAATGTGGCAAACCCCTTTCTCTGATTTGGTACGAAATACGGTTCATATTCCAACCATAACAGCCGGATTTATCCAAGACATTGATCAAATCAACACCATCATTTTAAACGGAAGAGCCGATTTAGTGGCCTTAGGCCGACCATTATTAGCAGATGCTAACTTTGTTAGAAATGCTCAAGCGTACGAAAATGTGCAAACGGATGATCTTCCATTACAATATAAAATGGGAAGTTCGCATTTATATCCGTTGAAAGCAGCAGAACGAAAACAAATGGAAGGAATGAAGAAAGCGTTGAAACCCAAGAGTAATAAAAAAGACTAATCTATAGTCTCAGCAACTCAGTTTCTCAACAACTCAGCAACTAAAAAATGAAGGAAATAAAATCTAAAATAGAAGTTCAAGGTTTTGAAATTACTATTTCATCAAAAAATAATGATGACTATATTTCATTGACAGATATGACTGCCAAATTTGGCGGTGATGACCTTATTTACAGCTGGATGCGAAACAGAAATACATTGGAGTTTTTAGGTATTTGGGAACAAATACACAACCCAAATTTTAAAGGTGGCGGATTCGAGACCTTTAAAAAGGAAGCCGGTTTAAATTCTTTTCACTTAACACCAAAAAAATGGGTTGAAGCAACAAATGCAATCGGTATTTATTCAAAATCAGGCAGGTATGGCGGAGGAACATATGCTCACAAAGACTTGGCTTTTGAGTTTGGTAGTTGGTTAAGTCCTGAATTTAAGTTGTATTTAATCAAAGAATTCCAACGATTAAAAGAAAGTGAAAACGATCGTTTAAATTTAGAATGGAATTTACAACGTACGATTTCAAAAATTAATTATCACATTCATACGGATGCGATTAAGGAAAATTTAATTCCACTTGAAATTACAAAACAACAAGCGAGTTTTGTTTATGCCAATGAAGCGGATTTACTTAATGTAGCTTTGTTTGGAATTACCGCCAAGGAATGGAGAGAAAATAATTTGACTCAAAAAGGAAATATTCGAGATTATGCCACTTTGGAGCAATTAGTAGTCCTGAGTAATTTGGAAAGTATAAATGCTTTGTTAATTCAACAAAATTTGTCACAAAGTGAACGGCTTATTCAACTCAATAAAGTTGCCATTACTCAAATGAAATCGCTAGTTCATTCCAAAGAAGTAAAAAAATTAAAAGCGTAGCTCATGAAACATTTTGACGACAACTTCGCCCACAATTCCCTACCAAGCATCGACTTGCAGCCTACTTATTTGCAAGGAAAGTACGAAACCGAAATGCTTAATTGTGTCGAACGTCTTTTAGATGTTCACATCCAAAACGGAAATGGAAATGCTTCATGCCTACGTACTTTTGAAGAAACCTGGACGTATCAAGACCTATATGAAAAAGCGAATCAAATTGCACATGTTTTAATAGACGATTTAGGACTACAATCCGGTAATCGGGTTTTGTTGCGTTCGGCCAATAATCCCATGATGGTAGCTTGCTGGTTTGCGGTCTTAAAAGCAGGCGGAATTGTAGTGGCAACTATGCCTTTACTGCGTTCGAAAGAATTGACAACCATTATCGATTGTGCGGAGATTTCCATTGCTTTATGTGATAAAGAATTAGAAGAAGAAATGCATTTGGTAAAATCGAATTTCCTTCAAAAAACCTGTTTTTATGGTAATGCCCAATTGGAACAATTGATGGCTTCCAAACCGAAAACATTTGACAATTTTCACTCTAAAGCTGATAGTGTAGCCTTAATCGGTTTTACTTCGGGAACAACCGGTTTACCTAAAATGACGGCTCATTATCATAAAGATATTTTGAATATTTGCGAGGCTTTTCCAGCTTATTCGCTTCAACCGACTGCTAATGATATATTTACAGGAAGTCCTCCTATCGGTTTTACATTTGGTTTGGGTGGATTGGTTTTGTTCCCAATGTATTTTGGTGCTTCCACATTTTTAATTGAAAAACCTACACCGGATATTTTGTTGCAAGCCATTCAAGACCATAAAATCACCATTTGTTTCACGGCCCCAACGGCTTGGCGAATCATCACTACAAAAGTGAAAGACTATGATATTTCCAGCTTACGCAAATGTGTCTCAGCCGGAGAAACCTTGCCATTAAAAGTTTGGGAAGATTGGTACAACGCCACCGGATTAAAAATTATCGACGGCATTGGAGCTACCGAAATGTTACATATTTTCATTTCTTCCAACGAAGAAAACATGAAACCCGGATCGACCGGAGTTGCGATAGCCGGATATGAAGCAAAAATTATAGACAGTAATGGCAATGAAGTTTACAGAAATGAACCCGGTCGATTAGCCGTTCGTGGAATCACAGGTTGTAAATATTTAAATCGGAATGAAAAACAGCAAGAATACGTTCAAAATGGTTGGAACATTACCGGCGATATTTTCAAGCAAGACGAAGACGGTTACTTTTGGTTTGTGGCTCGTGGTGATGATATGATTATTTCTTCCGGATATAATATTGCGGCAATTGAAGTAGAATCCGTACTTTTAACCCACGAAGAAATTCTGGAATGTGCCGTGGTAGGTTTACCCGATGATGAACGTGGCATGTTGGTTTGTGCTCATATTGTTCTAAAAGATAAAGCTAAAGCAACAGACAATATGAAAAACCATATTCAACACTGGTTCAAAGAAGTAGCGGCTCCTTATAAATACCCGAGAGTGATTTATTTTACGGAAGCTTTGCCTAAAACGGAAACGGGGAAAATCCAGAGGTTTAAATTGAAGTAGGAAGTATTAAGATGGGAGTATTAAGTATTAAGACAAAACAAGAAGTATGATTTTCATCAAACAAGAAAAAATAAAATTCAAACACATTGACTACGCAGGCATTGTGTTTTATCCAAGATTTTTGGAAATGCTCAATGACTTAGTAGAAGATTGGTTTGAAGAAGCTCTCGACAGACCGTTTTCAAAAATGCATGAAACGAATGGAATTCCTACAGTAGATTTGAAAATTCAATTCAAAAATCCCGCTCGATTGGGAGAAGTTCTGACTAAAAAATTATGGGTTAAAGACATTGGTTTTGCCTCTGTTTTGTGCGGATTTCAATTTGTGAATGAAAAAGAAGTAACCGTTTTAGAAGGTGAAGTAACTTTAGTCAACGTAAAAATCGCTGAAGACCGAGAAAAAATCAAAGCAGAAGGCTTTTCGGATGAAATGAAAGAGAAAATTTCAAGATTCATCAGTCTTACTACTTAATACTTTTGTCTTACTACTTAATACTTCCATCTTAATACTATCCCAATGACCTTTCCAAAATTCAAAGCTGCCGCCGTTCAAACCTCCCCCATTTTTTTAAACGTTGATAAAACCATTGAAAAAGCGATTTCTTTCATTAAAGAAGCTAGTTCAAACGGAGCTCAATTGATTGCATTTCCGGAAGTTTTTGTGGCCGGATATCCGTATTGGAATTGGATTATGACACCCGTGCAAGGCAGCAAATGGTATGAACAATTATATAAAAATTCAGTTGCTGTAACGGATGAGTCGATGAAACCGTTATTCCAAGCCGCAAAAGAGTTCAATATGCACGTGGTTATCGGAATCAATGAACGCGGCGATAGTTATGGCGAAATTTACAATACCAATCTTATCATCGATAACCACGGAACGCTTATCGGAAAACACCGAAAGTTAGTCCCCACTTGGGCAGAAAAACTAACGTGGTCAAGTGGTGATGGTTCATCCTTAAAAGTATATAAAACCGAAATCGGTCCAATTGGCACCTTAGCTTGTGGCGAAAACACCAATACATTAGCTCGATTTACGTTATTATCGCAAGGCGAATTGATTCACATTGCCAACTATATTTCACTTCCTGTTGCTCCACCCGATTACAACATGGCGGAAGCGATTAAAATTCGTGCTGCGGCACATTCGTTTGAAGGGAAATTATTTACCATTGTTTCCTGCTCCACGATTTCTAAAGAAATTATGGATGTTTTAAAACCCGATGTTCCGAATATTGAAGATTTATTGACTCGAAAAAGTTCCGCTTTCTCAGGAATTATCGGTCCAAACGGAGCGGTTGTAGGTGAACCTTTGATTGATGATGAAGGAATTGTGTATGCCGACATCGATTTGGAAAAATGCATCCAACCGAAACAAATGCATGATATTTTGGGGCATTACAACCGATTTGATATCTTTGATTTACGGGTGAATACCGCTCCTACAAGAAAGATTACGTTTATTGATAATCATGAGGAGTTTAATAAGCAATAATTAAGATTGAAGTATTAAGAATTAAGACAACAACACATGGACGCAAAACATTCAGACGACGTTTACGGAAGAGCACGAGTGCAAGATTCCGAGGAACTAAAAGCATATTATAAAGAATTAGAAAACCTTGGAGCAGGTGCTTTATGGACAGTTGCCAACGATATTGAACCTTGGGAACCACGAGCTAATTCCGTTCCAATGTTGTGGAAATATGATAGTTTACGCGAATTAGTCCTTAAATCTTCAGAACTCGTAACTCCGGAACAAGCCGGACGACGGGTGGTGTATTTGGTGAATGACAGAAGAAAAGACGTCGCTGCTGCTGTAGGTTGGCTTTACACCGGCATTCAAGTGACTCGTCCAGGAGAATTTACGTCTGCTCATCGCCATCGAGCCTCTGCCTTACGCTTCATCATGGAAGGCGAAAAAGGATACACGGTGGTAGATGGCAATAAAATTATGTTGGAAGTCAACGATTTTGTGATTACTCCCAACTCCACTTGGCACGAACATGGTGTTGAAGAAGGTGGAAAAACTTGCATCTGGCAAGATGGTCTCGATATTCCGTTAGTAAATGCTTTGGAAGCGAATGATTATGCAGTTTATGATGGCAAACAACCCTTGACAGCTCCATTAAACTACTCTCCAATGACCTATGGCTGTGCCGGACTCCTTCCTGCAGACAAAACTTGGGATAAACAATATTCACCTCTGTTTAAATATTCTTGGTCAAAAGTCTATCCGGCTTTGTTGGAAGCTCAAAAAGTGAATAAACCTAATCCGTTTGATGGGATTTTTATGAAGTATTCCAATCCGTTAACGGGTGGACACGTCATGCAGACGATGGGAGCTTCGATGCAATTGCTACCAGTAGGTTTTAAAGGAAAAGCTCATAAGCATACCGGTTCTTTTGTGTATCAATGTGCCAAAGGAAAAGGCTATTCCATCATCAACGGGCAACGTTTTGATTGGCAGGAACGCGATATATTTTGTGTACCATCTTGGGCTTGGCACGAGCATCATAACCTTTCTGAAACGGAAGACGCTTGTTTGTTTGCGTTTAATGATTTACCTGTAATTGAAGGATTGGGATTGTATCAGGAAAAAGAGTATTCTGAAAACAATGGTTTTCAATAATATAAAAAATATAAGTAAATGATAAGATTAAGCAAATTACTGGTATTTTTATTTCTATCAAGTCCAGTATTTTCCCAAAAATTAGCTTTAGATAAAGGGAAAATAAATCAAAAAGATTATTATCAGGAAATTGATTTTGAGATAGTCAATGATAAAATTATGCTTCCTGTGGTTATCAATAATAAAACGTATTCATTTTTGTTAGATACCGGTGCACCCAACGTAATTTCAAAAAGAGTTTTAGAAGATATAAATTCTACTAAATCAAAAAAGATAATAGTATCTGATGCCAATAGTCAATCAGATGAAATGGAATTAGTAGCCATTCAATCAATAGAGCTTGGTGATTTATCTTTTGAAAACAATGTAGCATTAGTTAGTGATTTAGAAAATCATTTTATATTGAAATGCTTTAAAATGGATGGTTTTATTGGGAGCAATTTATTTCATAAATCAATTCTAAAAATCAGTTTAAAAAACAAAAAGATTATTGTTACTGATGATATCAAGAAATTAAATCCACAATCTAAGCCTTCAAAGTTATTATTAATTGGACAACAAAAATCCCCATATATTGAAGTGGATTATTCTTCGGATAAAAAAAATCGTGTAGTTGAAGATGTCTTAATTGATACCGGAATGGATGGCTTTTTTGAAATGTCAAAAAGGGCTTTCGGCATACTTTCCAAAGAAAATGTTTGGAACGAATTATCAAGAAGCTCCGGTTCAAATAGTATTGGCCTTTTTGGAACAGCTCCTGTTAATGAACAAGTACTATTTAATTTACCGTTTTTCAAATTAAACAATACCACCTTTAAAAACCTAATAAGCAATACTACAGATGATAATAATTCTCGAATTGGATTAGATTTGTTGCAACATGGCGATATCATTATTGATTTTAAAAACAAAAAATTTTATTACGAAGCCAATGAATCTATCGTATTAGATAAAAAAGCTCCAATGTATAGTGCAACAATTTTGGATAATAAATATTCCATTGGATTTGTTTGGAATGAACAGCTTCGCGAAAAAATTAAGTTTGGAGACGAAATAATTAGGGTAGATTCTTTTTATCTTGATCAAATGGATTTTTGTGATATTGTGAAAATCAAAAGATTTCGAAAAAGTAATCAATCCTATGAACTGGAAGTAAAATCTAAAGATAATTCAACCACTCAAATTGTGAAAATAGAATAATACGTTTTCACTTCTACATATAACCTTAGCACCTTAAAAATGAAACTACTTACCTATAAAACCCCGGAAACCGAACCTAGATTAGGCTTTTTACACAACAACCTTGTCATCGACATGGAAGATTTTGGTGAAATCTCTAATTTCCCTTTACCAATTGATATGTTGGATTTGATTGATTTAGGATTTGAAATCATCGAAGAAATTACCGAAATGATCAAAGATACACGTGAAATCGACTTTGAACAAATAGGTTATTCGTTGGACGAAATTGAAATTTTAGCCCCAATCCAACGTCCTCGAAAAAACATTATCGGAATTGGTTTAAACTACACAGAACACGTTGCCGAAAGTGCGAGAACTCTCGACACGACTGGCAAACTACCTCAAAAACCAATCATTTTTTCAAAACCACCTACAACGGTAACCGGTACCAATACCAATATTTTGTTAAACCCAAAACTGACCCAACAATTAGACTGGGAAGTGGAATTGGCTGTCGTTATAGGTGAATATGGTAAGTATGTACCGAAAGAAAATGCTATGGATTATGTTTTTGGTTACACCGTTATTAATGACATTTCTGCTCGTGATTGCCGACGTGAAGGACAATGGATTGTATCTAAAGGACAAGATACGTTTGCTCCAATGGGTCCGTATCTTGTAACCAAAGATGAAATTCCAAATCCGCACAACTTGAATTTATCATTAAAAGTGAATGGTGTGGAAAAACAAAATTCCAACACCAAATTCATGCTATTTAACATCCATGATTTGATTGAAGACTTAAGTACCGTTTTCACTTTAGAACCCGGCGACATTATCGCTACCGGGACACCATCCGGAGTAGGTGCAGGCCGTAATCCACAAGAATGGATGTGGGATGGCGATGTGGTGGAAGCAACTGTAGAAGGAATTGGAACGATTGTAAATACGGTGAAGGAAATTAATAGTTAAGAATATAGAGAAAAGACAATAGACTTTGCGAACTTTGCGTAAACCTTTGTGCTCTTCGCGGTTAAAAAAACAAACATGAAAAAATACAAAATAGGCCAAATCGTCCCCTCTTCCAACATCACCATGGAAACTGAAATCCCAGCCATTTTCAGAGCCAGGGAAACCATTTTACCGGAACGATTCACCTTTCATTCCAGCCGCATGCGAATGAAAAAAGTGACCAAAGAAGAGCTGGAAGCCATGGATGCGATGAGTTTGAAATGTGCACAAGAATTATCCGATGCTCATGTAGATGTGATGGGCTATGCTTGTTTAGTAGCCATTATGAGTATGGGGCGTGGCTATCATTGCGTTTCCGAAGTGAATTTGCATCAAGAAACCATTGCCAACGACTTCCCTACTCCTATCGTGACCTCTGCAGGAGCTTTGATTAACGGATTGAAAGTATTAGGAGCGAAACAAATTTCCATCATTACACCTTATATGCGACCACTCACGGATAAAGTGGTGGATTATATTGAACACCAGGGCATCAAAGTGAAAGAAAGTATTGCTTTGGAAATTCCAGATAATTTAGAAGTCGCGGCTCAAAATCCAATGAATTTATTGGAAATCTACAAACAATTGGATTTAACTGATGTCGACGTTTTAGTGGCTTCCGCTTGTGTGCAAATGCCTTCGTTAGAAGCTATCGATTTGATTCAAGCCGAATGTGGTATTCCGGTAACTTCTGCTGCGGTTTGCACAACCTATGAAATGATGAAAAAGTTAGGAATTGAAGCCAAATCAACTATTGGAGGCGAATTGTTGAATGGAAAATATTGATTGAAACAATTGATATTTATTGTTAAAAATTAAATCAAATGAGACACTATTTTACTTTATTACTAATGTTTATTTTGACGGTTGTAAACGGTCAAACTTTTTCCGGAAGTGTCGGGAACATTACCGATGACGGTCAACCTAATGATTATGACTTAATAGTAAATGACGTCTCGTTAAATACATTGTCTTCCACCCTTGGCTTAAAAGAGGTTTGTTTGAACATTACCCATACTTGGAATTCAGACTTAAATGTATTTCTAATTTCACCATCCGGTACACAAGTCAATCTGTTCTCTGGAATTGGTGGTGATGGAGATAACTTTACTAATACTTGTTTGAGCCAAACGGCTGCAACATCAATAAATTTTGGAAATCCACCTTATACGGGTCAGTTTAAGCCTCAAGAAACAATAGGCAACTTCAATAGTAATCAAAACGGGAATGGCATTTGGAAACTTCGAATCATTGATACTTATCCGGATGCAGACACTGGTTCTGTTTTAAATTGGTCAATTACTTTTGGGGAAGATGCACCTACTCCATTTGTGTTTACTTCGTCTAATCTTCCGATAATTGTAATTAATACAAATGGTTTGACTATACAAGATGAGCCGTCAATAAATGCAACAATGGGAATAATATACAATGGTGAGGGAAATATGAATATGATAAATGACTCTCCAAATGAGTATAATGGAAATATAAACATCGAGTACAGAGGAAATTACTCTCAAATATTACCTCAGAGACCTTTTAAAATTGAAACACTGGATGCTTCATTTGAGGAATCAGATGTTTCTGTTTTTGGAATGCCGGAAGAACATGATTGGGTATTGATAGCCAGTTATAATGACAAGGCTTTTATGCGAAATACACTCGCCTATTCTCTATTTCAAAACATGGGTCATTATGCTGCTCGACATAAATACTGTGAAGTTGTAATAAATGGAACTTATCAAGGAGTTTATATTTGGATGGAAAGCCTCAAAAGAGACAACAACCGAATTGATGTTGCAAAATTAGACCCCGATGAAAACACCGGGAATGATTTGACCGGTGGATATATTCTCAAAAATGATTTATGGAGTGACAATGATAGTTGGCAATTGAATTATAGTCCAATTGACCATCCGGAATTAGATGTTCGATTGGTTTATCACTATCCAAAACCGGAAGACATTAGTGCACAACAGCAAGCTTATATTCAGTCATTTATTAACGATTTCGAAACTGCTTTGTATAGTCCAAACTTTACTTCTTTAACCGATGGTTATCGAAAGTATATGGATACAAATTCATTTATCGATTATTTTATTATTAATGAATTATCCAGAAATAACGATGGTTTCAAAAAAAGCAGTTATTTTCATAAAGATAAAGACAGTAATAACCAAATGGCCAAATTGAAAGCCGGTCCCGTATGGGATTTTGATTGGGCATGGAAAAACATTAATGAATGCGGAATATTGGCTACAACAGATGGTTCGGGTTGGGCACATTTGATAAATGATTGCAATCCGGATAATAATTCTACCGGTTGGTTTGTTCGCCTGCTTCAAGATCCTGCTTTTCAAAATGAATTAAAATGCAGATGGCATAACTTGCGTCAAACACTGTTGAGTGAATCAGCACTAAATGCTTATATCGATTCAAATGCTGCCTTTTTACAACAAGCACAAGCTAGACAATTTGAACGATGGGGAAATTTAGGAATCAATACCGGAACACCTGAACTGGAAAATGACCCTACTACTTTTGAAGGACAAATTATAAAATTCAAGAATTGGATAACAACCAGAATGAATTGGTTAGACAACAATTTACCCGGGGATTTGACGAATTGTACTCTATCATTGTCAGATATAAATGTTGATAAAATAAATTTATATCCCAATCCGACAAATGAATCATTTTATATTCGTTCTGAAAATATAACTGAGTACAAATCTATTTCTTTATTCATTTATGACTTAACTGGTAAAATTATTAAAAAATATATACTTGAAAATAAGTTTCAAAAAGTAGATGTTTCTTATCTTTCAAAAGGTACTTATTTTGTTAATATTATTTCAGAAAAAGACAATGTAATGAAGAAACTTATAATTGAATAATTTAAAAATAATTCTTTATTTCCCTAACTAAATCATTTTTAAAAACCAATCCCGATTGTCGCCAAACCTGCTTACCGTTTTTAAACAGTAACATGGTGGGAACTCCTCTCACTTGTTATTGTGCAGCTAATTGTTGATTTTTATCCACATCAATTTTTAAGATGCTAACGTTGTCTCCCAATTCGTCTTTCACTTCTTTTAAAATAGGCCCTAATTGTTGACATGGACCACACCAAGTGGCAAAAAAATCAACCAAAACAGGTTTTTCTGATTGTATCAATTCTTGAAAAGTTGCCATTTTATTCTATATTTAATTCCAAGCCATGTAACCCCCTTGTAAATCTATTATAGATGTAAATCCCATTTCTGCCATTTTCTGAGCAGCTTTCTGACTTCTGGCACCACTTCTACAATAAATATAAACCGGTTTAGATTTGTCTAATTTTTGTATTTCTTTTTCAAATACGGCATCATTATTTACATCAATGTTAACCGCTCCGGCTATGGCTCCAGCCGAAAATTCATCAGGAGTTCTTACATCTACTAATTGCACTTTTTCTTTTGCAAGTAGTGTTTTATATTCCTTTGCAGGAAGTACTTTCACTTTCGGATTTTGCTGCGATTGACAAGCAACTGAAATGAAAACTAGTAGAACATAAATTATTTTTTTCATCACATTATTATATTATAAAGTACTTGGACAAACATAAGCTGTTCTTTTGATACCGGTATTTTTTATTGCAGCATATCCCCCTTTTACATCAATTACATTGTGATACCCTCTTGCTTTCAAGATAGATGCAGCAATCATACTGCGGTAACCACCTGCACAATGCACATAAAAATCTTTTTCTTTTGGAAATTCGCTTAAATGTTCATTCAAAAAGTCTAAAGGAGTTGACGGAACATCTACAATGTGTTCAGAAGCATATTCACCCGGTTTACGAACGTCAAAAACCAATGCATTTTTATTTATTTTTTCTTCTAAAACAGGAGCATCAACTGAGGTAACCGTGTCATATTCCATTCCGGCTTTTTTCCAAGCATCAAATCCACCTTTTAAGTATCCAATAGTATTATCATATCCAACTCGTGCCAAACGAGTAATGGTTTCCTCTTCTCTACCCTCTGGTGTAACAAGCAAAATAGGCTGTTTGTAATCTAAAATCAATGCACCAACCCATGGAGCAAATTGTCCATCAATGCCAATAAAAATAGATTTTGGAATATGTCCTTTAGCAAAATCATCCTGATGACGCACGTCTAATACTAATGCATCTGTATCATTGGCAACCGTTTCAAAAACATTCGGTTCAAAAGCTTGTGCCTCCTTGATAATGTTTTCAACATTTTCGTAACCTTCTTTATTCAATTTTACATTCATCGGAAAGTATGCCGGTGGTGGCAATAATCCATCGGTAACTTCTTTGATAAATTCTTCTTTTGTCATGTTGGCTCTTAACGCATAATTGGTTTCTTTTTGTTCACCAATCGTACCAACCGTTTCTTTGCTTAAATTTTTTCCACATGCTGAACCGGCTCCGTGTGCAGGATAAACAATTACATCATCCGCTAATGGCATAATCTTAGTACGTAAACTATCGAATAGTAAACCGGCTAATTCTTCTTGAGTCATTGAAGCCGCTTTTTGAGCTAAATCCGGACGACCAACATCACCAAGGAAAAGTGTATCTCCACTAAAAATAGCGTGATCTTTTCCGTTTTTGTCTTTTAATAAATAGGTTGTACTTTCCATGGTATGTCCCGGTGTGTGCAAAACCGTAATAGTAATTTCCCCTAATTGGAAAACTTCACCATCTTTAGCAATATGAGCTTTAAAAGTTGGATTTGCATTTGGACCAAAAATAATTGGAGCACCTGTTTTTTCAGCTAACGTAACATGCCCACTCACAAAATCGGCATGGAAATGCGTTTCAAAAATATATTTAATCTTACCATTGGCTTTTTCAGCTTTGTCTAAATAAGGTTGCACTTCACGCAAAGGATCTATAATCGCAATTTCACCTTGACTTTCAATATAATATGCTCCTTGAGCTAAACAACCGGTATAAATTTGTTCTATTTTCATAATCGTATTATTTTGGGTAAAATTACATTTCTTCCTCAAAGTAAGATGTAACATTAGTTACAAAGATAAAAAATAATAAAGGACTATTTTAAACAGTCTAAGGTTTTACAAAACTTTAACCCATACATAAAAATATGAGTAACATTTAAAAACATCTATAAAATGATTATCATGATGGATGTTTCAATGCTTTTTATTGTGAATGTGATTAATCTAAAAACAAAATACCAATTAATATGAACAATATTTGTACCATAAAAATGATTAATCCATAGAACAATCCTTTTTTTCCGGATTGGATTAAAGATGAAAAACTAACTTTCAATCCGATGGCGGTCATAGCAATAGTAAGTAAAACTTTGCCTGCTTCAGATGAAAATTTTAAAAAAGCATCAGGCACTTGAATAATAGAAACCAAAATGGTAATGAGTATAAAACCCCATAAATACCAAGGTAATTGAAAATAACTTTTCCAATTTTTGATTGTATTCTTATCACGAGTTAAAAAATTAAAAAATATTAATCCCGGTGATAATAAGGCTACTCTTGCCAATTTAATGGTTATCGCCTGCTCACCAACAGCATCAGAAACTGCAAATGCGGCTCCGGCAACATTTCCAACAGAATGCAAAGTTCCACCAAGAAGAAGGCTAATTTCTGTGGTTGACAATGAAAACAGTCCAATTAAAATAGGTAAAAACAACATGCCAAGTGTTCCAAAAAGATTTACCACAGCCAAAGCAATTCCGGTTTCTTCTTTATTATTTTTCAAACTTGGAGCTAATGCAGCAATGGCACTAGAACCACAAATGGCGGTTCCAAAACCAACCATCCAACCAACGGTGCTGGGACAATTCATTTTTTTGGAAAGAAAAACACTGAAAATAAGTACCAAAAAAACAACTATACCTACCAACATAAAACTTTCCCAACCAATTTTTCCCATGTAAGTATAATTGATTCCAACAGCTAAAAAAAGAATGGAAAATTCTAACACTTTTGAACCCGAAATACTAATTCCATTAGAAAATTGAGTAGGAAGTTTAAAAAAATTCCCAATAATGATTCCGAAAAGTAAGCCTATCAAAATGCTATTTAAAAACGGAAAAATCAAACACACAATCCATGCTAAAGTTGCAATGAAGAGAGTAAATAAAATTCCCGGATATGTTTCCTTTGAAATCATTTGCAATTATAAAACTAATTCTTTTAGAATGATGTAAATTCCCATCAAAAGTACAAACCAACCAAAACCGGTTTTCAGCTTGTTTCCATTGATTTTTTTGGAAAGAAAAATGCCAATGAAAATACCAATAATTGAAGTAAATGTAAAATAAATCAATAAATGCCAATCGATTGCTTGAGTTCCATTTAAATCACCTAAAAAGCCAATTAATGATTTTGCAGCAATGATAAATAAGGATGTGCCAACTGCTAATTTCATAGGCATTTTGGCTAATAAAACCAAAGCAGGAATAATCAAAAATCCACCTCCGGCACCTACTAATCCGGTTAAAACTCCAACCACCGTACCTTCCAAAAAAATCAGGGGTAAATTGTACTGCATCGGAACACTTTCATCGCTTTTCACTTTGGATGGTTTAATCATAGAAACAGATGCCATAATCATAACAACGGCAAATAAAAGCATCAAAGCAATCGGTTTTGTGAAAGTAAAATCACCAATAGCAAATAATTCATCTGGAATAAAAGGAACCAAAAAAGCCCGTGTTAAATAAACCGCACCAATGGAGGGAATACCAAAAATGAGTACCGTTTTAAGATCAACTTTTTTGAGTAAAGCATTTTGAATTCCACCAACCAAAGCGGTTGAACCAACAATAAATAAGGAATAAGCGGTGGCCAAAACCGGTTCAACTGCCATGATGTAAACTAATATCGGAACTGTTAATATTGAACCTCCACTCCCTATTAGACCCAACGAAATACCGACTAAAATCGCTAATAAATAACCAATAAGTTGAGTGATTTCCATTTTATATTTTTGTCAAATGTAAAGGAGTTTAGGGGATAGAAATGTAACTTTTGATACTAAACTTAATTCAATTCGATAGAAGCTCGATGCAGTTTTATTTTTCCCTCTTTTTCTAATGCTTTCAATAATCGGGAAATTACTACTCTGGAAGTATGCAAATCATACGCAATTTCTTGATGCGTAGTATGAATTTCTTTTGAATGTAAAATTTTAGATTTATCTTGTAAATAAGTAATTAATCGTTCGTCCATATTCATAAAAGCCAAGTTATCAATGGCGTTCAACATTTCTTTTAAACGATTATTGTAGCTATTAAAAACGTAATTTCTCCAACTTTTATATTTTCCGAGCCATTCTTCCATTTTATATACCGGAATCATGATGACTTTTCCTTTGGTTTCTGCAACGGCACGAATTTCACTTTTTGTTTCGCCCATACAACAGGCCATTGTCATTGCACAAGTATCGCCTTTTTCAATAAAATACAAAAGCAGTTCACCTTCATCAAAATCTTCCCTCAAAATCTTAATTGCCCCTTCTAACAACAATGGCATTTTTTTAATATAATCGCCAAAGTCAATTAAGATGTCACCTTCTTCAAAGTCTCGAAGTAAGGAAACTGTTGCAATCTCTTCAATTAATTTTTCTTCAAAAATAAAGCCGTACGTTTTGTGTAATAGTTCTTTCATGCGTTTTACTAGTACTTGTTTACTATGTAAATGTAATTTATATAATCTTAAATCCAGAATATTTTATAAAATTAAAGTTTCAGAAAACCTAACAATGTAACAAAAGTTACAAAAAATGAAAGTTAAAATCACTATATAAGCATGTTTTTTGTAAATTGTCAGAAAAAAATCATGAAAAAAATCATTTTGTTAACTGTGTTGATTACACTTCCTCTGCACGCTCAACTAAAACCTATAACCTATCAAGATGGCAATCAAAAATTAAATGGTTTTGTCATTTCACCGTCAAAATCATTAGCTAATCAACCCGGAATTTTAATCCTTCCGGCCTGGATGGGAATTGATGAACACGCTAAAGAGGTAGCACAAAATTTAGCTAATTTAGGTTATTATGCTTTTATTGCCGATATTTACGGGGAAGGAAATTATCCTACCAATTCCAAAGAAGCAGGACAACAAGCCGGTTTCTACAAAAATAATGTAGCGGATTACCATCGAAGAATTCAATTGGCTTTGGATCAATTGGTAAAAAATGGAGCTAATAAAGACAACATTGTTGTTATTGGCTATTGTTTTGGTGGATCAGGTGCTATCGAAGTCGCAAGAGCCGGAATGAATGTAAAAGGAGTAGTTTCATTCCATGGTGGATTAGTCAAAGCCTCAGATAGAATAACAACTGAAATAAAAGCTAAAGTATTAGTGTTACATGGTGCCGATGATCCATTTGTACCGGAAAAAGAAGTGTTGGCTTTTCAACAAGAAATGAAAGAATCCAAAGCCGATTGGCAAATGATTTATTATTCAGGAGCCGTACATTCCTTTACAAATAAAAAAGCCGGAAATGATAATTCACGAGGTGCTGCATATAATGAAAGTGCCGACAAACGTTCTTTTGAACATTTTTTATCTTTTTTGAAAGAGGTTTTGTAAGTTAACTTTGTTACTTTTGTTCATCTATTAATTAATCAAAAAATGAAAAAACACCTTTTAAGTGCTGCTTTAATCGCACTATTATTGGTTGGATGTTCATCTAACAAAAATTCATCAAAAGAAGTTACTCCTGAAAAATATCTTTCTGAAATCAAAGCCGCAAATTTAAGCAAACACCTTTACATTGTTGCTTCTGATGAAATGGAAGGAAGAAATACCGGAGAACCCGGACAAAAGAAGGCAGGTGAATATTTGATTCAACAATATAAAGCAATGGGAATTTCCTACCCAAAAGGGGCTAAATCGTTTTATCAACCCATTCCATCTGCTTATTTTAAAACACAATTTAGTCCAAAATTGGGTGATTCAGAAAATATCTGGGCCTTTATTGAAGGAACGGATAAAAAGGATGAAATAGTAGTAATTTCAGCTCATTATGATCATGTTGGAATGAAAAATGGCGAAGTATATAACGGTGCTGATGATGATGGCTCTGGAACAGTTGCTTTATTAGAAATTGCGGCAGCTTTTCAAAAAGCAAAAAAAGCCGGTAATGGCCCTCGACGTTCAATCCTTTTCTTACACGTAACCGGAGAAGAACACGGTTTACATGGTTCTCGTTTTTATGCAGAAAATCCTTTATTCCCCATAGCGAATACCATTACCAATATAAATATTGACATGATTGGAAGAAGAGGTTATGAAAAGGAAAACAATGATAATTATGTGTATGTGATAGGTTCTGATCGATTAAGCAGTGATTTACATCGAATTTCCGAAGAAGCCAACACCAAATACATCGGAATGGAATTAGATTATAAATACAACGATTTGAATGATCCAAATCGCTTTTACTACCGTTCTGACCATTACAATTTTGCCAAAAAAGGAATTCCGGCGATTTTTTATTTTAATGGTGTTCATGACGATTATCACAAACCAACCGATACTCCCGATAAAATTGATTATCCTTTGTTAACTAAACGAACAAAATTAGCTTTTGCCGTTGCTTGGGAATTAGCAAATGTAAATGAACGTCCAAAGGTAGATAAAGACGGAAAATAAATCCATAAAAATAAATCAAACGCAATTCTGAATCAATTGCGTTTTTTTTTGTATTTTTAGTGAAGAATCCCTCAAAATGGACAGTAGTACTCTTATACTTTTTTTACTACTCACTTTATTAGCCGAAATAATAGGTACAATAGGTGGTTTTGGTTCTTCTGTATTTTTCGTGCCATTTGCTACCTTATTTTTCGATTTTCATACCGTTTTAGGAATTACTGCTGTATTTCATTTATCCAGTAACGTATCTAAAATCTATTTGTTTCGTAAAGGTTTGGATAAAAAACTGATTCTACAAATGGGTATTCCATCGGTCATTTTTGTAATTATTGGTGGATATTTAAGTTCATTATTTGATAGTCAAATTTTAGAAATCTCGCTTGGTTTTTTTCTTATTTCGCTAAGTTTACTTTTTTTGGTAAAAGATAAACTCATCATTCCACCTGGAAGAAAGGAAACTGTTTTTGGTGGTGCAATTTCAGGATTTTCAGCCGGATTAATTGGGACAGGTGGAGCCATTAGAGGAATAACAATGGCGGCATTTAATTTAGAAAAAAGCGTCTTTGTTGCCACCTCTGCATCAATTGATATGATGATTGATGTATCAAGAACTTTTGTTTATTATGACAATGGTTACATTACAAAAGACATTTTGATGTACATCCCCTATTTATTCATCATTGGTTTTATTGGCAGTTGGTTGGGACAAAAATTGTTGGAAAAAATTCCACAAGAACGATTTAAAAAAATTGCTCTAATTCTAATTTTCTTGATAGGGATATTTTCACTTTATCAAAGCTTAAAATAAAAAGCCCTGATAATTCAGAGCTTTTCATTTCAAATGTATAATGTATAGATTATTCTAATTCTTCTTTTACAGTAGCATCCGGTGCATTTTTAGCAACAGAAGCAATTCCGTTATCTCTTGCAGCAACGGATTCATACATTTCACTGTTTCCAATAATTTGTCCGTTTGTGGCCTTCAAATTAAAATAAGGTTTCCCACTTTTTGATTCTAAACGTTCAAAACGTGCGTCAACCTGTGCGTTTTTACGAACTGATTCAATTCCGTTTTCACATGCCGCTTTGGTTGTATAGCCTTCACTTGACAAAATAACTTGTCCGTTTCCGGCTTTTAAGACAAACTGAAATTCTCCGTTTTTTCTTTTGCTTATTACAAATGATCCCATAATAATTTTGATTAAAATTGAATTATAAATTTGCAAAAAAAGTTTTGAAAAAATATTTTTTGGTAATTTAATTTTTATTAAAAACAAAAAAAGCCTCGAGTTTCCTCGAAGCTTTGTATTTCTGGGTGAAAGACGGGTCTCGAACCCGCGACCTTCGGAACCACAATCCGACGCTCTAACCAACTGAGCTACAATCACCATTTGATTTTGCGAGTGCAAATATAGTGTAAACCTTTGATTTTGCAAAGATTTTTAAAATAATTTAAATTAAATCTTCTAAGCTATTGACAGCCACATATCTTTCAACAGTAAATCCTTCAGCAAAGTCAGTTCCAATAAGTCTTCCTAAGTCTTGCGAACGGTATTTTATGCTGTCTAAAAAGTTTTTGGTAGCAATTGGCGTAACCATTTCATCAGAATTTGGATTATAAAATTGCGAATCATACGCCATAATTGCTTGTACTTTTTTATCCATAAATCCTGTAATATCCACCACAAAATCGGGTTTCAAATCTTTCCATTGTATGTAATGATAAACAACATTTGGTCGCCAAGCTTCTTGCTTTTCACCATCCAAAACGGTTTCAATTTGTTTTAAACCGGATAAAAAACAAGCATCGGAAACTAATTTTGCTCCTTTTCCATGATCGATATGACGGTCGTCGACTGCATTACACAACACGATTTTCGGACGGTATTTTCGAATCATTCTAATCACTTGCATTTGGTGTTCTTCATCATTTTTGAAAAAGCCATCTCGCATTTTTAGGTTTTCACGAACAGAAATACCTAATATTTCAGACGCTTTTGCGGCTTCTTTGTAACGAATTTCAACCGAACCTCGTGTGCCTAATTCGCCTTCCGTTAAATCGATTATGCCGACTTTTCTTCCTAACGAAATTTCTTTGGCAATTGTTCCGGCACAACCTAATTCTACATCGTCAGGATGAGCACCAAATGCTAAAATATCTACTTGATTATTCATTTATAAAATACTTTTCATGATTTGCGATTTATGTTCGGTTTCCAAAAATTCTTTTTCCGGGTTGCTTTCACCGGTGATTCCGCAACCAACATAAATGTTTATTTTATTTTCTTCCACTTCTAAACATCGTAAATTTACAAAAAGATTGCAAGATGCTTCATCAGGATTCCATAATCCTAAATATCCGGCATAGAATTTTCGGTCGTAATCTTCATTTTCAGCAATAAACTGAACGGCTTTTTCTTTTGGAAAACCACAAACTGCCGGCGTCGGATGCAAATTTTGAATGATATTTTTGGTGTTTTCTATCGAATGAACATCGCCAGTGATAATGGTTTTTAAATGAACTAACGAACCGGCTTCCACCGTGAATGGTTCTGAAACTTTCAAAGAAAGTACTTCTTGATGCAAATTATCTAAAATATAATCGGTTACAATTTGTTGTTCGTGTATTTCTTTGGCTGACCAATTTTTAAAACTACTTTTTTGATGTGTTCCTGCCAATGAAACGGTTTCAAAATGATTGTTTTCTACTTTAATCAATTGTTCCGGTGTGGCTCCCATCCAACAACCAATTTGCGGATGAAAAAATAAATACCGAAAAGCTGTTGGATAACGATTGACTATACGCAAAAAAGTTTCAATCAAATCAACTTTCTTTTCCATTTCAATTTTTCTGGAAAGAACCACTTTTTCAAAATTGCCATTCTGAATTGATGCTATTGCTTTTTGAACAATATCTTCAAAATGCTTCTTTTCATTTTCTGAATAATTCATCAAAACTTCAGCCT
Organism: Variovorax paradoxus; assembly: GCA_943370635.1. Classification (GTDB taxonomy): domain Bacteria; phylum Bacteroidota; class Bacteroidia; order Flavobacteriales; family Flavobacteriaceae; genus Flavobacterium. The sequence continues at coordinate 32,466 of CALRRY020000023.1, forward strand.
GATTTACAGCATCAAAACTAAATTCTTCTTCAATAGAATATGAACTTTCCGAAGGAATTACATATTTTTTATTATCATCAAAGGAAGCAAAAACAAATCCACTTTGACCTATAAAATCGTGGATAGAATTGTCCTTTTGAAATAATCCATAAATCTTTTTTTGATTCGGAATTAAATACAAAACAAAAGGTAATCCCTCTTCTATATGCCTTTTTACTTTTGAAAAAATGGTCATTAAGATGGATTATTTTTAGGTAAAACAATGTTTGACAGTTTGCAAAGGCATATTAGTTTTCCTTCTTCATCTTCAATTTTAATTTCCCACAAATGAATGCTTTTTCCTTGATGAATGATTTTAGCGGTAGCAAAAACAGTTCCTTCTCGTTTACTTCGTAAATGATTGGCTGAAATTTCAATGCCACGCACTTCTTGTTTTTCGGCATTCACAAACAACATCGAAGCAGCACTTCCCACGCTTTCTGCCAAAGCTACCGAAGCTCCCCCATGCAATAATCCCATTGGTTGGTGAATTCTTGAATTGACGGGCATTTTGGCTTTTAAAAAATCTTCTCCCACATCAATGAACTCAATTTCAAGGGTTTCCATTAAGGTGTTTTTACTGAATTCATTACAATTTTGAAGAATTTTGGCTTTATCTAAAGTCATCTTATCTATTTTTTGGTAAAAATAAAGATTTTTAGAAGGTGCATAAACTAAAATCCTCTTAAATTCGTTTACTAATTTGATTTTGCTATTTCAATTTAATGGTTAATTTTACCAAAAATCAGGCTCATGCGTAATTTACTTTTTCTACTTTTTATAATTTCTGCCATTTCACTCACTTCTTGTCGAAATGATTTTGAATTCAAACCCAGTTCAGGCGGATTGGAATTTTCAAGAGATACTGTTTATTTTGACACTGTTTTTAGTAACATTGGATCAAGTACTTACACCTTGAAAGTCTATAACCGTTCCAATGAAGACATTAGCATTCCCTCCATCCGTTTAGGAAAAGGATTGGATTCTAAATACCGCATGACCGTTGATGGAATAGTGGGTAATAATCGCATTTTTGAAAATGTTGAAATGCTCGCCAAAGACAGTATGTATATTTTTATTGAAACTACGGTAGATATTGCAGATGCTAATCCGACTGATTTTTTATACACTGACCAAATTCTTTTTGGAAATGGTACTAGTGAGCAAAAAGTAGAATTGGTTACTTTGATTCAAGACGCATATTTTCTTTATCCGCAACGTTTTGATGATGGAACAACGGAAACTTTACCGATTGGTGATGAAGAAATTTATGGATTTGTTTTGGATGAAAACGACCCAATCAATGGAAATGAATACATTTGGAATAACTCTAAACCGTATGTCATTTATGGTTATGCGGCAGTTCCAAGTAATAAAACATTGGTTGTTGAACCCGGTGCACAAATTCATTTTCATGCTGAATCCGGTTTGATAATTGGAAATGAAGGAAGCATAAAAGTAAACGGATTACCCTCAACTAATCCTGAAAATCCATTGGAAAATCATGTCGTTTTTCAGGGTGACCGTTTAGAACCGATTTACGAAGATGTTCCGGGACAATGGGGAACGATTTGGCTCACGCAAGGAAGTAAGAACAATGAATTTACAAATTGTGTGATCAAAAATGGAGTTGTCGGACTTTTAATAGAAGGAAATACCGGTTTAAGTAATCCTGAAGCTGATGTTAAGTTGAAGAACGTGCAAATTTACGATCATTCCAACTATGGAATTTTAGCACGAACAGCTAACATTAAAGGAGAAAATGTAGTGATAAATAGTGCCGGACAAATTGCTCTCGCCTGCTCATATGGCGGAAAATACAATTTTAATCATTCAACATTTAACAACAATTGGGCAAGTTCAAGACAGCTCTCAGTTTATCTGAATAATTTTATTGAAGGAGCTTCACCAGAAGTACAGCCCATGGAAGAAGCGACTTTTACCAATTGTATTATTTACGGTTCAAACCAAATTCAAATGCTGATTGATAAAGTAGACCATCCAACATTCAACTATAAATTTGATCATTGCTTGATTAAGTTTAACAATGTAAACAATGTTTATAGTGATAATGCTCTTTATCAATTTTCAACAGATACTGTCCATTATGTGAATTGTATTATTGCAACAAATAATACGGTTGCTAATCCACGTTTTCTAAATATAGTAAAAAACAAATTGAATATTGGTGATGATTCAGCTGCAAAAGGACAAGCCAATGCTCTCTTTTCAACCTTTCCGGATATTTTGAATAATCCTCGAAATCCTCCGCTTGATATTGGAGCATACAATTCGACTATTTTTGAAGAAGATTAAGAAAATTATAAAAAAGACTGTTTAACCGACAGTCTTTTTTGTTTACAACTTCGTGAATAACTATACTTTGAAACTACCTTTTTTCGACGTAAATTTGCACCTACAACAACACAAATATTTTTTATATGATTCATTTCTTCGGAAACGAAAGTACTAACGTTTTTGCCGTTCAGTCGCAAAACGAACTTTCGGCTCAAGATATCGCAAAATTAAATTGGCTTTTTGGCAATACTCAAAAAATAGAAAAATCCGTGTTAGCGGATTTTTTTGTTGGACCACGTGCTGCCATGATTACACCTTGGAGTACGAATGCCGTTGAAATCACGCAAAACATGGGCGTCGAAGGCATCATTCGCATTGAAGAGTTTCATAAAGTAGAAAGCAGTCATTCCGATTTTGATCCGATGTTATTTCAAAAATATACTGAATTGCATCAAGACATTTTCACCATCAACATTCAGCCCGAATCCATCAAAGAAATTGAAGATATTGCAGCTTACAACAAACAAGAAGGTTTGGCTTTAAGTGATGAGGAAGTTAATTATTTGAATACATTAGCCATCAAATTGAAACGCAATTTAACGGATTCCGAAGTTTTTGGTTTCTCACAAGTGAATTCAGAACATTGCCGCCACAAAATTTTCAATGGAACATTTGTGATTGATGGTGAAGAAAAACCGTCCTCACTTTTCAAATTAATTAAGAAAACATCTGCAGAAAATCCTAACGATATTGTTTCGGCATATAAAGATAATGTCGCCTTTATCAAAGGTCCAAAAGTGGAACAATTTGCTCCAAAAAGTGCCGATAAACCTGATTTTTATCAAACGAAAGAATTTGCTTCGGTTATTTCGATAAAAGCCGAAACACATAATTTCCCAACTACAGTTGAACCATTTAACGGAGCTGCAACAGGCTCTGGTGGAGAAATTAGAGACCGACTTGCCGGTGGGCAAGGTTCGCTTCCGTTAGCCGGAACAGCAGTATATATGACTTCTTATTCTCGTTTGGAAGAAACTCGTCCGTGGGAAAATGCCATGGAAGAACGTAAATGGTTGTATCAAACGCCAATGGATATTTTAATCAAAGCGTCGAATGGTGCTTCTGATTTTGGTAATAAATTTGGACAACCGTTAATCACAGGTTCGGTTTTAACATTTGAACATGAAGAGGATGCTCGAAAATTAGGTTTCGATAAAGTGATAATGCTAGCGGGTGGAATTGGCTATGGAAAAGCTTATCAAGCTCAGAAACATGAACCAAAAGCAGGCGATAAAATAGTAATTTTAGGTGGTGAAAACTACCGAATCGGAATGGGTGGAGCTGCCGTTTCTTCAGCGGATACAGGAGCTTTTGGGTCAGGAATAGAATTAAATGCCATCCAACGTTCTAATCCGGAAATGCAAAAAAGAGCCGCCAATGCCATTCGTGGTTTGGTGGAAAGTGACGAAAATCCAATTGTTTCCATTCACGATCACGGTGCGGGCGGGCACTTAAACTGTTTATCGGAATTAGTAGAAGCTACCGGTGGATTAATCGATTTGGATAAATTGCCTGTGGGCGACCCTACCCTATCTGCTAAAGAAATCATTGGCAACGAAAGTCAGGAACGAATGGGATTGGTGATTGGTCAAAAAGACATTGAAACCTTGAAACGCATAGCCGACAGAGAGCGTTCACCAATGTATCAAGTGGGTGATGTGACCGGAGATCATCGCTTTACATTTGAATCGAAAACTACCGGAGCTAAACCGATGGATTTTGAATTGGCCGATATGTTCGGAAGTTCTCCTAAAATGATTATGAAAGATGTTTCGGTAGAACGGAATTTTAGCGAAATCAATTATAAAGAAGCGGATTTTGAATCCTATTTAGAACAAGTTTTACAACTCGAAGCTGTGGCTTGTAAAGATTGGTTAACCAACAAAGTCGATCGTTGTGTAGGCGGAAAAGTAGCCAAACAACAATGTGCCGGACCTTTACAATTACCATTAAACAATGTGGGTGTAATGGCGTTGGATTATAAAGGAAAAGAAGGAATTGCCACTTCCATTGGTCACTCTCCTATTTCTGCTTTAATCGATCCGAAAGCAGGAAGTCGAAATGCGATTGGTGAAGCCTTATCCAACATTGTTTTTGCTCCACTTAAAGATGGTTTAAAAAGTGTTTCCCTTTCTGCCAACTGGATGTGGGCATGTAAAAATGAAGGCGAAGATGCCCGTTTATATGAAGCTGTTGATGCCTGTTCTGAATTTGCAATCGAATTAGGAATCAATATTCCAACCGGTAAAGATTCTCTTTCCATGAAGCAAAAATATGCGGATACCGAGGTCATTGCTCCGGGAACGGTGATTATTTCTGCTGCCGGAAATTGTAATGAAATTACTAAAGTAGTTGAACCTGTTTTTCAAAAAAATGCCGGTTCGATTTACTATATCAATTTATCACAAGATGAATTCAAATTGGGTGGCTCTTCTTTTGCTCAAATTAGAAATGCAATTGGAAAAGAAACGCCAACGATCAAAAATGCAGCTTTCTTTAAAAAAGCATTCAATGTGATTCAGGAATTAATCAAAAACGATGAAATTGCAGCCGGTCACGATATTGGAAGTGGTGGATTGATTACCACGTTATTAGAAATGTGCTTTGCGGATAATCACTTGGGGGCGAAACTTGATTTTGACTCATTTGAAGAAAAAGATGTATTGAAGATTTTATTCTCTGAAAATATCGGAATTGTGCTTCAAGCGAATGATGACAATGTATTTGAATCATTCTTGAAGGAAGAAAATATCACTTTCCATAAATTAGGAATTGTTACCGCTTCGAATTATTTAGCAATAGGAAACTACTCGTTAGACATAGAAAAATACAGAGATACTTGGTTTAAAACTTCCTATTTATTAGACCAAAAACAAACCAAAAATGGTAAGGCGGCTGCTCGCTTTGTGAATTACAAAAATCAACCTTTACAGTTTCAATTTCCATCTCATTTTAAGGGTAAAAAACCGGAGATTGATGCATCAAAACCAAGACCAAAAGCAGCTATTATACGTGAAAAAGGAAGTAATTCGGAACGCGAAATGGCTAATGCCATGTATTTAGCTGGATTTGATGTAAAAGATGTGCACATGACCGATTTGATTTCGGGTCGTGAAAACTTAGAAGACATTCAGTTTATTGGTGCGGTGGGCGGATTTTCCAATTCAGATGTATTGGGTTCTGCCAAAGGTTGGGCCGGTGCCTTTTTATACAATGAAAAAGCCAAAACGGCATTGGATAATTTCTTCAAAAGAGAAGACACCTTATCCGTTGGAATTTGTAATGGATGTCAGTTGTTTATGGAATTAGAAGTCATCAATCCTGAACATGAAATTCACGGAAAAATGCACCACAACGACAGTCAAAAACACGAAAGTGGATTTACTTCTGTAAAAATCCAAGAAAACAATTCGGTCATGCTTTCAACATTAGCAGGCTCAACATTAGGCGTTTGGATTTCGCATGGCGAAGGAAAATTCAAATTACCCTGTGAAGAAAGTCAGTATAATATTGTAGCCAAATATGGTTACGAAAATTATCCTGCTAACCCAAATGGTTCTGATTTTAATACCGCGATGCTATGCGACAAAACCGGACGACATTTAGTGATGATGCCTCATATTGAACGTTCCACTTTTCCATGGAATTGGGCACATTATCCAAAAGACAGAAACGACGAAGTTTCGCCTTGGTTAGAAGCGTTTGTGAATGCGAGAAAGTGGGTAGAAAGTATAAAATAAATGTTAATTTCTTAAATTAAATTTTCGTTTATTTCATTAAAATCAAGGAGTTGACAAATTTCAACTCCTTTTTTTATTAAAATGATTTGAAAATATTTGTTTTTTCTCTAATTTGCATAAAATTCCATGAAAAAATGATTCAAATAACCCGCCTTTTTGATTTTCCCTATTATCAATTGGAAAAAAATAACATTCCTGATTGTTTAGTTACCAAATACAATGGTGAATGGATAAAAACTTCAACACAAGAATATATCGACAAATCGAATGCTATTTCAAGAGCTTTTATTCGATTAGGTGTTCAAAAAAATGATAAAATAGCCTTAATATCTTCTTCCAACCGAACTGAGTGGAATATTTTTGATATTGGTTCATTACAAGTTGGAGCACAAACGGTACCTATTTATCCTACCATTGCTTCAGAGGATTACGAATATATATTAAATCATTCTGAATCAAGCTATTGCATCGTTTCAGATCAAGTAGTATATGATAAACTAATTGCGATTAAAAACAATGTTCCAACACTAAAAGATATTTACTCTTTTGATGAAATTTCAGGCTGTAAAAACTGGAAAGAATTGTTAGCATTAGGTTCCGATACTTCCAATCAAGATGTGGTGGAAGACCGCAAAAACAATGTAAAACCACAAGAATTAGCAACCATCATTTACACATCAGGAACCACCGGAAGACCTAAAGGTGTAATGCTATCCCACAATAACATTGTTTCAAATGTATTGGATAGTGCTCCTAGAATTCCATTCCAAGAAGGTACTAGTACTGCTTTGAGTTTTTTACCAATTTGTCATATTTTTGAGAGAGTGATTTTATATATTTATCAATACTATTCGGTATCCGTATATTTTGCTGAAAGTATAGAAAAATTGACCGACAACCTCAAAGAAGTTCATCCAAATGTAATGACTGTAGTTCCACGTTTGTTGGAAAAAGTTTATGATAAAATTTATGGTAAAGGTGCGGAACTTACTGGTATTAAAAAAATGCTTTTTTTCTGGGCAATTAACCTTGGATTAAAATATAAACCTTACAAAGAAAACGGTTGGTGGTATGAAAAACAACTGGGTATTGCAAGAAAATTAATTTTCAGTAAATGGAAAGAAGCTTTAGGAGGCAATTTAGATGTAATGGTATCCGGTAGTGCAGCTCTTCAACCACGACTAGCAAGAGTTTTTGCAGCAGCAGGAATTCCGGTGATGGAAGGTTATGGTTTAACAGAAACTTCTCCTGTAATTTCAGTAAACGATATGCGAAATGGCTTATTCCGTATTGGAACAGTTGGAAAATTAATTAAAAATGTTGAAGTAAAAATTGCCGAAGATGGAGAAATTCTGTGTAAAGGTCCTAATGTAATGATGGGCTATTATAAAGACCAAACATTGACAAATGAAGTGATTAAAGACGGATTTTTTCATACAGGTGATATAGGTGAATTTGATAAAAATGGTTTTTTGAAAATTACCGATCGTAAAAAAGAGATGTTTAAAACCTCCGGAGGAAAATATATTGCCCCTCAGTTGATTGAAAATCGTTTAAAACAATCTTTCTTTATTGAACAGGCAATGGTAATTGGTGATGGTGAAAAAATGCCTGCAGCTTTTATTCAACCTAATTTTGATTTTGTTAGAGAATGGGCTAAACGTCATCATATTGAATTATCTAATTCTAATGATGATTTAGTCAATAATCTAAAAGTGATTGAACGTTTCCAAGAAGAAGTGGATGAAGCAAACGAAAAATTTGGAAATTGGGAAAAAATAAAACGTTTTGAATTAACACCTGATATTTGGACTATTGATGGAGGTCACCTCACCCCTACTATGAAACTGAAACGGAAAATTGTTAAAGAAAAATATCAACATCTTTATGATAAAATATATAACGAATAACGAATAGTATTTTATTCTTCTTCCGTTTGTTGATGGGTTTTGGAATAATTTCTCCATTTTTCAATGCATTCCATTAAATCAGCTGGAATAGATGAATCAAAACGCATAAATTCCTTTGTAGTAGGATGTTCAAAACCAAGTGTTTTGGCATGTAATGCTTGACGCGGAAGAATTTTAAAACAATTTTCTACAAATTGTTTATATTTAGTAAATGTTGTTCCTTTCAAAATTTGATCTCCTCCATATCTTTGGTCGTTAAATAATGGATGACCAATGTGCTTCATGTGGGCACGAATTTGATGTGTTCTTCCCGTTTCTAATTTACAAGAAATCAAGGTTACATAACCAAATCGTTCTAATACTCTATAATGGGTAACGGCTGGTTTTCCGTACGCTTCATCTTGAAAAACAGCCATTTGCATGCGGTCTTTTAAATGTCTACCAATGTAACCCCTAATAGTTCCTTCCTCTTCAGAAGGATTTCCCCATACTAAAGCTATGTATTCTCTTTCTGAAGTTTTATCGGCAAACTGTTTGGCTAAATATGACATTGCATGATCTGTTCTGGCGATAACCAATAAACCTGAAGTGTTTTTATCAATACGATGCACCAAACCTGGTCGCTCAGAACTATTCATCGGTAAATTCTCAAAATGAAAAGCCAAAGCATTTACAAGTGTACCGCTATAATTTCCGTGACCTGGATGCACAACCATTCCGGCTTCTTTATTAATAACTAACAATTGGTCATCTTCATAAACGATATTTAATTGGATATCTTCCGGCTCTAATAAATATTCATACGGCGGATGTGCCATTAAATAGCGGATAATATCAAAAGGCTTGACTTTATAATTTGATTTAACAGGTAGCTCATTTACCAAAATATTTCCTGCTGATGCGGCTTGTTGAATTTTATTTCGAGTCGTATTTTCAACTACTTGCATCAAATATTTATCAATGCGAACCATTGATTGACCCTTTGGAACTTCAAACCGATGGTGTTCAAATAATTCATCCTCTGATTCTAATTCTTCACTCGAAAACTTATTCATCGGTAAGTGGTAATTCTTCTTGTTGTTGTAACAAACTGTCTATTTCAGTCTCATCAAAAGCTACCTTTCCGTCCCCTAATATTAAATCAATTTTGGACGTTTTCATAATTTTTGTTCCGGGTTTCACTTTTTGACCATTATATCGCATTTCTAATACCATATCTTTACCCAAATATGGTTTATACGTTATGCTGCCGACTTCTAAACCAATCGATTTTAAAGTTGGTTCCGCTTGACGATAGGTTTTTTCAATTAAATCTGGTAGTGTAACAAATGCAAAACCATCTGAATTTATTTTGATGTAAACTTTTCTGTTTGCTTTTACTTTTGCTCCCGCTTTTGGCTCTTGCTCAATTACAGAAAATTTTGGAAATTCTTTTCTGTAATCTAAGGTATCCAATAAAACATATTCCAAATCGATATTATCTAATTTTTCTTCCACTTGTTCAATTGATAACTTTCCCAAATTTGGAACCGTAATCTCTTCACCATGATTGGTAAAATAAGATAGCATATTAAAGAACACAAATGCAATCACTAAAACAATAGAAATTGCAGCAATCATTTGTTTGAAGAATATTTTACTCGTTAGATAAGCTCTTAAACTCATGTTTATTTTATTTGTTGCAAAGATATAAAATTATAAACCGTTTTTTGTTTCAATAAATAATGATAATTTTGTTTAACATAAACCTAACCTCTCAAACGCAATCAAATGAAAAATGTTGCCATCATTATGGGTGGATATTCCAGTGAATATCAAATTTCGCTTACCAGCGGCGGTGTTGTTTACTCCTATTTGGATAAAACAAAATACAGTGCTTTTAAAATTCATATTTTCAAAGAAAAATGGGTTTATGTAAACGATTCCGGTACTGAATATCCCATCAATAAAAATGATTTTTCTGTAGATGTAAATGGAGATAAAATTACATTTGATGTAGTTTTCAATGCAATTCATGGCACTCCTGGTGAAGACGGCTTAATGCAAGCCTATTTTGAATTATTAGGAATACCTCAAACGAGTTGCGACTATTACCAATCGGCTTTAACCTTTAACAAAAGAGATTTGCTTTCGGTTTTAAAACCTTATGGAATTAAAACGGCAACTTCTTATTATTTGAATTTAGGCGATGTAATTGATGCCGATTTAATTATCAAAACGGTTGGTTTACCTTGTTTTGTAAAACCCAACAAATCCGGTTCGAGTTTCGGAATTTCGAAAGTAAAAACCATTGAAGAACTGCTTCCTGCCATAGAAAATGCCTACAAAGAAGATAACGAAATCATCATCGAAAGTTTTTTGGATGGTGTAGAAGTTTCGGTTGGCGTGATTAATTATAAAGGAAAAGTAACTGTTCTTCCTATTACAGAAATCGTTTCTGAAAATGATTTTTTTGATTACGAAGCCAAATATTTGGGAAAATCGCAAGAAATTACTCCAGCCCGAATAAGCGATGAATTGAAACAAAAAGTAGAAACAGTTGCCAAAAGAGCCTATGAAGTGTTAAAAATGAAAGGCTTTTCTCGAAGTGAATTCATAATCGTAGATAACGAACCCTACATGCTGGAAATGAATACCATTCCGGGTATGACAACCGAGAGTATTTTGCCACAACAAGCTAAAGTTGCCGGAATTTCGTTAACGGAATTATTTGATAACGCTATTGAATTGGCATTGTTACGATAAAATATTTATCTTTAAACAAAAAAAAATGATTGATTATAAAAAATATATCACAATTAATGCTGAGGTACGTTTTGGAAAACCTATCATTTCCGGAACAAGAATTACAGTTTATGATGTTTTAAATTGGTTAGCGAATGGAATGAATGTAAGTGATATTATAAAAGATTATCCTGAACTCAATGAGGAACAAATAAAAGCATGTTTGGCTTATGCTGCCGATAAGGAACATAAAATTCAAATAGCATCGTGAAATTACTTTTCGATCAAAATATTTCCTTTAGAATTCTATCTAAGATAGATGAGAATTTTCCTGAGGCTAAACAAGTGAGACTGCTTGGAATTGAAAACTTTTCGGATATTGAAATTTGGAAATATGCTCATAAAAATGATTTTACAATTGTAACATTTGACGGTGATTTCTATGATTTATCAAAGTTTAAAGGTTTTCCGCCCAAGATTATCTGGTTACGTTTTGGTAACACAAAAACCGATTTCATTGCCTCAATATTAAATTCAAAACACGCTCTAATTTCTGAATTCATTCAATCTGAAGCGTTTTCTGAAATAGCTTGTTTGGAAATCAAATAAAATTTATTGAAATGAAAAAAGCAATATTCCCCGGTTCGTTTGACCCGATTACATTAGGACATTTTGACATTATTCAACGTGGTATTTCATTGTTTGATGAAGTCATCGTTGCTATTGGTGTAAATGCTGAAAAAAAATACATGTTTTCGCTAGATGAACGCAAAAAATTTATTGAAGAAGCTTTCAAAGATGAGCCCAAAGTTCGCGTCATTACGTACGAAGGATTAACTATCGATTTATGCAAAAAAGAAAAAGCAGAGTTTATTCTGCGTGGTTTACGCAATCCGGCCGATTTTGAATTTGAAAAAGCAATTGCTCATACCAACCGTCGTTTATCAAAAATTGAAACCGTTTTCTTGTTGACGGCCTCAAAAACTTCGTATATAAGTTCCAGTATTGTTCGCGATGTCATCAGAAATGGTGGCGACTTCACGGTTTTAGTTCCCGAATCAGTAAAAATAAAATAACTTTATGTTCCAATCAAAACTAGCGTTCTTTCTATCAGGGCAAACTCATACTTTAAGACTTAAAACTTTCAGTAAGTAGTTTTCGTTCCAACCTGCTTTAAGCCTTTTACCCGCAATTCCTTGTTTCTCTGTTTTTTCATTTTTTAGTAGATTTAGTGCTATTTTTAAAAGGACTGAATAAT
>CALRRY020000024.1:0-41965 GCA_943370635.1 Variovorax paradoxus
CACCCGTTTTGAATTGCTTCAAAAATTCATCAGATAATAAATCTTCTTTTTTCATAATACTGTGTAAAAATTTAAAATTAAACAAAAAAATAATGGGGTTTTAAAACCCCATTATTTTTCAACTTACACAGTTTATCGGACAGTACCGATAATTAGTTTTAGTTGGTTTCTTCTACTACAATAGAACCTTTTTTTATTCCAATAAATAAGTCAGGTATTGGATTACTTGATTTTAAGTTACGTTTTATTTTACTTTCTTTTTGTTTTAGATTAATTGAAATGGAAGTAATTTCACCTTTTTCATTTCGCTTTATACCTGAGTATTTGAATTCAATATTACTTTTTGCTAAAGTTAATTTGTAGAATACTAAATCTTCTTCTCTTGAATTTTTAGAGATAATAAATCCATCGTTTTCATCATTTAATTTGAATTCAACATTGCTATGATTTATTTTAGCAATTGGATTGTTTTTCTCATGATAATTATTTGATTCGATAACAATTACTCCATATTTACCTTTTTCACCATATTTTTCTATTGCATAATCTGTTGCCTGTATTGTAGACATTAATGAAATAGTTAAAGGATCAATATTATCTAATTCTTCATGATTAATTTCTTTCCCATCAAAATAAATTAATGCCTTTTTAAAGTCAACTGATTTGTTTTTTTTGATACGTTCGATATTTTCTGATGGACGAGATGTTTCATAAGAAACTATAGTTTCGTAATGAACATTATTCCCAAATTTGTCTTTTTCTTTTGTTTTTAAATTGTTTTTTTTGAAATCAGATGTTTCATAAGAAATACTAAAGCCAGAAGAGTTTTTTTCATTATCTTCAAATGGTTTGACTTTTTCTATATAACTTCCAGTCACGATTCTTTTTTTATCAGTATTAACTTCATAATAAAGTTTATTTTTTTCGGATTTTTTATTATATTTTCTTTCAAACTCACTTGCAGAAATCTCTTTGATATTACTCAAATCATCGTCTAAATCAACTTTGATTTTTTCAGCACTAACTATTTCTTTACCATTAATAATTAAAACGATTTCCTTTCCGTTTCTGTAAAGAGTACTCATACTCAAAGGTTTGGGTTCTTGCTCACTTTCTTCAAGCAAACTGACTACAATTGGAGTGATGTTTATATCTTCAAAACCATATGCCAAATCATCATTTTCATCCGAATTGATATAAATTTTGATACTATTAATTCCATTATCTGATTTACGTTCCATAACACGATTGTATGTTTTTCCATAATCAAACTCTAGTTTTATGGCTATAATTTCATTATTCTTATTTCTTTTTACATTTGAAATTTTGAGTTTATGATTTTGGCCTGAAAAAGTTTCTTCTAATTCTTTAATTTCTTGATCTGTTGTGTTCTTGGTTAAAACAGATGAATAACTTGAGGAAACGGCATAAGTGGTTTCTTCAACTTTAGTTTCTTTGGTTTGAGCTACTGTTTCAATTTGAAATAAAAGCGTAAATGCAATTAGAAAAGGAAGTATGAGTGCATATTTCCACGATTTCTTTTTGTGTGATTGATTTGTGTTTAACATAACGATTCGTTTTTTGATTAATGATTGAAAAAATTGATTGGTGATTGCTGATTGATTGTTGCTGATTACGACTTTTAATAATGTTTGTTGATATGCTTGTTTGTTATTGATGGTCATGAAAGTTTCATGATCCGCTATAAATTCTAGGTTTTGGATGATTGCTTTTTGGTACAACCAAACCACAGGATTTATCCATAAAATAGCACAGATAATTCTTGAAAAAAGAACATCAAAAGAATGTTTTTGCTTGATGTGAATTGATTCATGAATGAGAATATGATGTAATTCCTCTTCGGAAAATTGTTGTTGATTTACAACAATGTATCCAAAAAAAGAAAATGGATTAGTAGTTTTTGAAGAATGGATTAAAGTGAAATGCTTTTCTTTTGTTCTTTGCTGTTTTTTAATGTTTTTAAAGAAAGAAGCAATTTCAAAACCCGTTTTTAATAAAACAATAATTGCGATAAGTGAATAAATTGCTATTAATATTTCATTCCAATTGATAACTTTTTCAACTTCAGTAACATTTTCAATTAAAACCGGTTGATAATATGACATTTCTTCAAAAATTGACGGCTTAGATTCCACCCAAACAGTTTTTGTAAATGTGATCATTGGCAAAACAAATGAAGAAATCAATCCCAAAATCAAATACCAACGATTGGATGTAAAGAAGGTTTCTTTTCTTAAAATAAGATAGTACATCAAATAGAATACAACCAGTAATCCGTTGACTTTTACGAAATAGATCAACCAATTTTCCATATTATTTCTTTTTTTCAATAATGTCTAAAATCTCTCTGAGTTCTTCGGCAGAAATCTTTTCTTCTTCCGCAAAAAACGAAACCATATTTTTATAAGAATTATTAAAATAATTTTCAATCGCATTATTCATAAATGCTTTGCGGTATTTTTCTTTACTGATAATAGGGAAGTACTGGTGCGTGTTTCCATACGCTTGATGCGAAACATAGCCTTTCTCCTCCAAATTCCGAATGATGGTAGATAAAGTATTATAATGCGGTTGATCTTCTGTAATTTCGGCCATCACATCTTTTACAAAAGCTTTTTCCAGCTTCCACAAAATGTGCATGATTTCTTCTTCTTTGTTCGTGAGTTTTTGCATAGTTGTAAAGTTTAAAACAAATATACAACTATTTTTTTAGTTACACAACTATAAAAATAGTTATTTAACTAAAAATTAAGTTTTGATGATAAAGTTTCAGGTTTCAAGTTTCAAATTTGCTAAATATGTATTCATTAGTACAAAACAACCTGAAACCTGAAACCTGAAACAAAATTACTCTCTACGAACCATTTTTATCACCCAAATCGAACACAAAACAGCTACCATTCCACAAGTCCCCATCACCAACCAATTCACTTGATAACCATAAACTGCAATAAGTTGCATACCCATTTTTGAACTAACAATATGTGCCAAACTAAACGTCATCGTGTATAACGCCATATATCTACCTTCATGTCCTCTTGGAGCTCGACTTAATGCAAAAGAGTTAGAAAAAGGAAAAGCAAACATTTCTCCAAAAGTCAAAAACAAAATGTTGATCACTAAAATTCCGGCCCAAACATTGATAAGCAGAGCATAAAATCCTAATGCCATGCACAAAGAACCCAATAGAACAATTTTCATTTTATTGACTTTGTTTCGTTCAAAATAGCTCACTATCGGCATTTCTAAAAGGAAAACCAGAAAACCATTCAAAGTCATTAACAATCCAATCTCAAACTCAGTTAAACCGTATTGCTCATTGTTATACAAGGGAAGAGTGGTGAACAATTGAAAGAAAATCATACCCGTCACAAAACTTACAAACAAGAACACCCAAAACGGACCGTCTTTAAAAACCGATTTTCTTGGCTCTTCAAAAGTATCAATGTGTTCCACAATTGGTTTTTTCTTTTCTTTAACCAAAAGCCAAAAAATGGAAATAGCTAAAATACAGGTTCCGCCATCTACATAAAATAAGCCGGCATACCCCATATTCATAATGATTAAACCTCCTAAAGCAGGTCCGGCTGCAAAACCTAAATTAACAGCTAATCTAACTAGAGTTAAAGCTCTGGTTCGGTTTTCCGGTTTGGCATAAGCACCTAATGATACAAACATGGCCGGTCGAAACATGTCGGCAATAATCATCACAAAAAACCATGCTATACAAAGTGTCGAAAACTCAGTAATAAAAGGAAAGATAAACAGCAATAAACCAGTGCTCATCAAACTGAAAATCATAACTTTATAAAACCCAATCTTATCCGCTAATTTTCCGCCAACCCATGAGCCTATCATCGAACCTGAACCAAAGCATACCATAATCCAACCCACTTGTTGGTAGGAAAATTGCAAGTCTTCTTTCAAGTATTTAGATAGAAAAGGTAACACCATTGTGCCGGCACGATTGATAAAAGTGATAATCGTCAGAATCCAAATTTCTCTCGTAAAACCACGAAAATTATTGATGTATCTCGAAAAAGCTGTTGTGAGCATTTGTAAAAGTTGACAGCCACAAAGGTACAAAGTCAAGTGAGTAATTGATATAATTTTAGTGTCATTACTAAATTATTTTTGAAGCTATTCCGGCTATACGTTACAAGCTTTTTTGTTCACTCCTTTTTTTGTAAAAAATAGAAAGAGCTCGCTTTGGTCGCTTTTCTATTTTAACAAAAAATAGTCGTGTCCTGCAAAAGGCTTTCTCCCGAAGCTTCGGGACTATCCGGGCTATAAAAGTTTCAAACAAAGTAGTTTGAAAAAAAATCAATTCTGCAATTTTCAACTAAAAACTAGCAATCAATTTCACTATTTTTGTAAAAACAAAACCATGAAAAAAGTTTTATTCTTTTTCTTATTCTCACAACTCGCTTTTTCCCAACAACAATTTGAACACGATTCGGTCATTCAATTTCAAAAGAATATGAATGAACATTATGCTGATTCGGCCAAAAGTCCGCTTAAGAAAAAAGATTGGGCTGTTTTTCAAGCATTGGAATTTTTTCCAATAAGTGAAAAATACTTTGTGACGGCTACTTTCAAACGAACCAAAAAGGAAAAACCGTTTGAAATGAAAACCACTACTTCCCGCAGACCTTTGTATGTAAAATATGGTGAATTACACTTTGAAATCGATGGAATTCCATGCCAATTAAATGTTTATAAAAATGTAGAATTTTCTAAAAAACCGGGTTACAAAAACAGTTTGTTTCTACCATTTACCGATTATACTTCAGGAGTAGAAAGTTATGGTGGCGGTCGCTACATCGATTTGGAAATTCAAAAAGGAAATAATTGGACAATTGATTTCAACCAAGCCTACAATCCGTATTGTGCCTATAACGAAAAATATTCTTGCCCAATTGTTCCTGAAGAAAACGATTTGAAAGTGGAAATAAAAGCAGGGGTAAAGGCGTTTAAGAAATAGTTGAATCATGCATAAGTTAACTTATATTGTCTTGCTCATTTAAATTATAAAACTTAAATGGCTTATATGGTTTAATCTATAAAAAGTAGCAATGAAACTCTTCAACCTTCATACCCACAAATATACCAACCAAGAAAACATTCTTGAATTGGTCAATCAATACCCTTGGGAATTTGATGAAAAAATACCTTTTTATTCCATCGGAATACATCCGTGGTATATCAATGAAGAAAGATTGAATGTTGATTTACAAACAATTGAACAAAAATTAGTTTTAAATAATTGTCTTGCATTAGGTGAATGTGGATTAGATAAACGCATTGAAATTCCATTAGAAACTCAAATAAAAGTATTCAAAGCCCAAATTTTTTTAGCAGAAAAATGCCAAAAACCATTAGTTTTGCACTGCGTTGCCGCTTTTCAGGAAATCATCCAAATCAAAAAAGAACAAAACATTAAAGTTCCCCTGATTTTTCACGGATTTTCCAAAAATGAGCCAACCGCAATACAACTTTTGGATAACGGATTTTATCTTTCTTTCGGGAAGTATTTATTGCGAAATCCGGAGTTAAAAACCGTTTTTCAATCGGTTCCCAACGATAGATTTTTTCTGGAAACCGATACCGTTGAAGAATCATTAGATGAAGTTTATGCTCTAGCTGCAAATTATAAAAACATAGAAATTGAAGAAATAAAAGAAATTGTGGCAAGCAATTTTGAAAAAGTATTTCAATTAAAACTGATTTAAAATTAAATTATTAGAATTTCTCAAATTTTTTAAATCTGTGTTCTAAAAAAGTAATATTGAATAAAGAATTTAAATATAGATATAGATTGTCTTTTGAAAAACTACATTTGAAATAATCGACTGAGGACTGACAACTGAGAACTGAAAACTAAAAGAAATGGCTAAATGGCAAGAACGAGCAGAGCTCTTATTTAAAACAGAAGGATTAAACAATTTAAAAAACGCTAATGTATTGGTCGTTGGACTTGGTGGAGTAGGCTCATTTGCAGCCGAGTTTCTCGCTCGTGCCGGCGTGGGGAACATGACCATAGTGGATGGCGATACGGTAGATATTACGAACATCAACCGACAATTACCTGCTTTACATTCTACCGTGGGAATGCCCAAAGTACATGTGGTAGGTGACCGTTTGATGGACATCAATCCCGAATTGAATCTGACCCGTGTACAAGAATTCCTTTCCCCGGAAAGAGCGTATGAATTGGTAACCGAAGATTTTGATTATGTATTGGATTGCATCGATAGCATTACGCCAAAACTCAATTTATTGATTGCTTCCAAACGCAAAAAGGTAAAAGTTATCAGCAATATGGGAGCCGGAGGTAAATATGAAGCCTCCAAAGTAAAAGTTCGCGACATCAGCAAAACCGAATATTGTCCACTAGCCAAAAACATCCGTAAGCGATTGAAAAAAGAAGGGATTTCATCGGGAATCAAAGCGGTGTATTCTACCGAAATGCCGGATGAATCCAGTTTAAAAATGACCGACGGAACCAATTTTAAAAAATCTTTTTACGGTACCAACAGTTGGATGCCGTGCTTGTTTGGCTTGCATGCAGCAGAAACGGTGGTGAAGTATTTGTTGAAGCGATAGTTGCTGAGTAACTAAGTTACTGAGTTTATTATCTGCAAATTTTCAATTTCAAAAGAATAGAAAATCAAATAGTACAAATAAAAAAATAAAATATTTTCAAAATCATTTAACCTACTCAGCATCTCAGCAACTCAAGCACTCAGATTCTCAGCAACTCCCTATGATACAAACCGTAATTTTCGACATGGATGGCGTAATCGTTGACACCGAACCGGTGCATCATTTTGCGTATCAACAACATTTTATGCAATTAAACATTGAAGTTTCGCCGGAAATGTATGCTTCGTTTACCGGAAATTCGACCAAAAATATTTACGAACGACTAAAGTCCGTTTATGGTTTAAAAGAGGATGTATTGGATTTGGTAGAAGTAAAACGAAATTTGTTCAATGACGCTTTTGACCAAAAAGAAGATTTATTTTTATTGGATGGAGTGGAAGAGTTAATCCTAGAGTTACATCAAAACGGCATGCAACTGATTTTGGCTTCTTCTTCCGCCAATGTTACGATTCAACGCATTTTTAACCGATTTGATTTGGATCAATACTTTACGCACAAAGTCTCCGGAGAAGATTTTCCGAAATCAAAACCGCATCCCGCCATTTTTCAAAAAGCAGCGGAATTAGCAAAAACTCAGGTGGATCATTGCATTGTGATTGAAGACAGTACTAATGGTATAATGGCCGCCAAAGCTGCCGGAATTTACTGTGTAGGTTACGATAGTTTTCATTCCAAAATGCAAGATTATTCATTAGCCGATAAAGTTATCAGTCATTTTAATGAATTGAGTTTTGAAAAAATTCGTTTTATAAAACACTAAATTATTGTGCTTCTCTGTCGGGCAGGGTATGTTTTTCGATAATGCGAAAACTATCTTTTTTGACTTCTTTTTCTTTTCGCATCGACCAGAAAAAATCACTTGAAAACCGTCGGGCTTCTTCTAAATTAACAATAGGAAATGGATAATCTGTACCCATTTCAAAATCATACAGCATTTGTTCAATAGGAGTTAATTTCCAAGGTTCATGAATAAATTCGGTTGGAATTTTGGCAAGTTCCTGCACCCATTTTCGAATAAAAATCCCTTCCGGGTCGTGCTCATAAGAGTTTTTCACCGGATTATATACTCGCAACGTATTGATTCCCGTAACTCCCGCTTGCATCTGAATCTGCGGATAATGAATACCCGGTTCAAAATCTAAAAACTGTCTCGCCAAATGTGGACTACAATTTTGCCACGGTTGAAACAAATGATGTGTGTAAAAGGAAACCACCAAAGCCCGCATTCTAAAATTCAAATAACCGGTTGTATTCAAACATCGCATACACGCATCTAAGAGTGGAACGCCCGTTTTTCCTTCCACCCACGCTTGATGGAATTCTGGAATAACAGTTTGTTTTAGATTGCGATAGCCTTTATTCACCGCTATAAATTCCATGTGACATTCCATTTCAAATTTTTGAATAAAATGAGCTTGCCACCGCAAACGGGAAGTAAAATTATCAATTTGTCGCACGTTTTTCTTTTGAGCCCTGAATTGCATACTCAATTGAACCACTTGTCGAATGGAAAGATTTCCCCAAGCGATATAGGGTGAAATTCTGCTACAACTGTGTCGTCCTAATTCCGGTTTAGAAATGTGCCTACTGTAATTAGCGACTCGTTCTTCCAAAAAAGATTTTAAATACCGAAAACCAGTTGTAGTGCCGCCTTTTTGAAAAGGAGTGTTTTTTGGAGTTGAAAGTGAAACAGTTTTGAAAACTGTCTTTATTTTTTCAAAATCAATTTCAGTTAAAAAAGAACTTGATTTGGGTTGAAAAGGAAATTGTGGCAATTCCATGAATTCGACCCAATCATCACGCCAAGTTTTTCGATTGGATAAACCTCGTTTTACACCATTAGTAATGAATTCTTTCCATTGAATTTGATGTTTTTGACAAAAACGTAAAACCGCTTTGTCTCGATCAAAAGTGAGTTGAATTCCGGTTTCTTGATGAGAATATAGAGTGGAAATGGATTGAATTTGATTGATTTTTTCAAAGGCATCAACCACTTCACTTTCAATAATTAAAATTTCGGTTTGATAGGATGTTAATTGCTTTTGAAGGTCTTCCAACGATTGTTTGATAAAATCAAAATGTCGTGTACTGTAATGATGGTCATTTAATAGCGAAGGTTCAAAAATGTAAAGCAAAAGCGTTGGTTCATTCGATTCCAAAGCTCGAAAGAGAGCTTCGTTATCGAATAATCGCAAATCTCTTTTGAACCAAACGATGTTCATATTTAAAAATAAGTTTATTTATTTTTTGAACCATTAAGGGAATAAGGTACATTAAGAATTTTAAAAACTAAATGAATCTATATAAGTTAATGATACAATAGTATGACTTGTGTTTTATCCAACGGCTTCTTTGTACACTTTCAAACAACGTTCTCTTGCTTCTTTGTGGTCTATAATGGGTTTGGCATACGCAGAAGTTTCTACTTCAGGCACCCATTTTTTGATGTATTTCCAATCTTTATCAAACTTTTTGATTTGCTCTGTCGGATTAAAAATTCTGAAATAGGGTGCGGCATCAACACCTGAACCGGCAGACCATTGCCAATTTCCAACATTACTCGCTTGTTCGTAATCCAATAGTTTTAAAGCAAAATAAGCCTCGCCCCATCGCCAATCGATTAAAAGATGTTTGCATAAAAAACTGGCGACAATCATCCGAACACGGTTGTGCATGTGTCCGGTTGTATTCAATTCCCGCATGCCGGCATCTACAATTGGGTATCCCGTTTTACCATCGCACCAATTTTTAAAATCGGTTTCGTTATTGTTCCAACGAATGGCATCGTATTTTTCTTTGAAACTTTTATTGATAGTATGTGGAAAATGCCATAAAATTTGCATGAAAAATTCTCGCCAAATCAATTCATTCCAAAAGGTTTCGTTATTGTTTTCAATGGCTTTTGCCACCATTTTTCGGATGGAAACTGCTCCAAAACGCAAATAAATTCCGAGCATTGAAGTGCCTTTAACTGCCGGAAAATTTCGAGTAGCTTCGTAATTTGAAATTAATTTATCTGAAATATCAAAGGGAGCGACTTTGATAGGAGAAGGTTCAAAACCAATCTCTTTTAAACTTAAAAAAGGGTAGGAGTGGTTTGAAATTTCAGCTAATTTTTTTTCTGATTCGTAATGAACCAATTCAATCGTTTTGAATTTTTCCTTCCATTTTCTCGAATAGGGAGTGTAAACAACATAAGGTAATCCGTCATCCTTAACTACTTCACTTTTTTCAAAAATCACTTGATCTTTACTGGTTTTAAACTCAATTGCGTGTTCTTTGAATAATTGATAAATTTCTTTATCTCGTTTTCGTGCATACGGTTCGTAATCGTGGTTGATATAAACTGAATTTATTTTTTGTTCACGAATTAATTTTTCAAAAATTTCAATTGGATTACCATGAAAAACAGCCAATGATTTTCCGATTTCCTTTAATTGATGTTGAATAGTTGTAAGTCGATCATGAATAAATGTTACCCGAGCATCATCCTTTGGTAATTGTGATAAGATTGCTTTATCAAAAATAAAAATTGGCAATACTTCATCGCCACTTGTTAAAGCGTGATACAAACCAATGTTGTCATCTAAACGTAAATCTCTACGAAACCAGAAAATTGTCATATTTTGGGAAATAAGTTGATGAAAATAGTCGGAAGATCAAAATTAACCATTCACTAGCAAAGTAGACATTCCTCCATCTACATGAAAAATTTGTCCGGTAATCCATGTACTTTTATTACTCAACAAAAACTCGGCCATTTGAGCTAAATCTTCCGGTTGACCGAAACGCTTTAAGGGATGACGTTCTGCCGATTTTTCTTTTTTTACCTCATTATTCAAAAATTTATCCGCTAATGGTGTATCTGTTAAGGAAGGTGCAATTACATTTACCCTAATTTTTGGAGCATATTCAGCTGCTAAAGCTTTTGCAAATCCTTCAATCGCACCTTTTGCGGCGGCCACACTGGTGTGAAACGGCATTCCCATACTGGCCGCAACACTGCTGAACAAAACAATACTTGCTTGTTCAGATGCCATTAATTGAGGTAAAACGGTTTGCACTACTTTCACCATATGAATAAAGTTAATTTGCAAATCACTTTCAAATGTTTCCGGTTTTATGCCTTTGAAAGGGCGTAAATTAATGCTACCTGGACAAAAAACCAGTCCATCTAAAACAGCAGGAAGTTGTGAGATGTCTAATGTATCTGTTGCTGCGTCGAAAGAGATATAATTTACTCTTAAATCTGAAATGTGTTCACTGGTTCGTGCAGCGATGTATATGTTGCAATCAAATTGCATCGATTGGGCAATGGCTTTTCCAATTCCGTATGAACCGCCAATTAGTAAAATATTTTTCATTTTTTATCCTTTATATTCTCCAAAAAGTTCTATTAATTTTTTCTGACGATAATCAAAGATTTCCTTCAATTTAGGTTTAACCAATATTGGATGAACCATTTGACCTAAGATTCCTAGTGGGATTTTATAATCTACAATGTCTTCCATTTCTACACCACCGGGAATTTCTTTTAAAAAATGCTTGTGATGCCATAAAGCGTAGGGTCCAAATCGTTGTTCATCTACAAAGTATTTTCTGTCCACAACATGCGTAATTTCTGTAACCCATTTGGTTGGAATTCCTAAAACCGGAGTAACGATATATTGAATAATTTGACCCGGATACATCTCACGGTCAGCACCTGATAGAATATTAAAACCCATATAATCAGGAGTTATCGTTTTTAAATTTTTTGGGTCAGATAAAAAATGCCAAGCTTCTTCTAATGTAATTGGTAAATTTTGTTTTGTGTGTAGGGTATATATTTTCATTATTTTTTTGGTAAAGGTATAAAATTGTTTAATATTTAATTATAAAAGTTAAACAAAATAAAATGTATTTATATTTTTTTTAACAGTCTGTACCAATATGAAACTGTAAATTTGGAACATAAACTAAACTTATTTAACTATGAAAAAATTATTTGTAAGTGCTTTTTTAACGTTAACAATGATGAGTGTTAATGCACAAGTAAAAACACCTTCTGCCAGCCCAAGAGCTAATTTTGAGCAAATGGTTGGATTAACGGAAATAGAAATCGATTATAGCCGTCCGAGTGCAAAAGGAAGAACTATTTTTGGTGATTTAGTTCCTTTTGGAAAAATGTGGAGAACCGGAGCAAACCAGAACTCTATGATTACCTTTGGTGATGATGTTACTATAGATGGTAAAACGGTTAAAAAAGGAAAATATGCTTTGTTTGTTACGCCAAAAGTGGATAATTGGGAAGTTGTTTTTTATACCGACACTGAAAATTGGGGAACACCTGAAAAATTTGACGAAGCAAAAGTTGCAGCTCGTGTAAATGTTAAACCGGAAATGATTAATCGTCATGTAGAAACATTTACGATTTCATTGAATAATGTAGACAATGATTTTGTTCATTTAGAATTTGCTTGGGAAAAAACGGTTGCTGCAGTAAAAATTGAAGTTCCTACTAAAAAGTTGGCTATGGACAACATAAATAAAGTTTTAGCAGGTCCATCAGCTGGAGATTATTATTCTTCTGCTCAATATTATTATCAATCAAATGGTGATATGGCTAAAGCTCTTGAATATATAAACAAGGCTGCTGAAATGACATCAGCAAAAGGGACTCCATTTTGGTACAATCGTTTGAAATCATTAATTCAAGCTAAAAACGGTGACAAGAAAGGTGCTATTGAAACGGCTAAAATTTCTTTAGAAGCGGCTGAAAAAGCCGGTAATGCTGACTATGTTAAAATGAATAAAGACAGCATTGCTGAATGGTCTAAAAAGTAATAAATCAAACCAATACAAAAAAGGTTGTTCTTTCATCGGAACAACCTTTTTTTGTTAGATAGTGGTGCGAACTGCCAATATGAAATTTCTTCCCGGTGCTGTAATTCCTGAGGAATAGGGTCGATAACGTTGGTCAGTTATATTTTCAATTCCACCGGAAAACGTCCAAGTGGAATTCAATTTAAACATTGATTTTAAATTCAATGTGTACCATGCCGGAACATAGGGTTTTCCTTGAGCATTTAAAACATATAAATAATCTTTTTCTACCTCAGATGGGGCTAAATCTTCCGACTTGATTTTTCCATTGTAAACAATATTCAAATCAGTTGTCCATTTTTTGGTTTTAAAGATCAATCGGGTATCACCAAAAAACGGAGCTGCATGCCGCAAAGGTGCTTTATCTCCATTGTCTAATTCTTCTTCTCCTTTTGTCCAATTGGCATTTGTTCTCCAATTTAGAAAGGGAAATAATTCAACGTTTAATCCGGCTTGAATACCATACACATTTGCATTTGCTGCATTTTGTATAGCTTGAATATTACTTTCTTCATCTTGAAAAATAATTGTGCTCTCACCGTTCAACGTAAATGCTCTTCTCACCAAAGCATCTTTTACTAAAGTATAATATCCGGTGATATCAAATGTTACTGATTTTCCTATTTTTTGTTGTAATCCCAATTCAGTATTATAGGCATATTCATATTTTAAATCGGGATTAGGAACAACGAGATTTCCGGGTGTGCTTTCATAAATTTTACCAACGTCATCTACATTAGGTGAACGAAAAGCTGTTCCGGCATTAAAAAATAAAGCGGTGTTTTTTGTGGCTAGATAACTAAATCCAACACTTCCGGTTAATGCACTCGTATTTATGGATGTATGATTAAAAGGATAATCAACAAAAGTTTGATCAAATGCAGCATTTAATCCGATTTGGTTGAATCGCAATCCGGACTGAAAAGTGAATTTATCATTAATTTTATTTTCATATTGGGCATAAGCAGCTATCGATTTCCATTTTGCACCATCCGGATAGCGAGAAGGGGCTGCTTCAAATTCATTGGTTTGGATATTTTCTCGGGTTCCAAATGAATTGACTAGATTAAATACATATTCTAAACCATAGGCTATTTTACTTTTATCGCCTAATTTTTTTATAAAATCTAAATTGGCAGAGTAAGCATCTACTTTCTCTGTATTGTTGGTGCGATTCAAATTATTGAAGTTACGGTTGTGACGACTTTCTTCAAATTGTTGATAAGCAACACTAAAGAAAGCTTTGTCAAACCATTTTGTAGGTTTGGCATAATTCACTTTAAAATGATGCATCACCCATTCTTGCGGGCCATAATACCATTCGGCAAATCGTAATGTGCCATTTCTTTGTCTTAATAATTGATCATAACGATTAAAATCGGAAGTGGTTGAATAGTGAAAGGCATAATTAAACAACCAATTTTCGTTGGGTTTATAGGCTATTTTTTGAATTAAATTGATTTGATTATAACCTGAAGCAACTTGCATTTCTCGATTATCATTTTCCACTACTTCATCCACTCCGTTATTAGTTACCACATAATCCGGACGAATATAATCATCAGGACCATGATTTCCCATTCGTAAATCATCATAATCACTAAAGGTAGCCGAAGTTACAAAAGACCATTTATTGGTAGATAAATTCAAATCAAAATGCATTGTTTTTTCATTGTTTGCAGAAGACCATCTACTCAATACATTACCATCATAGGTCAACTCTTTTGAAGTGTTAAATTGGTGCGGAAGCGTGTAAAAATTCATCACTCCACCAATAGCATCACTTCCATAAATTACTGTTCCGGGACCTAAAATTACTTCTGTATTTTGGATGGAATTGGCATCAATGGAAATAATATTTTGAACGTTACCACTTCTGAAAATGGCATTATTCATCCGAACTCCATCTACGTTGATTAATACTCTATTGGTGGCAAAACCTCTAATCATAGGACTTCCACCACCTAATTGACTTTTTTGAACGAATATTTTCCCGGTTTGGTTTAAAAGATCAGCTGTGGTTTGTGGATTGGTCAACGCAATGTCCTTAGGTTTAAAGGTAACAATGCTATTCGGAATTCTCTTTTTGGTTTCTTCCCATTTTGAAACAGATAAAATAACTTCGTTTAAAGAGGTATTTTCAGGGAAAAGAAACAGTTTAAAGTTGCGTTTTTCAATTTGTGTATAACTCAAAATTAGGGTTTCATATCCCAATCGTTTGATGTAAATTGTTTTGGAAGATTGAAATATACTAATATCGACTTTTCCACTTTCATTGGAATAAGCTGATTCAGCGTTTTTAGTTGAATAGAAATGAACAGACTCCAACTTTTCTCCTGAATTTGCGTCTAGAACAATGGTTTCTTGTGCTGTTAAATTCTTTGCAATAAAGAGGATAAACAGTATTACAAGTATTTTTTTTTGCATTGTTGTTATGTTACATTTTGTTTTTTTGAATCATTTGAATCAAAGATGACAATCCTATGGTTAATGCCGCACCAATTGCATTTAGCCACAAATAACCAAGTATTTCTTTTCCGGAAGGATAAATATGAATGCATTGATAATAAATCACAAAAATGATTAACTGACTTATAACACCACCATAGAAAACGGCATTTCCTTTGATAAATTTCAAAAAGAATGCCACAAGAAATATGCCAAGAATGGTTCCGTAGAACACTGAACCGATGATGTTGACCAATTGAATTAAATTTTCCACTAACGTTCCAAAGCAAGCAAATAAAATAGCAATGATTCCCCAAACTAAAGTGAAAAATTTTGATGCGGTAACATAATGATTGTCTGATTTTACTGTTTTTAAATTTCTTTTGTAAATATCAATTACAGTAGTAGAGGACAAAGCATTTAATTCTGATGCTGTTGACGACATGGCTGCTGATAAAATTACGGCTAATAGAAGTCCTACTAAACCCGTTGGTAAATAATTTAAAACAAAATGTATAAATACGTAATCTTTATCGTTCTCTTCTTGATTTAAAGAGGTAATAATTTTTTTGGCTTTTTCTTTTACATTTTTCTCTTTTTCATTCAATGCTATCATTCTTTTTCGCAAAGTTGGATTATCAACATCAATGTTTAATTGTTCAGCATAATTGAGTGTAATTACTTTTTTCTCTTCGTGTATTTCATTTAACTGAAAAGTCAAATTTTGGTATTCTTCTTTGTATATGGATTGTTCAACCGCTTTCTGACTGGTTGGATTAAATGTTAATGGTACCGGCATAAATTGAAAAAATACAAATACCATCACTCCCGTTAATAGTATAAAAAATTGCATAGGTACTTTTAGAAAGCCATTAAAAACTAAACCTAATTGGCTTTCACGGATTGACTTTCCGGATAAATACCGCTGTACTTGAGATTGGTCAGTACCAAAATAAGAGAGAGCCAAGAAAAATCCACCGGTTATTCCACTCCAAAAGGTGTATCGACTATTTGGATTAAAAGAAAAATCTAATAAATTCATTTTTTCATTTACACCCGCAATTTGTAGAGCATTACTAAAGGTAACTTCCGAAGGTAAGTAACTCATTAAAAGATAAAACGCTATAAACATACCACACATAATGATGAACATCTGTTGTTTTTGTGTCACGTTTACTGCCTTGGTTCCTCCCGAAACCGTATAAATAATCACCAATGCACCAAGAATGATGTTTAACAAATTCAAATCCCACCCTAAAATAGAGGATAGAATAATAGCGGGAGCATAAATGGTAATTCCGGCTGCTAAACCTCTTTGTATCAAAAAAAGGATAGCCGCCAAACTTCTTGTTTTCAGGTCAAATCTTTTTTCGAGAAATTCATAAGCGGTATAGACATTCAGTTTATGGTAAATTGGAATAAAAAATAAGGCTATAAATACCATCGCCAAAGGCAATCCAAAATAAAATTGTACAAATCCCATTCCATCATGATAGGCTTGTCCGGGAGTGGAAAGAAATGTTATGGCACTTGCTTGAGTAGCCATAACCGAAATGCCTATGGTCCACCATTTGGCCTCGTTATTGCCTAAAATGTAGTCTTTTACGTCTTTACTTCCTTTTGTTTTCCATGCACCATAAACCACAATGAATAGGAGTGTAGAACCGAGAATTATCCAATCGAGTATTTGCATGATTTATGAAAAAAATTGCATCAAAAAATAGAATATTATAATGTATAAGATGTTCAAGCCAATCATCCAAAAATAGCTGTTTTTTAAACTGTCTTTATTGTTTTTTTCCATCATTTATTTTTTTGACTACTCGAAATCATATTGGCTATTAATCGATAAGCTCCCGAAACTCCTGCCGGTAACTCTCTAAAAAAACTTAATCCGGTATAAATATAAGTTCCTTTTCCATACGGTGCAATTAACAATCCTCCATTTTTAGGACTTTCTCCTTTATCATTAGATGATAGAATAGGAGTGAAGGTTGCGTCCCATTCATCTGGATAGTACAAACCTTGCTCTTGAACCCAACCTTTAAAATCATTAGCAGTAATTTTGTTCGGAAAATTCAAAACTGGATGATTAGGGACTAAAAATCGGACTTCTGCATCTTCTTCTGTAACTCTATCCCTTGAAATTTTTAGTGGATAGGGTGCCAATTCTTTTACGGTAAACTTTCCGGTTGTGTTGTATTGCACAATCATTGTGTTTCCTTTCTCAACAAATTCAAATAATATAGCTTGCTTGAAAGCCATTTCTTCCACGGTATTATAAGCTCTTACACCAACAATTACAACTTGAAACGGATTCAAGTTTTCTAACGTAATTTCATCCGGTTTTAGTATGGTTACTTCATAACCCATTTGAGAAAGATAAAATGGAACTTCATCTCCAGCACCCATAATGTACCCTATTTTTTCAAGTTGAATTTTAATGTCAAGCTTGTTAAATTTTGCTTCTGCGTTCACCAACACTTGCTGTTGAGGAATATGTTCATATTGAAGATTAATTTGTTCCTTGTCCAATTTCTTACCATCAATAATAACATAAGACGAAACGTTTATTTCACTCGATTCTTTTGGTGGAGTTACTTCAAAGTAAACAATTGTTTCCGAACCTTTTTTTCCCAATTCAAATGGTATAAATTCCGGAATCACTTTCCAGTTTTTCCCAACAGATAAATAGGCATTACCCTTGATTTGGTCTTTTCCGGCTTTTATTTTTATACCTACTTTTTTAGGAGTTGTATTGTTAAAGATTGTTACTTTATCCATTATGCTTGAAGTGGCAACAGGAACAATATCAAACGGCTTATAAACTTCTCCTTTTACTTCATCATTAAATTTATAAATCACTTTTTTCTCCATCGGAATTGTGATTCCGTTCATTTCTATTAAAAATGTAACACTACACGTTCGAATGATATCCGGAACTCCAATTTTTTTCTGATCGGATACGTTATACATACCAACCGTACCGGGTTCTTTTAACCAATAAGGAGAAGTATATTCTTGATTATCTGGTATTTTTATTTCAATTTCTCCAAAATTTGATTGGTTATTTTCTAAAGAAAGTTCTTCAAAAACGCTAGTTTGACTTATTGGCATCGTTTGGATGCTTTTTAACATCATTTTTTGGTTACTTCTATTAATGGCTTCCAATTTAATTTTTAAAACACTACCGGGAGTTGAACTTTGCGTTACAGCAACTGCTTCTAAAAATAAACCAGAGCAACCTATTATTATTTGCTTTAATTCTTCTGATTTAATTTTTTTCCAATGATTTTCTTCTAATTGTTGAATCATTGCATACACTTCAATTAATTGAGGTATACTGGCAGCAGGATTTTTAAAATCGAATTGTTGTTCAATCGTTGCCAGTTTTTGGTCAATACTTCCACCGTTTTTAACTCTATTCCAACTCGTGTCGATTCCTTCAAATAAGTTTTTTCGGTCTTGTGTGGGTTCACCCTTTATGAGTTCTAAATATTCTACTTCTTCTCCGCGAGATCCGGTACTACCGAAACCTTGAGATTGATGACGACTTCTGCTCAAGGCTGCTATTTCTTGATTCGATTTTCCTATTAATTGATAATATACACCCATATCAATTGCGTTTAATTTACTTTTATCCGCTTTTTCAAATTTGTCCCTTCCTCCATAAAACCACCAGGATGTATTAAAAAATAATCGTTTGGGTTGCCATATAGTTGTATGATTTAATTGATTTGGAAATATTTTTTGATTATTCACCATATCAAATAATTCAATTGATAACATAGCAGATGAGGTATGATGACCATGTGTAGTTCCGGGTGAGCGATGATCAAATCGATTGATGATAATATCCGGTTTAAACTGACGGATAATGTAAATCATATCTTCCAATACTTCGTTTTTATTCCAGATTTGAAGGGTTTCGTCCGGAATTTTTGAAAAACCAAAATCATTGGCTCGTGTAAAAAATTGCTGACCGCCGTCTATTTTTCGGGCTTCTAACAATTCTTGTGTTCTAATAACGCCTAATAATTCTCGTAATTCTGTTCCAATTAAGTTTTGTCCACCGTCTCCTCTGGTCAAAGATAAATAACCGGTTTCTGCTTTTAAATGATTGGCCATATAGGCAATTAAGCGAGTGTTTTCATCATCAGGATGTGCTGCAATATAAAGTACAGATCCAAGAAAACGCAATTTTTGAATTTGATGAAAAATGTCAACCGAGTTTGGCTTTGAGGGCTGTTGAGCAACAGTTTTAGGGATAATGATAAGCAGTAAAAAACACAGTAAAATTCTCTTTATAACCATTGCAATTTATTGTTTTCAATTAACCAAATATAAGGAAATTGTATACTTATCCTGAATTTTAAAACTTCTTTAACATTGATATGAAGTTTTCTTTTTTATTCATACAAAACAGTTCTAGGTTTGAAGTCTTCAAAATCTAAATAACCAAAATCACTGGTACGGAAAGTATTGGATTGAAAAATATTTTCACCTTGAGTGGGAATTTTAGGATAGAAAGCTAATGATAATTGAAACGAATTAAAAACTAAATAATCATTTGTAATTATAAAACCAGCTCCGATTTTTGAATATCCTTGACTTTTATTAAAATCGTGTTCTGCATTTCCTAAAAAAGCAAGTGAATAATTGAAAAACGGACTAAAACGGAAGCCAGCTACATTCCAAGGTGAGTAGGTTTGGGTTTGAAAACTAACCAGAATTTTTTTCGTTCCTAAAAATTTAGGCACATTAAATCCCGATAAACCAAAATTTTCATTTATTGAAATACGATCACCCTCTGAATCAACCCGATTTCCACCCAATACCATGTTCGTTTTAAAAAATTGTCTGATTTTCCAATTGCCAATGTATTGCAAAGGAGTGAAATAATTGAGTTGAAACACAAATGCACTCTGTTCTGTTTTTCCTCTATTAAAATAAGTTCCATACTCGTAATTTGTACTTAAGTAACCCCATTTAAAATAGTTTCCTAGCGTAGCTCTTGAACCAATATATAGTCTACTTTGATTATTTTTATCCTGAAAACCTGTTGTAATCCCAAAATATTTTCCAATTGGAACGTCTTCAGGAATTTCAAAGTTAAATATATAATAATCTTTTACGAACTTTCGGCTGGAAAAACCAAAACCGGCTAACCAACTGGTTTCATTTGAAAAAAACCGATTAGGGTCTGTCTCTAGTCCGGGCTTTTCTGTGAATTGAGTATTAGTATATCCCAATGTAGTTATGAAATTTGTAACACGATTGATTTCTGATTTTCCTTCTTCTAACGGATGTGAGTAACCAATCCATAAATCAATATTTGTGCGTTTAAAATTTTCTTTTCGATAGATGTTGAGTCCATCCGGTAAACTATCTCTCAAAAAGCGATTTTGGATATTTAAACCGCCACCCCATTTTGTTAGCGGTGAAAAGAAAGGACGATCAATATCTACACTTTTAAAATAATTGTCCTGCAAATCAATTTGATAATTAAATCGTGTACGTATATATGTATTTTTGATGTTTGGGATGATATATTGAGTAGAATAGGCTGTCTTTTCATCATTCAGGTTTTGAAGAAAACGATTTGACCATTGGTGGCCAAAACCTAAAAAATTGCGTTCTGTAAGTTCATAAGTAGCTCTTGATGAGCTTACATTTATAAATGGAACCAAACTCCACGAGTCCAAAACATGTATGGTTACATCCAGACTGTCAGAAATAGGTGAGGTGGGTTCACACGTTATGCGAACTCTTCTCACAAATCGCTGTCTTCTTACCAAACGTTCTGATTCTTTCACCAATAAACTATCATAAACTTGATTTTTTTTTAAAAGAATAAGATTTTTAATGGCGAAATTTTTAGATTTAACATGAACACCATTCCCTACTTTTTCTAAAAATCTTTTTGGTTTTTTGGTGGAATCATTTTCAGAAAAACCAAACGGGTCTAATGTTCGAACGGAAATATTTCTAATAATTTTACCCTCGAATTGGGTATGATTAATTTTTTCGTTTAAAATATTTTTTGCTTTCGGTTTAACTGCTGTTGACTTGAAAACCAATTTGTGTATAAACTTTGTAAACTTACTTTTTTTAGAGAAGTTTTCAATTTTCTGATAGTGTGTTTTGATAGAATCATCATTCTTATTCTGCCCGTATCCTTTTGTAAAAAACAAAAAAAACAATAGAATACATGTCAGACGAAAAATGAACATAATAAATTAGTCTATAAATTCTTGCTCTACTGTTGGTGTTGTTATAACACTGACTCCTTTTTGAAGTAAAAGACTATTAGGATAGGTAATTAACTCACCATCTTTCGTTTTTAAATAAGTATGAAACCCTCGAATATCCTCTATTTCCGCCTCGATTGGAAAATCTTTGTCGTGAATTCTAATGGTATCTCCAATTTTGAAAGGAGATGAAAAAAATAGAATTATTCCGGATGTTATATTACTCAAAATTGACCACTGGGCAAACATAGCCACACCTACAACAGCAAACACGGATGATGCAACTAAAATCACATTTTGAGGTTTCACTCCCCAAATAATAAATAATGCTATAATGGCTAATGTCCCAAAAAGTATATTAAAATATTTGATGACAAGATTTGTACGATGTTCTAAGGTAAAACTAATTCTGGCAAATCGTTTAACGAGCTTACTAACAATAACTCTCAATATGAATAAAATCAATAAAACTACTGCTGACGCAATTTCTTCTTTGATATAAAGTTTAAAAAAATCCATTTATTGTACTTATTTTAACTGCATTAATTTTCGATAAACAAGGTGCATTGGCATACCTACAACATTCGTGTAGGAACCTTCAATCTTGGAAATGCCCACAGAGCCAATCCATTCTTGAATGGCATAACTTCCGGCTTTGTCAAAGGGTTGATATTTTTCAACATAATAATCAATCGATTCTTTATTTAACGATTCAAATGTAACTTTCGTTTTTTCAAATACAACTTCTGTATAATCAACGGTTTTAAAACAAATTGAAGTGATTACTTCATGGGTTGCCCCGGAAAGTGATGTTATCATGGCAACAGCGTCTTCCTTGCTTTTGGGTTTTCCTAAACAGTTTCCTTTGTACCAAACTATAGTATCGCTAGTAACTAATAAATCGCCTTCCACTAATTCTCCCTCAAAGGCATTTGCTTTCAATACGGCCAAATAATTGGTGATTTCCTCCGCTGCTAATTCCGGTGGAAAAATTTCTTCCACTTCTTTCAAGCGTATTTCAAAATCAACGTCTAATTCTCTGAAAAATTGTTGTCTTCTCGGTGAACCGGATGCTAAAATTAAACGGGTATGTTTTAATTTTTCTCTAAGCATGATGTAGAATAGAATAGGTAATTACTGCTGAAGCAAATAAACCAAAAAACATGACCCATTTCAAAACCTTGCTTATATGATTAAAATTTTCTTCGGTTTTGGCTTCAATGGATTTTATAATTAAGTAGAGTAGTGGACTAACAACAGTTACCAAACCATATATTACGGCCGGATACAATTCATTTAACATCAAATTTTTGTATAAATACCATCCTACTAATACGCAACTTATAAAAACTAATCCACTCAAAACAAATGATGTAGCTCGAGTTCCAATAACCATTGGGAGCGTTTTTCGGCCTTGCACTAAATCACCTTTAACATCTTCGGCATCTTTGGCAATTTCCCGAATGAAATGAATCATAAAGGCAAATAGAGCATAATCGGTGAGAATCTCAAATAATAATTTCATTTGCTCTCGATTATAAGGATGAGTGGCCGGAAAAAGATCAAAAACACCAATGATTAAAACACTGATTGCTGACAACAAAGCAACCAAAAGATTGCCTATAATCATGTACTTTTTTAATGTGGTCGCATAAAAATACAAACAGGCTGCAACAAAAATAAATAAGGTCGCAAAACCGGGTTTTCCAATCACATTGGAAAGATAAAATCCAATTCCAACACCTGTAATGTTCAATGCTACATATATATTATAAGCTTTTGCTTCCGTAATGATTTTTCCAACTATCCATTTATTCGGATGATTAACTTCATCAGCATCTTGGTCAAAAATATCATTTATTACATATCCGGCACCGGCAATAAGCATAGTGGCGAGAACTAGTAAAAGATATTGCCAATCCGCCAGAGCTAACCCAACAGATTGGTATATAAGAAATCCATACCGCAACACAATTTGCATTAATGCCAATAAAATTAAATTCTGAAAACGTATTAACCGTAAATAAACCATACTTTCTACCTTACTTTTTTACTTTCAATTCTAAGTTCTTAATCATGCTTTCCATCGTAATATAAATGCCATTTGTCTTGCACTTTCATTACTTGCTCAATGACTTCTCTAACGGCACCCTTTCCACCATTTTTGTGAGAAACGTAAGTAGAAATTGCCTTTA
This sequence comes from Variovorax paradoxus, assembly GCA_943370635.1. GTDB lineage: Bacteria > Bacteroidota > Bacteroidia > Flavobacteriales > Flavobacteriaceae > Flavobacterium. The sequence goes on from CALRRY020000024.1 coordinate 23,447, forward strand.
TTTCCGGACTTGCATCTTGCGGACAAGTTGGTAAGCCAACCAATTGCATCACATGATAATCAGGAATATCATCGCCCATGTATAAAACCTGTTCCGGTTTAATTTGATACTTTTCACAATATTCATTGAAGGTTTTTACCTTGTCAGGTGAACCTAAATAAATATTATTAATGCCCAAATTTTTCAATCGAATGCGAACGCCTTCATTGCTTCCCCCGGAGATAATACAAACATTGTAACCACTTTCTATCGCGGCTTTCATCGCAAACCCATCTCTGATATTCATGATGCGAAGCATTTCGCCGGTTGGAGTAATGTGAACACTGCTATCCGTCAAAACACCATCTACATCAAAAATAAACGTGGTAATGTCGTGCATTAATTCTTTATAGCTTTTTGCCATGGTCTATAATGGATTTAGTTAAAAGTTGATAGATTTCTTTTTGGTTTGCATCGGTCATCAATTGCAAATGAGCATTGATGGTAGTCATATCATTACGCTTTGCCGGACCGGTTTGTGCTTCTTTTGGAGATAATTCCCTAATCTTTTGTGCCGTTTCTAAAATCAAAGGTTGCAACAATTCAAAAGATAGGTGGTGTTCCTCACAAATTTCTTGACCCATTTGATAAAGATGGTTTACAAAGTTGCAGACAAAAACAGCGGCGACATGCAATGCTTTTCGTTGTTCCGAAGAAATGGATTCTACCATTGATGAAATAGATTGTGCAACTGTTTTTAAGGAAATAAAATCATTTTCATTTTCAGCTTCCAAACAAATAGGAATTACACGAAAATCAACTGCTTTGCTTTTTGTAAACGTTTGCAACGGATAAAAAACACCTCGTCTGTTTTTATCCGCTAAAATTTCCATAGACATGCTTCCTGAAGTGTGAACAACTAATCGATTTTCAAAGGGCAGTTTTGCAGAAACTTCTGCAATGGCATTATCTGAAACAGCAATTAGATAAACATCTGCTTCTTTAATTTCCGAATATTCAGAAACAATTTTATCCAATGAAAGTAAGTGTAATACCTTTTCTTTTTGTCTCGAAAAAACCTGAATCAGCTCAACTTCATTACTTTGCAAAAAAGCTGTAATCAAATGTTGAGCTACATTTCCGGAACCGATAATAACAATTGAAACCATGGGTCAAAAATAAGAAAAACACAAGCTATTTCCGATTAAAAATGAGAAGAATAAAAACCGACTTAAACTACCCTTAAAAATTCTATAAAAATCAATAAGTTTCTTTCTTTTATAAGTATTTTTGTGCTTTCAAAATTATCCTTCTTAAAAATGGACAAAAAAATATATTCTTTCCTTTTTTCCACTCGTTTAATGGCTTTTTTATTTATTTCTTTCGCTGTCGCAATGGCAGCCGGAACGTTTATTGAAAGCTATTATGATACCGATACCGCCAGAATTTGGGTCTATAATGCTTGGTGGTTTGAAGTAATCATGGTCTTTTTTGTGATCAACTTTTTCGGAAATATTAGTCGATACCAACTTTGGAAAAAAGAAAAATGGGCTACGCTCTTACTTCATCTTTCCTTCATTTTTATATTAGTCGGAGCTTTCATCACTCGCTACATTAGTTTTGAAGGCATGATGCCCATCCGTGAAGGTGCAGCAGAAAGTCGTTTTTATTCAGATAAAGCCTATTTGACCATTTTGACAGATGGTAATTATAAGGGGGAAACCAAGCGAAAAACTCTCGAAAAACCCTTGATTTTATCGCAAGTGGCCAATAATAATTTTACCATTTACGATAGATTTGATGCTCAACCGTATAGCGTTCGATATAAAAATTATATCATGAATGCTACTGAATCTATAAAAGCGGATGAGAGCGGTGAAAACTATCTTAAATTGGTTGAATCGAGTGAAGGAACACGTCATGAACATTATTTAAAAGAAGGCGAAGTACAAAGTTTACATGGAATTCTTTTTGCTTATAACAAAGAAACAAGCGGAGCCATCAACATTATTCAAAAAGGAAATGAATTTTTTATACAATCGAATTTTGGAGGAGATTTCATGCGAATGGCTGACCAATTAAAAGGATTAGTGGTAAAAGATTCGCTTCAACCTTTAATGTTTCGTTCGCTTTATAACATTGCCGGAGCTCAGTTTGTATTGCCTGAAGCCCCAATCAAAGGTAAAAAAGAATGGGTTTCCAATAACGATTGGAAAGACAAACAAACAGATGATGTTTTGGTGGTAGAAGTAGAAGCCAATAACCAAAAAGAAGAACTTGTTTTGGTAGGATCCAAAGGAAAAATGGGTCAACCTCAATCGGTGAAATTAGGTGATTTGGATTTTACACTATTCTTTGGAAGCAAAGTTCATGAACTTCCATTCAAAATTCAATTGAATGATTTTATTGCTAAACGCTATCCGGGAACTATGAACAGCTATTCTGCTTTTGAGAGCAAAGTAACGGTGATTGATGGAAAGGCTAAACAAGATGCTCATATTTATATGAACAATATTTTAGATTACCAAGGTTATCGTTTTTTTCAAGCGTCTTTTGACCCTGATGAAAAAGGGACGGTACTTTCCGTTAACCATGATTTTTGGGGAACTTGGATCACTTATATTGGTTACTTTTTGTTGTATTTGGCAATGATGGCTATTTTGTTTGATAAAAATACCCGTTTTGCCGATTTAAAAAGTAAATTGGAAAAAGTAAAAGCGAAAAAAGCGAGTTTACTATCCTTAATTTTTCTGTTTTTATCTTTAGGAATTTCTGCCCAAAATCATGCTCATCAACGTCCGACTCTTGCAGAAGTGGAAAAGTTCATCGAAACTAATATAGCTACTCCCGAACATGCAGCAAAATTTGGACGATTAGTGATTCAAGATGCCGGAGGTAGAATGAAACCTATCAATACTTTTTCCTCTGAATTGTTGCGAAAAGTGAGTAAAAGTGATCATTATAAAGGATTTTCAGCTGACCAGGTTTTTCTTTCCATGTCGCAAACGCCAAATGCGTGGTTTGAAGTGCCATTGGTCTATTTAAAAAGAGGAAACGATAGTCTTCGTTCGGTTTTAGGTTTAGAAAAGAATGCAAAATTTGCCCCTTTTATCAGTTTTTTTGATGCAAAAGGGAATTATAAATTGGGACCTTTTTTAGATGAAGCGTATAAAGCGACAATTCCCAACCAATTTCAAAAAGATTTTATCGAGGTAGATAAAAAAGTGGTTTTACTTAATTCAGCCTTGAGTGGAAGTATTCTTAAAATTTTTCCGGTACCAAACGATGAAAACAACAAATGGATTTCGTATTTGGAATTAGAACAATATGAAGATACCGAACTAAAAAACCTGAAAAATATATTGCCGGCTTACATGCAGATTTTGGCAGAAGCCAGTCAAAAACAAGACTATAAAATGGCAAACGATATTTTGGACGGGATTGATAAATTTCAACACAAATACGGAAGTGAAGTCTTACCTGCAGACAGTAAAATAGATGCCGAAATAAAATACAATAAATACGACATTTTCAAACGACTGTTTTATTTGTATATGTTGGCAGGCGTGTTGATGTTGATTTTTACAATTATACAAATATTTAAATCTTCTAAATTTATTCATTACGCCGTAAATGCTTTTCATATAGTAATTGGTATTTTCTTCGTGTTGCATACGTTAGGTTTAATCGCCCGTTGGTATATTTCCGGTCATGCTCCTTGGAGTGATGCCTACGAAAGTATGATTTATGTGGCTTGGGCTACTATGTTTTTTGGTTTGGCATTCGATAGAAAATCAAAATTGACTGTTGCTTCTGCTGCTTTTGTAACCTCCATGATTTTGATGATTGCTCATTGGAATTGGATGGATCCCTCCATTGCAAACCTACAACCGGTTTTAAATTCCTATTGGTTGATGATTCACGTGGCAGTAATTGTAGCGAGTTACGGACCTTTTACATTGGGAATGATTTTAGGAATTGTAGCTTTATTGTTGATTCTTTTAACCAATGAAAAGAATAAAGAAAAAATGAAGTTGAACATTCAAGAGATAACTTATATCAATGAAATGGCGTTAACCATTGGATTGGTCATGTTAACCATTGGTAACTTTTTAGGCGGTCAATGGGCAAATGAAAGTTGGGGACGCTATTGGGGTTGGGACCCAAAAGAAACGTGGGCTTTGATTAGTATCATGGTGTATGCGTTTGTAATTCATGCTCGATTTGTACCGGCTTTGCGAGGAACATGGGTATTTAATTTGATGAGTATTTTCGCTTTTTATTCGATTATGATGACCTATTTTGGGGTGAATTTTTACCTCACCGGATTACATTCTTATGCGAGTGGTGATAAAGTAGTAACGCCAAGTTTTGTTTATATTTCTGTGGCAGCTGTTACGGCATTAGGCATTTTGTCGTACATTCAGTATAAAAAGTTTTATAAGAAATAGTTTAGCAAGTATTTATGATTTGTTTAGTAAAACTTGACCTTAAAAAAAGTACATTTGAAATAAAAAAGATGAAAACATATTTTTACGCTTTAGCAGGATTTTTAATGCTGAGTTGTCAAAACCAAGCACAAACAAAATCTCAATCGTCAACTACTCAACAAAGTACCATGAAACAATCTATCCACAGTTTTAAAGTAACCGATTTAGAGGGAAAAGAATTTGATTTTGCCTCCTTAAAAGGTAAAAAAATTATGATAGTCAATACAGCCTCCAAATGTGGATTAACCCCTCAATATAAAGATTTACAAGCACTTTACGAACAATACAAAGACAAAGGATTGGTAATTGTTGGTTTTCCGGCCAATGATTTTATGAGTCAAGAACCGGGAACAAACGAAGAGATTGGTGCGTTTTGTCAAAAAAATTATGGGGTAACTTTTCCTATGATGAGCAAGATTTCCGTTAAAGGTTCAGGTATGCACCCTATTTATCAATTTTTGACTCAAAAAGCGAAAAACGGTGTGCAAGACAGTGAAGTAGATTGGAATTTTCAAAAATACTTACTGAACGAAAAAGGAGAATTGGAAAAAGTGATTAGTCCAAGAACAAGCCCAAAAGACCAAGAAATACTGAATTGGTTAGCAAGCTAATTTGACCCAATTTTTTTTGAACACAGATCTAAGAAATCAACAAAATTTTAAAAATTTTTCTAATTTCTTAAATCTGTGTTCTTGGTTTATGTCTATTCTTCCAAAATTAACTGTACAAAAACCGAATCCAACCATCTTCCAAATTTAAATCCGGATTCTTTAATTATACCCACTGTTTTAAATCCATATTTTTCATGAAAGAGAATACTCTCGGTGTTTTCTGAGTCAATCACACCAATCATTGTGTGTAATCCTTGTTTTTTTGCTAATTCGATTAGTGATTGAAGTAATTGTCCACCCACACCTTTTCCTTTACATTCTGACGAAACATAGACCGAATGTTCCACCGTAAACCGATAGGCATCCCGAAAACGAAATTCACCATACATCCCAAAACCGGCAAGTTCACCATCTATTTCAGCAATAATCACCGGAAAGTTTTTGGCACTTTTTTCGGCTAATAGTGCAGTTTGTTTTTCCAATGTTCTCGGTTCATAATCATACAAAGAAGTAGAATGTAAAATATTATCGTTGATAATAGCCAATATTGCGGGAATATCTTTTTCAGAGTAAGGGCGGATGTGAAGATTCATTTTGTTGAAAAGTTGTTCAAATATAACAAAACTTTTACAGTATTCGAATACGCTTATCTATCGAAAAAGCATATTTTTGTTTAACGAGTTATCGTATTTATTTTTGACGTGTAACACATGATTTATCCAAAAATTCCTTTAGCCCAGAGCATCATTGAAATATGTCATGCTAAAGGAATACAACATATCGTTATTTCTCCCGGCTCCCGGAACGCACCGTTAACTATTGGTTTTACTGGCAATCCGTTTTTTACGTGTTATAGTATTACCGATGAACGTTGTGCTGCATTTTTTGCCCTTGGAATTGCTCAACAAATTAAAAAGCCGGTTGTAGTGATTTGTACTTCCGGTTCAGCTATATTGAATTTTTATCCGGCCGTTGCAGAAGCATTTTACAGCATGATTCCGCTGGTAATTATTTCTGCAGATCGCCCAAGACACATGGTTGATATTGGTGACGGACAAACCATACGTCAGGAAAATGTATTGGCAAATCATACCCACTTTAATGCCAATCTTACAGAACAAGCGTCTGAAGAAAATGATTTCTTAATTAATGAGGCATTCAATAAAGCTTTTTCAAAATGTGGACCCACGCATATCAACGCTCCATTTGAAGAACCATTGTATGAAACGATTTCTGTGCCAACTGTTGATACCATGATTTCAACCTTAGGTAAAGTATATCGAAATGTTCCTTTTGAAGACATCATAGCCTCCACTAACATTTGGAATACTGCCCGAAAGAAACTCGTTTTAATTGGAACATTGAATCCTAATGAAATTGATACACAAGTCATTCATCATTTAGCCAATGACCCATCAGTATTGGTAATGACGGAAACAACTTCTAATGTGCATCATCCTTCTTTTTTAAACAGCATTGATACCATAATTACTCCCTTTACAAAAGAGGATTTCAAAGCTTTTCGTCCTGATATCGTCTTGACTTTTGGTGGTATGATTGTATCAAAACGTATCAAAGCGATGTTGAGAAGTTTTCCTCCAATACACCATTGGCATGTAGATCGATTAAGGGCTTACAATACTTTTGGGAATTTGACGTATCATTTTGAAGCCAATCCAAATGATTTTTTTAATCAGTTTTTGCCCTACACCAAATATATTGAAAGTAATTACAGAGATGAAGGCTTAAAAATCAAATCTTCTCGTAGTGAAAAACACAAAAGCTACATGGAAAATCTACCCTTTTGTGATTTCAAAGCATTTGAACAAATTGTAAATGAAATACCGGAAAATCTTCATTTGCAAATGGGGAACAGTTCCTCTATCCGTTATCTACAATTGTTTGAGATGCTTCCTTCCGTTCAGGTTTTTTGTAACCGTGGAACAAGTGGAATTGACGGAAGTACATCCACAGCCATCGGTGCTGCTCTGGCATCAGAAAAAGACACGGTTTTAATTACGGGTGATGTGAGCTTTTTGTATGACAGTAACGCTTTATGGAACAATTATATTCCTAAAAATTTTAAAATCATTGTCATCAATAATGGAGGAGGAGGAATATTCCGCATATTACCCGGCCATCAGGAAAATGATACCTTTCACACTTATTTTGAAACAGCTCACTGTCTAACAGCGGAGCACCTTGCCAACATGTATCGTTTTGAATACAGTAAAGCAGCCAACGAAAAAGATCTTGCGGTTGAATTAACTTCCTTTTTTAAACCGTCAGAACAGCCAAAATTGTTGGAAATTTTTACGCCAACCTACGATAATGATAAGTATTTAAAAGAATATTTTATACAACTTTAAACCCTCTATTAAACTTTATTTTTCCATAAGTAAGCTATATTTAATAAAAAAAGCTCCGAAATTAACCGGAGCTTTGTTAGCAAAATAGGGTTTGTTTTGGATGAGAATGTATTATTTGCTGGATTTAACGGCTAATGTGTAAATAACCAATCCAAATCCGATTTTGTTAATGGCATCCGCAATGTTGTATACAACATCAATGTTTAAGTTCAACGCATGTAAGCCACTATACCAACCGTCTGTGCCTAGCATGTATCCTAATGGATAGATTGACCAACCTACCAATACAAACCAACACAAAATTTTGTGTGCCGCCAGAATGTCACCACCGGCCTCTTTTGCTAATTTAGCAGCTGCTCCTAACCAAATGTCATACACAATTACAAAATAAGCAACTCCTGAAACAAATCCCCAGAAAGCGGCATTATCTCTGTAAACGGCTTCTCCTAAATAACCTGTTACCAGCATTATGATAGAAAATCCTATCATACGCCACAATAATGATTGTTTGGCCCCTGCTACTTTTAGAATCAAATAAAATTCTAAACACATTAATGGAACAGTTAATACCCAATCCACATAACGGAAAAAGGTTGGCGACTCCATGTGCGAAGCCCAATAATCCCGCATGTAAAAATAATGCACAGCGGCAATAAACGTAATTAAACCGGAAACTAAAACAGATGTTCGCCATTTCTTATCAAACTGGCTCAACGATAAAAAGAAAAAGGCTGATGCTGCCATCATGGCCATGCAACCCACAAAAAAAGTAAAGCCCACATAATCAGTAGGATCTAACTTTGGTACTAAATCGGCAACTAACATAAAATTTTTCATAGTAATTATGTATTAAGTTAAAATTGTTTAATCAAATTTAAAAAACATTAAACAATAAAACAATACTTTTGTTTAATATTTTTTCATTATATTTAAATAAAATTTAAAAAGAGATGTCAAAAATTATCAGTTTTTCAATTGTAATGAGCTTTTTAGGCTTATGGATTAAAAATTTCATGTCACAAGACCTTCAAACGATTGTAGGATTTTTATTGGTGTTTTCTTTCGGGATTTTACATGGTGCAAATGATTTAATGCTAATTCAAAAAACATTACCTAACAAAAAGAACAATATGACCATTCAAATTTTAGCTTTATATCTGTTTTTTGTTGGATTAGGCATTCTGCTTTTTTACTTATTTCCTTTTTTTTCTCTGTTGTTGTTTATTTTAGCAAGTGGTTATCATTTTGGAGAACAACATTGGCAATTGGATTGCCCGGATAGAAAAAAAAGAGGCCTAGTTTTTTTTCAAACAGCTTATGGTTTGCTCGTTTTGTCCATACTATTTCTATTTCATCCCTTAGAGGTGGATCAAATCATTTTCAATATCAGTGATTGGAACATTCCGTTTGATTGGTTGAGGTATTTTTTTTATTGTACTGTTTTTGCTACCTTATTGGGTGGTATAATATTATATGTATCAAAAATAAAATGGAAAAAGCCTTTGTTCCAAGAATTAATTTTATTGTTGGTATTTTCTATTTTATTTAAAACCTCCTCCTTGATTTGGGGATTTGCTCTCTACTTTATTATTTGGCATAGCATTCCCTCTATGTTAGATCAAATTCAATTTTTACATGGAAGTGTATCAATTCAAAAATGTTGGTTGTATTTCAAATCCGGTTTCTTGATTTGGCTCATTTCAATAATAGGAATCTTAACCTTGTACTATTTTTTTAACCAACATTATTTTTTTGAAGCCTTATTTTTCTCTTTTCTTGCAGCAATCACTTTTCCGCACGTATGGGTAATCATCCAAATGTTCAAACGAAAAAAAACGTTGTAAATGAAATTTTTGTGAAGTAATATAAAAGAGGAAAAATATTAAATAGAATAAACTAAAAAGGATAGTTATAAAAAGACTCTTTTAGTTTTGTCTATTTGTTTCAAAACGATGAATGCCTATATTATTTGAAAAAGCAGAATTATCCTTAAGTTACTCTTGATAATATACTTTTCCATCCTGATTTGCATAACAAATGAACTTACCGTTTTCATCAAACAAACTGATTAGATGAAAATCTTTTCTGCCGTATTCAAAAAAGGTTATCATAGGAACTTGTTCAAAAGCACCGTTAACAGGAGATTCCTTTCCGCCAAAGTTATACACTTTTAAACGGTATTTTCCATCTTGTTTCAACACAAAGCCGCTAGCATGAATACCTTTGAAGTCTGCACTGTAAAATTCATCATAAATAGCCGGTAATATAACCTTGTTTTCATATGTATTCATTAATCCTTTTTTCTCATTTTCAAAAATCAATTTTTGGTATTTTGGGTCTAGTTTGTGTGATAAAAATAACAACTTTGAGGGTTGGTATGTTTGATAATCTTTTCGAATATCCAATTTTTTACTAGTGATTTCTGATTCCGTAAAAGTTGGTTTAGGTTGTTTTTCACTATCCCAATCGGGAACAGCTACTACATGATCATTTATTGAAAAATCATCTTTTTGATGTTGAACAATATAAGTACCCTCAAATGTTTTAACAAACGATTTTCCTTTGATACCGATTTTTAGTTCATGTCCTTTTTGTTGCATGTCCACATATTTCACATGTAATTCTTTAGTATCGCTTAGCATTTCTAAACGTTCAAATTCTATGTCATACGCTTTATTCACAAATGTGGTAGTAATAGTTGCTGTTTTTTTATCATATAAAACCAGTGAATACGTTTTATCCCGATGCATTAAATAGAGTACTACTTGTGGTAACGTATTTTCTTTATCAAAATCTTCAAAAATACTGGCATGAATATAACTTTCAGGGGTAATTCTTTTTCCTTTTATGGTGTACAAATCAATTTCTTCCGGACGAAGTGAGTAATAACCGGAACCTTTACCACTAACTTCCTTCGCCGCAAAAACAATATTTTGATTGTTGAAATAACCAAAATAGGGTTGATTACTCAATATAACTTTATCATTTACTACTAAACTGGTTTGATACCGTTTGTTGGCATCATATGTAAAGCAAGTAAAAAAATTGGGTACATCATAAACGGATATGTAATCAAATTGAGGAGCTATTACCAAATCACCTTTTTCATTGGCAATACCAAATTTATCTTTTACTTTATAGGGAACAAAAAGAGCAACTTCTTTTTTTGGAACTTCTTTTTTTTGACCCCAAATCGGAGTAGTATTACCAATTAGTAGTAAACTGAATAGATAAATATAATTTTTAAAGGTCATCATAAACGTTATTTTTCAAATGACCCCAAAGATAATTATTATAGCATAAATAAAGGGTAATTATTTTCAAGTTAACCCTGAAAAAACTACCCTTATAAGCAATACGATATCAGTTTTGTAAGCCTATTTACAATATTTTCTTAGTTATTTTTTGTTGTGAAGCGGTAAGAATGCTTACCATCAATACTTGATCTGCAAATTCACTGATATTGACAGACAATTCATGTTGTTGAATATCTTTAATAGTTTTTAGCAAACGACCTTGTAAATCATACAATTGAACTTGTTCCATTGTTTCGTTTCCGGTAGAAATATGCAATTGTTTGAATTGATCTTTGAATGCTACCACTTGGTTTTCAATTGTATCGGGTAAACCTAATGCTTCATCTTGGTATACAATAGAAAAACGATTAGAATGTACACCTGCTGTTGCTGTAAATGCATACGGAGCTTCTTTTAAATTGTGGATCACATTCAATAACGCGTCTTTAACATAAATTACTTGCTCTTCAAATAATCCATCAACCGTTAAGATTGCTAAATGATGTGTGCCTGAAGCACTAGTTTTAACAGTAATTGGTACTTCATCAGCTACTAAAAACGGTAAAGAACGTCCTTGAATGGCAAAAGTTTCATCTCCAATAGCAGAATAAAATCCCATTGAACCACTTACTTTTTCTGACGCATCAAAGAAAGAATCTTTATCATTAGTAGCACCGGTTACATAACCTATCATAGTGGTAATAGACTGTTGTGTTGGACTCACTAAATCTAACCAAATACGATGACGTTCTGCCGGAACCAACGAATTTTCTTCCATTGGAATATTCGCTTGACGGAAGAAATTATTATTCGGATAGGCATTGCTTCGTTGTGAATTATTGAAATTTACTGTTGCGGATGCATTCCCCGGTCCGTCAACCATTTGTACAAAAAAGGCTTGACCTGTTTTAATATAATCACTTGCAGTAGGAACTGTACTTCCCGTAAAGTTGATAAACAAATAATCAGAAGAAGAATAGTTATAAGCAAAACTACCATAAAATGGATTAGTAACCGTAGTACCATTTGTAAAGGCAATATCACTGCCGTGTGTCCATAAACGAGCACTTCCCAAAATTACACTACTATTATCCGATAAAAACCGTAATGTGTTGATAGATGATGGATAAGGATTGCCAAGTAAATTCCAATTGTCGTCTAAATTTGTAATCATAGTGCCGTTTAATCCGGCATAAGGAGCACCGGTATACTGTCCTCGTTCTACAGTATAATTGATGGAACCATTGTTCGCTACACCTGAAAATGTGCTTAAAAGGGTAGTAGGAGCCATAGCTGAATTGGAAGAACCTCTTACAATATATCCTCTTCCCACTTCCATTACATTACCATTAGCGTTCACCCAAGTTCCTTGACTGATGTTACCACCATTTCCGTTGCCGTTATTCAAAATTGGATTCCATCTGAATCGAGGACCTTGAGGTGGACTGGTATAAATACTGTTCAAGTTTTGATTAGCTACCGGTGAAGACCAATAGACATAATCCAATCCTTTGATGTTAGCAGCTTCTCTTTTATAAGTTATTGTTCCGCTATTGGCAACATTATCAATTTGTACCAAACTAGAATTGTTTTCTAATGTAAATAATCCTCCGTTTTCTACTGTAACTCGGTTGGTTACAGTAATGGAATTATTTGGTTCCACAATAAGTTTTCCGCCATTTTTTACAGTAATCGTATTGGCAAAGGTAGCATAATTACTACCGGAAATAACAGCTTGATTGGCCGATGGTGGAATAACAACACAGTTGTCAGCTAATGGAGCTCCAAGCGGTAACCAATTGTTTGCATTGCTCCAATCATTCGTTGTACCTTGCCAAACTTTTGATTTATTGGTAATGATAATAGTTTCTGAAATCGTACAGCCGTTACCTAAAGTAGCACTCACCACAAACGGATAGTTTTCAACCAATAGTTGTGAAAGATTAGGTCGGATATAAATGGTAGAAATACTTTGATTGGTATAAGGTGTTGTGCACGCAAAATCAGTAAAAGCATCAATAGGTTCAGAACCATTCCATGAAAAGGTAGTGTTCAATAGTTTTGTTCCAAATACTCGAATGTTATCAATGGCCCAGCCATCATCCCAGCTACCGTTGTATTGAAAACGCAATAAAACCGCAGGTTGATTGATATAAGGTGTTAAATTAATACTCTCTTTTGTAAATTTTGATGGAGAACCGATATCAGAAGTATAAACACTTAAGTCGGTCCATGATGTTCCATTGTTGGTTGAAATTTGCACTCTACCACTATCTGCATCAAAATATGAATAATAATGGTCAAAGGTTAAGGTTAAATCCACAAATGCAGTTGTATTTAAGGCTAATGTTGTAAATAATTGAGTAACCAATACATTATTAGTGTAATCAGAAGTGGTAAAAGCAAAATTATTATCAATACTTCCTGAGTTAATTGCCGGACGCCATACAGAGGTTGTTGTAGGTTGATAAGTACTGGTTTTTATACTCCAAGGACTATCCACACCGCCATTGTTGTTGGTAGGAGTAGTTACGGTAAATGCTCCTAAACCACTTTCAAAATCTTCAAAAAGAAGTTCTTCTGTGATGTAATCTCCTGTTGCATTTATTGTAATGACCTCATTATCGCCACAAGTTGTAGGGGCTACCGGTGAAAAGTTAATGATTGTGGTAGGCAAAATGGTAGCTACAACACGTGTTCTCACCAATGATTCACAACTTCCATTAAAGGCTGTAACATAGAATATTGTTGTATTGCTTAATGCTGAGGTGGTATAACTTCCGGTAGTGGTTTGGGCAATATACGTTCCGCCGGTTTCACTAGTATACCATCGGTAATGGGTTGTATTTCCTAATCCAACTGCTTCAATCGTTACCGGATTATTGGCTCCACAAACTGAGCCGTTGATAACATAATCAATTTTGGCAGCACAATCAGGAACTACTTTTAACGTATAATCTTCTGTTTCTCCACTTGGTAGTGAATTACAGGTGGCAATGGTTGAACCTGACGGATAACCTAAAGTTCTGATTCTAAAACGGTAATTTCCGGGAAGTGTTCCATTCGGTATTACAAAACCAAATGAAGTGCTACCGGTTGCGACATTTGCAGTGGTATAAATTTCTTCTCCGGCATCAATAAAATCACCATCTCCATTCCAATCTACATAACCTCTGATAAATTGTGTTCCTACTAAGTTAATGTCTATATTTATTCCACCTCCTGCAACTTGAGTAGCAATAATGATATTTGAAAAATTACCATATCCTCCTGCTGAATAAACGGTTGGTGCGTTAGCAACATCATTCAGATTGCCTTCTGATGTGATACCGGATATAAAAAAGGATGACGATGTGGAAGCCGGAGAACAATACGTTACTGTTACCGTTAACGTTCTGGGAGCTGAAAAAGCTGAGGTTCCGCAACCATTACTTGCCGCCACTTGATAGATAAAACCATTCATTGAACTCGTTGGATTGGTTATCGTTAGTGTAGCAGTTGTTGCTCCTGAATAAACTCCTCCATTAGTAATAGGGGTAAAGTTAACTCCACCATCGGTACTCACTTGCCAGATATAACTGGTTGGATTTCCATTAAAAGACGCCGTAAAACTGGTTGTTCCGGTTGTAGCAACGGTTGTATTTGAAGGGTTGGTTACAATTGCCGGTGGATTTGTACAGGGTATGGCCAACAACACATTTAAGGTATAATCTTCATACGCTCCTCGTGTTCCATTAAAACAAGGTACCGGTATCTCATTTCCTGCACCATTTCTTCTGCGGGCAATTCCAACACGTAAGCGGTGATTGCCTAAAGTTGCTGTAAGCGGAATATTAATCGTTCCATTTATGGTATTCGAATTGACAATACCCGAGAACACTTCCTCTCCCGGATCAGTCATATCAAAATTATTGTTCCAATCCACCCAAATTTTGATATTATACGAATTATTCCCGGTATTTGTGGTCACACTTATTGGCATGGCTGCCCCTTGAAGAGCACTTCCCACTAAATTCATATAATTATTATAGGTTTGGTTATCGTTTGTTGTGTTGTTTACGGTACTAAATGTAACATTGGTAATTCCACTTCCGTGAACGTTATCACTGGAAACCGGTGTACAATATGGAGTACACGTTCTCGAAATAGTAAATCGACCTGTAGTAGATGAACCATTGTTTTGATGAGCAATATATACAAAGTAAGTAGTGCCATTTGTGGTTTGAAAAGTATAACTCTCAGTTCCATTAGCACCATTATTGTTGATACAAGCTATATTTGTTTTGGTAGCACATGAACCACTTGAAACAGACATTTCATGGTCAAAACCACCTGATGCAGTTGAACTGATGGTGGTAAATTGGCCATCGCCTACAAAAGTATACCACACGCCAAAATTGCTCATAGAACATCCTGAACCATGCGGCGTATTAGAAGAACCAATTGAAAATCCACTCATGTTTACCGTACCACAGGGTAAAGTAAGTGCATTTGTACACAATGCATTTGGGTTGTTATAGGTGATACGTAGCTGACCACGACCACCTGCACCACCACTAAAATTGTCATCGTTTGATGTTCTTCCTCCTGCACCACCTGCTCCAATACCACCATTTGCACCTACCCCATTTGAATTTCTTCCGTTAGCTCCAGGATAACCATTATTTGTTGGTGCTGCACCACCTGTCATTCCAACAGCATTGTTGGAAGTAGTTGTGCCTGCACTAGAACCGCCACCGCCACTAAAATTATTTCCTGCATTGCCACCGTTACCACCGTTACCACCGTATGAACTATTGAGTGTTCCTCCAATGTTTCCGGTTGTTGAGGCTACGGCTCCTGTTCCCCAAGTGTTGTTGTTGGTTATGGGAGCTCCTGCACCTCTACCACCAACAGCTACAATGGTTGTAGCATTGTTAAACCAGGAATTTTCACCATTTGATCCGGTGGTTCCTAAACCACCTGCTCCAATATAATAGGCATAACTAGTGTTTGGTGTTACAGTATAAGTTGTTCTTACATAGCCTCCTCCGGAACCTCCGCCACCTGCAGCCGTGTTACCTGTTACTCGTTGACCACCGCCACCGGCACCCCAACATTCTACAGTAATACTCGTTACACCGGGTGGAGAAACCCATGTTCCATTTCCGGTAGTAATTAATGTTTCGGTTACTTGTGCATGACCGGTTAACATTCCTAAAACAAGAAAGAATGCAGTGGCAAGCAATAAAATACAGCTTTTTAACTCGGGTATCAATAAGTAATACTCTCTTTTCATTTTCTTCACGGTTTAGATAAATGATTTTTTTTTAAATAAAGTTTGTTAATTTATATACTGTTTTGGGGACGGTAATATAAAAGGGATTTTAATAAAATTTTAAAATATTTTTAGTTAAAAAATACATGTTAATAGTTGCAATTTTTTTAGAATGCTTAGTTTTTGATACCACAAGAGTAATTCAATATCATCTTCCTACACAAAAAAATCGATGATTGAAGTTTTTTCTCGATGAATCGTTTTTTTTAATTCATCAATGTATCAATTTAAAAATGGTACTTTCTCCCTTCATGGAGTTCTGCTATGTATCTTATGAAGTTTAAATTGAACACAGATGGCACAGATTTAAAAAATTCCCAAAGATTTTATTAAGGCTTTGTTAGAAGTATGCTTCTTTTCCAAGCTCTAAAAACTTATAAACGCTTAAACATTTAAACCGTTTCTATTTTTCCAGTTTCATATATTTTATCCAACTGTGTTACTTTTTAAAACTTCAAATAGAACACGGATCTCGATAGATATCGAGACAGATTAAAAAATTATTCACGGATTTTTTGTTGATTCGCTAAGCGAAAATAGATGTTCACAGATTGGAGAGTGCTATTATTTTCTTATTTATCGTCACTCTCTTACCAAGCAGTTCATGTCGACGATAGGATCTTATCAATCAATGTGTCAATTTGATAATGTGTCAATTAGACAATGGAACTTTCTCCATTCAAGTAGTTTTTGTTAAGTATTATAATTAGTCCAAATAGCAAACCGATTACGATAGCAATCGAGACAGATTAAATAAATTTTCACGGATTTTTTGTTGATTCGCTTTGCGAAAATAGATGTTCACAGATTTTATAAATGCTCAATTTGATGTTATTTTAACTTTACTGCACTTATAACTCTAAAACTCCTATACTTTTAAACCCATAATCACTCAACTTTATTCCTTCAAAACCTTCTTCCAAGCCACCGTTTCTTCCGTTTGGATTTTTATCCAATACAACCCTTTGGCATAGGAACTAAAAACCGGAGTATCTGTGTGCTTGCCTTTTGATAACAATTGCATGGAATGGCTGTACATTTCCCATGTGTACAATTGATTTTCAGGGGAATGAATCGTTAAAACCTCTGAAACAGGATTGGGTGAAATGATCCACTTTTGTTTTTCTGCATCAGCAGTAGAAAGCGGACAAATCAAGTCATTAATCTTATCCCAAATGAGGTTATTCAATAAAAACGGAACAGGTAAATCATCCGGACTTTCGCCCATGCGTATCCAAACCAATCCTTCGCTAGGGGTAATACTCAAAAATTGACCGTTTTTTCCGGCCGCAAGGTAGGTGTCTGAGGGTGCATTTGGAATTAAGAATCCCGGAAAAGTAAAGGTGCTTCCCGGTAGCTTATGAGAACTTTTTCCATTCAACCACCACAAATAACCATACGATAAATTAAGGTCTTGTGAGGTGTTGATCATTTCATTGTAATAAGCGGTATCTGTCATGATGGGCGTTGAACCCCAACTGCCCTGATTCAGCATCAACAACCCGAAACGAGCCATGCTTCGCGGGGTACTGAAATAAACATTGTTATCTTCTACCTGAAAAAAAGCTCCGTTCATCCCGATAGGGATTCTGACTTTTTGTGAGAAATATTGATTTAAGGTGGTATTGGTAGCCGCTTCAATCACATTATCCAATAGGGTATAAGGGGCATTGTGATAATACCATTGTTCGCCCGCATCAGCTAGATACGTTAAACAAGAAGGGTCGGTACAATTTGAGTTGGCTACCGTATAATCCAATCCCGTAGTCATGCTGAGTTGGTTTTTAATGGTAATCTTTTCCTCTTTTTCTGCCGGAGTTGTGGTCCAACCTTCGCCTAAATAAGTTGAAGTAGTGTCTTGAATGGACAATAAACCTTCTTGTTGGGCAATACCCACCGTAAATGCCGTAATTGTTTTTCCGGCGGAAGCCCAATACCAATTGTCGGTAGCTTGAAAACCGTCAAAATACTGCTCTAATACAATCTTTCCGTCTTTTAAAAGTAAAAAGGCTTTGGATTGATTTTCTTCCAAAAACGTATAAAGGGCTTGAATTTTTTCGGGACAATAGCCAAATGTACTTGGTGGAGTAGTTTCCCATGTGGTTCCGGTAGTGGGTGGAAAATAAATTTCCTGTCCCCTTATAGTAGTTGAACAGCCTAACAACAAGAAAAAGAAAAGATTTTTCATAAAGCTTTTTTTTTAGGTTTTCAATAAGACACAAAAATAGGGGAAAGGTTTAATATACAACCCTCGAAGGGTTCCAAACCCTTCGAGGGTTCGAGTCAGCTCCCAAAAGCAATGTAACGTCGAGCGTTATTATTACTTCAACACATGATGAGCAAGCACCTTTTGAACATCATACACATTGACCGATTTATTAAATTGTTTTCTGATACTCGGTTGTTGTTCGCTGGAAATCCAAATTTTTAGTTCCGCTTCTAAGTCAAAGGTGCCGG
>CALRRY020000025.1:0-41472 GCA_943370635.1 Variovorax paradoxus
TCTTGATTGTGAAGAAGTAAAATAAACCCTTTTAAACCAAAAAAACGGACAGTTCTTATGATTGTCCGTTTTTTTGTTTTTAGACCAATATAAGGCTTAAAAGTTTAAAGGTTTAAGAGTTTAAAAGGTAAAGCGATATCACTTTTTGCGTATGGCAACTAACGCTTTCACATGGCTTTGACTCGGGTTTTATCAGGCTTTGATCAGGCTTTGGTATGTTATACTACTACTATACTAGTACTATATCTATACTATACCGGTACTATTACAACTTGGAAAAAAAAGGGGAAAAACAGTAAAAAAGAAAGATTTATCTACTTGAAACAAAGATAACAATTTTGGTGAAAGTTTGGGGTGGTTAGCCTCTTTTTTTAGGTAAAAATGTACTCTTTTTTTAGTGTAACGGCAGATAAAGTGCAGCTTGGTTTTGAAACACCCCTTTTTTTGAAATTAAGACTTCAACAAAGGGTACCACAACCCCGAACCAATATCGAAGGAAACCTGAAGAAATATTTTTTGAATTTATTTAATTGTCAGACGCATACCATTCAGCAAAGGATGTCTCTGTTTCTTGTAATTTTAAAGAATGTAATTCGATGGTATTAGGAAGTCGGTTTTTGATTTTTTCTGCAAAATCAAATACCATATTTTCACTGGTTGGTTGGTAGTTTACTAAAATAACATGATGACCACGGTTTTTTAGCTCATTAGCCAATTCAATATGTGGTGTGTTTTGATTAAAAACGGTTGCGTGATCAAATAAGTCAACAATTTCTTCTTTTACAATTTTTTTTAAATCACCAAAATCTATTACCATTCCGAATTTTACATTTGAATGATCTGTAATCGGTGTTCCAATAACCGTCACGGAAAGTTTATAACTGTGTCCGTGTACATTTTTACATTTTCCATCGTAACCGTAAAGAGCATGTCCGGTTTCAAAACTAAATTGTTTGGTAATTCTGATTTTTGCCATCTCACATTTATTTCGGCACAAAGATAGGTAATGCTAGGATTTATTTTCTCTTTTTTTTGCCGCATAATACATCCAATAGGCAATTCCCACCAACACAATAAAAGGAATAAATGAGCCAATGATCAAACCAATTTGATAGGAATCATCGGGAGCATTTTTTATTTTATCTTCAATATCAACAGCTTGAATGAATAAATAGAAGTTTTTCATTTTCGATTATAGTAAAAGAATCGTAACAAAATTACAAATTAAAGTACAATTGACACCTCATAAAAATTAAACAGAAAAGAGATGAAATAAAATAAATTTACTTAAATTTGCCATCGTTTTGGGGATGTAGCTCAGTTGGCTAGAGCGTTTGGCTGGCAGCCAAAAGGTCGTGGGTTCGAGCCCCATCTTCTCCACTTAAAAAAACCGTATTTGTCAATATATCAGACAGTTACGGTTTTTGTTTTTTCATATTTGTACGATTAATGTACGGCAAGCAATTTTTAAGTGTTTTTTTATGCTTTATTGGGTGTGAAAAAAGATTGTTTTTTTCGCTTCATTTTGTGCATTTATTACATTAATTTAAAATCCCTCGTGCGTGCGTATTGTTTTACTTTTGATTTCGTGTTGATTAATCAATCACATCATTGCCAGTCTTTCAAACGTATCAGGTGGATAACTTTCTGCAATATCAATTCGAGTTTGAAGTTTTAAATAACGCTTTGTAGGTTTGCCGTTATAATGCGTTTTGAAATAAGGTTTATATCGTTCATCATAAACCTCATCAGGGACAAAAGAAGCATCTAATATTTTTAGTAATTCTCTATTCTTTTTACTCTCTAATTGTTTTTGATACATTAAATTCCTAAATGCGGTTCCAGTATTGGAAGAAAACCATTACTACCCTTTTGGTTTAAAACACCAAAACTACAACACGGGTAGAAAGCAATACGGCAAAAAAGAAGACGAAATTACAACATTGCAATTTCCCGGTTTAGTATTGCCAACGGAGGAAAAACCGATGGTGTATAAGTATAATGGAAAAGAGTGGCAAGACGAGTTGGGGCTTAACTTCTATGACTATGGTGCACGAAATTATGACCCTGCTATTGGCAGATGGATGAATATTGACCCGAAAGCTGAAGAAGATAGAAGATGGACACCATATAGATATGCGTATAATAATCCTCTCAGTTTTATAGACCCCGATGGAATGTTGGAAACTGATTTTGGCGTAAATGATAAAGGAGAAGTTAAACAAATTGGTCCAAAAGATAATAAACCTGATAGACTGTTTGCAATTAATAATGATGGCACCAAAAAGACAAATGTCAAACCTATTACTGTTTCAGATAAAAAATTATTACCCCAATTAGAAAGCGAAAGTAATAAAGCCGTAATTAAACAACATGCAATGAAAGATATACCAGGGCATATAGCAAGTTCTAATAATAAGAACGATGCATATAATGTTTTCAAATTTGCCGCAGAAAATAGTAATGTTGAATGGAGTTTTCAAAATTATACCGATGGTTCATCAACTGTTGGAACAGCTAAAGATAATTCAGTGACAGTAACAGGCAAGCATAGTAAAAGCTTCGCAGACAAAATAATTGCAATAGATATCCATTCTCACCCTAATAATACTGTAGAAGATTTAGAACCTTCTGAGAACGACATTAAACGCAAGAATAATTTCGTTAAAAAAAACGAAAATGTTAAGGTACAATTGTACATGCCTAAAGCATCTAATCCAAATGCTAGAATGTTAGATTTAGTTAATAATAAATGGATTACAAAATATTAAATAAAATGAAAAAAATAACAATTATTTTGTTCGTTACCATAATTAGTATTTCTTGTAAAAAATACTCTGTTGATGTTGAAGATAGCACAAATAATGGCTACAATATAGTAAAAATTTTAAACGATTCTATTATTTTTTTTAATGATGTTAAAGAATTTTCAATTGATAAAAATCAAATGGAAAATGATTCAATTAAAATTGTTTATTACTCAATCACTAAAAGTGAATTTTTTAATGCAATGTATAAAAATGAGAAGAATATTCAGTTTTTCAATAGTGATTATAAATTAAATGAAGATATAAGATTTAGAAAAGAAAATCAAATCACATTAACAAATATAATTGATACAATTCGTTTTATAGATTTACCTTCAACTAATATTAACAGACCTTCATATTACTTTTTACAGGGAATAATTGGAGATTTTTATATTATTAAAAAAATTCATTTTGAAGATGCAGACACATACTTTTATAATTCAAAAAGTTTAAATTTAGGAAAGGAATTATCGGGGATTACATCAAGTTTTGAATCAAATAAGTCACTTCTTTTCTATATTTACAACCCTTTTTTTTCTCTTAAAGATAGTTCTCAATTATCTTTTCTTAAAACAAACAAAAATCAAGTAAAATACTTGTTGAATGTTGAAGTTGATTGGTTTACAAGCTTTTCATTTTTTGATGATGAAAATAATTTATACTATATCCATAGTTTTTATGATGAAAACTTTGAAATTAAATCTACATATGCAAAGATGGAATATTATTTAAAAAAATAAACCAGCTACGCAAAGTGTTCAGAATAAATATCTTATGAAAAGCTCCGCAAATGTCTCACGACTTTGCGGAATTTTTTTAGAAAAAGTAATCCTATAACAACCCCCGCTACCGCACGAATCCCCGCTACCGCACGAATCCCTTCGTGTGGTTCTAATATATAAAGAAAGTTTTTACTACATTTGAATTAAAGCAAAAGTATGAGTAGAAATTATAAATTTCATAATCCAGAAGGTCTTTATTTTGTAAGTTTTGCCGTAGTGGGTTGGCTAGATGTTTTCACAAGAAATGAATACAAAGATTTGGTTTTAGAAAGTTTGGAATTTTGTCAAAAAAACAAGGGAATGGAAATTCATGCTTGGTGTATAATGACCAGTCATATTCATTTAATTTTCAGAAGTATTACTAATCAAAAGCCTGAACTTTTATTAGGAGATTTTAAAAGATTTACAAGTCGAAGCGTTATTAATGCTATTCAAGAAAATCCAAAAGAAAGTAGAAAAGAGTTTTTATTAGAATATTTTAAAAAAGAGGCAGAAAAAACGTCAAACACAACAAATTATCAGTTTTGGAGACATGATAATAAGCCAATTGAATTATGGAGTAATGAAGTAATTCAACAGAAAATAGAGTATATACATAATAATCCAGTTGAAGAAGGTTTCGTTTTTAGACCAGAAGATTATAAATACAGTAGTGCTCCAGATTATGCAGGCGAAAAGGGTTTGCTTGATGGGGTTTGTGTTTTTCAGTATTTTAAATTGTAAAGCCACACGAAGGGATTCGTGCGGCAGCAGGGGGGTTATGAAATAAAAAAATCCTAAACATTTATAAATATTTAAGATTTTTAAATTAAGATTTATGTTTTAAAGCCTTTACGCATCCGGTAACGGATCACCCACTTTAATATCACATCTATGATGCGGTTGACCATGTGGCGGATTATTTTTTGGTCTTGGACCATCCGCTTTTGCAGTGGTTGGTGCTGGAGTGGGAGTCGGTTTTGGTTGTACTGTTTGCGTTGTTTGAGGAGTAGGCTGTGGTGCCGATGCTACAGGCTGAGTTGAACTAGCTTGTTGTTGACTTTGAACGGTTTTAAAAAATGATTTCGGGGCATTTTGTTGAGCAGGAGCCGGAGGCGGCGTTGCTCCTTGTCCTTGTGCCGGTGATGAACCATCTAAAGGTGCTCCAACCGCAATTTCACAACGGTGAAAGGGTTGCCCATGGGGTGGATTCAATTTGGGTGGTTGTCCTGCCGGTGTTGCTGTTTGTGTGGCAGCAGGAGCCGGAGTGGTGGTTATATTGGAAACATCATTTGAAGCCGGTGTTTCAGTTGCCGTTGTTTCTGTTTTTTGTTCTGTTGAAGCCGGTGCTTCCTCTGTTTTTTTACAGGAAGTGAAAAAAAGTGAACTTCCCAAAAGGAAAAGTAGTATCGATTTTGATTGCATAACATTCGTTTTTATCCATTCAAATATAATAATTTAAATAGAAAAGCTTTTCATTTTTAACAATTTGGTTTAAAAAAATGCTCGTAACTGGATACTTCCCGTGTGAATCGTATCACTGGTTTCGCTTTTTCTTCCTTGGTAATTGATATTCACATCTAAATATTGTGTCAGGTTTTTTTGGATGAGTAATCGCCAGGTTTGGTTTCTTCCCGGTTGAAGTCCTTCTAACATTTGAAAACCCACTGCGGATAATGCATCGCCTTTAAAATCATTGTTGTAAAGTGAAAATTCGCCGTTCATGGTGAATTTATTTTCCCCCGCATAGGTGAACGAAGTTCCTAATCTGCTTTGGTTCAGGGTTTCACTATTGCCTAATTGGTTTTCTTTGTTTTGCATTTCAAAAAACACATCTAAACTCGTGTTTTTTGAAAATAAATAACTCACTTTCGGAGCCATTTGATAGCCAAATACATCAAAATTACGTGCCGGAAAATTATCGGAAATACTTTCGGTGGTGAATGTTTTTCCCGACAAGGCAAACAGCCAACTCTTTTTTAGCAAATGAGCGTATTGCACTTGATGAGCAAAATTGATGTTTTCTTGTGAACCGATGGAAAGTAAATTTTTGGTTCTACTGTTTAAAATGGTATAGGTAACCGAATGATGTTGTTTTCCACGGTTGAAAAAGAAACTATTCATAAAACTCGAATTCAATCCTAATAATTCTGATTCATCACTAACAAACGGATTGAGGTTGAAATTATCGGAGTTGCGTTCGATTTTTCGGTCAATTAAAAACGACGTTTGGTTATAGAAGTAGGATAAAAACTTTTTAAATCCTTTCTCATTTTGCCAAATCGAAGGATTCAGTGTTAACGAGACAGAAAACTTATTTTGATGGGTTTTTACAAATATTTGATTTGGTAAAAAGACCCGAACATATTTGGCTTGGTCGGGAAACGGGGCGACTTCAAATTCCTGTAACTCTTGAATACCATTGCCATTATAGTCATTCCACATAAAAACACCTTGACCGGGTTCTACTTCCAAATAGGTAAATTCTTGTTGTGGTAAGGTTCCTGAAGCCGTTTCATAAGCAGTGGTTAGCAAAAGGAATTGTTTAAAAAACCGGTCATTATACAAAATACGGGAATTCAACGAAGGTTCGTTTGGACGCGTTTTATCTTCAAATGCTAAATTTCTATAATTGATAAATACACTCAAATCACTTTTTTCGGTTTGCAACAATCTCGATTTCAAATAATACGAATGTGAACGATTTACCCGTTGCACAAAACCGTTTTGCAAACTGTCGTTCACGCGATGCAAATAGCCAATTTCCATAAAAACTTTGGTGGAATCTCCACGACCAACAAAACCGCCATATTCTAAAAACCGTTGGCTAAGCGGAGAAAAAGTGTTGGTGGCAAAAATTTTCTCGCTATTATCTTCCAATCGAAGTGAACCACCCACCCAATTTTTTTTCCAATCATATTTGGTTAGGGTTTCGCTTCGGGCAAAAGTGGAATTGGCAACAGAACCATCGCTTTTCATCACACTACTGTTGTTGGAAATGGTCCAGTTTTTATGCCGAAATCGACCGTTCAACACATGTCGGATTCCGGAAAAATTATCGGAAAAGTCCAATTTTTCCAATTGATAAGTGGCAAAACCTTTTTCAGGATCGTTCCATCGCAAACCGGAAATAACCAAACTCTGATTACCGATTGGAGAAGTTAAATTCCAATCGCGATCAAATTCTATCGTAAATAATCGTTCAATGGTTCTGAAATCTTTTTGTGTAAATTGCACATTTGCAAAGGCATCCAATGTCCATTTTTTGGTAAAAAGGCGTTGATTGGCATTTATTCTTCCGGCAATTCCTTGATTATCTTCATTATCTAAGTTGGAAAATAAATTCAAATCATTGTTGCTGATGCCTATTTCAAAATCAACATTGGTTTTGTCGGATGGATTGTATTTTCCCATCACGGTGGCAATTTGAATTTTGGTAGGAGCAATCAGTCGAATAATCGGTTCAAAATTTCCTTGTGGAATTCCGTTTATGGGTGCTACATATTGATAAATTCTTCCCACTGCTTGGTTGTTGGCTAAAACGTAATTTCCTTGGTTGTTTCCCACCAATGAAAAACGAACATTGTATAAAACCTCTTCCGGATTGTTAGAAAATTCAAAAACTTCCACCCCGGAGACAGTTATTTTTCGGTACAAAACTTTGTTTTCAGAAAAGGAATCTTCAAATGCAGAAGGAGCATTCATCAAATTGATGTTATCGCCCGCATTTTGTAAAACTTCAACTTGTTCTTGCGACAAATCTTGTTGTAAAGGTTGATTTTTGACATCATTCTCTGAATAGATAAATCCGCCGATGCTCCATTTTTCGCGTTCGTGAACAACACCTCCATAGGTAAGAAATCGGGTAAAACTTCGGTCGGAATATTGGTATTCAATGTTAATCCGCATTTCGGAATTGATGGGGAATAGTGAAGTAAAGGTTACTTCTCCGGCATTGTAATCTATAGTGTAGTGATTGTTTTCTCCACGCTGCAATAGAATTCCATTCACAAAAACCCGTTCAGACCCGGAAATGACCAACACAAACAATTCGCCATTGTTACCTCGCAGTTTATAAGGTCCTTGATTTCCTTCCTGACCTACAAAAGTACTTTTAGCATATTGACCACGAACCAAAGCAGCTGAGGCAAAAAGGGTGGTTTTGTTTCCTTCTTCACCCAAATGAAATTGTGTGGAAAGTCCTTGTACTTTTTTATTAAAATTTAAAAAGCGGGATTGTCTGTTTTCTAAGAATAAGTCACCGGCACGAATGTTCCATTTGTCTGAATACATTTCGATGAAAATCTGATCAAATTCGTCCAATCTTTGTGAATAACCGCCTTCCTGCAAAGGAATATTACTGTCTTGTATAGAAGCTCTCAAACTCACTTTGTCTGACAATTTTCCAGCAATCTGCAAATCTAAATTGGAATTGACCACTGCATTTTGATTGTTTCCAATGGTTACTCCTCTTGTGATGCTTCCTGAAGTAGTGAGTCCGTCAAACGGCTTGAAGTTATTGATTCTATCCCTAGAAAGCGAATACAATTGACCGTTTCCTCTTGAATTGGGGACCACTTTACTTTCATCGTAAACGCTGTATGTTTTGGTTAAAAATTCAGGGAAAGTGAGGTAGCGAACGGTAAGTGTGTCGTTAGATTGATAATTATTTTTAAAAACCAATGTCCCTTTTTGAAAATTTACCTTGTAAAAAGCAGTGTCAACGAGATTTCCCTTTCCGTCTAACACTTTGAAAAACTCCTTGTTAATGCTCACTTTTTCGAGCAAAATGGTGTCGGTTGAAACAGTGATTTTTTTCTTTTTATAAGGTGTTTCGCTTTCCTGAGCCCACAACCCGGAAACCAAGAGCAACAACATCCCTAAAAAGCCATTTTTCAACATAGTTATACTAACTCCAAAAACCCAAAAGTAGTATTTTTGAGGGTTAAAAATGTAGCTGTTCTAATAAACTTCAAACTACTTAAAAACAAATTTTTAAACTATTACATTTTAATCCATTTCCTTATTTTTGAAACTACAATAAAAGTCAGAATGTTTAAACCTTTTAAAACAAGCAACCAAAAACCAATTCATTTTGTGGTTTGTATTCCAACTATAAATCGAGCAGATTTACTAAATGAAGCACTTGTTAACTACTTTAATGATTTTAAAGATACGCTTATCGTAATTTGCGATAATGGACATCAGGAAATTATCAGTCGTGAACAAAACTTTGAAATTATTCGTCCCAAAACCAATTTAGGAGTTGCCAAAAGTTGGAATTTACTCATGGAATTTGTCGATAAACAAGGAGCCACTCATGTTCTTATGCTCAATGACGATGTATATTTAGGTAAATCAGAAATTCAAATTCAATCTATTTTACAAATTTGGAAGAACATGGCGTTTATTAATTCTTACCAACAATGGAGTTCATATATTCTAACTGTTCAAGCTTGGAAAGAATTTGGAAAATTTGATGAAAAAATTTTTCCAGCCTATTTTGAAGATAATGATGCTCACTATCGCATGAAGTTGCTTGATATGAATATGGTTTACACCGAAAAACTCAATCCGGTTACTTTTCGAAATTCGATGTCAATTGAAAAAGATCCATCGCTTAATGAGAATTTTTTGAAAAACAGGACTTACTACATTAAAAAATGGGGTGGAGCACCTGATAAAGAAAAATATCTTGTTCCATTCAATGCTGTTTCTATTTAAATTATAAAAAAAGAGCTGTTTCATAACAAAACAGCTCTTTTCATGAAAAAACTTTAACACTTTTATTTTGGCATCACTACCGTATCAATGGCATGAATCACTCCATTTGATGCAGCTACATCAGCAATTACAACAGTTGCTTTACCACCGTTTGCGTCGGTTAAAACTACTTTTCCATCCACTAAACTTAAGGTAATTTTTCCACCTTGAACGGTTGCTACTTCAAATTTACCTTTGTTTGCATTGATGGCTTCAATTACTTGAGCAGCTTCAAATTTTCCGGCTACAACATGGTAGGTTAATACAGCAGTTAATTTTTCTTTACTTTCCGGTTTTAGTAATGTTTCAACTGTTCCGGCAGGAAGTTTTTCAAAAGCTGCATTAGTGGGTGCAAAAACAGTAAATGGGCCTTCTCCACTTAATGTTTCTACTAATTCGGCTGCTCCTACGGCTGCTACCAATGTACTGAAATCTGCATTAGCGGAAGCTACTCCCACAATGTTTGGCGTTTCAACAACTTCAACCGGCTCTTCAACAGCAACAACTTCTTCTACAACTTCTTCTTTTTTAGCTTCACCACAACTGATTAGCATTGCAGTGATTGAAAAAATGGTCAGTGATTTAATTAGTTTCATTTTGATTTTTTTTACAATTAGAATGTAAAGGTAGAGTATTAAACATGTTGTTTAATCTTTTTAACAAAAGATTAAACAAATTTTAGGTGTTATAGTTTGTATCAGTTAATCAAACATTATGAGATGCTTCCTTCGTCGGCACGAGAAGATTGGGGAAACCCGTAACCCGTAAACCGCAACCTGAAACCTGAAAATAAACTACTCCTTCGTTACTACTTGCAACGTTTCTCTACTAATCTGTTTCACCAAAACCGTTTTATTTTCCTCTACCATTTGAGCTGCTTTTTCAGTGAAGTGACGAATGGTGTAAAGCGATACATTTTCGTTATATGCCACTTTGAACTTTTTAGAAAGAATGGATTTTAATTCCGGAAAGTTGCCAAATTTATCTTCAATGCACACCGAAAAACTAATGGCGGAATTCTGTATCAAACTTACTTTTACTTTGTATTGATGGAATAATGCAAAAATTTCGCTGATGTTTTCTTCCATGATAAATGAAAAATCAATCGACGAAAGGGATATCAATAATTGATTCTTTTTTACAATGAAACAAGAGGTTTGTGGCTCTAAGTCCGCACCTTTATACACTCTTGTACCGGGTAAAAGCGGATTCACAAAAGATTTTACGAACAAAGGAATTTCCTTTTTTTGAAGCGGTTGCAATGTTTTGGGGTGAATGACCGAAGCTCCGTAAAAGGCTAATTCAATCGCTTCACGATAAGATATCTGATTCAATAAAATCGCATTTTCAAAATATCTGGGGTCAGCATTCAAAACTCCCGGCACGTCTTTCCAAATCGTTACACTTTCAGCATTTAAACAATAGGCAAAAATAGCGGCGGTATAATCCGAACCTTCACGACCTAAAGTAGTCGTGAAATTATTTTCATCTGAACCTAAGAAACCTTGCGTAATGTTCAACGTTTTTTTCTTTATGTTTTTCGAAATCAACTTTTGCGTTTGTTCCCAATCTACGATTGCATCTCGATACGTAGCATCCGTTTTGATGAATTGACGAACATCCAACCAATTGTTTTTCAAACCACTATAATTAAAATAATGACTCACAATAGTGGTTGAAATAATTTCTCCGTAACTCACGACTTGGTCATATACAAAGTTATAATTCGGCGATTTGTTATGGCTCAAAAAATAATCCAGTTCTTCAAAATGAACATTTACGGCTCTGAAAACCGGATGTTTGTCGTCTTCAAAAAGTTCTAATAAAATTTGGTTGTGGTATTTTCGAACTTCCTGAATCGATGCTTTTAATTCCGGTGATTTTTCAAAATAATGTTTTATCACAACTTCTAATGCATTGGTGGTTTTTCCCATGGCAGAAATCACGAGTAACACATCGTCGTGTCCCACTTTTTGTAAAACGGATAATACGTTTTTTACACCTTCGGCATCTTTTACAGATGCTCCTCCAAATTTAAATATTTTCATGTTTTCAATGTGTCAATTTGCCGATGTGGCAATGTGTCAATTTATTTTATTTCAAAAATCAAAAATCGTTAATCTTCAATCAAAAATCTATTTATTCCTTCTTCATTCATCTGGACTACTCGCCAATCATCCAATACTTTTGCTCCGGATTTTTCATAAAAACGAATGGCGGATTCATTCCAATCCAACACATTCCATTCAAGGCGTCGAACATTATCTTTCTTACCTTGTTTAATGATTTCAGTATACAATGCCAAGCCCGCTCCGGTACCACGATGAGCTTCCTTTACAATTAAATCTTCTAAATGAATCGTTTTCCCTTTCCAAGTCGAATACCGATTATAATACAACGCCATGCCAATAATTTCGCCATTCATTTCTGCCACAAAAGTGTGAAAAAGCGGATTTTCACCAAAACCATCACGTTCTAAATCGGCAACCGTTACCACCACCGCATCCGGTTCTTTTTCAAAAACAGCGAGTTCTTGAATCAAGCTTAAAACAGCTGGCATATCGTTTATTTTTCCTTTTCTGATGTTCATTTTAAACGCTTTTCTTTGTTAGTAAGGCAGTTAAGCTATTGTAAAGGCTAATAATCGTGCACAAAAATACAATTCTTTAACATAACAAAATAATAATCTTATTTGTATCACAAAAATTTCGATATTTGTGCCACTAATACAACTACAACGTTTTCGTAATGGAAGAAAGAAACAAAACCCTTGGTGAATTCATCATCGAGAAACAAGAAGAATTTCAATATTCAACCGGAGAATTATCACGCATCATTAACTCTATCCGATTAGCTGCAAAAGTTGTCAACTACAAAGTAAATAAAGCCGGATTGGTGGATATTGTGGGAGCAGCCGGTGAACAAAATATTCAAGGCGAAGACCAACAAAAATTGGATGTTTATGCCAATGAAGTATTTATTCAAACCCTTATCAACCGTGAAATTGTGTGTGGAATCGGCTCCGAAGAAAGCGACGATTTTATCACTGTAGCAGGAAGCGATAATTCACACAACAACAAATATGTGGTGTTAATGGATCCTTTGGATGGTTCATCCAACATTGATGTAAACGTTTCGGTGGGAACCATTTTTTCGGTTTTCAGACGTAAAACCCCGGTTGGAACTCCGGTAACTTTGGAGGATTTTCTCCAACCCGGTGTGAATCAAGTTGCGGCGGGTTATGTGATTTATGGAACATCCACTATGTTAGTATACACAACGGGTCACGGTGTAAACGGATTTACTTTAAACCCGGCTATTGGTACTTTTTATCTTTCACATCCGAATATGACATATGCCGAAACCGGAAAAATCTATTCCATAAACGAAGGAAATTATGTTCATTTTCCGCAAGGGGTAAAAGATTACATCAAATATTGTCAGTTAGAGGAAGAAGATCGTCCGTATACTTCTCGTTATATCGGAAGTTTGGTTTCCGATTTTCATCGCAACATGATTAAGGGAGGAATTTATATTTATCCAACGAGTTCAAAAGCACCGAACGGTAAATTACGTTTGTTGTATGAATGTAATCCAATGGCCTTTTTAGCAGAACAATCGGGTGGAAAAGCTTCAGATGGTTATCAACGCATTATGGAAATTCAGCCAACCGAATTGCATCAACGCGTCCCTTTCTTTTGCGGAAGCAGAAAAATGGTGGAGAAAGCAGAAGAGTTTATGGGGAAATATAAATAGTTTAAAAGTTTAAAAGTTTAAAAGGTATTCTTAAAATAAAAAAAAGCCCTGAAAAATCAGGGCTTTTTTTTATTTATTCATGTGTTGCATTTCAAATAAGAAGGTATCTAAATCAACATTTAGAATCAAAAGCGAAAGGGCTTTGTCTACAATGTAATTCACATTCCCGGGAGTAAATCCTAAAGCCAAAGCAAATTTGGTTAAAATTTCTTTTTGTTTTGGTCCTAAAACGTGATCGGCATATACCATACGAGCCAAATCATATAAGCGTTCCAAACGGTGAATGTATAAATAAGGAGGATTAATTGGATATTTCATAGGGTTTTCCATGATTTCCTCATATTCATCTGCTGAAATTTCTAAATTTTTAGCAAGTCGGTCAATAAATTCTTTTTCTTCAGCATTGATTTCTCCGTCGCTTAATGCAACGCGAACTATCGCTGAAAAGTGGCCTTTATTTCTGTTTTTAAATCCGCTATCAAATAAATCTGAAATTGACATAAGTTTGTTTTAAATGGTTATGCAAATATAATTCTATTTCCAATTTTTTTTAAGAAATCCGCAAAAATTCTTTTCAAAAATTACTATTCTTTAACATCATTTTAGTGGTTTCAGATTCAACTGTTTCAAAATAAATCGTAAGTTTGAACACCCTAAGTTTAAAATCTATTAATCTATGTCAGAATTCTGGTTATACTTTAACATTGGTCTTCAACACGTTCTCGATATTGATGGCTATGATCATGTGCTTTTTCTTATTGCTCTTACGGTTCCTTATGCTTTTAAAGACTGGAAACGGGTGCTGATTTTGGTATCGCTTTTTACAGTAGGACATACGTTGGCTTTGATGCTTTCAGTTTTTGAAATTGTAATCATCAAAGCGAGTTTGGTTGAATTTCTTATACCCATTACCATTTTAATTACGGCACTTTTCCATCTTTTTACAGCCGGAAAATCAAATAAAAATGAAAGTATCACCTTTGTAGCTTTTGTTACTTTGTTTTTTGGAATCATACATGGACTTGGATTTTCCAACTATTTTAAGTCCATTTTACCCGGTGAAAAAGGGGATAAACTAGTTCCACTTTTAGAATTTGCACTCGGAATTGAAGCGGCTCAAATTATTGTAGTGCTAATTGTTTTACTTTTGTCTTTTATTGTGCAATCTTTTTTTCGATTTTCAAAAAGAGATTGGACTTTGGTTATGTCGGCTTTTGTGATTGGAGTGGTACTTCCAATGATAATTGGCAGCGACATTTGGAGAGGATAATTGCTACAACGGATGTTAAAAAATGAATAAAAAGAAATTAAATAAATATGACAAGGCCTACCTTCGTATTGCAAAGGAGTGGAGTCGTTTGTCTTATTGTAAACGTAAGCAAGTTGGTGCCATTATTGTGAAAGACCGCATGATTATTTCAGACGGATACAACGGAACACCTTCCGGGTTTGAGAATTGCTGTGAAGATGAAAATAACCTCACCAAATGGTATGTGTTGCATGCTGAGGCGAATGCTATTTTAAAAGTAGCCGGGTCCACGCAATCGTGTGAAGGAGCTACATTATATATTACTTTATCGCCTTGTAAAGAATGTAGCAAATTAATTCATCAATCCGGTATCAAAAGAGTGGTTTATCACGAAGGTTACAAAGATGATAGCGGTATTCAATTTCTTGAAAAAGCAGGTGTAGAAATTGAATTGATTACTGATTTGGAATAGTCATATTATCAAAAATTGAAAATAAAGAAAATATATTGGCCAATTGTTTTTTTCTCCATTTTGGGGCTAGGCGTTGTTATTGGCGGTAAATTAAATTATTTTTCTCAGGACGTTTCCGGGTCTGTTAACAATCATAAAAACAAGCTCAATCGGCTTATCAATTTGATTGAACAGAATTATGTAGATCAAATCAATACCGATAGCATAGTTGATTTAACAGTCAATGGTATTTTAGAAAAATTAGATCCTCACTCCGTTTATATTGCTAAAAATGACATGGATCAAGTAGCGGAATCTATGCGAGGAGATTTTGTTGGAATTGGGGTCAATTTTTATATGTATAATGATTCAGTTGCAGTCATTAAACCCTTACCGGGAGGTCCTTCTGAAAAAGCCGGAATTAAAGCAGGTGATCGCATTTTATTTGCCGATAACTATCAACTATTTGGAAAAAAATTACCCAATGATTCGCTTTTTCCTCGTTTGAAGGGAAAAATTGGTTCAGAAGTGGAATTGACCGTTTATCGCAAAAGCGTAAATAAAAAATTAAAAGTTAAACTTAAACGCGGTATCATTCCTATCAAAAGTGTTGATGTTGCCTTGATGTTAAACGAGCGTATCGGTTACGTTAAAATCAATCGTTTTGCGGAATCAACCTATAAAGAATTTAAAAACGGACTTAATCAATTAAAAAGACAAGGTGCACAAACCATTGTGTTAGATGTACGTGATAATGGCGGAGGATATTTGGATCAAGCCGTGAAAATTGTGGATGATTTTTTGGTTGAAAACGCTCCTATAGTGACCACAAAAAATAAAAAGGGACAAATTGATAAAACAAAAGCTACCGGTGGCGGACTTTTTGAGAATGGAAAAGTAGTTGTTTTAATCAATGAAAATTCCGCCTCTGCATCTGAGATTTTAGCCGGAGCCATTCAAGATAACGATAGAGGTTTAATTATCGGTCGTCGTTCTTTTGGAAAAGGGTTGGTGCAACGCGAAATGCCTTTGGGAGATGGTTCAGCTGTGCGTTTAACTGTAGCAAGATATTATACACCATCCGGGCGTTCCATTCAAAAACCTTATATAGAGGGAAATGAAGATTATTTTAACGAATTTGAAAGACGTTTTTATAATGGCGAATTATATGAAAAAGACAGCATCAAAGTGGCCGACAGTTTAAAATTTAAAACCTTAAAAGGACGAACGGTTTATGGCGGAGGTGGAATTATTCCCGATGTTTTTGTGCCATTAAATGGAAAACATAGCGATGAAGCCACTGAAATGCTCATGCAATCCGGAATCGTAAGTTACTTTGTATTTGAACAACTGGAAAAAAAAAGGAAACAGTATGAAGGACTTTCGCTAGAAGGGTTGAAAAAGAAGTTTGCCGAAAATAAATTCCTGGATAAATTTACCGCTTATCTTGAACAAAGTGGTATTCAAATTGCATTCAAAAATAATCGTGAGTTAGCCAATGATTATTTGTTAGCTGAATTTATTCGTCAACTTTTTGATGAAGAAAAAGCGTTTGAGCTAAAATTGAAAAATGATTTGATGATTCAGGAAGTGTTGAAGAAGTAATTTTTTAGTTTCAGGTTTCAAGTTTCAAGTTTCAGGTTTCAAGTTTCAGGTTTCAGGTAACCTACTACTACTTCTTTATACTGTCATGCACTTGAACGTGCACACCGCCATTCCACAACGTTAGAATATCAGTGGCAACAGCGGCACCGCTTCCGGAAGCAATTGATAGT
Organism: Variovorax paradoxus; assembly: GCA_943370635.1. Taxonomy (GTDB): domain Bacteria; phylum Bacteroidota; class Bacteroidia; order Flavobacteriales; family Flavobacteriaceae; genus Flavobacterium. The sequence goes on from CALRRY020000025.1 coordinate 16,566, forward strand.
TGACTTCGCCATCCGGCCAATGTGCCACATACGTAAACACCGTCTTTTACTAAATGGTCGTGGTTTTTCAGTTGAATGCGGTTTTTCTCCGGATTGGCTTTTTTGTGCGGGATTACGAATTCTTCTAAACCTTCAATCGTAAAAGGATTTCCTGCTCCAATGCCAATGACAACTACTTTTGTTTGGTATACATTTTTGTTAGTAGTAATCGAAAAATTTCCGATTTCACCTTCAATTTTCAACACTTTTTCATTTTGAATTTGTTGAATATGTGGATAAGTGGTGGAAAGATGTTTTAAACTTTCGGTAAGCAATTCACTACCTAACTTACCGGCTTCAATTCCATACGCATTATTGAATAACGCATCTTGTAATGAAGAGGCCTTTTGATGAGCAATCAAGGCAATTTTTTTATCTGAAGCAAAAGGTTTCGAATAAGCAGAACCTAACAGTAGAGCACAGGAAACGCCCGAAACACCACCGCCAATAATCAGGACATCCAACATCTTTATTGATCTTTCAATTTGTCTTCGATGGATTTTGACATTCTGAATATCAATAGAATCAAAATGGCACAGAAAGCAGCCACAATTCCAATCAAAGCAATCATACTGTCATGCCCAAAAAGGTTAGAAAAATCCAACTGCGTTACGTTGAAAATCACTAATCCGATAGCTAATGCAATAACAATGTAAGTAAAAATTTTCATTCTAGTAAAATAAAGATACAAAGGTATATTTTATCGGCTTAAGCAAAAAGACCTTTAACATTAGCTGCAAATAATTTAACAGCAATAGCTAACAAAACGACACCAAATACTTTTCGAATTACACTTAATCCGTTTTTGGTTAAGAAGCGTTCAATTTTTGCAGAAGATTTTAACACACCATACACTAAAATAATATTTAATATAATTGCAATGATGATGTTAATTATTTGAAATTCAGCTCTAATTGAAAGAATTGTAGTCATTGTTCCGGCACCGGCAATCAGCGGAAAGGCAATCGGAACAATAGAAGCAGAACCGTGATTTTCATCTCGATATAAACGAATGCCTAAAATCATTTCCAAAGCCAAAAAGAAAAGCACAAATGAACCTGCAACGGCAAACGAATTAATGTCAATACCAATTAAACTTAAGATGGTTTCACCTACAAATAAAAACGCAATCATGATGCAAGCCGCAACGATAGATGCTTTTTCAGATTGAATATGACCTACTTTTTGCCTCAAGTCGATAATGATTGGAATACTTCCTACTATATCAATTACAGCAAAAAGTACCATGGTAGCCGTAAAAATTTCTCTCAAATCAATTTCCATATTTTCCAATTTTGTTGCAAAATTAAAGTTTTAAAACGGCTTTTCCATAAAATACGATAAATTATAACAATCAGTTTATAGGAAACCTTTGTACCTTTGTACCTTTAAACCTTGCATCTTTAAAATGTTTCAATTAGGTAAAACTATCGTTTCGGAAGAAATTCTTGAAAAAGAATTCGTTTGTAATCTCACTGCTTGTCAAGGAGCATGTTGTGTGGATGGTGATGCCGGAGCTCCTTTAACTAAGGAAGAAGCTCAAATTTTAGAAGAAATATTTCCGAAAGTAAAACCTTTTTTACGCAAAGAGGGAATTGAAGCCATTGAGGCTCAAGGTACTTGGATTACCGGATGGGATGGCGAATTAGAAACACCTTTAATTGACGGTAAAGATTGTGCGTATGTAATCTTTGACGGCAAAACAGCTTTGTGTGGTATCGAACAAGCGTATAACCAAGGCATCATTTCCTGGAAAAAACCCGTTTCATGTCATTTATATCCAATTAGAGTAAAAGACTTTTCCGATTTTGCGGCGGTCAATTATCACCGATGGGATATTTGCAGTCCGGCTTGTTCGTTAGGCAAAGAATTGGAAGTGCCGGTGTATAAATTTGTAAAAGAAGCGTTGATTCGAAAATTTGGTGAAGATTGGTACCAAGAACTTGAAAAAGTAGGTGAAGAATACCATAAAAAAGATTGATATTTTTACTTACTTTACTGCTTAATTATTTCTTAAAATAATTTCGTTTTCCGTTGTAACAGCTAGTAAATAGGTTTTTAAGTGGCTGATATGCTGTTTTTTACATTTTCATTTTTCAAGTAAGAATTTCCTCATTGGTTGTTAAAAACTAAGCCCGATTGTGAATAAGTTTGACTTTCATTTACCATTTTGAATTACAATCTTTGTAACTCGCAAAACGCAAAAATTTTAACCCTCAATAAAACCAAAATCGAAAAAGATGGCAGCAGTAGAACCAATTTTGCAAGAAAATAAAGATAGATTTGTAATTTTTCCAATCAAACACCACGATATATGGGAATGGTACAAAAAAATGGAAGCCAGTTTCTGGACTGCAGAAGAAATTGATTTACATCAAGATTTATCGGATTGGAATACTAAGTTGAATGATGATGAAAAATATTTTATCAAGCACATTTTAGCTTTTTTCGCCGCATCGGATGGTATTGTAAATGAAAATTTAGCTGAAAACTTTGTAAATGAAGTGCAATATCCTGAAGCTAAGTTTTTTTACGGTTTTCAAATTATGATGGAAAACATTCATAGTGAAACGTATTCCTTATTGATTGATACCTATGTAAAAGACGAAAGAGAAAAAGACAAATTATTACACGCAATTGAAGTATTTCCGGCTATTCAAAAGAAAGCAAATTGGGCTTTGCGTTGGATTAAATCGGAATCATTTGCTGAACGATTGATTGCTTTTGCGGCGGTTGAAGGAATTTTCTTTTCGGGTGCGTTTTGTTCCATTTTCTGGTTGAAAAAAAGAGGTTTGATGCCTGGTTTGACCTTTTCAAACGAGTTGATTTCGCGTGACGAGGGGGTGCATTGTGATTTTGCGGTGCATTTACACAATCATCATTTGATAAATAAAGTTTCAAAAGCTAGAATTACTGAAATCATAACTGATGCCTTAACCATAGAAAGAGAATTTATAACCGAATCTCTTCCTGCAAGTTTGATTGGTATGAATTCCACCCTGATGACCCAATATCTTGAATTTGTTGCTGACCGTTTATTGGTTGAATTAGGATGTGAAAGAGTGTATAATTCTTCTAATCCGTTTGACTTTATGGACATGATTTCGCTACAAGGAAAAACCAATTTCTTTGAAAAAAGAGTAGCAGAATACCAAAAAGCCGGTGTGATGAACAACGATTCAGAAGCTCAAAAAATTAGCTTTGATGCTGATTTTTAATTGATAACTCTAACCCTTCGAGGGTTTCAAACCCTCGAAGGGTTCAAAATACCGGGAGTAGTTTCCCAAAAACCAAATTACAAATAACCTAAAACAGCAAAAGGGATTTTCTGTTTTACAAAAACTAAAGCGTATGTATGTAGTAAAAAGAGACGGGCACAAAGAACCGGTAATGTTTGACAAAATCACCGACAGAATTAAAAAACTCTGCTACGGATTGAATGATTTAGTGGATGCCGTAAAGGTAGCCATGCGAGTAATTGAAGGTTTATATGACGGTGTAACCACCTCTGAATTGGATAACTTAGCCGCAGAAACCGCTGCTTCCATGACGGTTACACATCCTGATTATGCCCAGTTGGCCGCACGTATTGCGGTTTCGAATCTACATAAAAATACCAAAAAATCATTTTCTGAAACCATGACTGATATGTACTTGTATGTGAATCCACGTACGGGTCAAAAAGCTCCTTTGATTTCAGATGAGGTGTATGAGGTTATTAAGAACAACGCAGAAGCATTGGATTCTATGATAATTTATAACCGTGATTTTAATTACGACTATTTTGGTTTTAAAACGTTGGAACGTTCGTATTTATTAAAAATAAACGGAAAAATTGTGGAGCGTCCGCAACACATGTTGATGCGTGTTTCGGTTGGGATTCATTTAAATGATATTGAAGCCGTGAAAGAAACGTATGAATTAATGTCGAAAAAATTCTTCACACACGCTACACCTACTTTATTCAATGCCGGCACACCAAAACCGCAAATGTCTTCTTGTTTCTTGTTAACCATGAAAGATGACAGTATTGACGGTATTTATGATACGTTAAAACAAACCGCAAAAATTTCGCAATCTGCAGGTGGTATTGGACTTTCAATTCACAATGTGCGTGCAACGGGGTCTTACATTCGCGGTACAAACGGAACTTCGAACGGAATAGTTCCGATGTTGCGTGTATTCAACGATACTGCTCGTTACGTAGATCAAGGTGGTGGAAAACGCAAAGGAAGTTTTGCTATTTATTTAGAAACATGGCATGCCGATATTTTTGAATTTTTGGATTTGAAGAAAAACCACGGAAAAGAAGAAATGCGTGCCAGAGATTTATTCTTTGCCATGTGGACTTCTGATTTATTCATGAAACGTGTTCAGGAAGATTCTACTTGGACGTTAATGTGTCCGAATGAATGTCCGGGGTTGTGCGATGTATATGGTGACGAATTTGAAGCATTATATACTTCGTATGAAGCAGCCGGGAAAGGTAGAAAAACCATCAAAGCACGTGAGTTATGGGAAAAAATTCTGGAATCGCAAATTGAAACCGGAACACCATACATGCTTTATAAAGATGCCGCAAACCGAAAATCGAATCAGAAAAATTTAGGAACGATTCGTTCTTCTAACTTGTGTACTGAAATTTTAGAGTATACTTCTCCTGACGAAATTGCTGTTTGTAATTTAGCGTCTATTTCTTTACCGATGTTTGTGGAAAATGGAAAGTTTGACCATCAAAAATTATATGATGTTACCAAACGTGTAACACGCAACTTGAATCGCGTAATTGATAGAAACTATTATCCGGTTCCGGAAGCAGAGAATTCCAATATGCGTCACCGACCCATTGGATTGGGTGTACAAGGTTTGGCCGATGCTTTCATTTTGATGCGTTTACCTTTTACAAGTGACGAGGCTAAACAAATGAACCAAGAGATTTTTGAAACCTTATATTTTGCAGCTGTAACCGCCTCTATGGAAATGGCTAAAGAAGAAGGGCCGTATTCATCATTCAAAGGGTCACCTATTTCACAGGGAGAATTTCAATATAATCTATGGGGCCTAAAAGACAGCGATTTATCAGGTCGTTGGGATTGGGAAAGTTTACGTAAAGAAGTAGTAGAACACGGAGTGAGAAACTCATTGCTTGTGGCACCAATGCCAACAGCTTCCACTTCGCAAATCTTAGGAAACAACGAAGCGTTTGAACCTTATACTTCCAATATTTATACTCGAAGAGTGCTTTCAGGTGAGTTTATTGTAGTAAATAAACATTTGTTAGAGGATTTAGTAAAATTAGGTTTATGGAATGAGACGTTGAAGCAAGAAATCATGCGTCATAATGGTTCCGTTCAAAATATTGATGCTATTCCACAAGACATAAAAGAGTTGTATAAAACGGTTTGGGAAATGAGTATGAAAGACATTATCGATATGTCTCGTCAACGCGGTTATTTTATTGACCAATCACAATCGTTGAACTTGTTTATGGAAGGTGCAACTTATGCTAAATTAACGTCGATGCATTTCTATGCTTGGCAATCCGGATTAAAAACAGGAATGTATTATTTGAGAACCAAAGCTGCGGTGGATGCCATCAAGTTTACCTTAAATAATGATAAAAAAGCAGAACCGGTTCAAATTATTGAGCAACCTTCGCCACAGAAATTGGAAACCATTGCGGTGGTAAACGAACCTGTTGAAATGTCGCAAGAAGAATACAGAGCCATGATTGAACGAGCTCGAAATTCAGGACCTGAAGATTGTGAGATGTGTGGTTCGTAAAAAAGCAAATTAAATTCAAAGACAGCTATCAATTGATGGCTGTTTTTATTTTAGATAATTAGTTTTCAATTCGTACATTTGAAAAATAACATCAAAATCATGTCAAAAGAAAAAAAAGGAATTTACACCGGAGTAATTGAAAAAGATGAAAAAGGGAATTATTTCTGTGGCGAATATTTGTTGGATTATAAATATACTGAAGCAAATTTTAAGCTTGGCGATGTAGTCAATATCAAATCGGTTATCGAAAATCCAAGTGATATTAGTTATAATCAATATCCAAAAAAATCGAAAAATTTCTTTTTGGCGAATGATAAATAAAAATTAATTTTTTTATGCAATTTAAAAAACCCAAAACCATTCCGATTACCAATGATTTGTTAGCCACCAGAAGTCAACGATTTGGTAATTATATTATCGACATGATTGCCCATAATATAATAAATGTAATTCCCTTAATAATCGGATTAATTTTAAGTGAATTTTTTGGAAATTATGAATTATCATACTGGGTTGATAGTATTAATCCGTTGGTAGATTTTTTAATTGGCTATATAATTGTTGTCCTTTATTATTTCACTTTTGAATCTTTAACCGGAAAATCTTTGGGGAAAATGGCGACAAATACAAAAGTATTAATGGAAGATGGTTCAGAACCGACTACTCATGCTGTATTTATTCGTTCCATTTCAAGATTAATCCCTTTTGAACAATTTTCTTTTTTGTCAGATGTTCCAAGAGGATGGCATGATTCAATAGCCAAAACGGTTGTAGTAGATATTAAAAAATATAATCAAGCTTTGGAATCATATGATGCCATTGACGAAATTGGAAAAGAACAAGAATAATTATGATGCACTGGGAACAACTTTTATCGCTAAAAAGACAAGGCGACACCGGAAAACGATTACGTTCTGAACAAGATGATACCCGATTAGGCTTTGAAGTTGATTATGACCGAATTATCTTTTCGGCAGCGTTCCGAAGTTTGCAAGACAAAACACAAGTTATTCCACTTTCTAAAACCGATTTCGTTCACACACGATTAACGCATAGTTTGGAAGTTTCCGTTGTGGGTCGCTCCATCGGCAGATTGGTTGGAAAAAAAATCATCGAAAAATATCCGTATTTAAAAGATGTTCACGGTTATCACATGAATGATTTTGGAGCCATTGTTGCCGCCGCTTGTTTGGCTCATGATATTGGTAATCCGCCTTTTGGGCATTCAGGTGAAAAAGCCATTGGCGAATACTTTAAAAACGGAAATGGGTTACAATACAAAGATCAACTAACTGAAAAAGAGTGGCAAGATTTAATTGATTTTGAAGGGAATGCGAACGGTTTTTCTGTTTTAACCGCTAATCGTCCCGGTAACGAAGGCGGATTACGAATTTCATATGCCACTTTGGGGACCTTTATGAAGTATCCAAAAGAAAGCCTTCCTAAAAAGCCAACTTCAAACATAGCTGATAAAAAATATGGTTTTTTTCAGCAAGACAAAGTTTTTTTTCAAGAAGCAGCAGAAGAGTTGGGTTTACTTCCCAATAAAACAGGAGATGATATTGGGTATGAAAGGCATCCATTGGCTTATTTGGTTGAAGCTGCAGATGATATTTGTTATACCATTATCGACTTTGAAGATGGAATTAATTTAGGATTGGTCAATGAAGATTTTGCTTTGGAATACTTGATAAAATTGGTAAAAGATACCATTGATGTCAATAAATACAAAAGTTTACAAACCAAAGAAGACCGAATCAGTTATTTAAGAGCTTTGGCTATTGGAAGTTTAATCAACGATGCAGTTAACGTTTTTCTTGAAAATGAAGACTTAATTCTAAAAGGTAATTTTCCTTTTGCATTAATGGACAAAAGCAAGTACAAAGCTCAAATGGATGACATTATCAAATTGAGTGTGAAAAACATCTATCAATCTCAGGAAGTGATTCATAAAGAAATTACCGGTTATCAAGTCATCAATCATTTGTTGGACAAATTCATTACCGCTTTTGAAAATAAACACATTGGTACAATGTCGAATTATGACAAATTGTTGTTGAATCTTTTACCTGAAAAATACCATGTTGAAAAAAGCGATTTATATTCGAGATTATTGCATATTACTCACTTTGTTTCTTTATTAAGTGATGGAAATGCAATGAAAATGCATACGATACTTTCTGCGAACAAAAGTTAAAAATAAATAAACTGTAAAATAAATCGTAAAATACTTTATATTTGGCAATTAAATTTTAAAAAATGATGAAAAAAATTACTTTTTTGTTCATTTTTGCAATTGTTTCTATTATACATGCACAAGAACCAACTGCAAAAATTCAATCTTATCTTAATGAAAATCACGCCAAACTTGGAGTAACATTAGCAGATGTTCAAGATTGGACGGTAGAAAGTGAAGCGAATTCTGAAGCTACAGGAATTACCAATTATTACATTAAGCAAAGGCATCAAGGAATAGAACTTTTTCATGCACAAACAAATTTTTCAATCAAAAATGGAGAGGTTTTTTATGTAGCTAATCGATTTGAATCTTCAATCGCTCAAAGAGTAAATACAGTTACCCCACAGTATTCATTTAGTCAAGCGTTAGCGGCTGCTTACAATAATAGTGGTATCAATTATGCCGGACCATTCTCTATTGAAGAAACGATTCGTACTAATTATTTCAAATTATCTAACGGAATTGGCTTAGAAGAACCCGTTTTAGCAAAATTAGTTTTTCAATCAACAGAAGAAAATAAACTTAGACTAGCTTGGGATTTTACTTTTTATTCTCCTGAATACAAAAATTTATGGAGTGTTCGTGTAGATGCTGTCAATGGCGAAATTTTAGAGAAATTTGATTTAGTTGTGAATTGTAGTTTTGGTTCTAATCACTCCAATCATGCTCATAATGTGCCTTTTACAAAGAAAATTGTAAAAGAAGAATTAAGCGTAGTTGAAGCACAATCTGGTTCGTATCGTGTGTTTCCTTACAATATTGAAAGTCCAAATCATGGACAAAGACAATTGATTTCAACACCTCACGACATTATAGCTTCTCCTTTTGGATGGCATGATACAAATGGTGCTGTTGGTGCAGAATTTACAATAACAAGAGGAAATAATACTTGGGCAAAAGAAGACAGTGCAGGTACCAATGGAAATGGTCAAGCACCAAACGGTGGAGCGAATTTAGTTTTTGATTATCCGTACGGTGGAAACAGTTCTCAACCTACAACATATACAAATGCTTCTATCACCAACTTATTTTACATGACAAACATCATGCATGATGTATGGTATCGATATGGTTTTAATGAAGCAAATGGAAATTTTCAAGCTAATAATTATGGTCGTGGAGGTACTCAAAATGATTATGTTTTTGCTGACGCACAAGATGGATCAGGTACCAATAATGCTAACTTCTCTGCTCCAATTGATGGACAAAGAGGAAGAGTTCAAATGTTTTTATGGGATGTTGGACCGCCAACATTATCTTTACTTGTAAACTCTCCTTCAAATATTGCCGGTTCCTATCCAACCCGAGTAAACAATTTTAATCCCGGTTATGTGCCTCTACCAACTGCACCTAATGGAATTACTGCTAATTTGGTTTTATACAGTGATGGCGGTGCAAATCCATCACAAGCGTGTGCACCTGCCATAAATGCTTCAGAAATTGCAGGTAAAATTTGTGTAGTTAGAAGAGGAAATTGTTTGTTTGTTGAAAAAGTTAAGAATGCACAAAATGCTGGAGCTTTAGCTGTGATTGTTGTAAATAATGTGGAAGGAAATATCATTATGGGAGGTGGTGATGCTACAATTACAATTCCTGCAATTAGTGTAACTCAAGAAATTGGTGAGGCTATAATTGCTCAAATGGAATTGGGAACAGTTAATGCTACCTTACAAGACCCACTTGAAGTATTTATTAATGCGGATGGTTCATTTGACAATGGAATTATTTCACACGAGTTCGGTCATGGAATTTCAATACGACTTGCTGGGGGTAGAAACAATTCAAGTTGTTTAAATAATGCTGAACAAATGGGAGAGGGATGGTCTGATTGGGTCGCTTTAATGATGCAACTTAAACCCGGAGATGTTGGAGCGGCAAGTAGAGGAATTGGAACTTTTGCTGTTAGTCAATCTACAGATGGCGTTGGGATTCGTTCATTCCCATACAGTACCAGTACTTCATTAAACCCGATGACTTTTGCTAGTACTAACACTGAAGTTATTCCTCACGGTGTTGGGTCAGTATGGGCTACAATGCTATGGGATTTAACGTGGGCGTATGTCAATAAATATGGGTATGATCCAAATATTTATACCGGTACAGGTGGAAATAATAAAATAATGCAACTAGTATTAGACGGCTTAAAATTACAACCTTGTTCTCCTACATTTGTAGAAGCAAGAGATGCTTTAATTGCAGCAGATCAAGCAACTACCGGTGGTCAAGATTTTTGTATGATTTGGTCAGTTTTTGCCAATAGAGGATTAGGTTTGAATGCTTCTTCAGGAAGTAGAACAAGTTCAACTGATCAAATTGAAGATTATGCCGTTCCACCAGATGGACCTAACTGTACATTATCGGTAGATTATTTTGTGAACAATGAAATGTTCTATGTTTATCCTAATCCATCAAATGGAATTTTCAACATACAAATCAATAAGTTCTTAGGAAAAGTGAACCTAAAGGTAACTGATTTAAATGGAAGAGTAGTCTACACAGAAAAAGATTCTTCGTTTAACAGTACAAAAGAAATAAACTTATCACATCTTCAATCCGGTATGTATATCATCAATGTTGAAGCAGATCAATTAAGTTTCTCGAAAAAGATTATTAAAAACTAAATCAGTTGTAAAATCATAAAAAAATGCCGGAGAAAGTTCTTCGGCATTTTTGTTTAAAAACTATAGATTAATCCAATTCCTAATGCTTGTTTAAGCTGAACTTTTGGACCTACTGTAACTTGTTGACCATTCACTTCTTCTTTTGCTTTGATGTCGTCGTCATAAATCAAATGAACACCTATGTTGGCTCTCACATATTTATTGACTACCATTTCCATTTGAATTTGCCAATCTACATCTATATTTCCAAATTTGTTGATATAATCTGAATACAGCGAAAGTCTGTTTTCAACAAACATGTTTTTGTAGAATTCTTTTTTCCAATAATTTGTTACCAACAAACCTACTTCATTTCTACTCTTTCTTCCACGTCTCAATAGATTACCCTCTTCATCAAACAAAGCCTTTGTTACCCCAAATGAACCTAAATCTGCTAATCGCTGATTAAGAACTAAAGTAGTTTTTACGGTTAAAGGTGAAAAGTAGATATTGAAATTTTTATCTTTTCGGTTATATTCAGAACCAATACCCAAAAAAATGTAGGCAGGAGCAAAAATGGTTGAAATCGATTTATCCGTATTTGGATAAGCATATCCATTCGTGAATTGTGTGTTGAAATTAAAACGAGCTGAATAAAACCAATTTGAACTTTCTACTTTTCTAAATCCATAATGTGATAAAAAGGTAAAAGCATCATCTGTTTTTCTTAGTTCTCTGCCTTCCTGCTTGTTTACCCCATAGCGTATAGACATTTCATTGTTCCAAATGACATTTCCTCTTACATATTTTCGAACAAAATCACCTTTTAGTAATCCGGAAATGGAGCTGTTTCCACCAGCATTCCAATTCACAAAAGCAATTTGGCTAAAATCTAATCCTGCTTGATTTTTGTGGGTCCAATACGAAGTATCTTTTTTTGTTGGGTTAGTTTCAGATTCTAAATTTTGCCCATTCAATGCAAAAGAAATGATAAAAAGGAGAGTAAAAAGCTTAATTTTCATCAGTAAAGGTTGTATTGCAAAATGCAAAAATCACTATTTTGAATAAGTTGACAAAACTGCGATTAGGTTTTCTACACTAATTTTACTAAAACGTTGTAGCTCTTCAACGGTTCCTTGTTCGATAAATTGGTCAGGAATTCCAAGTATTTGAACATCATTTTTATACTTATATTTTGATTTGAATTCAGCAATAGCCGAACCAAATCCGCCAACAATTGTCCCGTCTTCAATTGTTACGATGTTTTCATATTCTTTGAAAATGGAATGTAAAAGTTCTTCATCTAGCGGTTTTACAAACGAAAAATCATAATGCGAAAAAAGTGTAGCATTACTAATTTCAGTTATTGCTAACGTTACATTTCGTCCAATAAAACCATTTGATAAAATGGCCGTTTTTGACCCTTTTTTTAGCAAAGTAGCCTTTCCGATTTCAATTTTTTGAAACGGTTTTTGCCAATCTACAATTTCACCTCTTCCTCTCGGATAACGAATTGCGATGGGATGATTTAATCCCAATTGAGCGGTATAAAGTATATTTCGCAATTCAATTTCATTTCTTGGTGAGAAAATAATCATATTCGGAATGCATCGCAAATACGCCAAATCAAAAACGCCGTGATGGGTGGCTCCATCTTCACCAACTAAACCGGCACGGTCTAAACAAAAAATAACCGGTAAATTTTGCAACGCCACATCGTGAATTACTTGGTCATATGCTCGTTGCAAAAAAGTGGAATAAATATTGCAAAAAACAATCATTCCTTGTGTTGCCATTCCCGCAGATAATGTAACAGCATGTTGCTCTGCAATGCCTACATCAAAAGCTCTTTTCGGAAAAATATCCATCATAAATTTGAGCGAACTTCCGGTTGGCATGGCAGGCGTAATGCCGATGATTTTTTCGTTTTGTTGAGCCAAATCTACTAAAGTCAATCCAAAAACATCTTGAAATTTTGGTGGTAAATGGCTTTCTTCTTTTAAATGAATTTCCCCGGTAATTTTATCAAATTTTCCAGGAGCATGGTATTTTACTTGGTTTTCTTCCGCTTTTTGCAAACCTTTTCCTTTGGTGGTGATGACGTGCAAAAACTTCGGACCTTTTACTTTTTTCAATCGTTCCAATTCTGAAATCAACGCAAAAATATCATGACCGTCAATCGGACCTGAATAATCAAAATTCAGCGACTTGATCATATTGTTGACTTTTGGATTTTTACCCTCTTTAACAGCCGTAAGATAATTTTTCAATGCTCCCACACTTGGGTCAATTCCTATCGCGTTGTCATTTAAAATTACAAGTAAATTTGCATCGGTAACACCGGCATGATTCAACCCTTCAAACGCCATGCCGCTAGCAATCGAAGCATCTCCAATCACTGCAATATGGTGTTTGTCTACTCCTTTTAATTGAGAAGCAATCGCCATGCCCAACGCCGCAGAAATAGAAGTAGAAGAATGCCCAACACCAAAGGCGTCATATTCACTTTCACTTCGCTTCGGAAAACCTGAAATGCCATTTAATTGGCGATTGGTAGGGAAAATCGATTTTCTTCCAGTTAAAATTTTGTGTCCGTACGCTTGATGACCAACATCCCAAACCAATAAGTCTTCCGGTGTATGGAACACATAGTGCAAAGCAATTGTTAATTCTACCACACCTAAACTCGCACCTAAATGTCCTTCTTTTACGGAAACAATATCAATGATAAAGTCGCGTAATTCTTGGGCCAATTGCGGTAATTGATTTACGTTGAGTTTGCGTAAATCAGAAGGAAATTCGATATGTTGCAGTAAATTATCAACCATAGGACAAATGTACGAATTGAAATTGTATTTTTGTTTCTATGGAAAATCCTTTCAACGACACCTATTTCATGAAAAAAGCTTTACAAGAAGCCGAAACCGCTTTTGAAAAAGGCGAGATTCCGGTTGGTGCCGTAATTGTGGTGGACAATAAAATCATTGCTCGAACGCATAATTTAACCGAATTGCTTCACGATGTGACGGCTCATGCCGAAATGCAAGCCATTACGTCTGCAGCCAATTTCTTAGGCGGAAAATATTTAAAAGGATGCACGCTTTACGTTACGTTAGAACCGTGTCAAATGTGTGCCGGTGCGTTGTATTGGAGTCAGATTTCTAAAATCGTTTTTGGAGCCCGAGATGAACAAAGAGGTTTTATGACGATGGGTACCCAACTTCACCCGAAAACAGAAGTGGTTTCAGGGGTTTTAGCTAATGAAGCTGCTGATTTAATGCTGCGTTTTTTTGCTTCCAAACGGAAATAATTTAATCCAAAAATTCTTCTTAAAAAATAATTAACTTTAACACAATATTTGGAATACTTTTTGTGTTATTGCAAATAAGTACCCACTCTTTTATTTCGTTTCATTCTTAATTTTTTGAACAATGTCAATCAAATGTTTGATGCAACTTTTTGTTGCGGTTGTTGTGCTACACTCTTGTGGCAAAAAAGTTTCTACCGAAGAATTTAACTCTGATTTTTCGAAGTACGAGAACTACATCCTTAGTTTTAGTTCAGGATTGCAATCGGCTCATTCGGACATCAGGGTGACGTTAGCGTTTGACAAAACTGAATGGCAGCCGAATCAAGAAATTGATGCGGGTTTATTTGATATTTCTCCCAGTATAAAAGGAAAAATGGTAGCATTGGCCTCCAACACTATTGCTTTTGTACCTGAAAAACCTTTAGAACAAGACACCGAATATCGTATTATTTTCAAATTAGCCAAACTTATCAAAACGGAAAAAGGATTGGAAGAATTTAAGTTTTCTGTTAAAACAGTCAAACAAGATTTTACAGTGAACCTTCTGGATTTACAATCGTACAGCCGAGAGTTGAATTATTTAAACGGAACGATTCAAACCAGTGACTGGATTGATTTAGAAACCGCTACAAAATTGGTGGAAGCCACTCAAAACGGTAAAAACTTAAAACTTAAATTCGATAAATCACTTAGCACGAAAACCGAATTCAAATTTATCATTGATAGCATTCAGCGTAAAGTTGAAGACAGTAAAATCACTATTTCATGGAACGGAAAACCGTTCAACATCGACCAAAAAGGAAGTGTGGAGTATGATATTCCCGGCAAAAACAATTTCAAAATTGTAGGGATGGAAGTAGGCGATGAAGACAACCAATCGTTGTTCATCAATTTTTCTGACCCGATAAAAAAAGGGCAAGATTTACAAGGTTTGGTTGCGGTTGAAACGGCTCAAACATCCAAATTCATCATCGAAGGAAATTTGCTTAAAGTTTATTTTAGCGAACCACTCAAAGGTGATTTGTTGGTAGAAGTTTTTCAGGGAATTTCGAGTGACGAAGGCTATAAAATGAAAGAAACCCATTCGCAAAAAGTGGCTTTTAACGAAATGAAACCCAATATTCGATTTGTGAAAAACGGAACCATTTTACCGAGTTCCAACAACTTGAAAATCAATTTCGAATCGGCCAACTTGAAAGCGGTGGATGTTAAAGTGTATAAAATTTACAAAAACAACATCCTTCAATTTTTACAAGATAATAATTTAAACGGAAAGCGAAACCTACGAAAAGTAGCTTCGCCTGTGTCCAAACAAACCATCAATTTATTGGATAAAAAATTACCCAATTATAGTAAATGGAACACATTTGCCATCGATTTATCCAAAATCATAACCCCTGAACCAGGTGCGATTTATCGAGTGGAAATGTCGTTCAAAAAAAGTTATTCTTTGTACAGTTGTAGTAATTCAGTAACTGAATCGGAATCCGATAGTGAAGTAGAGAGCGAAGAAGTGCGTTCCAATGATGACGATTACTACGACTATTATTGGTATGATGATTACGATTGGTATGATAGTCAAGATCCTTGTGAATTGGATTATTACCGTCGTGGACCAATTGGGATGAATGTATTGGCTTCCGATTTGGGTGTAATAGCCAAACGTGGTGAAAATGGTTCGTATACTTTCGCGGTGACGAATATTGTCAACACACAACCCATAAGTGGAGCAAAGGTGGAATTGTATGATTTTCAACAACAAAAATTAGCTTCCGGAACCACCAATGCGGAAGGAATGGCCACTTTTCAAGTGGAAAAATATGCTTTTTTTGCGATTGTTTCCAAAGATAAACAAGCCACTTACGTGAAATTAGACGAAGGGTATTCGCTTTCGGTGAGTAATTTTGATGTATCCGGTGAAAAATTACAAAAAGGAATCAAAGGCTATATTTACGGTGAAAGAGGTGTTTGGCGTCCCGGCGATACGTTGTTTTTAGGATTCATGCTTAATGATGCCGCAAGTAAACTGGATAAATCACATCCGATTAAATTCAAATTAAATGATCCAACCGGAAAGTTGACTTTTCAATCCGTTCAAAAATACAATGCACTCAATCATTACAAATTTATCATTCCTACTCGTGAGGCTCATCCTACCGGAAGTTGGGAAGCGGTTATTAGTGTAGGTGGAGCTCGTTTTTACAAAAACATCAAGATTGAAACCATTAAACCCAATCGTTTAAAAATCAAAAACAAATTTGATTCCGAGATTTTATCTACTTCCAAAATCAATACCAGTCAGGTGGAAGTGGCTTGGTTGCATGGTGCCGTTGCCAAAGATTTAAAAATGGAAATGCAAGTTAAAATCATGCAACAAAAAACCACGTTCAAAGGGTTTGCTTATTACAATTTTGATGATCCGATTCGTCAATTTGAAACGGAAGAAACCAATATTTTCAGCGGAAAAGTAAATGCCGAAGGAAAAGCAACTGTCAGTTTTCAACCGAAAGTAAGCACTGAATCACCTGGAATGTTGAAAGCCAGTTTGATGACCAAAGTCTATGAAAACGGAGGCGATTTTAGTACTGATGTGATGGTAGCCACGCTTTCGCCTTATCAAACGTATATCGGTTTAAAAACACCTGAACCAAATAAATACGGTTTATTGGAAACCGGAAAAATGAACCGTTATGACATTGTAACCTTGGATGAAAAAGGAAATCCAAAAGCGGTGCAAAACCTAAAAGTACAAGTCTACAAAGTAGAATGGCGTTGGTGGTGGGATGCGAGTTATGACAACCTTTCCAGTTATGTGTCGTCTAGTTCCACAACAGCGTTCAAGAATTTTACCGTTAACACGAATGCAAGTGGAAAAGCTAGCTTTCAATTTAAAAATGAAGAGAATGAATGGGGTCGTTATTTAATTCGAGTAACGGATGAAGAAGGTGGTCATGCCACCGGTTCTACCGTAATGATTGATTGGCCGTATTGGTCGGGAAAAACTAGAAATACCGATTCGTCTAACGCTTCGATGTTACTATTTTCCACCGATAAAAAGAACTATTCCGTAGGCGAAAAAGCTAAAATTTCCTTTCCATCGAGTGCCGGAGGAAGAGCTTTAATTTCGTTAGAAAATGGATCACGAGTTGTAAAAACACTATGGGCAACCACCCAAAAAGGGGAAACGAAAGTAGAAATTCCAATCACCGGCGACATGGCTCCGAATGTGTTTGTGCATATTACCTTATTGCAACCGCACGCTTCTACCTTAAATGATTCACCGATTCGTTTGTACGGAATTGTGCCGATTGAAGTGATTGACAAAAACACCATTTTAGAACCACAAATCAGTATGCCGGAAGTCTTGAAACCGGAGAGTAAAACCAGTATCCGCGTAAGCGAAAAATCTGGCAAAGCGATGACCTATACCTTGGCGATTGTAGATGATGGTTTGTTGGATTTAACCCGTTTTAAAACTCCAAATGCGTGGAACAGTTTCTATACTCGTGAAGCATTGGGCGTAAAAACCTGGGATATTTTTGATGACGTTATTGGAGCGTATGGTGGAAGAATTAACCAAGTTTTCAGCATTGGTGGTGACGAAGATTTAGGCGGAAGCAAAGCCAAAAAAGCCAATCGTTTTAAACCGGTGGTTATTTATCTTGGCCCATTCAAGTTGGAAAATGGACAAAGCAAAACACATCAAATCAAGTTGCCCAATTATGTTGGTTCGGTTCGTACCATGGTGGTGGCCGGGGATGTAAATTCAAGTGCGTACGGTGCAGCTGAAAAAACCACTCCGGTTAGAAAACCATTGATGGTGTTGGCTTCGTTGCCGAGAAAAATTTCACCTTCCGAAAAAGTAACGCTTCCGGTAACGCTTTTTGCAATGGAATCGAAAGTAAAAAATGTTTCGGTACAAATCAAAACGAATAACGGTGTGCGTGTCATTGGAAGCAGTTCACAAAGCTTGACTTTCGCTCAACCGGATGAAAAAATGGCGTATTTCAATTTGGAAGTTGGCAGTGCCACCGAATTGGCAAAAGTACAAATCATCGCCACATCCGGTAATGAAAAAGCAACGTATGAAGTTGAATTGGATATCACCAATCCAAACCCGATTACAAATGAGTTTACCGATGTAGTTTTAGAACCCAATAGCTCTAAAACCATTGCTGTTTCTACCTTTGGTGTCGCCGGAAGCAACAAAGCTCAATTGGAAGTTTCGTCTTTCCCGACCATTGATTTTAGTAGAAGATTGCAGTATTTGATTCAGTATCCACACGGTTGTTTGGAGCAAACCACGTCGAGTGTGTTTCCGCAATTGTATTTGGCAGATATTTTCGATTTAGACCAAAATCGTAAAAACGAAATTCAGAAAAACATCAAAATCGGCATTCAAAAATTAGGCGGTTTCCAAATTTCAAATGGCGGATTCTCGTATTGGAACGGACAAAATTACGCTGACGATTGGAGTTCGTCCTACGTTGGACATTTCTTGATTGAAGCCGAGAAAAAAGGCTATGTATTGCCACTGAATTTCAAAGCCAAATGGATAGGATACCAACAAAAAACAGCCAAAGAATGGCGATTTGCCAAAAACGGAAACGATTTTGCTCAAGCTTATCGCTTGTACACTTTAGCACTCGCAGGTTCGCCCGATATGGCTTCGATGAACCGTTTGCGAGAAACCACCGGAATTTCCAACGAAAGTAAATTGCGTTTGGCGGCTTCCTATGCCTTGGCCGGACAAAAACAAGCGGCTCAAAGTGTGTTTAACCAAAGCAAAATTGACGATTCCAACCCAAATTATTATTACTATTACGGATCGTCTGACCGCAATAAAGCGATGGCATTGGAAACTTTGATACTGTTAGGCAATAAACAACGAGCGTTCAAAATGGCGACCGATTTGGCTAAAAACATGGCTTCCAACCAATGGATGAGCACCCAAACCACGGCGTATAGTTTGTATGCCATGTCTAAATTTGCCCAACAAAATGGAGGAAAAGGCGTAGCAGTTACTTATTCTGTAAATGGGAAACCGCAAAATATTAAAACCGCAAAATCGTTGGCCAATCGAAACTTAGCAATCAAAACCGGTAGCAATACCATTACAGTCAGAAACACCCAATCCAACACCTTGTATGTGCGGGTGCTCACGAGTGGTATTTTACCAATCGGACAGGAAAAAGCCATGCAAAGCAAGTTGTTTACCAATTTGGTTTTCAAAAACCGAAGTGGAGCTCCGGTGAATGTGACTAAAATTACTCAAGGAACGGAGTTTATTGCCGAAATCACCATCCGAAACCAAACCAATGAACGAGTGGATAACGTGGCATTGACCCAAATTTTACCCTCCGGATTTGAAATTGTAAATACCCGTTTTACCGATTTTGGCAGTTTTGGCAACAATGTAGCTGACCATATCGACATTCGCGACGACCGCACCAATTTCTATTTTGGTCTCAAAGCCAACGAGTCCAGAACGTTCCGAGTGCTGTTGAATGCGTCGTATTTGGGTCGTTACTATTTACCGGGCATGCAAGCCGAAGCGATGTACGACAACACGTATGCGGCACGAACCTTGGGGCAATGGGTGGAAGTGGTGAAGGAGTAGTTTTATATGAAGCTAATCCTGCTTTCCGCTACAAGTCCTCGCCCTGAACCCGGTTTTTTTAGGCGGTTTGCTGGAGCTTCTATGGTCGCTCAGCCTCCCACCAAAAAAACTCGGGTTCACGGCTGCGGGCTTTTCGCTGCAATCAGGGCTAGGGGAGGTGCTTTAAAGAACTAAAAATTTAATAAAAAAATGAAAAATCTAACAATTTTACTACTCGCTTTACTTTTGATTTCTTGCAAAGAACCATTAGTTCAATTTTCTGAAACTCAACCTGAAAATTCTAGAAGTCTAAAGTTTTTTCCAAATAAGTTAATTGGGAATTACTATGATTCAGAAAACGAAATTGATTTAGAAATTACTAACTCAATGATTATTAAAAAATCAACTTTGAAGGATACTTTTAATGTAAAAGTACTCTCAGAGGTTGAGGTTTTAAAAGGGGATACATTGGTCAATACAAAAACATTTGAAAAAACTTTTGTCAAAAGGGTAAACGATACTCTATTTACAAACGTCCTTTTCAAAGACACCATTTTTTCAATTAACAAAGAAAATGTATTGAAAAAAATGAAAGGCTATTATTTTTTAAACATAAAACATTCAGAAAACAATTGGGTCGTAAAAAAGCTTCATTTAAAAAACGGATTATTAAATTTAAATGATATTTCAACTAATGAAGAAATTGAAATGTTAGAAGAAATAACAGAAACTAAAAAAGATTCTTCTGAAACATTTGTCATAAAACCAACTAAAAAGCAATTTAGAGAATTTGTGAAAAAAAATGGATTTTCAAAAGGTGAAGTATATTTAAAAATATAAAATATCTCCGTGCTCAAACCCCTCCACCATAAAGCCAAAACCAAAATCCTCCAACACAAAATCAAATTCATTTTGATTTTAGTATTTTTGATTGGCTATTTTTTTTGTTTACCTCGAACGCTTTTTAACGAACCATATTCCACGGTTATCGAGAGCAAAGAAGGTAATTTATTAGGAGCTAAAATCGCTCACTCTCAGAAGTCTCTGGATTCGTAGTTAATATCCTATTACAAATACTCCCAAAAATTCCCCGAATGAATCACAATGTTTTTTGGTTCCAGTATTATTTTATAAAGCATTATTCATTTTCCAACTCAATCGATTTCCAACTTTTTACTGAGCCGATAGTTCTTTTTTGGTCAAACAAACCGGTATGCACAAGGGTTTTGCTTTCAATTAATTCGGGCTTTAATTTTTCAAAATAGGTTAATCCTTTAAACATATCTTGCATAATGGTTTCGGTGGCTTTTATTTCAACAAGATTTAGCTTTTCTGTTTTTTGCCATATGAAATCTACTTCGTGACCCACAGCATCTCGCCAAAACCAAACATCCCGAAGTAAATTGTTGTGGTAATTTTTTTTAATAAATTCGCTAATCACATAATTTTCAAACAAATTGCCTTTTTGCGAGCTTAGTTTTACACTATCTGCGTCCGTAATTTTTAAAAGAAAGCACAATAACCCGGTATCATAAAAGTAGAGTTTTGAACTTTTGGTAATCCGTTTATTAAAATTTGAAAAATAGGGTTGAAGTTGATATACAATATAACTGCTTTCTAAAACAGAAACCCACGATTTTGCCGTTGGTTGCGAAATGCCACATTCATTTGCCAATGCATTAAGATTAACCAATTGTCCGGCTCTTGCAGCACAAAGCGAAAGAAAGTTTCTAAACTGTTTTAAATCTTTTACCTGAATAAGTTCAGACAAATCCCGTTCAACATACGTTTGTATATAATTGGAATAGAATACGTTTGAAGGAATTTTTCGGTCATAAATTGCCGGATAGAATCCTTTTTGTAGGTTGACTGCATAATCTTCATTTAACCAGTTAGCTTCTTCCATTTCGGTTATGTCAAATGGCAATAATTTGAATAATGCCACTCTTCCGGCTAAACTCTGTGTAATGTTTTGCATCAAATGAAAATTTTGCGAACCGGATAAAATATATTGCCCCATCACTTTATCTTCATCTACTTTGGTTTGTAAGTATGAAAATAAATGCGGAACACGTTGCACTTCATCAAAAATGACGTGCTTGTTATACTGTTTCAAAAATCCATTTGGGTCTTCTATTGCATAATTCCTAATGTCCGGATTCTCTAAATTAACATACTCATAATCTGAAAATTGAGATTGTAAAAACGTAGTCTTTCCTGATTGTCTCGGGCCGGTTAAAGCCAGTATGGGATATTTATTTTTGTAAATATCCATTTCGATTTTAAGTGCTCTTTTTGTGCTCATTTTCATTAGATTATAATGCAAATATATAACTAATTTTGAAATTACACTATATTATACTTTGAAAATGCACTATATATAACTTTGAAATTACACTATATATTATTTTGAAAATGCACGATTTTGAAATTAGAAAGGAATATTAAACAGCTCTTCGAAGTCGCAGTAATCCCATTACAAATACTCCCAAAAATTCCCCGAATGAATCACAATCGTTTCTTTTGGATAATAGTGTCAAATAGAAAAATCGGAATTTCCGATTTTTCAATAATTATTAATTACTGAATCCCGATTAAAACTATCAAAGTAAGTCGGAATTCCCGACATACTGATTTTTTCTCAGCATTACAAACAAATTATATTTCAAACCACAATAAATTATACTATTTTGTGGTTACAATCCTAAAATATTATAATATTATGAGGTTGTAACCCTAAAAAATCATAGTTTCGCATTGTGCTCAAACCCTTCCTCCATAAAGCCAAAACCAAAATTCTCCAACATAAAATTAAATTCATTTTGATTTTGTTGTTGTTTGTTGGTTATTATTTTTGTTTGCCAAGAACGCTTTTTAACGAACCGTATTCCACCGTAATTGAAAGCAAAGAAGGTAATTTATTAGGAGCAAAAATCGCTCGTGATGGTCAATGGCGGTTTCCGGCAGCGGATAGTGTGCCGGAGAAATTTCAACAGTGCATCATCGCTTTTGAAGATCAACATTTTTATTATCATCCGGGTTTTAATCCTATTTCAATGTGGAATGCTTTCAGGCAAAATCGCAAGGCCAATCGCGTTGTCCGAGGCGGAAGTACGTTAACCCAACAAGTCATTCGCCTTTCCCGAAAAGGAAAAAACAGAACGTATTTTGAAAAAGTCATCGAAGTGGTTTTGGCTACTCGCTTAGAACTGCGTCATTCTAAAAAAGAAATCTTAAAATTGTATGCGGCTCACGCTCCGTTTGGCAGTAACGTGGTGGGTTTGGAAATGGCTTCGTGGCGGTATTTTGGTGTGCAATCGCATCAGTTATCGTGGGCAGAAACAGCTACGTTAGCCGTTTTACCGAATGCTCCAAGCCTAATTTATCCCGGAAAAAACCAACAACGATTACTTGAAAAACGCAATCGGTTGTTGCAAAAATTGTATGAGAATAAGGTTTTGGATAAACTTTCATACGAAATGGCGTTGCAAGAACCGTTACCGCAAAAACCGTTTGACTTACCGCAAATGGCTCCGCATTTATTACAAAAAGCAGCTAAAAAACAAGAAGGTCAAAAAGTAAAAACTACTATTGATTTTGCCTTGCAAGAACGCTTGAATCAGATTGCTCAAAATTATTATTACCAATACAAACAAAATGAGGTGTACAACTTGGCCATTTTGGTGGTGGATGTCGAAACCCGTAATATTGTGGGTTATGTTGGAAATGCTCCCACCGACAAAAACCATCAAAAAGATGTAGATGTTATTTCGGCACCGCGAAGTTCGGGAAGTATTTTGAAACCGTTGCTTTTTGCCGGTATGTTGGATGAAGGCGAATTGTTACCTAATACCTTAGTTCCCGATATTCCGACACAAATTTCGGGTTACACTCCGCAAAATTTTAACTTGACGTATGATGGAGCGGTTTCGGCAAGACGGGCTTTGTCACGGTCGTTGAATATTCCGTCGGTGTTGATGTTGCAGGATTTTGGTGTGTATCGGTTTTATGACCAACTGCAACAATACGGTTTTACAACCATGAAACGGCATCCGAATCATTACGGGTTGTCGCTCATTTTAGGCGGAGCAGAAACTAATTTGTGGGATTTGTGTAAAACGTATGCCGGACTAACCGGAACATTAAATCAATACCCAAAAAACAATTTTCAATACCGTAAAAATGAATTTTCGGAGTTGAATTATGATGTGGATAAAGAAGTGGATTTCGGAAAATTATCCTATCAAAAAAATATCGTAGGAGCAGGTTCCATTTATTTAACCTATGAAGCCATGAAAGAAGTCAACCGTCCCGAAGGCGATGAAGCGTGGCGTTTTTACGATTCGTCATTACCAATAGCTTGGAAAACCGGGACGAGTTTTGGGAATCGCGATGCGTGGGCTGTCGGAACCAGTAAAAAATATGTTGTTGGAATTTGGGTTGGTAACGCCACCGGAGAAGGTCGTCCGTTGCTCACAGGTGTAAGTCATGCTGCTCCGATTTTGTTTGATGTGTTCAATTTATTACCGCGAAGCAATTGGTTTGAAAAGCCATTAAACAATATGCAACAAGCCGAAGTTTGTGCTAAAAGCGGTTATTTAGCCAATGAAAATTGTCCGAAAAGCAAGCAATGGATTCCGGTTACAGCCAAACAAACGGAACAATGTGCGTATCACAAACTAATCCATTTAGACAAAACGGAACAATTTCGGGTGAACAGCAGTTGCGAAAATGTGGATGAAATGGTAACTAAATCGTGGTTTGTATTGCCTCCGGTAATGGAATGGTATTATAAAAGTAAAAACATGGATTATTGGGTGTTGCCGCCATTTCGTTCGGATTGTGAAGACAATCAAACGCCTTTTATGGATTTTATTTATCCCAAAACGAACAGTAAACTTTACTTAACCAAAAATTTTGACAGCGAAGTACAACCGATTGTTTTAAAAGTAGCTCATTCGCAACCCAACATCAAATTGTATTGGTATATGAACAATACATATTTAGGAATCACACAAAACTTTCACGATATGCCGTTGAAAGCGACTTCCGGAATTCATTACATAACTGTGGTGGATGAAAATGGAGGAGAGATTAAGCGGAAAGTGGAATTGGTGGTAGAATAAAAAAAACCGCCTCAAGTGAGACGGTTCAGTGTTATTCAAGTTCAACTTTTTTTTCTTTAGCGACACTATCCCGCAAAGTGTGTAAGTTAAAAATAATGGGGTTTGACTTTTTAATTAAAGTTGAACCCTTTTTTCAAAAATAGTTAAGAACTGGTTTAGGATTAATCCCCAATTTTGTATTGGCATTGACCATTTTTTGGTTGCTTCTCT
>CALRRY020000026.1:0-41164 GCA_943370635.1 Variovorax paradoxus
GAAGCAACCAAAAAATGGTCAATGCCAATACAAAATTGGGGATTAATCCTAAACCAGTTCTTAACTATTTTTGAAAAAAGGGTTCAACTTTAATTAAAAAGTCAAACCCCATTATTTTTAACTTACACACTTTGCGGGATAGTGTCTAAAAAAACCTCGCAAATATTTATTCTGCAAGGTTTTCTATTCTCTATTTTCTTTATTCTATTCTCTAAAACTACAAATCAAACTTAATCCCCTGTGCCAATGGCAAACTTGTGGTATAATTAATTGTATTCGTTTGTCTTCGCATATAAATTTTCCAAGCGTCTGAGCCTGATTCGCGGCCACCTCCAGTTTCTTTTTCGCCACCAAAAGCTCCTCCGATTTCAGCACCGGAAGTTCCTATGTTTACGTTGGCAATTCCGCAATCTGAACCGGCATGTGATAAGAAAGCTTCTGCTTCACGTAAATTGTTGGTCATGATGGCCGAAGATAATCCTTGAGCAACACCATTTTGAATTTCGATAGCATTGTGCACGTCGCCGGAATATTTAAGTAAATATAAAACCGGAGCAAAGGTTTCGTGTTGTACGATTTCGAAATGATTTTCAGCTTCTGCGATGGCTGGTTTTACATAACAACCACTTTCATAACCTTCTCCGGATAAAACGCCACCCTCTACGATGATTTTTCCGCCTTCGGCAACTACCTTTTCTAACGCTTTTTTGTACATTTCAACCGCGTGAACATCAATTAACGGACCCACATGGTTGTTTTGATCTAACGGATTTCCGATGCGTAATTGCTTATATGCTCCAGCCAAAGCCTCTTTTACTTTATCGTAAATACTTTCGTGTATTATTAATCGTCGGGTAGAAGTACAACGTTGTCCGGCTGTTCCAACTGCTCC
The DNA here is from genome assembly GCA_943370635.1 of Variovorax paradoxus. Taxonomy (GTDB): domain Bacteria; phylum Bacteroidota; class Bacteroidia; order Flavobacteriales; family Flavobacteriaceae; genus Flavobacterium. The sequence goes on from CALRRY020000026.1 coordinate 893, forward strand.
AAAAACGGCACCGATTACGGTCATTTTAATGTCGGCATCCGGCGTAACGATGATGGCGTTGTTTCCTCCTAATTCCAATAATGAATTGCCTAAACGAGCGGCACAAGCTTGAGCAACAATTTTACCCATTCGGGTTGAACCGGTTGCAGAAACTAATGGAACACGTTTGTCATGCGTCATTAATTCGCCAACTTTGTAATCGCCGTTGATTAAACATGAGATTCCTTCAGGTAAATTATTTTCTTTCAATACTTCGGCAATGATGTTTTGACACGCCACGCCACAAAGTGGAGTTTTTTCGGATGGTTTCCAAACGCAAACGTCGCCACAAATCCAAGCCAAAGCGGTATTCCATGACCAAACGGCAACCGGAAAATTAAAGGCCGAAATGATTCCCACCACACCAAGCGGATGATATTGCTCGTACATTCTATGTCCGGGACGTTCGGAATGCATTGTTAACCCGTGTAATTGACGTGATAAACCTACTGCAAAATCACAAATATCAATCATTTCCTGCACTTCGCCGTAACCTTCTTGAAGTGATTTTCCCATTTCATAGGAAACTAATTTTCCGAGTGGTTCTTTGTATTTTCTTAATTTTTCACCAAACTGACGAACGATTTCGCCTCGTTTTGGAGCCGGCATCAAACGAAATGTTTTAAACGCTTCGGTAGCGGTTTGCATTACTTTTTCGTAATCAGCTGCTGTGGTGGTTTTTACTTTGGCAATCAATTGACCGTCAACAGGTGAATAACTTTCGATGATTTCGCCATTAGAAAAATGGTTGTTCCCGGTGGAAGTTCCTTCGTTGATGGGTTTTATTCCTAATATTTCTAAGGCTTCGGTCATGCCGAATTGTTGTGCGATGGTTGACATTATAACTTTTTTAAAGGTTTTTGTTATATTTTTTTGCGAAGATACCGATTTTTTTTGTTTTAGAAAACCACTTTTGTTACCTAGCAGTGAATTGCAGCCCCGATGGTAGTGAAAAGCTTTTTCAAGTAAAATTTTTAGTTTTGCTGCCAAACAAAAGCGACCAGCGGAAGCTCTTTGGGGGGCTTGCAAAACTTAATTTTTCTTGAAAAACTTGTAACGGACAGCGGGAAATGTCTGCCGAAATTGAGTTTTCAGTCGCAGTCACAGTCGCGGTTTTCAGTTATCGGTTTTGGCGACGAATCGGGGATCGGTTTCCATGACGGTGCCACAATTTTGGCAAGTTCGGAGTTCTTTGGAGTTATAAAAATGTTGAAAATGACCTAAGAAATCTTTTTCGATGTCTTTGAGTTCAAAATAGACTTCGTATAATTTATGGTTGCAAATGTCACAAAACCAGAGTAATCCGTCGGGAATGTCTTGTCCGACTCGTTTTCGTTCAACGACTAATCCAATGGAATTTTCTTCTCGAACGGGTGAATGTGGTGTTTTGGCGGGCAATAAAAACATATCGCCCGGACCGAGTTGCATGGAAATTTTTTCTCCGTTTTCTTGAACATAAACCGTGATATTTCCTTCGAGTTGATAGAATAGTTCTTCGGTTTCGTTGTAGTGATAGTCTTTTCGAGCATTTGGTCCGGCAACAATCATGACGATGTAATCACCGGAATCTACGTACATATTTTTGTTTCCAACGGGTGGTTTAAGCAGGTGACGGTTTTCATCAATCCATTTGGTTAGATTGAACGGTTTTTGAATGGCCATTTGTATCGTTTTTAGAAAGGTAAATTTACGAAATAAAAAAAGCCGAAGGGAATCGGCTTTGGAATTTATTTAGTATGAAATAGATTATTCAATCAACATCGGTGTTTTTCCGTCTGTTATGATGACTTTGCTGTTTGGTGATTTAGACAATTCTTGAAACGCTTCAATGGAGCGTAGTTTAATGATATCTGCATTTAGCCCTTCTGATAGAATTTTTTGGGAATCACGAGTTCCTTTGGCTTCAATGATTTTACGTTCAGCTTCCAATTTTTCTTGTTGCAGCACAAATTCCATTCTCATGGCCTCTTGTTCTGCTTGCAATTTTCTTTCTACTGAATTGGCTAAACCGGCAGGTAGTTGAATACTTTTCATTAAAACAGATTCCACTACAATACCTTGTTGGGCTAAAACAGCTTCCATTTTTGTTTTTATTTCGGTTTCAATCATAGCTCGCATCCCGGAATGCATGTCTTTGGCAAAAAAATTAGAACTTACATCCGCAGCAGCAGAACGAAAAACATTCGAAATAATGTTCTCATAAGCTAATCCATACGTGTTGATTATGGTAGCTACTTTGTCTTTTTCTAAGCGATATAAAATGGAAACATCAGATTGTACACTTAACCCTTCTTTACTAGGCAAACTTAAATTGAGAACCAAGTCATTGGTTTGAATAGATGCCTTAACAATTTTACTGGTAAAAGGATTATAAAAAGCAGGGCCGTCTGTAGTGATTTCATCTGAAAGTTTACCTAAACGTTGTTTGATACCCACTTCGCCTGGTCGCACAATTGCACAACTTTGAAACAATAATGCAAGTGCTGATAATACAATTAAATTCTTTTTCATAACATTTTTCTTCAAATTTAAGCAGGAAGTTTCATATATTTTTATTTATATTATTAATGAAAAACATAATTTTTTTTTATGAAAATACGCATAAACTGCTGCAAAACAATTAATTACAGACAAGTAGTGTTGAAGTAAAATTCATTCACGTTAAGACATTGTTAATTTTAAGATATTATGTTTTCTCAAATTGAAAAAACATAAAAAAAACCACAAATAGTTTAGATACTAATTGAGGCTTTTTATTAAAGAATTTTGGTACTGCTATTTTACTTCTTTAATCAAATAAACATAAACAGGAAAGTGGTCGCTAAAACCGGGTTCGCTTGGAGAATTTCGCAAAGGGTAACCTTTGTATTGACCGGTTTGTTGAATCATAAACGGTTTATTATAAATACCTGCACGCCAGTATCTATATGAAGAAAAATCTTCGCTTATTAGTTGTTGCGATACCATGATTTGGTCAAAAATATCACCAGAATCACGGTAAAAAAGTGTAGCATGCCCATCTTTTGCCATTTGCTCAAAAGGATTGAAAATATCCCTTGGTTCTTCCAATTGTGATTTTTTCAGTTTCGCATCTATTTCTACTTTTACACTTTTATTATACGCCCCATCATTTAAATCTCCCATTGTCATGATTTTAGCATTAGGATTAATGGCGATAAGCGAGTCCATAATTTTACGGTTTAAACGACCGGCTGCTTCACGATAAGGGCTACTTCTTTTCTCACCACCAGAGCGAGATGGCCAGTGATTAATGATAAAATGCATTTCTTCTCCGTCTAAATAACCTGATACTAATAATTGATCACGGGTATAAACTCTTTTCCCGCTACCGTCAATGTTTTGAATAATTAAGGGAATATTTGCAGAACTTGTTGGTGTAAAATGTTTCTTTTGATAAATAAATCCAACATCAATCCCACGACCATCAGGAGAATCATAATGTACGATTCCATAATCTTTAGGCAAAAGTTTTGGCATTTTAATTAAATCTTCTAAAACTGCACGGTTTTCAATTTCACATACACCTAATATGGTAGGAGAATTAGTTTGTTGTTCGCCTGTACCTAATTCTGTAATAACTCTTTCTAAATTCTTTAATTTCTGTTGGTATTTTTGTTCAGTCCAACCATTGGCTGGAGTATACTCTTCATCGCTAATTTTAGGATCATCATAAATGTCAAACAAATTCTCTAAATTATAAAATGCAACGGTATGCACTTTATACTTTTTTTGTTGCCCAAAAGCAGTAAAAATTGAAAGAAAAGCAATAAAAACAGGAATCAATTGTTTAATTTTCATAAATTGTATATTAAATTACCATGAAGTTTAATACAAACTTCGCACCAAAAGTAAATAATATTATTAAATAATGTACATTTGCGGGCTGTTAAGAAATTTTTAACTTAACAAGAAAGAATTAATTTTAACTTTATTTATGAAAAAACTTGTTTTTAGTATTTTACTTGTAATGCAAGTGTTTTTTGGAATAGCACAAAATAACGGTTCTATTAAGGGTGTTGTTTTAGATTCCAAAACATCAAAACCATTACAAAATGTGGTTGTTACAGTTCAAAACTCAACACTAATGAGTCTGACAAATTCTGAAGGTGCTTTTGTTTTAGAAAATGTTCCAATAGCTACTGTACTAGTGCAATTGAAAAGTGATAGCTATTCAGCACAGCTTTTATCAATTGATTTAGTTTCAAACTCAGCTGTTGATTTAGGTACAATTCTTTTAGAGGAAGATGTGACTTTAGAACAACAATTGAGTTTAATTACCATTACAGAAAATGACTTAGGAGATGATGGCACAGGTTCTGAAAATACCGCAGGACTTCTTCAGGCTACTCGAGATCCATTTCAACAAGCAGCAGCTTTTAACTGGGGGCAAGCTCGTTTTAGAATCAGAGGTCTTGATAATGAGTATGGTGTAACCATGATAAATGGTGTTGTAATGAACAAAATTATTGACGGAAGACCTCAATGGGGAAATTGGGGTGGTTTAAATGATGCAACAAGAAACCAAGAATTCACTATGGGTTCTGCACCTTCTGATTATACTTTTGGAGGTGCTTTAGGTACACAAGAAATAAATACTCGAGCTTCATTATTTAGAAAAGGTTCAAGAGTTTCATTTGCAAGTACCAATACAAACTATTCATGGAGAGTTATGGGTACACACGCCTCAGGAATGGATAAAAATGGATGGGCTTATGTTATTTCTGCCGGTAGAAGATGGGCAGAGGAAGGCTACTTTGAAGGAACAGATTATGGTGCAAATTCTGTATTCGCAAGTGTTGAAAAAAGAATTAATGACAGTCATAGTATAAATTTCACCTCAATTTATGCTCAAAACAGTAGAGGAAGAAATTCGTCAAATACAGATGAAATCACTAGTATTGCTGGAATAAAATATAATTCTTTTTGGGGATGGCAAGATGGTAAGAAAAGAAACTCTAGGGATAGAGATGTAGAAGAACCTCTTTTTATGTTAAGCCATTTTTGGAAACCTTCTTCAAAAACAAACATAACAACAAATATTTCCTATCAGTTTGGACATATAGGGAACTCAAGAATTGATTTTCAAAATGCTGAAAATCCCGACCCAACCTACTATAGAAATTTACCAAGTTATTTCACATCGCTTTATGAAACCAATCAAGGTAATATTCCAAGTTCAGTTTATCAACCTGGAGGCTTAGGAGGAGTTTTGGCTCCTGATTTGATTGGGGCACTAAATGCAAAATTTTTATCCACTCGTCAAATTGATTGGGATAAAATGTATAGAGCAAATACAGAATTTGGTGGATATGACGCTAATGGAAATGAAATTAGAATTGCATCTCAAAGTAAGTATGTATTATATGAAGACAGAACAGAAGATAAATTATTAACTGCAAATACTATTTTTAATACTCAGTTGGCTGATAATGTTATAATGAACGGAGGTTTCACCTTTAGAAGATTAAATTCAGCAAATTTTCAATACTTAACCGATTTGCTTGGCGGAGAATTTTATAGTGATATTGACAATTTTCAAACCGGACAAGCTCAGCAAACCGATTTGAACAACGAAAATAGAGAGGTTAAAGTTGGTGATCGATTTGGATACAACTATAATTTGTTTGCTAATAACATAGATGCTTTTACACAATTTAAATTTACTTACAATAAAGTTGACTTTTACATTGCTCAATCCTATGCTCGCTCAAGTTACCAAAGAGAGGGATTATACAAAAATGGAATTTATCCAACATCATCGTTTGGGAAAAGTGAAAAATTAATCTTTGATAATTTTGGATTTAAGGGTGGATTAACTTATAAAATAACAGGAAGACATTTTTTAAACTTCAATGGTTTATATATGAGTAAAGCACCTTCTTTGAGAAACGCATTTCCAAATGCGAGGTTAAATAACTTTATTATTCCTTCTTTAGATAGCGAATTAGTTTCTTCTTTTGACGCTAGTTATATTATACGAGCTCCTAGGTTTAAAGCAAGAATAACAGGTTATTATTCTAAAATACAAAATGCTACTGAAACATCTTTCTTTTTTGCAGAGGGTGCATTTGAAGATTTAGACGAAGATGGTGGTGATGCTTTTGTCGCAGAAATTGTTCAAGGATTAGATAAATTAAATATTGGTGCTGAATTAGGTATTGAATATCAAATTACTTCAACGATTAAAGCAACTGCAAATGCTGCTTATGGACAATACACTTATGCAAATAATCCACGTGTGTTTTTGAATAACGATAATAACGCAGCTTTAAATAGACCTACTTTAGTAAACTTAGGAGAAGCGTCAATGAAAGACTACAGACAACCTGGAATGCCTCAACAAGCCTACTCATTAGGATTAGAGTACAGAGATCCTAAGTTTTGGTGGATCGGAGCAAACGTAAATCATTTAGCTGATAACTACTTAGATGTTTCATCTTTATTAAGAACAAACAGTTTCTTCAGAGATCCAGCAAGTATTGGCGGATTGAGTTTTCCTGAGGCAACAGAAGAAAGAGCAAGAGAGTTATTAAAACAAGAAAAATTTGATAACTTTACTTTGGTAAATTTAGTTGGCGGAAAATCATGGAGAGTGAGCCGAGAAACAAGAAGTACAGTTGGTTTCTTCGCGTCCATTAACAATGTTTTTGATGTAGTGTACAAAACTGGTGGATTTGAACAAGCAAGAAACGCTAATTTCAGAGAATTAAATCAAGACGTTTCAAGTGGAACTCCTGTTTTTGCACCTCGTTATTTTTATGGTTTTGGAAGAACCTACTTTGTAAACTTCTATTATAATTTTTAATAAAAAAATATAGCATATTATGAAAACAAAATTTTTAAAATCGGTATTAATTTTAGCAATCACAACAAGTCTATTTACAAGTTGTGTTAATGACGATGATTATGATATTCCAACTTTTGGTTGTGTTGAATCTACATTATCAAAAACAAAGGAGGTTTCTGAAATTCCAGCTTCATCAACAATAAGTCAATATACAGCAGATGATGTAATTGAAGCATATGTGGTTTCAAGTGATAGACAAGGAAACTTTTTTAAATCTATTTCAATGCAAACATTAGATGGTTCTAAAGCATTCAGTGTTCCTGTTGATGTAGAAAGTACCTTTGCTACTTATGAGCCAGGTAGAAAAGTATTTATTAAAATGAAAAATTTATACACTGATATTTCAAACGGTGGAATGAGAATCGGTGGGATTTTTTTAAATACTTCTGGCATTCCTGGTGTAGGAAGATTATCTCGCCCTCAAGTTCAAGCTTCAATTATTAAATCATGTACTGTTGTTAGTGAAGAAGAATTGGTTCAGAATTTAACCATCTTAGAATTATTAAATGATAATAACGTTAATAAATTAGTAGAATTAGATAATGTTCAATTTACCTCTGATGCTCTTGATAAAACATATTATGTTGAAGGTGCTTCAAATACAGTTGGTGGAGCAACAAATCATACATTAGAAGATCGTTTAGGTAACAAAGTAGTTTTCAGAACAAGTAGTTTTGCTAGTTTTGCTGGTAAAGCAGTAAAAGGTGGAAGTGGAAAAGTTAGAGGAGTTTTAACTAAATTTGGTGATACCTATCAATTTGTAGCACGTTTTGAGAGCGATATAAAATTAGAAAATGAAACTAGATTAGTTCCTTTTGTCCCTTTCTTTATCGAAAACTTTGAAAGTTTACCTTCAACAGGAAACAATATATTTGTAAGTTTACCGGGTTGGTCAAATGTTTCACTAAATGGCACAGAGAGATGGGAAGCTCGCTCTTTCAACAATAATAAATATGCACAAATGTCAGCTTTCGGAACTGGAGAATCTAACGTAGACTCAAGGTTAATTACTGCTCCTGTGAATTTAAGTACTTTCTCTGAAAAATACTTGCGATTTGGTATGAAAGTAGGTTTTTATAACGGTGTAGCTTTGAGCGTTTGGTATTCCACTGATTATTCAGGTGCTGGCACTGCAACTGCAATTAACGCAGCAACATGGACGGAATTACCAACTAATATTGCTTCTATAACAGATAATAGTTATGCTACTAATTTTTATACAATGGTAACAAACTTATCATCCATTAATAGTGAAAATGTTTACATATCATTCAGATATCAAGGGTCTACTACAGGAAATGTTGTTACTACAACCTACCAAATTGATAACGTTGAATTTTTAGGACAATAATTATGAGAAAAATTCTTTTCGTTTTTTTAACATTTGCTGTTCTCCTTTCATGTGAGTCAGACGATGGAATAACTTACACTCAACCGGATTATTTATCAGGTAAATGGATAGTAAAAGAGATTGGTGCAATCAACCAACAAAATGTTGTGGTTTACAATGAATTTGTTAATGACCCTTTTTGTGAAGAAAAAGATAATCTCATTTTATCAAATGATTTCACTTTTCAAGAAAATTCATTTGAATCTGAAAATTCTGTTTGCCAAAATAGTCAAACAAATGGCACCTATGTATTGGAAAATAATACGTTAATTTTATCAAGAAGTGTTAATGGACAAACAATAACGCTACCTTTAACAATTATTTCTCTTACATACGAAATAGTAACTGTAAGTTTTACCGAAACCGAAACCGGTGAGCTTATTTTTATGAAACTGGAAAAAGAACTTTAATATTCATGTTTTTTTATTAAATAAAAAGGGGGCAATGCCTCCTTTTTTTATTTAATTTATTAACCCTAATTTTAATGGGGTTGTTTTTGTTTTTAATTTATTTTTATATTTTTATACCCTAAATTTTAAAGGGTGTAAGTTATGAAAATTGAAAAAAGATGGATTGTTTCCTTTGTTTTGATAGCCTTTGTAGCAGTTTTGGGACTCATTTGGCCTTCTGAACCCCTAAACCTTTCTAATTTTGGGACAGAAGAAAACATTGTAACGGCAGATGTTGCATGGTTATTAACTTCTTCGTGTTTAGTATTACTTATGACACCGGGTTTATCTTTCTTTTATGGCGGAATGGTGGGAAAGAAAAATGTCATTTCAACCATGTTGCAAAGTTTTATTTGTTTAGGTGTCGTTTCGTTACTTTGGGTTGCTATTGGATTTAGCCTAGCTTTTGGCGATTCGATTGGAATAACTATCAATGAAAATCATTATGGTATAATTGGAAATCCTTTTCAATTTGCTTTTTTTGATCAAGTATCGGTTTTACCTCATGCAAAGATGGCTTCCACTATTCCTTTTGTGTTGTTTGCCCTATTTCAAATGAAATTTGCAGTCATTACACCGGCAATAATTACAGGCTCGTTTGCAGAACGGGTTAGGTTTATTTCCTATTTGCTTTTTATTTGTCTTTTTACCTTGTTTATCTATACACCTCTTTGTCATATGGTTTGGCATCCAAATGGTTTATTAGGAAGTTATTTTGGTGTAAAAGATTTTGCCGGTGGAACGGTTGTACACATGAGTGCAGGTTTTGCCGCTATAGCCGGTGTTTTAGTACTTGGGAAAAGAAAAAACAGCGAGCATATTCCAACCAATATTCCATTTGTGTTATTAGGAACCGGAATGCTTTGGTTTGGTTGGTTTGGGTTTAATGCCGGTTCTGCTTTAGCCGCCAATGCAACTGCCGCAATGGCTTTTGCTACAACTACTATCGCATCTGCATCAGCCATGCTAACATGGATATTTTTTGATCGCCTTCACGGAAGAAAGGTATCAGCACTTGGGGCTTGTATTGGAGCAGTTGTTGGATTAGTAGCCATCACTCCGGCAGCTGGTTTTGTTACTATTCCGCAAAGTATATTTTTTGGTTTCATTGCCGCAATCGTTTCCAATAAAATGCTGTATTGGAAAAAACTAAAAGCCATTGATGATACTCTAGATGTCTTCGCTTGTCACGGTGTTGGCGGAATTATGGGAATGATTTTGACCGCTATTTTTGCACAAGGTGAAAACGCCAGTTTACTTCATGGCGGATGGAATGTATTTGGTCATCACATGATTGCCTTATTTCTTGTTGCGGCTTTCACGTTTTTTGGTTCATTACTACTTTATAAAGTAACCAATAGTATCATTCCGCTGAGGGTTTCCGAAGAATCAGAACAAGTTGGTTTGGATGTATCCCAACACGATGAACGTTTCTAATTTTTTGAAGTGGATTGATTATCTTTAATTAATTCTGTGTGAATCACCTCCCACACTTTATCGCGAATAGCTTTTTTATCATCGACCGTAAATCCGGCTGTGGGAATAAATTCATGTACTTTTGCTCGCATTATACCGGGACTTCCACTGAAAAACGTATAGGATAATCTTTTTTTATTGTCATAAAACGTCATTGGTACGATAGGGATTTGGTGTTCAATTGCTAATCGAAACGCACCGTCTTTGAATTCAGCCAACACTACCGATTCGTCTTCCGGTACAAGCCCTTCCGGAAAAATACAAATGCTTAAGCCTTGATGAAGTCTTTTTTGAGCTCTTTCGTAAACCGCTAATCTACTTTTCGGACTATCTCTATCAACTAAAATACACGTTCGTTTATAGAAAAATCCAAAAAGCGGAATTTTTGAAAGCTCTTTTTTTCCAACAAATACAAAAGGATTTTTTGCAATAATCAACATCAACATAATATCGGTCATCGAAGTATGATTAGCTACTAACATATAGCTTTCTCCTTTTTTGAATGGTTGTTCCCTTTTTACTTTTGTATAAAAACCCATGCCAAATAAAATCCCTTTTGCCCAAATCTGAGCCAATTTAAAAAAGAAAGGATACCAAGATTCTTTCAATATTGAAATGATCAGCAAAGGAAACAAAAGAATGATTAAAACTCCAATGAGCACATAAAACCAAACTCGCCAAAGGATCCAAAAAACAATTTTCAAAAATTTCATAGAACCAAATGTACTAAAACCAATTGGTATTCTTCATTGCAAATTTTGGTAAAATAGTGCGTAAAAATATAACCCTTCAATTTATAGGCTTTTTTACAAAAAACTTTACGAAATTTGTGCTTTTCTAAACCAACAGAATATGTCAAGAATACTTACTGGAATTCAAGCAACAGGAACACCGCATTTAGGTAATTTATTAGGAGCCATTTTACCGGCAATTGAAATGGCGAATCAACCTGAAAACAGCTCTTTCTTATTTATTGCCGATTTACATTCTATTACGCAAATAAAAGACGGTGCTTCATTACGTCAAAACACCTATAGTGTGGCGGCAACCTGGTTGGCATGTGGTTTAGACATCAGCAAAGTAATTTTTTACCGTCAGAGTGATGTGCCTCAAACTGCAGAATTATCATGGTATTTAAGTTGCTTTTTTCCCTATCAACGTTTAACATTGGCTCATTCTTTTAAAGATAAAGCAGACCGACTGGAAGACGTAAATGCCGGACTTTTCACCTACCCAATGTTGATGGCTGCGGATATATTATTGTATGATGCAGAGATTGTTCCAGTAGGAAAAGATCAATTACAACATTTGGAAATTACACGAGATGTTGCCTCGAGATTCAATCATCAAATGGGAGAAACATTTGTGTTACCGGATGCTAAAATCCAAGAAGAAACCATGTATATTCCGGGAACTGATGGTCATAAAATGAGTAAATCCAGAGGAAATATCATCAATATTTTTTTAGACGATAAAGCTTTACGCAAACAAATAATGTCCATTGAAACCGACAGCAAACCTTTGGAAGAACCAAAAGATCCTGAAACCTGTAAAGTTTTTGCCATTTATAAGCTTTTGGCCCAACCGGCTGAAGTTGACGCGATGACACAAAACTATTTGGCCGGAAATTATGGTTATGGTCATGCTAAGCAAGCTCTTTTTGAATTAATTTTAGAACGTTTTCAAACGGAACGTAAAAAATATCATTATTACATGAACAATTTACAAGAGGTTGATCGAGCTTTAAGTGAAGGTGCTCAAAAAGCATCTTCTGTGGCTGATGGTGTTCTTAAACGAGTTAGACAACAATTGGGTTTTTTATAAGATGAAACATTTTATTTTACTCGCCTTTTTTATTTCAACATTACTTTGTTTTGGTCAAAGTAAGGAACCTGTTTATCTTGTTTTTAACCAAAATGCGAGTGAAAACTGTTCTTTTGTCATTAAAAAAGAACCTTTAAAAAAAATCAATTTGTCTTTCATTCATAAAAGGCATCGCAAAGTAAATATCACTCGATTTATTTATTGTAAAAACACTTTTGTTTTTGAATTCAAAAAAAATCAATTTGAAACCATTAGTTTATCTGACTTTTCAAAACTGAAGATTGTTACCATCAATGATCTTTTTGTTGAAGAAGAAAAAAATGAGTTCAAAAAAGACATCAATCAACTTTTCCCAAAAATATTTGTATTAGAAGCCATTGAAAATGGTCAATATGCTAAATATGAAGTAGTTTGGGAAAAGTCGATTTAAGGGTTAAATGGCTTCAAACAATTTGCCCGGCAAAGGTCGAATTACTCCTTTTAGTTCTAAATTTAACAAAATAGAAGATATTTTATATATAGGAAAATCACATTCTATGGCAATTATATCCATTAATTCCTTTCCTTTTTGAAACAAAAAATCATATACTTTTTGTTCGTCTTCTTCTAACGAAACAAATAATTGTTTTTGAACCGGTTTTGTTTTTTGGGTTTCTAATTGCCAATTCATAATATAAATCAAATCAGCCGCAGACGTCAACAAATGAGCTCGCTGGGTTTTGATTAAATTATTACATCCGGCACTAAATTTATCACCAACTCTTCCTGGAACGGCAAACACATCCCGATTATAATCATTTGCCAAAGTTGCCGTAATTAATGAACCTCCTTTTTCAGCACTTTCAATTACAATTGTTGCTTCAGCCATTCCTGCCACAATACGGTTCCGTTTGACAAAATTCTCTTTATCCGGATTGGAAGTATGCCAAAATTCAGTAAAAAAACCTCCGTTTTGCTCCATTTTAGCCACAAATTTTTTGTGTTGTTTGGGATAAATTTGATTTAAACCATGAGCCAAAACCCCAATGGTTTGTAAATTATGTTCTATTGCTGCCTGATGAGCTACAATATCAACTCCATAAGCAAAACCACTCACAATAATAGGATTTAACGGAGCAATGTCTTCAATCAATTGTCTACAAAAAGCCGTTCCATAAGACGTAATTTGACGCGTGCCAACAATGCTAATTATGGGTTGATTTTTCAACTGAATTTCCCCCGATGAAAACAAAAGTGTTGGACTATCAAAACAATACTTTAGTTTTTCGGGATAAGTATCCTCTTTGAACGAATGAACGTTGATGCCTTCTTTTTGAATAAAATCCAATTCGGCTTGAGCTTCGTCAAAAATAGATTTGTTGTTGAGATTTTTTAAGAGAACGCTTCCAATTCCATCAATTGAAAGTAATTCTTTCTTTTTGGATTGAAAAACATTCTCGGCAGAACCACAGTGTTGGATGAGTTTTTTGGCAACTACGTCACCCACTCCTTCTGCCCTCAATAATGCAAGCGTATAATACAATTCAGATGTTAACATGGCGTATAAATGAAATTCAAAGAAACAAAAAAAACAGTAATTATAAAACAGCAAACCGCATTTTTTCGATTTTTTTTAAGAAATACATTTTCTAAAATTCTGAGGTTCTTTTTGTTATTCTTTTTTTGTGAATTGTTGATAAAATTTGTTGATAAAATTTTGAAACAGCCGTGTAATCTTTTTTCTTTGTTGCTATGAGAATGGAACAATATATATCCCAATTGTTATATCGACACCAATGTGTAATTGTGCCCGGATTCGGTGGATTTCTCACTGAATTTCAGTCAGCTAAACTAGTGGCGTCAACACATACTATTTATCCGCCAAAAAAAATGATTTCGTTTAATTTTCAATTAAAAAACAACGATGGTGTTTTGGCGAATTACATTACCAAAGTTGAAAAAATTAGCTTTGAAAAAGCTACAGAACAAATTGAAAACGAAGTAAAAGAATGGAAATTGATCCTTCAAAATAAACAATCACTGCTTCTCAATCAAATAGGTAAATTAACCTTAAATGCAGAAGGCGGATTGGTATTTGAACCGGTAGATACTTTAAATTATTTAACCGATGCTTTTGGTTTAACTTCAATTGTTTCTCCTCCTATAAAAAGAGCGTTTCTTTCAGTAGAACCAGAACCAAAAGAAGAAAAACCTGTAATTGTTCTTTCCACCGAAAAACAGAAACCAAATTGGGTTAAATATGCTGCGGTAGGCATTCTCGGATTAGGCTTTAGTGCTATATTTGTTAGCCAATGGTATTCCAATTATCAATCACAAAGAGCTAAAGAGTTATTAAGAATAGAAAAAAATGTACAAGAAAAAGTAGAACAAAAAATTCAACAAGCTACATTTTTTATTGATAATCCCATTTCTTCCGTTTCACTTACTGTTGCTGAGGAACAAAAAAATTATCACATAGTAGCCGGTGCATTTAGAGAACTTAAAAATGCCGAAAAAGCAGTTGTAAGTTTACAAAAATTGGGTTACAATGCTCGTCAAATTAAACCGAATAAACATGGCTTGCACCAGGTGGTTTACAATAGTTATTCTATTCTGGAAGAAGCTCAACAAGCCTTGGGTGAAATTAAAGCCAATCACAACAAAGAAGCTTGGCTTTTAGTTCAAGAATAATATAGGAAGCTCTTTTTAAAGGGCTTTTTTTATGTTTCCTTTGTATATTTTTTTAAAAGTAGATTTCTACCTTTGCAAAAAAAAGATGCAAGTAAAATATCCTTCCGAATCCGTAACCACTTTAACTGATGTGGTATTGCCTGGTGAAACCAATCCTTTGAATAATCTATTTGGTGGTGAATTATTAGCACGAATGGACAGAGCGGCGAGTATTTCGGCCAGAAGACATTCCAGAAGAATTTGTGTGACTGCATCTGTGAATCACGTAGCCTTTAATAAAGCTATTCCTCTTGGAAGTGTAGTTACCGTTGAATCAAAAGTTTCACGAGCATTTAACACTTCGATGGAAATTTATATTGATGTTTGGATTGAAGACCGCGAATCGGGAAATAAAACGAAAGCAAATGAAGCTATTTATACGTTTGTAGCGGTAGACGAAACCGGAAATCCCGTACCAGTTCCACAAATTGAACCGCAAACCGAGTTAGAAAAACAACGCTTTGATGCCGCTTTACGACGAAAACAACTCAGTTTAGTATTAGCTGGAAAAATGAAACCCAACGATGCCACAGAATTAAAAGCATTATTCTTTTAAAAGCATAAAAAAAGCCCCAAAGAGTCAAACTTTTTGGGGCATATTTTTTACTTTCGTTTCCTTATTACATGTTATACAACCAACTTTGAGGATTCAAAAAAGTATCATTTTGAAGCACAGAAAACTTAATGGCCGTTTTTCCGGCTGATTCATTTGTTCTGATTCTTCCGATAGTTTGTTTGATGTTCACCTTATCGCCTTTGCTTACCGATATTGTTTCTAAATTTTGATAAACCGTAATAAAATCACCGTGTTTAATCATTACTAACTTATTTACCGGTGAAAGAATTTGAATAGACATTACTGTTCCGCCAAAAACAGCTCTTGCATTTGAACCTTGTTCTGTTGTGATTTCTACACCGTTACTATGCACAATTAAAGAAGGCTGAACGGGATGCGGTTGATTTCCAAATTTTAGCGACACAAATCCTTTTTCAACCGGCCACGGTAAACTTCCTCTGTTTGCTTTAAAATTATCAGATTCAACTTTTCCTTCTGCTGTTAGCACAATTTTATTCGTTGAAGTACCGGTAGATTTTGTTTTTACACCCTCTTTTTTTGCGGTTTTTTTATTTTCTGCAGCAATAGCTTCACGAATTAAACGTTGGATTTTTCTATCAATTTCATTGGCTTCCTGTTGTTTTTTCTTGATGTCAGCAATAATTTTCTTCTGGTCTTTTTTAATTGATTTAACCAATTTTTCTTGTTCTTGTTTTTCTTTTACCAATACAATTTTTTCTTGTTCTTGTTCTTTAATCACTTTTTCTTTTTCAACTTTTAACGCACCTAATTTTACATTATAAACTTCCAACTCTGTAGTTTTTGCTTTGATTTCATCACCTTGGTTTTTGCGATGTCCCGCATATTGTTTCATGTACTGAATCCTTTTGTAGGCTTGTGTAAAATTTTGAGAAGACAACAAAAACATAGCCCTGCTTCGTTCTGAGCGACTTTTATAGGACTTGACAATCATATTGGCATAATCCTCTTTTAATATCTCTAATTCTCGGTTTAATTGATTTATTTTAACTTGGTTGGTGTAAATATCATCAGATAATAATTTCGCCTGTTTTTCACTGGTTTGAATCAATTTTTCACGCAATTCAATTTTTGCTTTTTGCTGTTGAATTACAGTAACTACAGACTTTTCTTTTTTCTTGTTTTCTTGAAGGATGCGTTCATTCAATCTGATTTCTTCCAACAATTGAGCTTTTCTTTGCTCTAATTTTTTTTGAGCTTCCGTTTGAGCCAAAACTAAAGTACTCCAGAAAAGAAAAAATAATATATAAACTGACTTTTGCATAGACTAGACTTTAATTTTCGATAAATAATTGTTCATATCCACTAGGCACATTATACGGAAAAGACAATTGCTCATTGAAAGTAATTGAATTATACTCCATCGATATGGATGTTTTTTCACTGTTTTGAATGGCTTCAATTAAAAGATTCAACGGTAAAATTGCTTCTTTATATTCTTTGTGTGACGGATACGAAACGATAAGCTTTCTGTTTTTCTGAACTTGCTCAATTTCTTGCTTTTTAATCAAAAAATTGATGGCTTCAAAGGAGTAGGACTTTACATTTTGTTGGTCTGTTAATTCCTGTAATTTATACCATTTGTCTTCAATTAAATTACTGTATTTCCCTTTTCTTAAATCATCCATTGCTTTTCCTATCAACATGTTTTGCACCTTGAAAAAATCTAAATCAGTACCTAACCAATTGCTTAATGTTGTATAATCTCCTTCAAAAAATTTACCCCCGTTTTTTTCATAATATTTCACTTCACTTGGTGTAATCAAACCCTTGGCCATTGTAATTCCAAGAAATCTTATGCTTACCAAGATCATTTCATCTTTCTTCATTTTGATTTCTGCTGAAAAAGCTAACGATTGATTTTTGTCTTTATACTTTGCGTTAGCCCTAATATAAGCCGTTGAAAAATCAGATTTTGAAGCATAATGATTTTCAATGATTTTTTGAGTAGTCAAATCATCTGATGCTTTTCCTTCTACAATTCCTTTTTTAGCTTTGCAACCCACTAAAGAAAATAAGATAATCATTATCCCAAAAACCTGCTTCATTATTTAATTGCTTTTAATAGTTTATCTGCTTTTATAAAATAACTTTCTTTTTTCTTTGCATCGCCCAGTCCATTGAAAGCTTCTCCTAATTGAATGTAAAAATTTGCTTCTAATTTTGGATTTTCAACCACATAATCAACTCCTATTTCTAAAAGATCTTTAGCTTTTTTAAACTTCTTTTGTTGATTATAAGCCATTCCGGCATAATAGTAAAATTCCGGCTGGAGAGGATATAATTCATTGTTTCGCTCCGCAAAAGTTAATAAAGAAGAATATTGATTGGTTTCGGTCCAAGCATTCATCAATAAAAAACTGTTTTCAAAATCAGTTGGATTATTTTCAGAAGCTAGCTCGAAAAATTTAGCGGCATTTTTCCAATCGGATTTTTGTTGGTAAAATTTTCCAACTTCTTTAGCAACATTTAGTTGAGTATCGTTTTTGAAATACGGAATTGCCTTTTCGATTTCTATACCAAAAACCGGATTTTTTCTGGCAAAAATTAAAAATTCATTGAATACCCTATGTTTAATTTTTCTATCTATTTTAGCACTTCCTAATATTTTAAGCATGGCGGCTGAAGCTTTATCCCCTTCATTTTTTTCTAAATGAAATTTAAATAAACTCACTTGAGCCCAATCAGAAGAGGGAATTTCTTTTTCTAATAATTTTGCAATTTCCATTGCTTTATCCTCTTGATTGCTTTCAGAATACAGATAAATTAATGCCACATAATTATCTTCACCTTTTGGATTTAATTTAATCGCTTGTACTAATTTTTCTGTTTCTTGTCCTTGGTATCGTGTAGTGCTTAAAATTTGACTTCTGAATTGTTCTCTAACTTCCGACTTTCCAATTGTAGTGGTTAATTCATCTATTAATGCTAATGCATCGTCATATTGTTGCGTAAACATATACAACGATATTAAATCTTCTTTGTATTCTTTTTTGAATTCTATAAGCTTTTTAATAATTACAATAGCGTTTTTATAGTCACGAGTAGCATAAGAAACATCATACATCCCTACCCAATACCATCTGTTTTTTGGATCCAGTTGAGTTGCTTTTTCAAAACTATCATACGCTTTTTTATACTCTTTTTGAGCCAAATAATTTTTACCCAACTCAAAATGCACAACCGGATTATTGGGTTCTAAAACCAAACATTTTTGAAGAGCATTTACAGCTTTATCATAATTTTCAATCCCTTTCTCTCGTAATGATTCGTAAAACGCCTCTTGAAATTCACTTGAATCTACTGCTATATCTTCCGGTTCTACTTGTGAAAATAAGGTTATGGATTGAAAAAAAATTCCAATAAAAAGTAGAATATGTAATGTGCGTTTTATCATTTTTACATCTCTTCCAATTTCTCTCGAAAGAGAAAAACTTAAGTACTTTCTTTATTTTATTCTAAAACCGAATAATCTCCGATGCTAATACTCGTAAAATTGCCGTCGAACGAAGCATGATTACCTATCATAGCATTATCTAAGCTTGCATTCTTTATGTGTGAATGGGTTTGAACCAAACTGTTTTTGATGGTTGAATCTATTACATGACAACCTTTTCCAAGCGAAACATTAGGCCCAACTGTTGCATTTATCAAAACCACATCATCACCAATATAACAAGGTGGAATAATAGTTGCATTTTCTAATTTTACTTTTTTTGAAATCAATTCATCACCGTCATGATGTAAAAATCCTAACATTCTAGTGTTGGTTTCAACCGTAACGTCTTTATTTCCACAATCCATCCATTCGTCTACTTTACCGGGTACAAATTTCATGCCTTTTGCCATCATTTGTTTTATTCCGTCATTAATTTGGTATTCACCACCATGAATGATGTTATTGTCAAGAACGGATTGCAACTCATTTTTAAGAACGGCAACATCTTTGAAATAGTATATGCCAATGACTGCTAAATCGGATACAAATTCTTTTGGTTTTTCTACCAATTCAATGATTTCTCCATTTGCATTTAAATTTACAACTCCAAATGCTTCCGGATGATCTACTTGTTTTACCCAAATAACGCTATCAGCTGTTGTATCCAAATCAAAATCGGCACGAATTAATGTATCGGCATAAGCAATAACGGCTGGTCCGCTTAGTGAATCTTTGGCACACATGATGGCGTGACCGGTACCTAAAGCTTCATTTTGGTAATTGATTGTTCCTTTTGCTCCTAATTTTTGAGCAATTGCAATTAATTCATTTTCAACTTGTTTGCCAAAACTTTCGTGGATAATAAAAGCAACCTCGTCAATAGGTTGATTTAAAACACCGGCAATATCCTCCACTAAACGATGTACGATAGGTTTTCCTGCCACAGGAATTAAAGGTTTTGGTACGGTTAAGGTATGTGGTCTTAATCGAGAGCCGCGTCCGGCCATTGGTACTATTATTTTCATTTTGCTGTATTAAGATTAGAGTATTAAGTATTAAGACTTGAGTGAATACTTTTAATTATTAATTTTTTAAACTGCTTACTGTCACTGAAAACTGATTACTATTTTACTCCAGTGCTACCAAAACCGCCATTTCCACGCGATGTTTCTGATAACTCTTCTACTTCTATCCACTCTGCTCGTTCATGTTTGGCAATGATAAGTTGAGCAATTCGTTCACCGTTTTCGATGATAAAATCGTCAGTAGACAAATTTACCAAAATAACTCCAATTTCTCCACGGTAATCGGCATCAACTGTGCCGGGAGAATTTAAAACAGTTATTCCTTTTTTGGCTGCTAATCCACTTCGCGGACGAACTTGTGCCTCGTAACCCATTGGCAACTCAATAAACAAACCCGTTTTCACGATGGTTCGTTCTAATGATTTTAAGGTAATTGGTTCAGATAAATTGGCTCTTAAATCCGCTCCGGCTGAAGCAATGGTTTCGTAATTAGGCAAGGGATGTTGAGATGTATTGATGATTTTTATTTGCATAATTTACTATTTTTTTAACAACCGTAAAAGTACATTTTTCTCGTTTCTATATATAAAATAAAGGTAAAGAACTAACAATACAATTCCAACAAAATAATTCTCTCTAAATCCATAAAAATAAACAAATGAAAACAATATGGAAAGTCCTAAATAAAAACCTATTTTATTTTTATCATACGGAATCGGATAATGACGATTACCGAGATAATAGGAAATGGTCATCATACTGCCATACGCCGCAATCGTTGCAATAGCAGAACCCATATAACTGAATTTTTCAATCAATAAAAAGTTCAAAATCAGTGTTATGATAGCTCCAATAATCGAAATATAAGCCCCCATTTTGGTTCGATCAGTTAACTTATACCAAACAGAAAGATTCGTATAAATTCCCAAAAAGAAATTGGCTAATACAATTAACGGTACCACTTTCATAGCCGACCAATACGTTTCATTCGGAATCAAAAACAGTTTTAAAACATCTGCAAAAACAATCACTGACAACGAAATGACAGAACCAAAAATTACAAAATATTTGGTAATTTCCGCATAGGTTTGAGGAGCATTTTCATTTTTAGCATAGCTAAAGAAGAAAGGTTCGATTCCTAAAGTATAAGCTGTTCTGAACAACACCATGAAGAGTCCTATTTTATAACAAGCCGCATATGCTCCAATTTCTGCTTTGCTGATATTCAATTTATCCAATAAAATTTTGTCAAAATGTTCGTTGATGGCAAATGCCAATCCGGCAATTAATATCGGGAAACCATAACGAAGCATTTTCTTCCACAATTGAGTATCAAAATGCCATTGGATATGAAAATAATTGGGTGATAAAACAATCAATGTAAGCAAACTAGCTACGATATTAGCAACAAAAATAAACCCAATTTGAAAGTTTTCTACATATAAACTGGCCAGAAAACTATCTGGATAAGCCAAAGCAATCTTGGGTAAATAAATCAAAAAGAAAAGATTCAATCCAAGATTAATGGCTACGTTTCCAATTTTTATGATAGCATAAATAATCGGTCTTTGGTAAGCTCTCAGTTTAGAAAAAGGAATAATAACCAACGCATCCAGCACTAAAATCCAAATAGTATACGTGATATATTCGGCATCAATTCCGGAAAGATTAGCTAAAGTATTTCGAAACAAAAGTGCTCCAATCAAAAAAACAATGGTGGTCCAAAAAACAGAAATGGTTGATGTGCCAATAACGGCTCTTTTATCGTCGTATGAATGATAAAACCGAAAAAAAGAGGTTTCCATTCCATACGCCAAAATCACATTAAACACCACTAACCATGAAAAAATGATGGAAACTTCACCATATTCATCAGTATTCAACATTTTTGTATAAAGCGGAACCAACAAAAAACTAAATATTCTGGGCAACACGGTGGCTAACCCATATATAGCGGTTTGTTTGAATAGTGATTTATAAAGTCCCAAGAAAAGTTGAATTTAATTTAGTTAAAAGCAAAAGTAACTATTTATTTGACTTTTCATTCACGTTGATGAACTTGAAATACTTTATTTTCCCTTTTTCTTTATATTCTACTATTGCTTCTGATGCTGTTAATTGAAATCTTTGCTGCGTTAGGTTTGGAAGTTGATTTCCAAATTCTTTTTCAGGGTTTTTATCGAGAATAATATCCGGTTTACTAAAAACAGCTATACCTTTTCGATTGGAAGTCATTTCAATTTGACTTTCATTGTTTCTAAAATAAAGTTTATGCAGTCGAATTTCTTGGGGAACTACCTCTTTAAATTCAATAATAAAATGAGTTTGATTGCCTTTTTCTTCATAAAAATATTCCAAAACCGGAATAGGAAATTGCGATTGGAAGGCTTCTTTTGGAGCACAGCCAAATAAAATCAGTAAAAATATAATTGCCAAATTTTTCATTATTTATCCTCTAAAAACTTTACAAAATGAAATCCTTTCGGCACAAAACCTAAATTATAATAAAACTTGTGAGCCTGAAAATTATTCGTGTACGCATCTAATGCTACGACTTTACATCCTAAATCAATGGCTTTTTGATTCAAATATTCTGTCAATACTTTGCCAATTCCTTTTGAACGATGGTTAGGATGAACAATAACGTTATCTAATTCAAGGTATTTTCCGCACCATAATTTTGTTCCCACCCAAAAACCGGAAAGTCCAACGGGTGTTTCGTTTTCAAAAGCAACTACTTGTTTATAGTTATTCGGCAACATTTCGTTTAACAAATTACTATAAATTTGTTCCGAAAATTCAGGGTACAATTGCTGAATTAAGGGCAATTGTTCAAGCATTTCTATTTTGGTTGTGAGTTCTTTTAATTGCATTTTATTACTACTTTTTTAGACACGAATATTCACGGAATATTTTTCTTTTATTTAGCCACGAATTACACAAATTGACACGAATTAATACAAATTATTTATTATCCAAAAGTGTTTCATTAAACAAATTTAGGATTCTACTATATTCATCTATCCACGAATAGGTTTCTTTAAATCCGTGAGCTTCAACCGGATAAATCGCCAAATCCCAATCTTTTTTCTCTAATTCGATGAATCGTTGAGATAAACGAACAATGTCTTGAAATTGCACGTTATCATCTACCATTCCGTGTAACATGAGCAATTTATCTTTCAAATTATCGGCAAAATAAATGGGTGAACTTTTTTGATATGCTCTTGGGTCCGTTTCCGGGAAGTTCAAAATATTTCCGGTATAACCATGATTGTAATGAGCCCAATCCGTTACAGAACGTAAGGCTGCTCCTGATTTGAATTCACCTGGTTTGGTAAGCAATGCCATGAGCGTAATAAAACCACCATAGGAACCGCCATAAATGCCAACCCGATTTGCATCTATACCTTTTTGAGAAACCAAATATTGTTTTCCATCTAGATGATCTTCCAAATCCAATCCACCCATGTGACGATAAATTCCGGTTCGAAAATTACGCCCATAACCATCACTCCCACGGTAATCAATGTCTAATACGGTATAACCTAAATCGGTCAACAAATTATGAAACATAAATTCGCGGTGGTAGCTACTCCAAAAATTATGAGCGTTTTGCAAATATCCTGCACCATGCACAAAAATAATAGCAGCATTGTTTTTGATTTCTTTTTTTGGCTCATAGATTCTGGCATACACTTCATTCCCATCTTTGGTTTTGAAAGTAACAACTTCCGGAGATTGCCAATTGTATTTTTTAAAATGCTCAGCCTTAGAAAACGTAATTTGTTGCAGTTTTGTGTTGGATTTGTTATCGGCAACATACAATTCCCATGGTTTATTTTTATACGAATAACGAACCAACAATGTTTTTTCATCAGGAGAAATTTCCACTTCGTGAGCTCCATCTTGGGTTAAGATTGGAGTCATTTTTTGGGTTGTAATATCTAATTTATAAAATTCTCGGTTGCCCGGATGAGTAGAGTTGGTTGTGATATAAAACGATTTTCCGTCGTTGGAAAGTTTTGCATCACGCACTTCCCAATTGCCTTTAGTGAGTTGGGTCTTTTTTTTGGTTTTTAGATTCATCACATACAAATGCGAGAAACCACTAGCTTCAGATTGAAAATAAATAGTCTGATTATCATTTAAAAAACCCAACGTTCCGCGACTAAAAGCATAACTCGGAATACCCGGGCCGGCAATCCACGCTTCGTCGTGTTGATGATCTAACTCTGTAATTGTTGCGGTTTCCGGATGAAATTGTACAATCCAACGGTCTTTGTTGTCTTGGCTTCTGATTTCTAAAACCGCTAAACTTCCGTCTTGGTTATAAACAGGAGCTTGCATGACGATTGCTTTTTCCGTTTTTTCCTTTTCTTTTAAATTTTCATATTCTTGATAATATTCCGGAAATACATCAATACCGCTTAATTTTGAAAAAGAAACAAAGTAAACCGTATCTTGTTCTACATGATAAACTCCTAATTTATGTTTACTAAAATTGGATGTTGAAACTTTTGATCGAGCCGTTGAACTTTTTGTATAGCCATCTGTGGTAATAAATTGCTCCACTTTTGTTGGATTTGAAGGAGCATAATCTGATTGTCTGAAGGTTACAAATTTTCCGTTGGGTGAAGGAGTCAATTGCTCCATTGAAACTTTTTCATAATAAAATTCCTTGGGCAAAACTTTTTTATCTTTATTGTCCTTCGCTTCATACCATTTTTCTTGAGCAATTTGGTCATTTACATATTGAAAAAGTTCTTTCTGTTGTTGAATTAAAAAGTTGTCTTTATCGCTCTTTTCCTCTGGTTTTCCTTGTTTAAAATTCGTAAGTTGAATCAGTGAATAATCATTTAAATTCAATTGAAATAGATTGTTATTTTGCTGATAAAAAAGAATGTTTGAAACGTTAATCCTTTTTAAATTTAAAATTCTTCCGGTCGTTACAATAACTTTTTTGTGTTGGTTTGATTTCTTGTTATAGGAAAAAAGATTTCCGTTTTGAATATAATATACGGTTTCAAATTGTTTTTGATTATCAAAACTCAACTCAGAAAAATCAATGTCTTTTTGCAATAATTCCGGTGATTGCATTCCTTTTTTCCAAAAATAGGTACTTGTTCCTTTTTCGTTATTCGGATTCCAATCAAAATAAACCGTTTTAGAATCAATAGACCATCGATGATTTTCAGGTTGATGTCCGATAAATTCATCGCCTTTCATAATTTCAGAAAGCGATAGTCTTGATTGAGCGTAAAGAGTTTGTAGAAATAAAAAACAGAAAAGCAGTATGTTTTTTTTCATTTTGAAATGATTAGAATTCCAAAGATATAAAATAAAAAAGTCACGCTATTCACGTGACTTTCTTAAAAGTATGTTATTTTAACAATGCTTGTTTCAATAAAAATATTTCTTATTTGTTCAATGCTTCTGCACCACCAACAATTTCCAAAATTTCATTTGTAATCGCAGCTTGACGAGCTTTGTTGTACGTTAATTTTAATTGGTTTCTTAAAGCCGTTGCATTATCTGTTGCTTTGTGCATCGCAGTCATTCGAGCTCCGTGTTCAGAAGCAAAAGAATCACGAATGGCTTTATATAACTGTGTTTTTAATGATTT
Source organism: Variovorax paradoxus (assembly GCA_943370635.1). Lineage (GTDB taxonomy): Bacteria > Bacteroidota > Bacteroidia > Flavobacteriales > Flavobacteriaceae > Flavobacterium. The sequence goes on from CALRRY020000026.1 coordinate 26,333, forward strand.
AGGAATCAAGGTCAACACAATTTCTTCTTTAGTTGGTTCAAAAATATAATCTGAATTTACAATAGCAGCACCCACCACAGGAGCTAACGGTAAAAATTGTTCTGTTTGAACAATTTGTGTAGCAGCATTTTTGAATTGATTATATACTATTTCAATTTTATCGTACTCACCGGAAATAAATTTCTCCGTTAATAGCGTTGAAATAGTAGACACATTATCAAATGTTAACGCGTCAAATACTTCACTTTTATTAGCAACAACAGTAGAAGTTTTACTTAAAACATCATTTCCTTTTTTACCAATTGCAAAAACATCAACTTGTTTTCCGTTATACGAATCAATTAGTACTTTTACTTGTTTGATAACATTGGTGTTAAACGCACCACATAATCCTCTGTTGGAAGTAATGGCCACAATCAATACTTTTTTAACTTCACGTTGAGCAGTGAAAGCACCACCAACTTCCCCTTCCATAGAAGCACTAAGGCTTTGTAGAATTTCGGTTAGCTTTTCGGCATAAGGTCGCATTGCTGTAATGGCATCTTGTGCCTTTTTCAACTTTGCGGCAGAAACCATCTTCATCGCAGATGTAATTTGCATCGTTGACTGAACGGAACTGATTCTATTACGGATTTCCTTTAAATTTGCCATTTTTTTATAGTGATTAGTGAATAGTAATTAGTGAATAGTCGGTTTGTGCTTTATGGCAATTACTAATCACTAATTACCAATTACTAGTTAATTATATTTCGCTGAAATTTCTTTTGCTGCATTATCTAAAACATCGGTTAATTCATCTGAGAATTTACCAGCTTTTAATGCATTCAACGTATCTTTATGTTTGTTATTCAAATATTCGATAAAATCTCTTTCAAATTCTTTTACTTTATTTACAGGAACGTTTCTTAATAAGTTTTTAGTTCCGGCATAAATAATTGCGATTTGGTCTTCCACTTTATATGGATCGTTAACCGATTGCTTTAAGATTTCAACGTTTCTTCTACCTTTTTCAATTACGTTTAAAGTAACGGCATCTAAGTCAGAACCAAATTTAGCAAACGCCTCTAACTCACGGAATTGAGCTTGATCTAATTTTAATGTTCCGGATACTTTTTTCATCGATTTAATTTGAGCATTTCCACCAACACGCGATACTGAAATACCTACGTTAATTGCCGGACGAACCCCTGAATTAAACAAATCACCATCTAAGAAAATCTGACCATCTGTAATCGAAATTACGTTGGTTGGAATATACGCAGAAACGTCACCTGCTTGTGTTTCGATGATTGGTAAAGCAGTTAATGAACCTCCTCCTTTTACAATTGGACGTAAAGATTCAGGTAAATCGTTCATGTTTTTAGCAATATCATCATCCGCAATCACTTTACACGCTCTTTCTAATAAACGAGAGTGTAGATAGAATACGTCTCCAGGATAAGCCTCACGTCCCGGTGGTCTTCTTAACAAAAGAGAAACCTCACGGTAGGCAACCGCTTGTTTTGATAAATCATCATAAATAATTAAAGCAGGACGACCTGAATCACGGAAATATTCACCGATTGCAGCACCAGCCATTGGAGCATATACTTGCATTGGAGCCGGGTCAGAAGCATTAGCTGCAACAATTACAGTATAAGCCATTGCTCCTTTGTCTTCTAAAGTTTTTGCAATTCCGGCAACAGTTGACGCTTTTTGTCCAACTGCTACATAAATACAAAACACCGGTTGACCAGCATCATAAAATTCTTTTTGATTCAAAATGGTATCGATACAAACAGTTGTTTTACCTGTTTGACGGTCACCAATAACTAACTCACGTTGTCCTCTTCCAACAGGAATCATCGCATCAATTGATTTGATACCTGTTTGCAAAGGTTCATTTACCGGTTGACGGAAGATTACTCCGGGAGCTTTTCTTTCTAATGGCATTTCATATAAATCACCACCGATTGGTCCTTTACCATCGATAGGATTTCCTAAGGTATCTACTACACGACCCACCATTTGCTCACCTACTTTTAGGGAAGCAATACGTTGTGTTCTTTTTACAGTAGAACCCTCTTTAATACCTGTTGAAGGGCCTAACAATACTACCCCAACATTGTCTTCTTCCAAGTTTAATACGATTGCTTCTAAACCGTTGTCGAATTGAACTAACTCTCCATATTGAGCATTAGACAATCCATAAACGCGAGCAATACCGTCACCCACTTGAAGTACTGTTCCTACTTCCTCTAACGATGCACCTGATTCAAAACCAGATAATTGTTTTTTTAATATTGCTGAAATTTCAGCAGGTTTAATTTCCGCCATTGTATTATATCTTTTTTGGAATATTAATTACTAAATTCTCTCTTTAATTGTTGCAATCTGTTAGCTACAGACGCATTATATTGTTGATCACCCATTCTTAAGATAAATCCACCGATAATAGCCGGATCAACTGTATTGATTAACGTGATTTTTTTATTTGAAAATTCTTTGATTTTTGCCAAAACCTTATTTTCTAATTCTGGCGTTATAGGAAAAGCTGTTGTTACTTTTGCTATTTCAATTCCATTTAATTGATCATGGAGTTGATTGTATTGGTTTGCTATTTCTCCTAAAATTTCAAAACGTTTATTTTCTTTCAAAAGGCGAAGTAAACTTTTTGTTTCATGTTGATTCCCGGAAAAAATCTCAGTCAACGCATTAAACTTTACTTCGGCACTCACTACCGGACTACCTAAGAATAATTTTAATTCATGGTTAGAATGAACGGTTTCACTAATGGTTTTCATGTCTAAATTCACTGCGTCTGCACTATTGGCAGCAACAGCGTTATCCATGATTGCTTTAGCATATCTAATCGCAGCTCTTGACATACGGATTAATTTAATTTAGCATCACCCAACATTTTCTCCACCAATTTGGTTTGAGCTTCAGTATTGGACAATTCACTTTTTAATACTTTTTCTGCAATTTCAATTGATAGGGAAGATACTTGATTTTTCAATTCAACCATTGCAGCATTTTTTTCGCTTTCAATCGCCGCCTTTGCTTGAGCAATCATTTTTTCTCCTTGAGCTTGAGCTTCCGATTTTGCATCGTTAATCATTTTTTCTTTAATTTCACGAGCTTCTTTTAATAAAGTATCTCTCTCTGCTCTGGCTTCTGCCAACAAACGCTCGTTTGAAGCCGTAAGGTTTTGCATATCTAATTTTGCTCTTTCGGCAGATGCTAATGCATTTTTGATACCTTCTTCTCTTTCATTAACTGCATCTAAGATAGGTTTCCATGCAAATTTTTTCAACAATAAAATTAAGCCTATGAAGATGACAAGCATCCACACAAACAAACCAAGTGAAAATTGTTCTATTAACTTCTCCATTTATATAATGTATTTAGAAAATTTAAATTTAAAACAACAGTTGTAACCAACCGTTATAACTGTTGTTTGATTTTTAATTAAGCCGCAAATAACGCAGCGAAACCAATACCTTCAATCAAAGCCGCTGCAATAAGCATAGCTGTTTGAATTTTTCCAGAAGCTTCTGGTTGACGAGCGATAGCGTCCATTGCTGAACCACCGATTTTACCAATACCTAAACCGGCCCCGATAACGATTAATCCTGCTCCTACAATTGTTGGAATTTGCATAATGTATATATTAATTAATTAAACATTCAATTTATTAGTGATGTCCTTCTTCATGATGATGCTCTTCATTTGCCGCTCCAAAATATAAAGCAGACAACATGGTGAAAATGTAGGCCTGTAAGGCAGCTACTAAAATTTCCAACAAGGATAAAGCAAACGCTAAAAAGAATGACAAACTACTTCCTAACCAATTTTTAAAAATAAACATCAAACCAATGATACTCATTAATACTACGTGACCTGCAACAATATTTGCATATAAACGTATCATCAAAGAGAATGGCTTAATGATTGTTCCTAATAATTCGATTGGTGCTAAAACAATTTTCATTAAACTAGGCACGCCTGGCATCCAGAAAATGTGACCCCAATAATTTTTATTCGCTGTAAACGTAGTTATTAAGTACGTTAAAAGGGCTAATCCAGCAGTAATAGCAATGTTTCCTGTAACGTTTACTCCTAGCGGTGTTAATCCGAACATATTTAAAAACCACACAAAGAAAAAGATAGTTAATAAATAGCTCATGTATTTTTTATAATTTTTATGTCCAATATTCGGAATAGCAATATCATCTCGGATGTAGAGAATAATTGGCTCAAAGAAACGACCTGCTCCTTTAGCAATTCCTCCATTTTTAGCATACGATTTGGCTAAACCGGAAAACAAGAAAAACATTAATACAGAAACCACTAACATCATGAAAACGTTTTTGGTTATTGATAAATCTAAAGTTGGTTTTGCGTTTGAAACATGATGCTTGTCATCATAACTAACTGTTCCTTCAGCATCTGTTTTGTAAATTTTTCCGTGGTAAAGTTTATAAAAATTACCATTGCTCTCCGCAACTGTTTCACCGTGATGAAATTTTGAAGAAGAGAATATTTGAAGTCCATTGTCAATTAAAATAATAGGCAAAGGAAAACCGATATGATGATCCTGACCTGCGTCGTCTTTCCATGAAAACAAATGGAAATCATAAGAATCCAACAAGTGGTGAGAAATATACTCTTTTATTTCAGTTTTTAAATCTTTTGGCTCTTCTGAATGAGTGTTTTCTGTATGAACAGCTGTAGAATCAGAAATGGTAGCATTTGAAATCAAAGGCAATAACGCAAAGAAAAATGCAACTATTAAATAAAGTGGTTTTTTTGAAATCACCATGATGTATTTGTTCTAAACTTTTGGGTTTCTAAAATTTGGTGCAAAGGTACATTTTTTCTTTATTATTCAAATTTATTAAACTTATTTTTTTGACTAAAAATCACTATAATGTATAATTTACTGTTTTTTGTTTAATAATCGAATCGTAATGAGGGTTTCAATTGTCAAAAAAAGAATGAATATACCAAAAAAGTTGATTTTTTCTATATTGTTTTCGGCTGATGCAGAAAGAATTGGTCTAACAATAAAAAAAGAAATGCCCGTTTTTATAGAAGTTAAAATCATAAAGGTCATGCCTACTTGATCAAAGTTCTTTTTCGAAACTTTTATAACTATAATTATGATGATTGTGGATAGAACAAAATAAACTAAATACAAGACCGGAATACTAATGAGAAACTTTTGCTCCTCGTTTTTTAAATCAGGAAGTTGAAAAAGAAAATAATGAAGAATAAAAATTGGAATAACCAACAACAAAAACCTTACATATTGCCAATACGTTTTCATTTACTCCTCTTTATTAAGTTGATTAACTTGACGAATCACATTATATAAAGCTAAAAAAACACCAATCATTGTGAAAAGCTTGGTGTTGGGATGATTTTTATTTTGATAATGTTGATCTAACCATTCTCCAAAATAAGCAAAAAGAAAAATCACAACTCCCATTTGAATAGGAATATTGATGAGTTGCAACCACTTATTAAGCGGTTTTTTCTTCTGCTCCTGATTCATTTTGGGTTGGTAAAGTCTTTACGTTCGGTTTCATAACACAGGTGGCACTAAATTCTGCACCGGGTTCAACGGCTAATTTTCCGCAAATTACTTCTCCTCGAATAACAGCCTTTGATTTTAGACTGAGAATTTCTAAAACTTGAATTTTACCATCAAATTTACCTTCGATATCGGCATTTTTACAGACAATATCTCCTTTTATACTACCGCTAGGGCCAATTACTATTTTTCCTTTTGAGTTAAAATTACCAATCAAATGACCGTCTAATCGAAAATCGGCTGATGATGAAATATCACCTTTAATAATGGTACCTTCAACAATTCTGTTGGTTTTACCTAATAAATCGGTGTACGATTTAGAATCTTTTTTAAACATACTCATATCGTTACCCTTTTTTAGACCCGCCTTCTGAGGGAGGCATGATGGCTGATCTTGGTTCTTCTCTTACTTTATCTTTGGGACTTCCTTTTTGACCGGAATTTACTGGATTCATAGGGTCATTCCCGGAAGGTGGTGTTAAAACTGATTTCGGTTGTTCTGAAGGAGCCGCTTGTTGTTTTTGATGTGGAATAATAATTTCGCCTTTGCTTTGTTCCGCAACTACTCTTCTCGGTTTTGGCGTGTATGTCGGCGGAGTGATTCGCAATTCAGGATTTAAGTATTCATTCAAATTTTTTCGCATTTGAACAATTTTATAATTCTCTGAAGAAATAATGATTGCTTTCTCAGAAATTTTATAGTCTTTAAATTCTTTTAAAATAGAAACTACACCTTTGGCATACTCCTCATCCTTCAATCCATGAACTACAAAAAAGTTCTGATCCATAGTATACAAATCAACCGAAGTGAATAACTGAGCCTGATTTCTCTCTTTAATAAACTTATTAACCTTTTCTATCAACAATTTTACCTTCTTGTCTTCTAAGTTATCCGCTTGATATAGAATTTTAAAACTACTTGGTTCTTCCTGATCAAAATACAAACTTTCTAAATAAGGAATTTTATCCCCTAGCAACTCCTCTGCTTCCTTACCTTCATCTGCATTTGGGTAAGTTAATGCAACATAATTTACTGCTTTTTTATATTCATGAATTCCTGATAATTTCGCAATTACATTGGCTTTTAACAACTCTAACTTTGGCATGACTTCTTCTCCGGTAAACTTGTCTGTTGCTAAATCAAGATTGGTTTTTAGGGTTCTGTATTCAGCATTTTCATATGCTTTGTAGAGATTTTTGTACGCAATCTCAGGGTCATTTGATAAATTATCAGTTGACGAACCTGATTTAGATAAAATCTGAGCATATCTCGATTCGGGATATTGAGCTATAATTTTGTCTTTTATGACTACCGCTTTTGCAGGGTTTATGATTTCATACACTTTAAATAAGTTATATAAAGCCGGTAATATCAAACGTTCCTCTGGTTTGCTTTTCAAAAGAATTTCAAATCTATCAGCTGATAATTGATATTCTTTAAATTTTTCTTTATAAATAACTCCTAATTGGTAGTAGGCAAAATTTCGTTCTTTCCCGATACTGTCAATTTCTGTTTTGGAAGTTGGGAGTTGTCCGATATAAAATTCTGGTGAATACATCGGGTTGTTTTTGTCTTCTTGCTTGTCATTAGAAGAATCTGCTACTTCATCTTCTTCATTTGATTGAGAAGATTTACTGTTTAAACGCCAATTTCCATTTGGCTGACGATTTCCCCATCTTTTGATAAATTCTCGTTTACCGATATCAACAGTTGACTGATTGTAAAAGTAAAACTTTGAACTTCCGGGCGAATTAAACGACCCCGGATCGCCAATACTTGCGTTATTTTTAATAGAAAGTTGATTCGTGGCCATTGAACTAGCCGTTTTGGCTCCTTGAATATCTGCTGCTCGTTCTTCTTTTTGACGAGCAAGCATTTCTTTCTTTTTTAAATTTTCAATATAATCATTATAAAATGCTACTCGATCGCTTTCAGATAATCCAACCACATTTAGAATACTATCATTTCGTTGAGCAATTCCTTCATATTTAATTACATCAACTAAATTATCTCTTTTTTTCTTGATGGCTTTAAATTCTCGTGAACGATTGTCAAGCAAAACTAAAGTACTATCATAATATACTCCAGCCGTTTGATATTTAGCTTTATAGAAATAAATTTCACCTAGATTTCGATAATCAGAAGCCAAAAGATACTTGTCTAACGACTGTGCTTTTAAGGATTTGTTATAATTAACAACCGCTTGGTTGGGTTTTTTAAATTTATCATAAAACAATCCTTTTTGATGGTAAAGAACATCCAAAAAAGGTCTGTTTTCTCGATCAGCTATCAATTTGTCAAATTTTTCTAAAAATTGAAGTGTATCCCCTTTTTGAAAATCAAACTGTTGAGCTTGTTTTGCGTGTGCTTGAATAACATACAAACGAGGTGATTTCCTTTTCATATCGATAACCGATTGAAAAGCCATAAAAGCACTGTCTTTTTGATTTAGAGCTTCATAAATTTGCCCTAATATAAATGAATAGCGAGCTTTCTCTTCATCTCTTTTTGTAAATTCCTTTGCTAATTTTAATCGGGAAACAGCACTATCTTTCTCTTCAACATTTAGGAATGCTTGAGCTAAAATAGCATTAGCGTCAGAAAAAATTTGGTCTTTAAATTTAATCTCACTTAATAATTTTCTAAGATTTTTAATTGCTAACGCATCATTTTCTAGACGAATATTTGTTTTTTCTCTCCAAATTTTAGCTTCATAAATTTTATCGCTTGCCGGACTTTTATATAAAATATAGTTAAACGCTTCTAATGCAGGGATAAATCGTTGTTCGTAATAACGTGATTTTCCCAACAATAAGTGAGCCTCATCAATTTGTGGATTTTTTTCGCTACCGCCAATCAACATTGACCGTTTTTGAATTGCTTTAGTCGCCTTTTCTTCCGCTCGTTTAAAATTTGGATTGCTTTTATCTGAAGTTACATCTTTGTCTATAATTTGCAAGCGTTCGATTGGTAAAATTTCCCAGAAATTGTCTTGATAATTTAATTTTAAATCAGTAACGCCTGCCTCTAATGCAATATTTCCGTTATAAAGCACATTAAACTCTGTATTAACCGCTTGAAAATTACGGTTAATAAATTTATCTTTTCGAGTAGAACAAGCTGCTATAAAAAAAACACAAATTGCTGCAATGAAATATTTTAAGGTAAAATTTTTCAAAATAAAAAAACGTTTAATGGCATAACTAAAAACCGTGTGTTTTAGTATAACGCAAGGGTAAAAATACGTTTCTTTTTGAAATAGAGAAAAATATTGGCTGTTTTTTGCATAGAAACACTTTTTGCCGGTAAAATCCAGACAAAAAAACATTTCGATTTATGCAGCAAAAAAGGCTTCTAATTCTTTTAATGTTTCAGAAGAAGGAACTAAATCGAGAACTATTTCTCCTTTTTGTAACGCTACAATTCGATTAGAAACCTCAACAGTATGTTGTAAATCGTGACTGGAAACCAAAATAGTTACCAAGGGATCATCAGCCAATTCTTTGATGATTTTTTTTAATCGAATTTGTGTAGTAGGGTCTAAATTAGCAAACGGTTCATCTAAAATAACCACTTCCGGTTCACCGATTAACGCAGCAACAATTCCCACTTTTTTGGAATTTCCTTTGGAAAGATCACGTATATATTTTTTGTTATTTAAGATTTCTCCGTTAAAAAAATCTTGATATTTCACCAAAAAACTATCCACGTCGGCTTTGTTCCAACCGCGAAGCTCACCAATAAAATAGAAATATTCTTCCGGAGTTAAATATCCAATTAAAAAGCTTTCGTCTATAAATGCAGAAGTGAAAGGTTTCCACTTCTCACTCGTATTAATTTGAACTGAATTGCTAGTAATCATTCCCGTTGATGGCTGAATCAAATCCAACAACAAACTGAAAAAAGTAGTTTTTCCGGCACCATTATTTCCTACTAAACCGAAACTTTGCCCTTTTGGTATTTCTAATTCGTTTATATTTAATACGGTTGTGCCGTTGTATGTTTTGCTAAGGTTTTTTACTTGAATCATAATTTTAAGGTTGTAAGTGATTGTAAAAAGTAATCATTTAGTTTTTTTGTTTATACGCCGAAATGGTTTCGTATTTCTGGGTTTTGTAAATGTGTTCAATTTTGTCAAATACAAATCCTTTGAGGGCAAAACCGGCTACTCCGGCTAATGCAACAAACAGTAATCCAATTAAGTCATTAAAGAAGGCTATTCCTAAGTAGTATAAGACTAATGGTATTAAAATCTGTGGAATAATCAACAACAACGTTTTAAAATTGAAGGCTTTTTTGTCGCCAAAGGCATTTTTGTTGCTCATTAAATCGATTGGCGTCCGCGTAAAAGCACCTGCCAACAAAACAATATGAGCATTGATTCCGATATTGTAAACAGCTGCTGCCAACACTAAAAGATACACTTTCCATCCGAAAACAAGATAAAAAGAAGCTAAAACGGCTGAAATTAAGGTTACAATAACCATCAACCACCATTTTGAACTTAAATAATCCCGATACGGAATATTTTGGCTCATCATTAAATTGTAATAGGAACTATCCCAACTCGGCACAAATTGTCCGAAACTAAACATGAAACCACCGGTTACAAAAATGCCACCAAAAATCTTCCATACCGGATTTTCATAGGCTTCAATCGCTCCTGTAATAAATAAAAGTCCGTAAAACAAAAAGAGAAAACTCATCAAAATAACTGATTTTGCTCTTTTGTTGCGGGTAATCAATCGAATGTCATTTTTAAGAAAAGCTCCTAAGGTGCCAAATTGATCTAGCCAATTAAAATGTTGGGATTTGGCTATATCCTGTTGAATTGATAATCCGGCATCGAGATACAAATTGCTTTTAAAGAAATTGTGCACAATTTTATATACCAAAATTAAAACCGCAATAAGAATAATTACCATCCAAGCATAATCATATAATCCTTTGAAAAACAAAACAGTATAATTTGTTGCATCAAATAAATCATAGTAATGTAACACTCCTAAAATGGAAGAAATAACCACTACGGTATAAAAAACAGCATCTTTTTTATCGATTAAAATGTTTAAAAAATTAATGATTAACACGATTGCAATCATCCCAACCAACCAGGTAATTACTCCTAAAACATCGAATCCTTCTATTAATAATACCACCGCAAGTGGAATAAAAAAGAACAAATGCATGATATTAAAAAATGACAATGCCGATTTTCCTAAGGTATAATTTACTATTGTATCTTTTTTGATGTTAATATATAACAACGGTCGAATGTTCATGACCGGTGTTTTTTGCATGAAGAAACGAAAAACCAAATCAAAGACAAAATAATAAAGCATGAATTTATTTATCAATTGAAAAGGTTCTTCATCTGTAGCTTTTTCAATGATATAATAGGAACCCGCACCTAATCCCAAAAACATCACAATAAAATACAATGCCCCAAAAGCCATTAAAATTTTAATCGCCAAATTTGTTTGAAACGAAGCGGCTCTAAAAAAAGATTTCCATTCGAGCGAGAGAAAACGTTTTATCATATAAAAGGTATGGTTTAGCAGATGGATTATTAGTAGTAAAAATGAATTTTTGTTACGTTTCCATCCCAAAAAATATTTTTCAGATTCGTAACTTTGTAAAAAAAAAATTCTATGTCCACTTTCTATAAATTAGCAGTCAAAGAAATTATTCGCGAAACGCCTGAAGCAATATCCGTTTTGTTTAATGTACCTTCAGAATTGAAAGATAACTATCAATTTACCGCCGGTCAATATATCAATCTCAAACTTACTTTAGACGGAAATGAAATTCGTCGTGCATATTCCATTTGTTCTACACCGGAAAGTGGTGAGTTGAAAATTGCCATTAAAGCCATCAAAAACGGTTATTTTTCAAAGTTTGCCAATGAGCAATTAACCGCCGGGAAAGTTTTGGAAGTGGGAACCCCCGAAGGAAAATTTACGTTTGAACCCGATGCTTCACGACAAAAAAACTATGCGGCTTTTGTAGCCGGAAGCGGAATTACACCGGTATTATCGATTTTGCAAACGGTTTTAGAAAAAGAACCCAACAGTACGTTTGTGTTGGTTTATGGAAATAAATCAAGTAATGAAACCATTTTCTACAACCAATTGCACGATTTACAGTTAAAATATATTGGACGCTTTTTTGTGCATTATGTTTTTAGTCAACAAAAAGCAGAGGAACAATTGTTTGGAAGAATTGATAAATCAGTCGTAAATTTTGTATTGAAAAACAAGCACAAAGAGAAGGAGTTTGACAAATTCTACTTATGTGGTCCGGAAGAAATGATCAATTGTGTTAGTGATGTTTTGAAAGAAAACAATGTTAAAGAAAAAGATATTAAATTTGAATTGTTTTCCACCTCAACGACTGAAAATGAAGTACAAAAGTCACTTGAAGGCCACACAAAAATCACAGTTTTAGTAGATGGCGATGAAACTTCATTTGAAATGTCGCAAAAACAATCGTTGTTAGAAGCGGCTTTAAAACAAGGATTAGATGCTCCTTATTCTTGCCAAGGAGGAATTTGTAGTAGTTGTATAGCGAGAATTTCCAAGGGGACTGCCGAAATGAAAAAAAACACCATTTTAACTGATGGTGAAATCGCCGAAGGGTTGATTTTAACGTGCCAAGCTCATCCAACTTCGAGTGAAATTTTTGTGGATTATGATGATGTGTAGAAAAGTGACTAGTGATTAGTGATTAGTGAAAAATAAACTAGACATATTTAAAAAAGCTCCAGACCTTTTGGATGAACCGGAAGTGCAAGAACTTTTGGCATATTGCGACCGATTGGAAGATGAATTGGTGGATTTTAAATTTGAAAAAACCAACAACAAAGAATTAATAATGCTCGATATGATTCGGGAAGTCATCAAAGGATGCAATGCCCTGGAAAAAGAGCAACTAGAACACGAACGATTTGGCTATGATGCTCCAAATTATGCCGAAGCCGTTTCAAATTTAAAATTGTTTATTTTGGGAATGTGTAAAGACCATAAAATTTACTTGTAATTAATCACTGAAAACTGAGATTGAGACTGATTACTGAAGACTAAACTCCCAGCAAAGACTGAACTCTGAACACTACTTTTTCCGGTTCAATAGTTCGCATTGCCTCTTTATAACCTTCTACTTTCTTGTTACCATAAATGGAAGTTGGCAAAAGCGGAAATTTCTCTCTATCTGCGGTGATACAATTTTCCATCGGTTGGTTGAATGGTGAAAATCCTGCAAACGGGTGCGTGGCTCCCCAAAGTGTAATGACTTTCACACCTAACATAGCTGCAATATGCGAATTTCCGGAATCCATTGAAAGCATTACGTCTAAGTTGGAAATTAAATCCAATTCTTGTTTAAATTTTATTTTTCCGGCAATTACAACTACATTTAAGTGATTGTTTTGCAATTGATTTAATTGCTGAATTTCTTTGTTTCCGCCACCAAAAAGAAAAATTTTGATGGAATTGTTTTTAGCCAATTCATCAATCACTTTTTGCATTAAATCCAATGGATAAACTTTTCCTTCATATTGAGCAAACGGAGCAATTCCGACCCAATTTTGATTTTTATTTTCGGTGATTTTCAGAATTTCATCTGATAAAACTGCTTTAGTTGGAAATTGAGTCCCGAAATTTCGGGATGTTAAATCAATTGAAAGCCCGAGTTTTTCAAAAGTTTCAACATGTCTTTCCACCATTGGTTTTAAGGGTTTAAAAACTTTATTTGTCAAACTCGTTAAGGCTTTTTTTTCTGCTCTTCCTTTATCTGTGTAAGCTACTTTTTTTCCGCTTAAAGCGAATAGACTTCGGATAACTTTTGAACGTAAAACATTATGCAAATCGGCCACTACATCAATATCCATTTTTTTTAAATCTGAAAACAATTGAAGCAAACCGAAAAATCCTTTGTGTCGTTTTTGTAAATCAACCGCAAAGAAATTGACATTTGGAATCCCATCAAAAAAAGGTTTAAAAAACGGTCGGGAAACCACGGTAAGTTTAAGTTCAGAATGTTGTTGATTTAATGCACGCAAAACCGGAACGGTCATCGCCACATCGCCCATGGCAGAGAGTCGAATAACTAGAATATGTTTTGGTTTTTGCGACAATGAATGATTTTTTAAAATTAAAAACCATTAAGGAATTAAGGTTCATTAAGTTTTGATGCTTAACTATTCTTAATCGCTTAATGGTTCAAAAAAATTATTTTTTATTCTGATACAAAACAGGATTCAATTCCTCGTCGTTGTACATTTTCATTTGTTTGTAGACTTTCATGAATTTATCACCGCTTTCAATATCTTTCAATAATTGGTCGATGGATGAAAACATATCGCTTTTTTGTTCTAACAACACGTTTAGTTTTTCCTGACATTTGGCTCTGTGTTCAGGAGTGGCTTCTGCACGATTAGCTTCTTCACTCATGTGATAAATTTTTAAAGCCAAAATAGAAAGGCGGTCGATGGCCCAAGCCGGACTTTCGGTATTGATTTTAGCATCCGATTTCACTTGAATGTCTTTGTATTTCTGAAGAAAATAGCTATCTATATATTCCACCATATCGGTGCGAACTTGATTGGATGCATCAATTTTTCGTTTTAAATCCAATGCCGCTACCGGATCAATTTGCGGATCACGGATAATGTCTTCATAATGCCACTGCACGGTGTCAACCCAATTTTTGGCATACAATAAATGTTCAATTTTATCTTTGGGATAAGGGTTGTTAACCGGTTGATATACATTATTATGCACGTGATAATCGGCTATACTTTGTTCAAAAACAGAAAACGCGAATTGTGAAAACATAGGATTAAATTTTAAAATACAAATATACTTTTTATACCTTTATCAAACTAATTCAAAATCAAAACGTTTATGCATCTTCATTATATTTCGGAACAAAATAGTATTCTCAATCATTTTTTAGCTCAAATTAGAGATGTTTCGGTACAAAAAGACAGCATGCGATTCCGAAAAAATATTGAGCGAATTGGTGAAATTATGGCGTATGAATTGAGCAAAACGCTACCTTATGTTCCGATAGAAGTGCAAACACCTCTTGGCATTAAAAAAACTTCCGCTTTAGAAGATCATGTCGTTTTATGTTCCATTTTGAGAGCCGGTTTAGCGTTACACACCGGTTTTATGAACATTTTCGACAATGCCGAAAACGGATTTGTATCGGCTTATCGTCATCATCCGAATAATGATGATTATTTTGATAT
>CALRRY020000027.1:0-40969 GCA_943370635.1 Variovorax paradoxus
TCTTGATTGTGAAGAAGTAAAATAAACCCTTTTAAACCAAAAAAACGGACAGTTCTTATGATTGTCCGTTTTTTTGTTTTTAGACCAATATAAGGCTTAAAAGTTTAAAGGTTTAAGAGTTTAAAAGGTAAAGCGATATCACTTTTTGCTTATGGCAACTAACTCTTTCACATGGCTTTGACTCGGGTTTTATCAGGCTTTGATCAGGCTTTGATCAGGCTTTGATCAGGCTTTGGTATGTTATACTACTACTATACTAGTACTATATCTATACTATACCGGTACTATTACAATTTGGAAAAAAAAGGGGAAAAAACAGAAAAAGCAACGAATAAGAAGGAATTGCTTGCTTAAAACAAAGATAACAATTTTGGTGAATGTTTGGGGTGGTTAGCCCCTTTTTTTAGGTAAAAAGGTACTCATTTAAGAGTGTAATGGTAGATGAAGTGCAGCTTGGTTCTGAAACACCCCTTTTTTTGAAAATAGGACATCAACTAAGGGTACCACAACCCCGAACCAATATCGAACAAAACCCGAACAAAACCCGAAGGAAACAGCAATCATAACTAAAGTCACTACTCTCCTTTATTGACGGGCGATTAGGTAGCATTTACGCTCTTTTACAAGTGAGGCAAACTTTGCTGAGCGGTTGGGTTGAGCAGAAAACGACTGGTTTTAGGGAGAATTAGTGAAAAAGGGTACCACAACCCCTGAGATTTTAGATGAAAATGGGAAGAAATTAGCTCCCAATGTAGTTGTGGATAAAATCATTTTCTGATTCTTGCTCGGCATCGAATTTGAGGACAAATTGGGATAACAAAAATGCTGTTTTTTGTTCAATGGCTTCAGGACTGTTTAGCTCATGTAAAAAGGTAAATTGTGGGTTGGCTTCAGAGAAATCATCATTGAAATAAAGAAGAATATCAGCTGTGAAATCATCATAATAGGAATGATGGGTTTGATTAAGGAATTTTTGGAGGTGGTGGATTTTTTGGAGGTGGGTCATGTTATTTTTCATTTTCTGGGTAAATTGAATTGAAATAATTCTCAAAGGCAATAGATAACAACTCCTTGTCAAGTTCGAGCAATTCTTTTCTTACGTCCCAATTTTTTATGTATTTTCTATCTTTTTTGCAAACATGTTCACCATTTAATTTTCGGGTTAAAATATCGCTTAGTAGGATATTATTGCAAGTATAATACTTTGGATAATATTTTTCAATAAAACCCCAATAATCAAAATCTGGTTCTTCTTTTGGTTTTAAATTTATTTCAAATTCTTTTATTACTAGACAATCTAACCAACCAACGGTTTCGCTAATCCCTTTATAAAAGGCGTCTCTTTCAGCAAATGTTTCAAATTCATATTTCTTTTGATTTATTATTTTTTCATAATTTGTAAGTTCTTGACCCAACTGAAATTTTCTAATTTCATTTTCACCAAATAGCACAATAGCACAGTACCCCATATTTATCTGAATTAATTTATACAAATATAAAAAAACCGGACTATACTCCGTTGTTTTATAGTCTACATTTTTCAACTTTTGTTAATTATGGATATAAAACAAAAGTTTGGTATAAAAATTAAAGAATTGAGAAAATCTAAAAAACTTTCTCAAGAAAAGTTAGCTAACATGGCTGAGATTGATCGTACATATCTTCCAACTATTGAAAAGGGGGAAAGAAATGTTTCAATAGAAGTTGTAGAAAAGTTAGCAAAAGCGTTGGAAGTTAAAATAAAAGATTTGTTTGATGAATAGAGCCTATTACTCAAATACAATCGATAATTTTTTAATTGAAAGCGATGCTTCCATTTATGGAAAAATTTCAGGTAATTATGATTTAAATAAGCTTTCGATACAACAATCAAATGCTTGGAAAAAACAAATAAAAATATTAAAAGGAACTTTAGCAGGTTTTAATGGACAAGTTTATTTTGAATTTACTATTCCCCGAATGGGAAAAAAGGTTGATAATATTCTAATCATTAATGGATGTATTTTTGTTTTAGAATTTAAAATAGGTTCTGATAGTTATGATAAAAATGCAAAAGAACAAGTTCTTAATTATGGATTAGATTTAAATAATTTTCATGAGGGAAGTCATAATAAAATCATTATACCAATTTTGATTTCTGAAAATTCAAAGGAAACATTTAGTTCTAACAATAAAATTATTGATAATCTTTATAGTCCTTTTTTAACCAATCAAAATGAATTAAAAATTGTTTTAAGACAAATATTGAATTTGTTTTTAAATTCAGAAAAAATAAATATCAATAATTGGGAAAATTCAATTTACAAACCAACACCAACAATTGTGGAAGCGGCGACTGCATTGTTTAAAAAGCATAATGTTGCTGAAATTTCTAGAAGTGATTCAGGTGCAGAAAATTTATCAGTAACATCAAATTGTATATCTGAAATAATTGATTATTCTAAAGCAAATAACAAAAAATCAATTTGTTTTATTACTGGAGTTCCAGGTGCTGGTAAAACGTTAGCCGGATTAAACATTGCAAATTCTAGATTAAACCATTTAGAAGAGGAACATGCTGTTTTTTTGTCTGGGAATGGACCATTAGTAGATGTTTTAAGAGAAGCATTAGCTAGAGATAAATATTTCACATCAATAGAAAATGGTGAAAAAATAACCAAATCTGCTGCACATTCTCATGTAAAAGCATTTATTCAAAACATTCATCATTTTAGAGATGCCTCTTTAAAAGATGATAAGGCTCCTATTGAGAAAGTTACAATTTTTGATGAAGCACAAAGGGCTTGGACTAAAGAACAAGCATCGAGCTTTATGAAAAGAAACAAAGGAAATTCGGAATTTAATAAATCTGAGCCCGAGTTTTTGATTGAAGTTATGGATAGACATAAAGACTGGTGTACAATTGTTTGTTTAATTGGCGGAGGTCAAGAGATAAATACTGGAGAGGCAGGTTTAGAAGAATGGATTAGACCATTTTTAGAAAATTTCTTGGATTGGGATATTTATTATTCTTCAAAAATTGTTGAAGATAGAAATTACATAAGGGATATTTTTGCTCTTTCTATTCTTCATGATAGGAAAGCCGTTAAAAAAGATGAATTGCATTTGTCTGTTTCTTTAAGATCTTTTAGAAGTGCTCAATTATCAAATTTTATTCAAGAAATCATCAACAATGATATTGAAAAAGCTAGGCTAATTTACTTAGAATATATCAAGAAAAACTATCCAATTAAAATAACTAGAGATTTAGAAACGGCCAGAAAATGGTTAAATTCAAAATCAAAAGGCTCTGAAAGAACAGGAATTGTTGCTTCATCTGGCGGAATCAGATTAAGACCATTTGGATTAAACGTTAAAGCAAAAATTGATGCACCAATATGGTTTTTGAACGACAAAGACGACATTCGTTCATCTTATTTTCTTGAAGAAGTTGCAACGGAATTTGATATTCAGGGTTTAGAGTTAGATTGGACATGTGTTGCTTGGGATGGCGATTTATTTTATCACAATAATAAATGGAATTTTAGGAAATTTAAGGGAACAAAATGGCAAGGTATTAATAGTGTTGAAATAACCAATTATTTGATAAATTCATATCGAGTTTTGTTGACTAGAGCAAGACAAGGAATGATTATTTATATTCCTAAAGGGAATAATGAAGATTTTACTAGACCTGAATTTATTTATGATGGAACTTTTAATTTTTTCAAATCAATTGGTATTGAAGAAATTTAGTTTATAAGTTCTTTTAAAAAAGAAACTATTCCATAATACAATATTCTGAATAAGAATTTGCTATTCCATTTTGGAATAATTGGGTTTTAATGATGAGATTCCTCCTGCGTCGGAATGACAAGATGGTGGTGAGATTTCATTTGCATCGGACACGAGAGCTTTACTCGAATTGGCGAAGCAATAACAAGATGGTGATGAGATTCCTCCTGCGTCGGAATGACAAGACGGTGGTGAGGTTTCTTCTGCATAGGAATGACAAGACGGTGGTGAGATTTCTTCTGCATAGGAATGACAAAATAGTGGAGAGATTCCTCCTGCGTCGGAATGACGAGATGGTGATGAGATTCCTCCTGCGTCGGAATGACAAGATGGTTATGAGATTCCTCCTGCGTCGGAATGACAAGTTGGTGGTGAGGTTTTTTCTGCAAGGAATGACGAGATGGTGATGAGATTCCTCCTGCGTCGGAATGACAAGATGGTGGTGAGATTCCTCCTGCGTCGGAATGACAAGATGGTGGTGAGATTTCTTCTGCATAGGAATGACAAGATGGTGGTGAGATTTCTTCTGCATAGGAATGACGAGATGGTGATGAGATTCCTCCTGCGTCGGAATGACAAGTTGGTGGAGAGGTTTCTTCTGTATCGGACACGAGAGCTTTGCTCGAATTGGGGAAGCAGTGACAAGATAGTGATGAGATTCCTCCTGCGTCGGAATGACAAGATGGAAGAGAGATTCCTCCTGCGTCGGACACGAGAGCTTTGCTCGAATTGGCGAAGCAATGACAAGATAGTGGTGATGTTTCTTCTGCGTCGGAAGGACTAGCTCGTATAGAAATTACAGTAGTATGCATAAAACAAACCCTGTTATATAACAAAAAACCCCGACTTTCGTCAGGGTTGGTTTGATTTTTTAGCTCGGTTAACCAGTATAGTTGCTTTCGTAATGGAGTAGTTTTGCAAAATAATCTTTCACAAATACTTTCATTTGGTTGTTACTCATTTTATCTGCGTCTCGGGTTTCAATGTAAATTTTATTGAATTTTGGAGTCGCTTTAATTTGATTATACAATGCTGTTTTTGCTTTGGTGGGACCAAAAAGCAGTACTTCATCATAGTCTTTTATCCACTGAATTAAACTTTTGAAATACGCCTGATCGGTTTGGTTTTCTTTGTTGTGCAGTAAACTTTCGCTGTGTTGTTTACCCTGTTGGTTTACCGGTTGGGCAAAGTTGGATTCTATAGTAGTCATCAAGTATTCGCCACTTGCATTTTCATATATTTGAGCACTGGTGTAATCCATCCAAATGCCAATTCTTTTTTTCGCTTTCATGGTTTCTTTTTTAAAGTGGATAATTCATTTTTCTATCTTAAAGGTACGAAATAGTAAACAATAGTTATATTATTTTTTGTATTATTTTACAGCCTGTTGATGATTTCTATTTACTTTGTAGCGTTTGCGGAACAAGAGGCTTAAAATGGCGTAGTAGTTCTTTTACATTACTTACGGTCAACTTTTTTTTGGAAAAGATTCGTTACTTTTACCTCATGCAAGTCAAAACCAAAGCCCTCGTGATTTCGGCGTTAAAGTACCAGGAGAAATCCCTGATTGTAAAGTGCTTTACCCGCACCGATGGGGTGAAGAGTTACTTTGTGCCCAACGCGTTTTCGGCCCGCAAGAGTCAGCAGAAGATGGGTTATTTTCAACCGCTTACTTTACTGGATATTGTGGCTACGCATAAAAACCAAGGCAAGTTGGAGTATTTTAAGGAAGTGCGTATCGCTCAACCCTACATGAGCTTGCCTACCAACGTGGTGAAAAGCTCCATCGTGTTGTTTCTTTCGGAAGTGCTGCACCACTGCATTCAGGAAGAGGAAAAAAATGAGCCCTTTTTTGATTACCTCGAAACGGCGTTGCTTTGGTTGGACAGCCATGAGGAAGTGGCCAATTTTCACTTGATTTTACTGCTGGGCATGACTCGCTTTTTAGGGTTTTATCCCGATATTTCGCAACAAGACGCTCCTTTTTTTGAACTGACCGAAGGGGTGTTTACCGAGTACCACGCCGTGAGTTGCCTCTCTGAACACGAAACGGTGTTGTTTAAAAAATTGCTTTCCTTGAAATTAACCGGCGATACGAAATGTTTTGTGTCGGCAGAACGGCAACTGCTGTTGAAGGTGTTGATGGATTATTATGCGTTTCATTTGGATGGGTTTAGGCGGCCGAAGTCGTTGGAGGTGTTGGGGGAGGTTTTTTCTTAGGTGCTGAGGTTCTGAGGTGCTAAGGTGCTGAGGTGCTGAGGTTTTTAACCACTAAGGGCACAAAGGAGGCACTGAGAGCACAAAGACGCTATGATTTTTATGTTTTATTAAGTTTAGGCTGTCTGTGTTGGGAACTTGAGTTGTAGTGAAAGAGGAGAAAAGAACATGCAAAAAAATAAAAAAAGAAAACTGCCCTAAAGCAGTTTTCTAACCTTCCAAATTAATTAACTAAACCCGTTGGGTGAAATTAAATTAATTGATTTTTGATTTTGTTTATTGGTCTATCAAAGATAAATTTATTGATATATTGAACTAGAGTTAATGCTGTTATTTTGGCTAGAATTCGAGTTTTAAATCCTTCAAAAGTTTTAGCATAATTTCTTCTAATTAAAAATTGGTCACATAATTGAGAGAACAATGTTTCAATTCTTTTTCTTGATTTTCTAAAGATATAAGGTTGCGGCTTATAATCTTTTTGATTAGCTCTTTTAGGCGTTTCTAATTTGATATTTGCCGTTTGAAATAAATCTAATTGAATGCTTTGAGATAAGTAACCTCTATCTCCAAGCAACACACAATCAGACATTTGTTGTTTTATGTTTTTCAAAAAATGAACATCATGAACTTCTGCTTTTGTAATATCTAATGAATGAAAAACACCAGTAAGAGAACAAACCCCATGAAGTTTATATCCGAAGAACCAACTGTTTTGAGAAGCACAAAAACCTTTGGAAGGAGCGGTTTCAAAATTGTCTTTACATATTTTTATCCTGTTATGTCGTGAAAATTTACAAATCTCTAAAGGCATGCTGTCAACAATAAAGTAATCTTCAAAACACAGAAATTGAGCCGCTAATTTTGTTCTAATTTGTTCTGAAAACAAAAACAGCTTTTTTCGTCTTTTATTAAACTGACTTCGCTCAATTAAATTGGAGATTTCACCTGGAAGTAGCTGTTTGAAAAGTGAATTTTCACTGTCAATTGACATAAATTCCGCTGTCAAACTCAAGGCAACTACTTCTATATCAGACATTTTTGGCTTTCTGCCAATTCCTGATTTAAAATCTAACTCAAAATTCAAAGAACTTATAACTTCTAAAACTCTAAAATAATTTTTCACTATATTTGTCATAAATGTTGGTTTGTTTAGCGACTTCAAGATACTGAATTTCAGTATCTTGACCAACATTTAACCAACATTTTTTACTTTAAATAATTACACCCAACGGGTTAACTAACTATTAAAAAAGGCTGGTTTCTAAAATGCGCATGTTTCCCGGATATTGAACATCAGCACTGTCTTCGGCAGTGATGTAAATTCGTTTTGGTTTAGAAGCGGAAACGGTTTTAAATTTTACATTAAGGTTGTTTGTTCCCACGATTTGTCCGATGTTTTGCGGACTGTTATCTTCTGATTCCAACCACACCACATAGGTAGATCTTGGAGGAGTCAAACGACTTGGTTCGGCTAAATTGGACAGTTTCAGCTCAATGTTATAGTTTTCGTTATTGTCTTTTTTAACGATTACTTCACCTCTTGCTGCCGGTACAATTTTTGAATTTTCAAAAGTAATTTTTTTTGAACAAGCCAGCGGGATGAAAATAAACGATAATATAGCTAACAGCAGTGCAATTTTTTTATGGTTTATCAGGAATTTTAAAGTTTTCATTTTGTTTTATTTTTTCATGTTACGTTCGGCCATGGTTGAAATGGATTTTCCTAATTCGTCCATTTCTTTGTTGAATTCTATTTTAAACACTTCCCATTTATCAGAAGGACCGTCTTCATAATCTCTGAGTTTTGCTTTTAAACTGTTATTTTTTTCTTCTAATCGAATAAGTTCCTTTAGGTTTTCTGCCTTTTGAGCTTCTTTCGATTCGTTTAATAACTGTTTTTGTTGGGCAATTAATTTTTCATTTTCATCGAGTTTTAATTCGATTCCGGCTTTAAACGTTACATAATCACTCAATGAATCTTGTTTTGATTGTTCTAAGGCTTCTTGTGCTTCAACTACCTCTTCTTGAGCATTTTCCAGTTCGTTTTCTTTGTCTTTTGGTGAGGTATTACAGCTCATGATTACGATACTGGAGCATGCGATTGCAAAGGCAATTCCCATTGCGATGGCCAATAATTTGAAATTTGTTTTCATTTTATTTTCTTTTTAGATTTGACTTTCACCTTTTTTGATTATTACTATTTTGCGGTATGATCCGAATTCATGTGTAATAAAGTTTCTGCTTTGTTTTTTAAAGTAGCCATTTCTTTTTCTACTTTATTTTCTACATAGTTTTCCAATTTAGCGGCTTTGTTTTTCAATGCCATAGCTTCTTCTTTCATGCTTTTTTTAAGCCCTTTCGCCTGACGTTTCACTTTTTTTTTGAAATCATTGGCCATTTTTTCTGCGTCGTCAGCAATTTTCTGTCTGGTTTTTGAACCTTTTTCAGGAGCAAATAATAAGCCTAAGGCCGCACCCGCTAGGGCACCAAGAACCAGTGAAACAATAATTTTACCGGTATTTTTTGAATTTTCCATTTGTTGTTTTTTTAAGTATTAAAATTTATAACCAACTGTGGCTTGATACCACATGTTTTTGTATCGAGGTGTAGAACTGTTTCCGTCACCGTCATTTTTTTTGAGATCTCCCCCAAATCTTACCCCAATGACAAAATGATCAAGGTTAACGTCGGCACCGGCACTCAGCCCTATGATATTTTTAATCAGATTGCTGTTGTCAAATTCTTCTATTTGAGTAGAAGTTAAATTGTTGCTTTTAAACTCATCAGTTTGTTTCAGTAAAAACGAAAACTGAGGACCAACTAAAATGGTAACATATTCGATGGGTTTAATGGCCACAAAAAAGGGTAAATCAATGAATTCTGTTTTTCGGGAAAGTTCATAAGTTGCCCCTAAAAAAGTTCCCGATGATTTGAATCCTTTTTGAGAGTAAAGAATTTCCGGTTGAAGGCCGAATAGTTTGCCGAATGGAATGGTACCGAAGGCTCCTGCAACCCATCCGTATCGATCATCTGCCACAAAGTCTTCGCCTTCTTCATCATACACATTTGATAAGTTTACTCCCGCTTTGATTCCAAAAGCAAACTTGTTGCGATGGTCAATAGAGTCTGTTGATTGTGCTTTTACAACTGCTGTTGAAAAAGCCAACATTGCGATCATTATGATTGCGTTTTTCATTTTTTTTCTTTTAAGTTGAATGCGTATTAGTATGTTTTTATAGAATATTATTCCCTTTTATGATTCGGAGAAGTATCGCAATTATGGCAATGACAAGCAAAACATGTATCAAGTTTCCCAGGTTATAGACAAAAAATCCGAATGCCCACGCAATGATTAAAATCACGGCCACTACGTATAATACATTTTCCATTATGTTGGTTTTTTAAAGTTGTAAATTCTATACAAATTTCTATCTAAACACTTCATTTTGTGTTACATAATAAACTAATAGTTTTGTTTAAATCACACCTTTTCTCTTTCTTTTTCAGCCTGTTGAATGGTTTTGTTGCTGTTTTTTATATCAGCAAAAACCAATCGAGCCAAAAGATAACTTACGGTTGATTCTGCTCCTTGATTGAGGTTTACATGGGTTTTTTCCAGCCCGTCAAAGCATCCACCGGTAACAGGGTTATATATAATTTGATGTAAATGATTGTTACCCAAAAACCAATTGAAAGCGATTTCCATTTTTTCGAGATAGTGTTGCTCCTTAAAAGATTGATAAAAGGTGTCAAGGGCTAAAATAGTATACGCCACATCTATCGGTTGTTCGCCAAAACGATTGGCGGTTTCGTCTTTTTGATACCATCCTTGGTTTGAAATGACTTTGATTTGTTGGTTTTGAAAAATTACCGTTAAAAGAAAATCAAAAGCTGATTTGGCTATTTTTCGGTATAATGAGCTATCGGTAGTCAATGAAGCCATTAGTAACGCTTCCGGCAACACGCTGTTGGCATAGGTTAAATAGTTTTCAAACCATTTCCATTTTTTATGGGAAACGCCCCTGTATTTAGACACAAGGTTGTCTGCCAATTGCACTATTGTATTTTTACATTCGGTGCTGTTGTTTTTGGAAGTATAATAATAAAGTCCTTTGATTGCAAAGCTGATTGCTCTGGGCGAATGAAAGGATTGTATATGATGAAGCGATTTTTGTATCGCTTTTTCTGCTTTATTCAGTTGTTGAGGGCTGAATAAATGAGGATGAGCACAAAAATAGCCTAATGCCCAAATGGCTCTTCCGTTAGCATCTTCTAAGTTTTCGGTATTGTTTTTACTGGCAAAGGCACCGTTTTGGTTTACATAATTTAAGAAGTGACCATCATTTTGTTGGCAAAAAAGCACAAAGTTGAGGTAAATGGTCAACTGTTGTAAATCGTCAACATCTCCTGTTAAGGCGTAATGTTTGGTAAGTGCAATTAATGCCCTTGCATTATCATCAAGTGTATAGCCTGAATTTAAATCAGGTTCAGCAATTTGAGCAAATTGAATCATACCGTTTGGCGTAGTCAATTTTTTAAGGTGTTTTAACGAAATGGGAGGCAATTCATATTTTAACGCTGTTTTTCGTTTGATTTGGCTGTTTTTTGTTAGATTAACATGAGCAATAGCGGTATTTTGCCAAGAGGAAGGGTTAATTTTATGCAAGGCATTCAACCTCATTTCATTTAATATAGAGGGTTGTTTCAGTAAATAAATGGTAGCTTGAGCTAACTGCTCCGCATTTTGAAAGTCAACATTAATGCCTGCTCCTTGTAACCATTCTTTTGCATGCGGTATGGGAGTAGAAATGACCGGACAACCACTTGCCAGGGCATAGGCTAAAGTACCACTCACCGCTTGGTTTGGGTCTTTAGAGGTAAAAAGGTAAATTGTTGTTCGCTGTAAATAAGCCATTAATTCATCCAGAGTCACATATCGATTGATGAACCGAACATTATTTTGTAAACCTCTTTCTACTACTTTTTGATACAGTGAATCCCTATACTTTTCTCCCTCTTTTTTTAGTACTTCAGGATGGGTTTTTCCAATGATTAAATAAACGACATCCGGAAATTCCTTAATGATCATAGGTAATGCTTCTATAGCTGTTTCTATGCTTTTGCCTTCACTTAAAAGTCCAAATGTGGATAACACAATTCGATCGGACAAATGAATTTTAGCTTCCATTTTTTCAGTTGCGTCAGTGTTGATTAAATGGGTGCCATGAGGAATAACTTCAATTTTTTGTTGAGCTATACCATAATCGCTCTGTAAAATAGCAGCAGAGGTTTGCGTCATTACAATAACCGAATTGGAATAATCGGTCATTTTACGCACCAATTTTCTGATTTTCTGATTAGGGTTTGGCAAGACGGTATGGAAAGTAGTGGCAATTGGTCTTTTTAAGTGAGCCATCAATTTCAATAGATGGTTGCCGTTTTCACCCCCAAACAATCCAAACTCATGTTGCAGGAAAATCATGGCTATATTGGCATCTTTATTGATGACGTTTGCCAACTGAACAAAATGTTCTTTTTCATCTGATTGAAGGCAATATTTTACTTCTTTCGGATAATTGTAATAGGTGTCTTTTGGATTTAAGGCAGCAATTTTCAGCGAAAAATTGAGTCCAAATTTTTCTTCAATAGCTTTGATTAAATCCTGAGAATAGGTAGCAATTCCACATTCTCTGGGTGGATAGGAGGTAATGAATAAAATTTCAGGTAGTACTTGTTTATGGGCTTTGATCGGTTTTTGTTCAACCTCATTAAACGAATTGTTTACCGGTAATTTAGATTGATGAAGAAGATAGGTTTCATGAGCCATTAATCTGGGGTAATTATGGGTTAGAGGAATTGCTGTCATGATTGATTTTGTTTAGCATTAATTCTTTTAATAATTCTTTTAAACTAACAGAGGCTACAGCAATGCATTTGTCTGCCGCCCCATAATAGATGTAAAGGGTGTCATAAAACAATGCCGTTCCGGTTGGGAAGACAACATTGTTCACCACTCCTTTTCGTTCATATTCAAATTCGGGGGTGAATAAAGGGTTTTCTAATCGGGCAATTACTTTTAATGGATTGTCAATGTCAAGTAAAGCGGCGGCCGCAGAATAGATATAACCTTCTGATGTGTCATATACCCCGTGATAAATGAGTAGCCAACCGAGTTCGGTTTCAATAGGTGGAGCTCCGGCACCAATATAGCCGGACTCATGGTTGATTCCAACAGGGTCTAAAATGATGTGTTGATTAAAGTGTAAAAAGTAATGGTCCCAAAAATCTTTTGTCAGTTCTTTTAAGTGATTGACCATTACTAATTGAATTCCGGGACGAATACGGTGTAAAAACGCTAATTTTCCATTTATTTTTCTAGGGAAAAACACAACATCTTTATCCCATAAATAAATGTGTTCTGAAGGTTCAAAATGTCGGACATGTCTAAAGTATTTTGCATTAATTAAATTGTTGCATTCTGCTAACCTTTTAAACTCATCAAAGGTGATTTTTGGCACAATGATGCCTTGTCTTTTGAATGTTTTTAAATCGGTTGAGGTAACTAATGCACCTAATGCATTAATTCCGTTGTAGGCAGTATAGGTTATATAGAAAGTATCTTCGATTTTTACGATTCGAGCGTCTTCAATTCCATGAGAATCTTCTTCAGCAAATGGAATGATAAGCGGTGTATCGTCGCGTTCCATGATGGCCAATGGACCATTTAA
The DNA here is from genome assembly GCA_943370635.1 of Variovorax paradoxus. Classification (GTDB taxonomy): domain Bacteria; phylum Bacteroidota; class Bacteroidia; order Flavobacteriales; family Flavobacteriaceae; genus Flavobacterium. The sequence goes on from CALRRY020000027.1 coordinate 12,720, forward strand.
TTTACAATACCCAATGGTGGAATAATTTCCTTTTCGTACAGCTCTGTAAAGGAGGTGTAAAATTGTATCTTCCTGAAAAACTCCCGGATTTAAAACACTATCGTTCTCAAAAGGAAGGTGTGTTTTTTTTAGTAATATGCCGTGTTTTTTTATGTTTATCATTTTATTTAAATAAAAAAGTGCAGTTGTTATGCTGCACTTTAGATGACTTTTTAATGTATTCGTAGTATATTTACTAATCTACGTTGCCCATTTAATCAAGTCTAATCAATTCGTAGCAGTTTGATTTCTTCTTAAAATAAGAATCACTTCTTCTCTGTTTTTGTGCAGACGTGATTCCATTCTTTTGATTAAATCTTCTTCTCGACCTCTTTCAAATTTTACATCTGAATCAGTTAGTGTGGGAAATTTTTTCTTTAGCTCTTTGGCTTGTTGACTCCAATCTCCCTCAATTTTTAAGGCCTCTACCTTTTTGTTTTGTTTCGTTTCCATGATTACTTTTTTTTGAATTAATAATTATTTATTGTCTAACAAAGGTGTAAATATTTGTTTCTTTATCTGTTACACCATTCCAATAAAGAATTATATAAATCACTTATTCATAGGTTTATAAATAAAAAAACATCCGGTTAAGGATGTTTTTTGTAAAGTTTGTTAGCTTGTTAAATGTTTTCGAGATTTTTAGTTCTCCTATATTTCATTTCTTTAAAATAAGTTGGGGACAGTCCGGTAATTTTTTTAAATTGGTTTGATAAATGAGCAACACTGCTGTAATTTAAAAGGTATGCAATTTCGGTAAGGGTTAATTCATCATACAAGAGCAGCTCTTTGACCCGTTCAATTTTGTGCATGATGATAAAATGCTGAATGGTGATTCCTTTTACTTCCGAAAAAACATTAGACAAATAGGTATAATCATGATGGAGTTTTTCGCTTATGTAATCGGAATAATTCACTTTAGGCACTTCATCGGTATAATGAATCATTTCGATAATTACATTTTTGATCCGTTCAATTAAAATTGATTTTTTGTCATCTAATAATTCTAAACCGGAATAGGCTAAATTGTTTTTGAATTTTTCCAGAGTTTCAGGAGCAACATTACCCAATGTTTCAACCATTCCCAACTCAATGTTAAGATAGTCAATATCGAGTTTTTTTAATTCTTCCCTGACTAACATTTTACAACGAAGACTAACCATGTATTTAATATACAGAATCATGTTGTTTTTATTTTTTTCAACTTTAGGCGTTCATTAGTTCATTTATTCTTCATAACCGCTTTTAATTACCGTTGAAATCATTTTAAATTGTTCATTCGCATTGAAATGATGATTGGAATGAGCAGGAATAATGATGCCTTCTCCCAATTTTAATTTCAATTTTTTGTTGTTTATGGTTAATTCTGCTGCACCGTCTATGATTTGAATGTACATATCAAAGGGAGAAGTTTTTTCATCTAATTCTTCTCCTGCATCAAAAGATGAAACCGTAATGTTTCCGGTAGTTTTTTTTATGATGGTTTTGCTAACAATCGCGTTAGGCATGTATTCAATAATTTCTACTACGATATGGATATTCCCTTTTTCGAGTTCAATATTTTCATTGTTTTTTTTCATCTTGCTTTTATGTTGTTTAATGCCTTACTACCTTTTCTCTATCAAAGTTCAGCATTAAAAATGAGAGTCCGTTATAATAATTGGAATAATCGTTATATAATTCTCATATTCAGTGTTTTTTTCAGTTTTTGGACATAAAATTGTCGTAAAATGGCTATATAAATTATTGATTTTGTGGCGTTTATTTTGTATATTCTCCGTTTTATTTTTTGGTTTTGGTTTTTTTGGAGTCATTTGAAGGATTTGGCCTTTCTATTTTTTTCAACGAAAGACAATTGGACGCCTCTTTTCCTCACAGAAATAAGAGAAAACAATTAGTACTTCCAAAAATTGCCCCATTGCCCCATTGTCGAATTGCCCCATTGCCTATTCGCCACATTATTTTACCATATTATCTCAAAATTCCTTACTTTCGCAAATTGATTTTTTAGAACGAGAAAAAATGAGTACGAAATTCGCTGAATACAAAGGACTTGACTTGCCTACAGTGGCCTCTGAAGTGCTGAAGTATTGGAAGGAAAACCAGATTTTTGAACAAAGTGTCACCAGCCGTGAAGTGCAACCACCGTATGTGTTTTTTGAAGGTCCGCCTTCGGCCAATGGTTTGCCGGGTATTCACCACGTGATGGCTCGTGCGATTAAAGATATTTTTTGCCGTTATAAAACCCAAAAAGGCTTTCAAGTAAAACGAAAAGCGGGATGGGATACGCATGGTTTGCCGGTAGAATTGGGTACCGAAAAAGAATTAGGCATTACCAAAGAAGACATCGGTACTAAAATCACCGTAGCCGAATACAACGAAGCTTGTAAACGCACCGTGATGCGATATACCGACGTGTGGAACGACCTGACAGAGAAAATGGGTTATTGGGTGGACATGAACGACCCGTATGTGACCTATAAATCGAAATACATGGAGTCGGTTTGGTGGTTGTTAAAACAGATTTACGATAAGGACTTATTATACAAAGGCTACACTATTCAACCGTATTCGCCAAAAGCGGGAACGGGCTTGTCTTCGCATGAAGTAAATCAACCGGGTAGTTATAGGGATGTGACCGATACAACGGTTGTCGCTCAATTCAAAACCAAATCGGAAACCTTACCGAGTTTTTTACAAGGATTTGGTGATATTCATATTTTAGCTTGGACGACCACACCTTGGACATTGCCCAGTAATACGGCGTTGACGGTTGGACCAAAGATTGACTATGTATTGGTGAAAACGTTTAATCAATATACGTTTGAGCCGATAAATGTGGTGTTGGCAAAGAATTTAGTAGGTAAACAATTGGGCGGAAAGTTCGCTTTAGCCGAGAGCGAAGCTGATTTTACGAACTATAAAGCAGAAGATAAAAAGATACCTTATCAAATTTTAGTCGAATGCAAAGGAGCGGATTTAGTAGGCATTCGCTACGAACAATTATTGCCATGGATTTTACCGTATCAACATCCTGAAAATGCATTTCGTGTGATTTCAGGTGATTTTGTGACGACCGAAGACGGTACCGGAATCGTACATACGGCTCCTACTTTTGGTGCAGATGATGCGAAAGTAGCCAAAGAAGCTACTCCCGAAGTACCGCCGATGTTGGTTTTGGATGCCACAGGAAATCCGGTTCCATTGGTGGATTTACAAGGAAAATTTATTCAAGGATTGGGTGATTTTTCCGGGAAATATGTGAAAAATGAATATTACAACGAAGGTGAAGCTCCCGAACGTTCAACTGATGTGGAACTTGCTATCTTGTTGAAAGAAGAAAATAAAGCCTTCAAAGTAGAGAAATACGTGCACAGTTATCCGCATTGTTGGCGAACCGACAAACCAATTTTATATTATCCTTTGGATTCGTGGTTCATCAAAGTAACGGAAATTAAAGACCGCATGTTCGATTTGAACGACACCATCAATTGGAAACCCAAAGCTACCGGAGAAGGTCGTTTTGGCAACTGGTTGAAAAATGCGAACGATTGGAATTTATCCCGTTCCAGATACTGGGGAATTCCTTTACCGATTTGGCGTACGGAAGACAAAACGGAGGAGGTAATCATGGGTTCGGTAGAAGAATTGTACAAGGCCATTGAACAATCCATAGCAGCCGGTTTCCAAAAAGATAATCCGTTTAAAGGATTTGAAATTGGCAACATGAGCGAGGAGAACTATGACTTGGTGGATTTACACAAGAATGTAGTGGATGAAATTGTATTGGTTTCTCCCTCCGGAAAACCGATGAAACGCGAAACCGATTTGATTGATGTTTGGTTTGACAGTGGAGCCATGCCGTATGCTCAATGGCATTATCCGTTTGAGAACAAGCATTTAATTGATAATAACGAAGCATTTCCGGCTGATTTTATTGCGGAAGGTGTCGATCAAACCCGTGGTTGGTTTTATACCTTACATGCCATAGGAACGTTGGTGTTCGACAAAATTGCGTATAAAAATGTCGTTTCTAACGGTTTGGTATTGGATAAAAACGGGCAGAAAATGTCGAAACGTTTGGGTAATGCTATTGACCCGTTTAAAACGTTGGCTGATTACGGTCCCGATGCTACACGTTGGTACATGATTGCCAATGCGAATCCGTGGGATAATTTGAAATTTGATATAGAAGGCGTTGCGGAAGTACGACGAAAGTTTTTCGGCACCTTATATAATACCTATTCGTTCTTTTCGTTGTATGCGAATATCGACGAATTTACGTATAAAGAAGCAGAAGTTCCGTTGTCGGAAAGACCGGAAATTGACCGATGGATTTTATCAGAATTGCAAACCTTGGTGCAGTTGGTGGATGAAAGCTATGCCGATTATGAACCCACCAGAGCAGCGAGAGCGATTTCTGATTTTGTGCAAGAAAACTTAAGTAATTGGTATGTGCGATTGTGCCGAAGAAGATTTTGGAAAGGTGAATATGGCACCGATAAAATAGCGGCGTATCAGACCTTGTATACTTGTTTAATCACAGTGGCTAAATTGTCGGCTCCTATTGCACCGTTTTATATGGACAGACTTTACCGAGATTTAACAAAGGCAACACATTCAGAAAATTTTGGCAGCGTACATTTGGCCGATTTCCCGAATTATGTTGAAAAATATGTTGATAAATCGTTGGAGAGTAAAATGATGAAAGCACAAACGGTTTCGTCGTTGGTTTTATCGCTTCGTAAGAAGGAGATGATTAAGGTACGTCAACCGTTGCAAAAGGTAATGATTCCGATACTTGACGAACATCAGCGTGCTGAAATTGAAGCGGTTTCTGACCTGATAAAAGCGGAAGTCAACGTAAAAGAAGTGGTGTTATTAGACGATGCTTCGGGCGTGTTGGTAAAGCAAATAAAACCCAACTTTAAAGCCTTAGGACCTCGTTTTGGTAAGGATATGGGATTGATAGCCAAAGAGATACAAAACTTTAGTCAAGAACAAATCAACGAATTAGACCGTAACGGTAGTTATGTGCTTGTTATTTCAGGAAATTCAATAACTTTATCATTAGATGATGTGGAAATTTCTTCGCAAGATATTCCGGGTTGGTTGGTTGCGAATGCGAATGGAATTACGGTAGCGTTAGATATCACCATTACGGAGGAATTGCGAAAAGAAGGAATTGCCAGAGAGTTGGTGAACCGTATTCAGAATTTGAGAAAAGACAGCGGTTTTGAGGTGACGGACAAAATAAAAGTACAGTTGATGAAAGATGGAATATTAGAAGAAGCCATTTTAGCCAATGAAACCTATATCAAGTCTGAAACATTAACGGAAACGTTAGTTTTTGAAAACAATTTAGAAAGTGGTACAGAAATTGAGTTTGATGACATTAAAACAAAAATAATAATTTCAAAATAGATTAACATGACAGATGAAGTAGTACGATACTCAGACGCTGATTTAGCGGAGTTCAAAGAAATTATCTTAAAAAAGATTGAGAAGGCCCAAAACGATTTGGAACTCATAAAAAGTGCCTATATGAATGATTTGAATAACGGAACAGATGATACGTCTCCCACTTTCAAAGCTTTTGAAGAAGGTTCTGAAACGATGAGCAAAGAAGCAAATTCGCAATTGGCTATTCGCCAGGAGAAGTTTATACGCGATTTAAAAAACGCTCTTTTCAGAGTAGAAAACAAAACGTATGGTGTTTGTAAAGTAACGGGTAAATTAATCTCTAAAGAACGCTTAAAATTAGTGCCACATGCTACAATGAGTATTGAGGCGAAAAATATGCAGCGATAAGTTGCAGTTTTTCTAAGGTACTAAGGCTCTGAGGTGCTGAAGTACTAAGGGAATTGATTTAAAATTAGAAAATAAAAAGAGAGGACTTCAACATCCTCTCTTTTTTTTTTGGTATTTTTTAATTTAGAAATTTACAGTGCTGATAACTTCTAACGTATGGTTATCACCATAATTGTATTGTACAATTTTATTGGTTCCTACCGCAATGAGATGCGTGTCTAATGCGATCACGTCTTTTACTTGGTCATTGTAGGTGTTTTGAAGTACTAATTCTGCTGAATTGGTAGCATCAAAAACGTTTAAATTGCCATCGGCACACACATACAACACATTGTTACGAATACCTAAACCAAAAGGTTGGTTTAACAAATAGGTTGAAATCAGTGTTGGGTTTTCAATGTTGGTAATGTCGATTACGTTGATTTGGTCTTCAATAGCACCACAAGTAGAACCTCCACGAACAGTAATATATGCGGTATTGGCATGCACAACCACAGGGTCACAGGCTGTTGCATGAGAGAAACCGGAAACAAAGTAAGGGTTAAATTCGTCAAATGCGTTTACGATGTACATTCCGTTAGTAGAGCCGATGAATAAAAATTCTTTTTGTTTGAAAAGGGTTTCAAATATTCCGCCACCCATCCATTCGGTCATGTAAATGGATTTATCAAAAAAGGTTTGTTCCGGATTGCTAATGTTGAAAACATTTAAATCAAAATTTTCAACCGTGTAAAGAGCATTGTTGTTGATTTGGAATTTGGCAAAAGAGCCCCCTGTTCCGATGGTACCTCCGCTGGAGCTTTCCAATAATGCAAAGGCATCGTTGGCTAACATAACTTCATCATAATCAGGTTTTTGTCGGATTTCAATTCGAAAACCTACCATGATTTCGTTTACACCCGGGTATTCATCATACGCATAAAACTCCGCTTCCTCCGGATAGGCAGGATAAAACTCCAACACATTTTCAACGGTTCTTACTAAGGAAATATTGTTGAGGTCTGAAATATCGAACACCACTAAATCTACAAAATTATCCGCATATAAGTAGTTTCCTTTGATCGCGATATCGTGTACTCCTTCTAAATTGATGAAGATCATGTTTTGCGGATTTTGTGGGTTGGAATTATCGAAAACATGAATACCGGATTCTTGGGCTACATAAAACAATAGATTTTGTGTCACATAAATTTTACCATCCGATTGTGTTGGTTGGGCCGATTCAACGGTTATGGAATTTCTAATTTCTGATAAGGTTTTAACAATCGGAACGGCAAATTTTGCTGTTTCGTTGTTGCCTTCTTCATCGTTACAGGCGGTGAACATAAATAGACACACCGCAATTAACCAAAAAGATTTTATTGTATTCATTGGTAAGGTATTAGGTTGAACAAATGTATTAACATTATAGATAAAAAGATGCAAAAATCTCCGTAAAGTTGCGTTGAAATGCTAAAAATAAATTAAACTTTTATCAGATGTTGGCATAAATCCGTTAAAGTTTGATAATATTGTTATTTTTGCACCTTTAAATCCGAAAAAATGACTTTAAAGAAAGCTTATTTACTTGTTTTTCTTGTTTTATTAGTAGATCAGGTATCTAAACTCTATATCAAAACCAATTTTGTTTTGGGGGAAGAAATCAAGGTTTTTGAATGGTTTCGCATTCATTTTATTGAGAATGAAGGCATGGCCTGGGGTACCAAAATACCGGGAGACTATGGAAAGTTATTTTTGACTTTATTCCGTATAGTAGCCGTTTTTGGTATTGCGTATTGGCTATGGGATAGTGTTCGCAAACATAGTTCTTCGTATTTGATTGTGTCAATTGCTCTTATTTTAGCCGGAGCATTTGGAAACATTATTGACAGTGTTTTTTATGGCGTTATTTTTAATGACAGTCATCATGCTGCTTCAACTTTTTTTTCAGATAATCCCTATGGCACTTGGTTTCACGGAAAAGTGGTGGATATGTTGTATTTCCCGATTTGGAAAGGAAATTTACCTGAATGGCTTCCTTTTGTAGGTGGAAATTACTTTACTTTTTTTAATGCTATTTTTAACATTGCTGATATGGCCATTTCTACCGGAGTAGGTATTTTGATTGTATTCAACAAAAAAGCTTTTGGTCCGGATAAAAATGAAGCTTCTGCAGAGGAAGTTGCTGCTTAATCAAACGAATAGATTTTATTTGGTGTAACGCAGTAATTCATTTGGATATCGGAATCAAAAATGTCTTCAATTTTTTCTTCCGGTTCAAAAAAAGACAATCCGATTTTTAGCGTTTCGGGATGACATTCCTTTAAAAAGCGGTCATAAAATCCTTTTCCGTAGCCTATCCGATGGCCTTTTTGATCAAATGCCAATAATGGAATAAACACTACTTCTATTTTTGCAGCAGGCACTTCCAAACCGCTAACGGGTTCCGGAATATTGTATTCGTTTTTTCTGAATTTTGTGTTATCGGTTAATAGAAAATGGGTCATGGTTCCGGTTGTAAAATCACTTTTGGCTACTACGATTTCTTTGTCTTTTCCGGCGAGAATTTGTAAGATGAATTCGGTATCAATTTCTTTTTGTTCGGCAATGGAAAGAAAAAGATGGTAATAGGATTTATCCCAAATGTTTAACCGAAGCAATTGGTTGGCAATGGCTAAGCTTTTTTCTTCTATTTCAGCTAGCGAAAGTCTTTTTCGTAATTCTTTATATTTTTTTCGTAATTCTTTTTTATTCATTTGGTAAAAGTAAAAAAGTTAAGAGAAAATGATGTTGTATGCTGTCTTTTTTAAAGTTAAATTTGTTTTGAAAATAAAAAGTGATTCGTTGAATCAGCTTCCAATAACAACTCAATTTAGTATGAGCATTCCTTCTTTAGAACTCCAACTTCAAACGCTACCCGATAGTCCGGGGGTGTACCAGTATTTTGATAAAGAGGGAAAGATATTGTATGTTGGAAAAGCGAAGAATATAAAGAAGAGAGTTTCGTCTTATTTTACCAAATCGCATGACAACCACAAAACGGCTGTTTTGGTGAAAAAAATTGTGGAAATCCGTCATATCGTTGTTGTCTCCGAACAAGATGCGTTGTTGTTGGAAAACAATTTGATTAAAAAATTGCAACCGCGATACAACATCAATTTAAAGGACGACAAAACCTATCCTTGGATTTGCATCAAAAAAGAGCCTTTTTCACGCATTTTTCCCACTCGAAAAATGATAAAAGACGGTTCAGAATATTATGGTCCATACACCAATTTTAAAACCGTAAATACGTTGTTGGATATGATTAAAGAATTGTATCCGTTGCGAACGTGTAATTATGATTTAAGTGAACTAAATATACGGAATCATAAATACAAAGTGTGTTTAGAATACCACATTGGCAATTGTAAAGGGCCCTGTGAAGGGTTGGAAAGTTTAGAAAATTACCAAAGTCAAGTAGATTCCATTCGGGAAATATTAAAAGGAAATTTCAAAGACAGTATTAAGGCATTTAAACAAAAAATGATGTTTCATGCTCAAAACATGGAATTTGAAGAAGCACAAAAAATCAAAGAAAAAATAGATGTTTTAGAGAATTACCAAGCCAAATCCACTATTCTAAATCCGAAGATATCCAATATTGACGTTTTTTCTATTGTGTCGGATGAATCGATGGCGTATGTCAATTTTCTTCAAATTGCTCATGGAGCGATTATTCGTTCGCATACGTTGGAAATGAAAAAGAAATTAGATGAAACAGATGAGGAATTATTAGAGTTAGCTGTAGTAGAACTTCGAGAGCGGTTTCATTTGACGTCTAAAGAATTGATCTTGCCGTTTGAATTGGATTTTGGCGATAAGATAAAAGTCACGGTTCCGCAGTTGGGTGACAAAAGGCAAATTTTGGAACTTTCGCAACGCAACGCCAAGTACCACCGTTTAGAGCAATTGAAACAAATTCAGATTGTGGACCCGGAACGGCATACCAATCGAATTATGGCTCAAATGCAAAAAGATTTACGACTTTCTGTTGAGCCACGGCACATTGAATGTTTTGACAACTCGAATATTCAGGGAACCAATCCTGTTTCTGCTTGTGTGGTGTTTAAAGACGGCAAGCCCAGCAAAAAAGATTATAGGCATTTCAATATTAAAACGGTTGAAGGGCCAAATGATTTTGCTTCGATGGAAGAAGTGGTATATCGTCGCTATAAACGCTTATTAGACGAAAACCAACCTTTGCCCCAACTTATTATCATTGATGGAGGGAAAGGGCAATTGTCGTCGGCATTGAAAAGTTTAGACGATTTAGGATTACGGGGAAAAATAGCCATTATTGGAATTGCCAAACGATTGGAAGAATTGTTTTATCCCGGAGATTCTGTACCGTTGTATTTGGATAAAAAATCAGAAACACTTAAAATCATTCAGCAATTGCGAAATGAAGCTCACCGTTTTGGGATTACACATCATCGTGACAAACGCAGTAAATCGGCATTGCAAACCTCTTTAGAAACTATTCCGGGAATAGGCGAAAAAACCATGATAACGTTATTAAAACATTTCAAAAGTGTTAAAAGATTGTCTTTGGCTACCGAAAGTGAAATTTCTGACGTGGTTGGTGCATCAAAAGCCAAAAAAATTTCCGAATTTTACAGAACAATTGTTAAATAAAATAAAGTGAATCTTTTAATGGGGTTACTTTTCGTTATGGTTTTGGTTCTTCAAAAAAGGAATCAAATGGCTTTTTTATATAAACCTGCCATCACACTTTGCCTTTTACCCCTTACCTTTTACTTATTTCCCTCAATACTATTTGCACAGGATACGCTACCCAAACGACCTAAAATAGGCTTGGTTTTGAGTGGTGGTGGTGCTAAAGGCTTGGCACATATTGGTGTTTTGAAAGTGATTGAAGAAGCCGGAATTAAAATTGATTACATTGGTGGCACGAGTATGGGAGCTATCATAGGCGGTTTATATGCTTCCGGTTATAACGCTCAACAGTTGGATAGTATTTTTAATAATACGGATTACGATGCTGTTATTCAAGATTTTATACCAAGGTCTTCCAAGAATTTTTATGAAAAAGGGAATGATGAGCGTTATGCATTGACGTTGCCTTTTAATAAATTCAAACTGGGAATTCCTTCAGCACTTTCGAAAGGGTTGTATAATTATAATATGATTACCCGTTTGACGCATAATGTTCGACATATTAGGGATTTTAATCAACTACCAATCCCTTTTTTATGTATTGCTACTGATATAGAAAATGGACAAGAAGTAGTATTAGATAAAGGATTTTTAGCACAATCTATTTTAGCAAGCGGGGCTTTTCCATCGCTGTATTCGCCTGTTATTATAGAAGGGAAATATTTAATTGACGGTGGTGTGGTTAATAATTATCCGGCAGAAGAAATAAAAAAGCTAGGTGCTGATATAATCATTGGAGTTGATGTTCAAGATGATTTAAAAGACAGAGAATTTTTGAGGGATGCTACTCGCATTTTGGTTCAGATTTCAAATTTGCAGATGATAAAAAAAATGCAGGAAAAGAAAGAATTGACGGATGTTTATATTAAGCCTGATGTAGGAGAATATTCTGTTATTTCATTTGACAAAGGGGTTGAAATCATTGAAAAAGGAGAAATAGCCACAAATAGTGTAAAAAAACAATTATTGCCTTTTAGTACAAACTACAAAAAACCTCCGTTGAAAGAGGTAAAAACAGAAAGTGACAGTTTATTAATTAAAAGCATTAATCCAAGTAAGTTAGAAAATTACACACGTTCTTATGTAGTGGGAAAAATAAATTTTAAACCGGGTGCAAAAGTAACCTATTTTAAATTAAAACAGGGAATAGAAAATTTAAATGCATCACAGAGTTTTGGCAGTATTCATTACACTTTAGATAAAGATAAAGAAGGTGACCGATTGAATATTGGTTTAACAGAGAATCCAAATAAAACACTGTTGCGATTCGGACTTCATTATGATGGATTGTATAAAAGTGCATTATTGATTAATTTAACCCAAAAGAAGATTTTATTTAAAAATGATGTTATTTCTGGGGATTTGGTACTGGGTGATAACTTTCGATATTATTTGGATTATTACATTGATAACGGTTTTCATTGGAGTTTCGGACTCAAATCAAGGTTGAATCAATTTAACCGAAACATTACTTCTGATTTTAGTGATGGTGTATTGTTTACAGACAGCAACATCAGTACTTTAAATATTGATTTTATTGACTTTACGAATCAAGTATACATGCAAACGCTATTTGTTCAGAAGTTTTTGGTTGGAGGAGGTTTTGAATATAAACGGTTAAAGATTGAGTCAGAAACCCTTCAAAATTCAACAGCATTATTTGAAAACAGTGATTATTCCAGTTTGTTTGGCTATTTGAAATTTGATTCTTTGGATAATAAATATTTTCCAAAATCAGGTTGGAGTTTTAATGGTGATGTGCAATATTATTTGTATTCAACTGATTATACCAACTCATTTAGTCGTTTTTCTATTGTTAAAGCCGACTTTTCAATAGCACAACGTTTATTTAAGAAAACAACATTAATCATTCAATCTGAGGGAGGGTTTTCTGTTGGTGAAGAAACGGTTCCGTTTTTCAATTTTGTTTTAGGTGGATATGGATTTTATGCGGTTAATAATTTCAGACCTTTTTATGGTTATGATTTCCTGAGTTTAGCAGGGAATAGCTATGTAAAAGCTTTGTTCCAAGTGGATGTAGAAATTTTCAAACGAAATCACTTGAATATGTTTGCGAACTTTTCAAACATAGGAAATAATATATTTGAAAATAATGAATGGTTAGACCGTCCTGCTTTTTCCGGTTATGGTTTTGGTTATGGGATGGAAACCGTTATTGGTCCTTTAGAAATCAAGCACAGTTGGTCACCTGAAACCAAAGATCACCACACTTGGTTTGGTATTGGTTTTTGGTTTTAATTGTATAGTATTCATTTTTTTACGATATTTGTGAAGCATTTTATTAAATTCACAAACTATGTTTATCATTCTTGGTTTTTTAGTAGCGTTTGGGCTGGGTATAATTGTTGGTGTTAACATCAAAAAAAACCAATTTTAACAAAAATAGTTGTTATGGTATCTTTTTGGCCCGGATTATTAGCTTATCTCCACTTCCTGATGAAACGCAATCCGGAATGAATTAATGTGTCAATTGGTTAATATGTCAATTAGCCAATTAGTTGATATGACAGTTCTTAATTGTATAATTTAAACTCACAAAAATGCCATTTTATCACCAATTAGGGAGTATTCCTCCTAAACGACATACACAATTCAGAAAACCAAACGGCGAGCTTTATTACGAACAATTGTTTGGAACGGTTGGTTTTGACGGAATGTATTCTAACATGTATCACATTCATCGTCCGACTCAAGTGAAAGAAATTCGCAAGCAATATTCGGTGGCTCCATCTATCGCCAAAGCGAACAACATGCAATCGTATAAATTGCATGGTTTTGATGTAGCACCAGAAAAAGATTATTTAGAAAGCCGTAAAATCGTCTTGACCAATTCAGATTGTCATATAACGTTGGCCGCTCCTCAAAACAAAACCCAAGACTATTTTTATAAAAACACCGATTCCGATGAAATGATTTTCATACACAAGGGAACAGGTAAGTTGCGAACTTTATTAGGTAATATCGATTTCAAATACGGCGATTATTTATTGATTCCACGAGGAATTATTTATAAAATCGATTTTGATACAGAAGATAACCGATTGTTTATTGTAGAATCCAGACGGCCGATTTACACACCTAAACGGTATCGCAATTGGTTTGGTCAATTGTTAGAGCATTCTCCCTATTGCGAACGTGATTTACGTCGCCCAACCGAATTGGAAACCTATGACGAAGAGGGTGATTTTGTCATTAAAGTAAAAAAAAGAGATGAGATTATAGAAATGGTCTATGCTTCTCATCCTTTTGATGTGGTGGGTTATGATGGATACAATTATCCGTATGCCTTTTCCATTCACGATTTTGAACCCATAACCGGAAGAATTCACCAACCGCCACCAGTGCATCAAACCTTTGAAACCGATGCGTTTGTGGTCTGTTCATTTGTGCCGAGATTGTATGATTACCACCCGCTTTCCATTCCTGCACCTTATAATCACAGTAATATTGACAGTGATGAGGTGTTGTATTATGTAGATGGTGATTTTATGAGTAGAAACGATGTGAAACCGGGGAATATATCGTTGCATCCGGCCGGAATTCCACATGGTCCGCATCCGGGAGCTTATGAAAGAAGCATCGGAAAAACCGAAACGAAAGAATTAGCCGTAATGGTTGATACGTTTAAGCCGTTGATGGTAACAGATGAAGCGATGAAAGTGGCGGATGATAAGTACTTTCAATCGTGGCTTTAGCCACTTAACCCCCAAAGGGTGTAGTAAAAAATTAATAAATAAAGTTTAACCAAATTGGTTGTTGAAATGCAATTTTAGCAATTTTATAAATTGACATATCGACACATTAACCAATTGACACATTGAAAAATAAAGTTTAACCCAATTGGTTGTTGTAATGCAATTTAAGCCGTTTTCAAAATTGCCACATTAACCAATTGCCACATTTAAAAATTATGTCACAAGAAATAAAATCAGTAGAATACGGACTAGAAAAAATATTTGAAGGAGCTCAAGATTTTCTTCCTCTAATGGGAACCGATTATGTAGAGTTTTATGTTGGGAATGCCAAACAAGCAGCTCATTTTTATAAAACCGCTTTTGGATTTCAATTGTTAGCTTATGCCGGATTAGAAACCGGAGTAAAAGACCGAGCTTCGTATGTGTTGAAGCAAGATAAAATCCGTTTGGTATTAACCACGGCTTTAAAAAGCGATTCGCCTATTGGCGAACACGTGAAAAAACATGGAGATGGTGTAAAAATTGTAGCTCTATGGGTAGAAGACGCTCGTAAATCGTTTGAAGAAACCACCAAACGAGGAGCCCGAGTTTTCATGGAACCAACGGTTGAAACAGATGAACATGGCGAAGTGGTTCGTGCCGGAATTTATACGTACGGCGAAACCGTTCATCTATTTGTAGAACGAAAAAATTACAAAGGAACTTTTCTTCCAGGTTATAAAGAAATGAAATCGGATTACAATCCTACTTCAGTTGGTTTGAAATATATTGATCACATGGTTGGAAATGTAGGTTGGAACGAAATGAATACGTGGGTAAAATGGTATGAAGATGTAATGGGATTTGTGAATTTCTTATCGTTTGACGACAAACAAATTACCACCGAATATTCCGCTTTGATGAGTAAAGTGATGAGTAATGGAAACGGTAGAATTAAATTTCCCATCAATGAACCGGCAGAAGGAAAGAAAAAATCACAAATTGAAGAATACTTAGATTTTTATGAAGGTCCGGGTGTGCAGCACATTGCCGTAGCCACCGATGATATCATTTCTACGGTAGCTGAAATGCGAAAAAGAGGTGTGGAGTTTTTGAGTACTCCACCACAAGCCTATTACGATGCTATTCCGGAACGTTTAAAAGACCACATGTCGAAGTTTAAAGAAGACATCAACGAACTTCAAAAATTGGGCATTATGATTGATGCGGATGAGGAAGGTTATTTGTTGCAGATTTTCACTAAACCGGTTGAAGACCGACCAACCTTATTCTTTGAAATCATTCAACGGATGGGAGCCAGAGGATTTGGAGCCGGAAATTTCAAAGCGTTGTTTGAAAGTATCGAACGCGAGCAAGCGTTAAGAGGAACGTTATAAATCAAAATTTAATTAAAATTTCCGTTAGGTAGTTGTTTTTGAAACGATTATCTAACGGTTTTTTTATGAAAGCGTGTAAAGTTTGTCAAATTATAGTAACAAGTTAGAAACAAAAACAGCTTAAAATTACGAATAATGAAATTTTAGCCTATCAAACGAGTGGTTTTTTATCAAAATTGTGTTAAAGTAAAAAACGAATAAATATTTCGCAACAAACGAATTATCTTTGCACTCGCAAAAAGGAGGAGTGGTTACCTTCTTAGAGTAATATAAATTTTCATAATTTATAGTTTTTTGGTTAGTTAATTAGCATACAGCCCAATTGGAAACAGTTGGGCTTTGTGTTTTGTGTTGTTTGGTAATGTGTCATGAGTCAATTAGTTTTACAACAAATCATTTCATTTGGATATGGTTTAGGAGGAAAGATTTTGTTATTTTTGGAGAGAGGAGGAGAGGGATGTTTGTAAAAAAAGTAATTTAATCTTATTATAAAGAGAAAAATGAAAATGAGAAAAAATTATAAAAGAATCGTTTTTATTGGTATACTTACATTAATATTAACTATTTTTTTGATAGTTATTTATTTCCGTGAAGAAAAAGTATATACGTCCAAAGAATATAATTCAAAGAATCAGTTGATTGGTATAAATGAGTATGTCATTAGGGATAATCAAACTATTCTTCATGGTAAATTTGAAAGATATAATACTAAAGGAACATTAATATCAAAAGGGCAATTTTTTAATAACGAAACTTATGGGAAGTGTTATTATTATTATGATAATGGTAAATTAAAATCTTCATATTTCAGAAAGAACAGCAATATAAACTTAGAATGTCATTATTACACAGACAATGGAATACTGGAAAAATATATAATGTGTGATGATTTAGGAAAAACAGCATTTATAATTTATTTTGATGAAAAAGGCGTAACAAATTATAAAGGTCACTTTCAAATAGAAACCTTTCAATATAAATTTGCAAATAAGGCAAAGTTTAATATCTCTGATGAACAATATTTAAAAGTTGGCGACACACTAAATTATAGTTATATGG
Source organism: Variovorax paradoxus (assembly GCA_943370635.1). Classification (GTDB taxonomy): domain Bacteria; phylum Bacteroidota; class Bacteroidia; order Flavobacteriales; family Flavobacteriaceae; genus Flavobacterium. Next base: position 29,419 of record CALRRY020000027.1, read on the forward strand.
TAGCTAATATTCCTAATTCTAAACGTAATTTTAGGATAGAAAATTTGTGTATTGATAATACAAAAATTAAACGGATTATTAAAAAAATTGAACCTTGTCAAATAGATGTAAAAGAAGTACTAACTAAAAAAGGAAAGAATACTATCAGAAGTATAGTTCGTTACGAGTTTAACGATACAATTACACCAATATTAATTGATACTCTTTCATTTGATGTTATTGTAAACTAATTGTTGTTTAAAACACATCAAAATAGCTAGAATAGTTTTTCTATATCTCTCAATCCCATCTACCTTCCCATCCCAACCCCCTCAAAAAACCATTAAAAGTCAACCTTTTTTTGAGGTCATTTTTAGTTTTAGTACATTTGGAACAGAAATTGTAACGCCTTTTATCAAAAAGACGATATCACATGAAAAAATTACTTTTTTTACTACTGTTTTTTATCACTACCGGGTTTAGTTCTCAAGGGGTTCAGCCACCTAAAGAGGATGCTTTTAATGTAGGTGAGTGGTTTAAATTCCGCATTCATTACGGTATGATTAATGCCGGAATTGCAGAGTTAAGCGTTCATGAAGCGGTTAGAAACAACAAAAAAGTATTTCACGCCAAAGGTAGGGGATACACTACCGGTATGACCAAGTTTTTCTTTGAAGTAGAAGACGATTACCAAAGTTATTTTGACAAGCAAACCGGTAATCCGTATCAGTTTGTGCGGAAAATTAATGAAGGCGGCTACACCAAAAATCAAGAAGGGTTTTTTAATCCCCAAAAAAATACGGTTTTGGTAAAAGACTATAAACGCAAAACGGAGAAAACTTTTGAAGTGCCCAATAATGTACAAGATATTCTATCTACTTTCTATTATTTGAGAAATCATCCTCGAGTAGATAAATTAAAAGTTGGTGAATCGATTGATATTGATATGTTTTTTGATGATGAAACGACTAAATTTAAGCTAAAATTCATTGGTCGTGAAGATTTAAAAACTAAATTTGGGGTCATTCCAACCATGATCTTTCGTCCGTATGTGCAAGCCGGTAGGGTTTTTAAAGAACAAGAAAGCCTAACCGTTTGGATATCAGATGATGACAATAAATTACCCATTCGTATCAAAGCCAGTTTGATGGTGGGTTCGTTAAAAGCAGATTTGGAACAATTCAAAGGATTAAAACATACCTTTACCGTTAAAGCAAAACCGTAATGAATACAGCACACGAAGAAATTCTTGAAAGACTAGAAGAAAAGTTTCAAGCAATAAACCAAAAAACAGAAACACATTTAGAAGGACTTTTGTGGGCTAAACCGATTACGTATTGGGATTATATTCAAACCGATGCTTTGTTGAATTTACAAACGCAACGCACCACTTTGCCGGATGAAATGGTGTTTATCATGTATCATCAAGTGAATGAGTTGTTGTTTAAGATGATATTATGGGAAATAGAACAAATTTGTCATTCATCCACCTTAACAACAAGTGTTTTTACTGATAAATTGATGCGAATCAGTCGCTATTTTGATATGTTGACCACTTCTTTTACCATCATGAAAGACGGAATGGAAGCTGAGCAATATATGAAATTCCGCAACACGTTAACTCCGGCTAGCGGTTTTCAAAGTGCTCAATACCGCTTGATTGAATTTGCTTCAACGGATTTAATTAACTTAATTGACTATCGATTTAGAGCCACGATTGACCGAAATACGCCTTATGAACACGCTTTTGAGCACCTGTATTGGCAAGCTGCCGGAAAAGATTATCAAACCGGCGAAAAATCATATCTAATTTTAGCCTTTGAGAAAAAATATAAGCAGGAGTTTTTGCGTTTCATGGAAGAATACAACACTATCAATCTATGGCGTAAATTCAAACAGCTACCGCAAGAAGATCAGCAAAACAAGGAATTGATATCAGCCATGCGGCATTATGATTATACGGTAAATATTACTTGGGTGATGGGGCATTATTATGCGGCTAAAAAGTACATTGAAAGCGGACAAGGAAGTGGAGAAGCCACGGGGGGTAGTGATTGGAAAAAATATATGTTGCCAAAGTATCAACGCAGAATATTTTTCCCTGAATTATGGTCAGCAGAAGAATTAGCGGTTTGGGGCGAAAAAGAAAGTGTATAATTGAATTAAAAAGAAGAAATTGAAATTACATAAAATACTCCTACTGGGTGTGGCTATTGTTTTCTTTTCCTGTGAAAAAAAGGTCGATCAAGTAGAAATAGAAAAAGATATACAGAAAAAAATCCCGATTGTAGTAGAATTTGGGTTTACCTTGAATGACTTTCAAGTGGTGCAAGATACCATTAAAACCGGCGATACCTTCGGTAAGCTCCTCGAAAGTTATAACATTGGTAATTTTAAAGTGCATGAAGTTACCGAACAAATCAAAGATAGTTTCAACATGCGGGATATTCGGGTAGGAAAACCGATTACACTTCTAAAAGCAAAAGAAGCTCCGCATCAATTACAAGTTTTTATTTACCAAAAAGACAATATTCACTATAGTGTTGTTGACTTTAGAGATACAATTGTAAAAGCATATAACAAGCAAAAACCCATTACGATAAAAAAGCGAACGATTGCTACCGCTATCACCGGTTCATTGTCTGAAACCTTGAATAAAAACGGAGTAGAAGCCGGCGTTGCTAACAATTTAGCTAAGATTTACGAGTATTCTATTGACTTTTTTAAAATTCAGAAAGATGATAAATTTGCGGTAACGATGTATGAAAAGTTCATCAACGATACCGTTTATGTTGGAGTTGATCGTTTAGAAAGTTCATTTTTTGAACACAAAGGCAAACGAATTTATGCTTTCCCATATAAAATAGATAGCCTTGCTAAACGATTTGAGTACTACGACGAAGAAGGTAAAGGTTTAAAAACCATGTTTTTAAAAGCTCCTTTGGATTATTTCCGTATTTCTTCACGGTTTTCACCCAAACGTTTTCATCCGGTGCAAATGACTTGGAAAGCTCACAAAGGAACTGATTATGCTGCTCCACATGGAACACCGATTAAAACAACCGCTTCAGGAGTAGTTGAACGAACGGGTTATACCGCCGGAAACGGAAATTATGTTAAGGTAAAACACAACGGAACTTATTCCACTCAATATTTACATATGTCCAAAATATTGGTACGACAAGGACAACGTGTAGAACAAGGTCAAGTTATTGGTAAAGTAGGAAGCACGGGGTTAGCTACCGGCCCGCATGTGTGTTATCGTTTTTGGAAGAATGGCGTACAAGTTGATCCTTTGGGGCAAAAACTTCCGAATACAGAACCCATGAATGCGAAACACAAAGCAAAGTATTTAGAATACATTGCACCGTTAAAGAAAGAATTAGACAGTATAGCACAACAAAAATTAAAATAAAATGGCGTTAAAGAATATTAATCCGACACAGACAAAAGCATGGGAAAACCTTCGAAATCATTTTGAAGAAATGCAAACGGTAACCATGCAGGAATTATTTGAACAAGATCCGTATCGAGCTACATCATTTCATGTTCAATGGAACGATTTTTATGTTGATTATTCGAAAAATATAATCAATCAGGAAACGATGAAGCATTTGATTGGTTTGGCTCATGAAGTTGAGTTATCGGATGCCATTCAACAATATTTTAACAGTGAAGCGATTAATCAAACCGAAAACAGAGCGGTTTTGCATACGGCTTTGCGTTGTCCGGCGGAAACGGTTGTAAAAGTAGACGGCATTGATGTTATGCCCGAAATTCAAGCGGTTAAAAATAAAATAAAGACTTTTACCAATGAAGTTATTTCAGGTGTTCGAAAAGGATTTACCGGAAAAACATTTACCGACATTGTAAACATTGGCATTGGCGGTTCAGATTTAGGACCTGCTATGGTTACAGAATCATTGGCTTTTTATAAAAACCATTTAACGGTACATTTTGTTTCCAATGTTGATGGCGACCATGTACAGGAAGTGATTCAGAAATTAAATCCTGAAACTACGTTGTTTGTGATTGTTTCAAAAACGTTTACGACACAAGAAACACTTTCTAACTCTGAAACCATTCGTAATTGGTTTTTACAATCGGCTACTCAACAAGATGTGGCTAAACACTTTGTGGCGGTTTCTACCAACGTGCAAAGAGTAACCGATTTTGGTATTCATCCGGATAATATTTTCCCGATGTGGGATTGGGTAGGTGGACGTTTTTCATTGTGGAGTGCGGTTGGATTATCCATTAGTTTAGCGGTTGGGTATGATCATTTTGATGCGTTGTTAAAAGGAGCCAATCAAATGGATAATCATTTTAAAAACACTCCATTTGAGCAAAATTTACCGGTTATATTGGCCTTGTTGAGTGTTTGGTACAACAATTTTTTTGGTGCCGAAAGTGAAGCATTGATTCCTTACACGCAATACCTTCAAAAATTAGCTCCTTATTTACAACAAGGTATCATGGAAAGTAACGGTAAAAGTATTGATCGAGGTGGCAACCCTGTTCAGTATCAAACCGGAACCTTGATATGGGGAGAACCCGGAACCAATTCGCAACACGCCTTTTTTCAGTTGATTCATCAAGGAACAAAATTAATTCCTACTGATTTTATTGGGTTTGTTAAGCCATTACACGGCAATCAAGATCATCATGACAAATTGATGTCGAACTTTTTTGCTCAAACAGAAGCTTTATTAAATGGAAAATCTGCTGAGCAGGTAATAGCCGAATTTAACAAACAAGGCTTAAGTGAAGAAAAAGCAGCTTATTTATTGCCGTTTAAAATCTTTTCGGGCAATCGACCAACCAATACGATATTAATCAATCAATTAACTCCGGAAAGTTTGGGCGAATTGATTGCTCTTTATGAACACAAAATATTTGTGCAAGGGGTTATTTGGAATATTTTCAGTTATGACCAGTGGGGAGTGGAATTAGGAAAACAATTGGCCAATTCTATTTTGGATGAAATACATTCAGGCGAGGTAAAAGCTCATGATAGTTCTACCACTACATTATTGCATTATTTCTTTAAAAATAAATGAAAATTTAATTTTTGTTATAATTAATAGGAATCTACATCAATAATGTTAAAAATTACAATTTTTGTTTATATTTGTCTTTCAATAATTTAAAATAAAAATGTACGAATTACTTTTAAAATTGCACTCTTGGTGGGCTTGGTTGGCCATGATTGTTTTGTTTGCCGGAATCATAAACGCCCTAATGGGCTATGGAGCAAACAGAGATTATGAAGCAAAAGATTTAAGAATTTCACTATTCGGATTGATTTTTGCACACATTCAATTGGTATTAGGTTTATTACTTTATTTTGTTTCGCCAGTGGGTTTAAAAGTGTTGGGAGAGATGAAAAACGAAACATTGCGTTTAACATCACTTGAACATCCTTTAGTCAATATTATTGCTATTGTTTTAATTACAATTGGATGGTCACAACACAAAAAACCACACATGGACGATAAGTTTAAAAAGATTTTGATCTTTTATTCTTTGGGATTCATTTTACTAATGAGCCGAATTCCTTGGGTTTCCTGGCTGAGTTAAAGTTAAAACAACCACGCACTGCGTGGTTGTTTCATTTTTGGAATGTATTTTGATTATTGAATTACCATAAAAAACAAAAAAGCTCATGAAACATAAATGGATAGTTGGTATTTTAGGTATTCTTTTTTTAGGATTATTGAGTGTTTTTTCTCTAAAAAATAAATCTTTTCGTGGATCCTTTTTTTCATTTACAACCGTAAATGACACGTTGAAAAAGGATACTATTGTTGTTGACACTATTCAAAAGGAAGGAAATCTCAAATTTACATTGCTGAAAAAAGGGGCTCACGCCTCTTATTATGCCGATAAATTCAACGGAAGAAGAACGGCAAGCGGAGAACGATTCGACAATCAAAAATATACTGCTGCACATCGCACACTCCCATTTGGTACTAAAGTAAGAGTAACAAACGAGGCCAATGGAAAATCAACCATTGTTAAAATTAATGACAGAGGTCCTTTTACCAAAGGGAGACATATAGATTTAACCAAAAGAGCTTTTCGAGATATTGCCCGACATCATGGATATGGTTCAATGAAGGTAACCATTGAACTGGTAGAAGAAATAAAAGATTCTCAATAGTTAAATAGAAAAAGGGGACTTTATTTTTTCCAATTTTTAAAAGGATTTTTACTTAAATAAGCATTGTAATAGCGTTCGTCATTGGTTACTTCTTCGCCCAGCCAGTATGGTTTTTCAAACGATTCTGTTTCTGATTTTAGCTCAATTTCAGCCATTATCAATCCTTCATTATCACCATAAAATTCGTCTACTTCAATAATATGATTACCGCATCGAATATCGTATCTGGTTTTTTCAATCACACCTTTTTCGCATAACGGTAACAACAATTCAGCTTCAGAAACCGTAACTTCTTTTTCCCATTCCAAACGAGATAAACCGGATTCATTTCCTTTTCCTTTGATGGTCAAATAGCCTTTGTTTCCTTTGATTCTAATTCGAACTGTGCGTTCAGGGTCAGAACATAAATAACCTTGCACAATTCTGTTTTGTTGAAATGCTTCTGCTTTAAACGCCTCAGAAACCACTTTAAATTTTCTTTCTATTTCTATCATAGGTAAAGGATAATCTTAGCGAAAGATACATAAATTTGTGGTATGGAAACACCTCTTCAACAACGAAAAATCATTCATATTGATATGGATGCCTTTTATGCTTCGGTTGAGCAAAAGGATTTTCCTGAACTAAAAGGAAAACCACTCGCTGTTGGCGGAAGTGAAGTAAGAGGCGTCATTTCTGCGGCCAGTTATGAAGCCCGAAAGTTTGGTGTTCGAAGTGCAATGAGTGGCGTATTGGCTAAAAAACTGTGTCCGGAACTAATTTTTGTTCGCCCACGATTTGAGCGATACAGTGAAATTTCGAAGCAAATTCGAAAGATTTTCCATGAATATACTGATTTAGTTGAACCGTTGTCATTAGATGAAGCCTATTTGGATGTAACCCAAAATAAAAAAGGGAATCCCAGTGCTACTTTATTAGCTCAAGAGATTAGAAAACGTATTTTTGAAGTAACCGGATTAACCGCTTCGGCCGGAATTTCCGTGAATAAATTTGTGGCCAAAGTAGCTTCAGATTACAACAAACCAAACGGTCAAAAAACAGTCAATCCGGATGAGGTGGCTACTTTTTTAGAAGCGTTAGACATTAAAAAATTTTATGGAATAGGTAAAGTTACCGCTGAGCGAATGTATCAATTTGGTATTTATACCGGAATGGATTTAAAAAACCAAAGTTTAGCTTTTTTAGAAGAACATTTTGGAAAAAGTGGCGGGCATTATTATTACATCGTTAGAGGTATTCATAACAGTCCGGTAAAGCCAAATCGTATTTCCAAATCGGTTGGGGCTGAGCGAACGTTTAACGCCAATTTATCCTCGGAAGTTTTTATGGAAGAACGATTGGAAAGTATTGCTAAAGAATTGGAAAAACGATTACAGAAGTATAAAATAGCCGGAAAAACGGTAACACTTAAAATCAAATATTCCGACTTTACCTTGCAAACCCGAAGTAAAACCTTGCCTTATTTTATTTCAGAGAAATCATTGTTGTTGGCTACTGCAAAAGAATTATTGTACCAGGAAAAATTAAAAGATTCGGTTCGTTTGTTGGGTATTTCACTGCATAATTTGAATACGGAAATCAAGAAAACGGTTGCGGTTCAATTAAAATTTGAGTTTTAATTAATTGTTTTTCCAATGTATTTTTTTGGTGATTACGTGATTATCAAAAATTATTTTAACGAGATAGATTCCATTTGGTAGCGTTAATTCCTGTAAGGACCAACTGTTTTGATCTTGTGAATCATTTGTGGCTAATTGTTTTCCGAGCACATCATACAACACACACGAGTGCCACTTTTCATTACTTTTGATAATAAGCTCTTTAGTTGAAGAATGAAAAATAATTTCAGGTTGAAATAGAATTAATTCATCAGTATTTAAAATTGTTTCTTCACAAATGGGGGTTTCTTCGTTTTCATCCGTATAAAAAAGAGTATAGTTTTTATAAAAGCAGGTAAGTGAGCCAACACTATTTAGTTCCGGATAACCACCTGGAGCATTAATGATGGAAAGTGAACCTACACCTTCAACCCAAATAGCATTTTGACTAGAAACTGTATTTTCGGGATGCGGAGAGAAGTAAAAGTACCTTCTTATTTCAGTTTCTTGAAACGAACGATTTCGTATCGAATCCAACACAAACAATCCGCCCTCTGCCGGGAAAGGGCTTATTGGGTTATTCATTTCAAAGGTATCACCTTCTTCTAATGAAAAATCATAAAGCAAATAGGTATCAATTCGATTCGGGTTGATTTTCGTTAAAAACACCTTTTTTTCTTCCGTATTTTCACGGAGTAAAAACGTTCTGGAAATATAATGATAACCGTCTAAAATTTTATGCGAAAGACCATTTACAATCGTATCGCTGTTAGTGTAATAAATATCAGTTAAACAACCATTATAACAAGTGGTAAAATGCCATTCGTTGTCGGTATCCAATAAAGGTTGATAGGGTTGACTATACCCAATAACGGAGAAGAAAATCGTTAAAAGAAAGGGGTTCCATTTTAATAGCATATGTCAAAAATAACTAACTTTTTCAAACTTCAACAAAAGTTAAACTTATTTTGTTTCCTTTGATATGAAAAAATATACTATACATTTGACCAAAATTAAGGCTCATGACAGAATTATCAATCTACGACAAGGGTTATTCTACTTACATTTCCAAATTGTCATTAAAAAAATTACCCCTAGTTTGCTGGAATTTTTACAGTGAATTTATCAATGTATTATATACATCGTTGGCAGACCAACAGTATTTGAAGCAAATGGAAAGTAAGCAACAATGGCAAACCAATTTTGAATTTGAAAAGTTGATGAATGAAGATACAGTTGTAGTGGTGACTTGTCCGAGTTTAAAAATTGTTTATGCTACTAAAAATATTGTTCGAATGAATGGTTATGAGTCGCATGAAGTGATAGGAAAATCCCCAAAAATGTTTCAGGGCGAAGCCACTTGTCCGGTTATATCAAAAGAAATAGGTTTAGCGGTTCAAAACAAGCAACCTTTTGACAAGGTAGTGACCAATTATTGCAAAAATGGCTCCTTATACCAGTGCCATATTCAAGGTTTTCCGGTTTTTAATAAATCAGGTGAATTGATTAATTTTATTGCTTTTGAAAGAGCGGCTTAAAAGAAATATTTACATAAAAAATGCCTCAAAAGTCAGATACTTTTTGAGGCATTTTTTATGATAAAGTACTTTAATTAATCTCTATTCGAAATCTTAGAAAGCAATCGCAAAAACTCTACATACAACCAAACCAAGGTAATCATCAATCCCATCGCTCCAAACCATTCCATGTATTTAGGCAATTGTTTTTGAGCTCCTTTTTCAATTTGATCAAAATCCAAAAATAAATTTAAGGCCGCCACTACAATCACCAAAACGCTTATGCCGATACTCATCAACGAGTTACCATAATGTACCGGCTGAAAGCTGGTAAACATACTCAATTGGATTAAAAAGTGTTAATTAAAATTCGAATAATTACAATAAAAATAAAATAACTAAGAAAACTATTAAGAATTTTGAAATTGTTTCTGTTTTTTTTATATTTGAAAGTATTTTATTAAAAAAATGTCATGAAAAAACTTTTTCGCCTAATTTTCTTATCAAGTATAACATCATTTTCACAAACTAAGTATTATTATTTCAAAGGATAGAAAATAAACATTGAACTTGATAAAAGATTTTTAACAATAAATGTTTCAAATGAAACAAGTGTAAATTCAATAATGGAATATGGTTTTAAAGACTTTGTTTTTTTAAATGATTTAAAAGATTCAGCAAAATGGGCTAAAATTGAATTTGCCCCCCATATTTATTCAAATATGGAGTATTTGCAAAAAATCAATAGTTTAAGAAATAATTCTTCTGTTTTGACAGTATCGCCATCTTTTATTACTTCTAATGGTGCCACAATTCATATGTCTAGTTATTTCTATGTAAAATTAAAAAGCTTAAGTGATGTTCAACTACTTCATACCAAAGCTTTAGCTAAAAATGTAGAAGTAATTGAGCAAAATCAATTTATGCCTTTGTGGTTTACATTAAAATGTAATACAGCAACTTTAGATAATGCTTTAGAGGTAGCTGAAATTTCAATTAAAATGGATAATGTTTTGTTTAATGCTTGGGAAAAAGGAGGCAAAAAAGTAGCATTTTTAGACAACACAAATGAAGAAAAAAGAAAAATTGTAAAAGGAAATAAAGTAGTTTTAGATCATTTATTATTTGATTCCAATGAAGTAGGGACATTAAAAATTTCATTCAATTTTCTAACAAGAGAATTAACTGAAAAATCTAATTACACCTATCATATCATTCAAAAAGATTATTTTACTGATGAAATTATTGGTGGAGAAACTTTTGTGATTAAAAAACCGGTTCGACAACCATTTTTAGCTGATGCATGAGAGACAATAATGACTGATATTAATCAACCCATTACAATTAGAGCCCAACAAATTAATGAGGCGGCTTTATATAATTGGTATGATTTAAATGGTGATCTGATTTTTCAAGGTAAAGACTTAACTGTATCAACTGATATTGTAAAAAAATATAAACTTGAAGTTATTGCTTTAACTGATGGATTTAAAGATTATGCAGATGTTGAAGTTAAATTAAACCCAAGTAAAATAGAATCCATTTCACCAAATCCAGCAGTTAATCAAGTTCAAGTAAATTATAAAGTCAATGAAAACACCTCTGCATATTTAATGGTTTTAGGTTATTATGGTGGTAGTACAACCTCTCATAATTATATTATTGATGTTAATCAATCAAACTATATTATTAATCTTAGTGAATATACTCAAGGTTTTTATACTGTTGCTCTCGTTTGTAGCGGTGAAATTATTGATGCCAAAAACTTTTATAAAAACTAATAAAATAAAGTTATGAAAAAAATACTTGTACTACTATTATTGTTTTGTATAGAAATAGGCAACTCGCAAACTTTACAAGAAGTAACTTTAACACAAATTGAAAATGGTGTAAATCTAAAATTAAATGTTTATGGTTCAACTGTAATAGGTTATTTAAGTCACGCTTATACAATAGAAAACAACCTAATTGAAGTAAATGTATGCTATTGGTACACTGGTTTTTTTGCAATTACAAATTTAGAAAACAATTTTGCTATCCCTTTACCCGAAGAAATGGCAAATTATACAATGAATATCAAGATTCATAACTCCTATTCTATGCAAAATTGTGATTACAATGAAATGACAGATTCTCTAAGTTTTGATTTTTCCACCCCATTAGAAGAGCCCATTGTTCTTTCAACTGAACAGTTTAAGTTGTCTCAAAATGAAATAAAGATTTATCCAAATCCTTCAAATGGAAAGATGTATATAGATGCTTCCTTTAACATTGAAAAAGTGGTTGTTTATGAT
>CALRRY020000028.1:0-40089 GCA_943370635.1 Variovorax paradoxus
CGGAAATGCATTAAAGTTTTATGCATCCGTTAGGTTAGATATAAGAAAATCATCTCAAATTAAAGATGGAGAAACAGTTATTGGTAACCGAACAAAAGTAAAAGTAGTTAAAAATAAAGTGGCACCACCCTTTAGAACGGCTGAATTTGACATTATGTATGGTGAAGGTGTATCTAAAACAGGCGAGATTTTAGATTTAGCTGTTGAATTTGAAATTATCAAAAAATCAGGGTCTTGGTTTAGTTATGGTGAAACAAAATTAGGTCAAGGTCGTGATGCAGTAAAAGCTCTTATTAAAGATAATCCGGAGCTTGCAGATGAATTAGAAATAAAAATTAAAGAGAAAATTAAAGACGCTGAATAAATACAAAACCCGATAATTCGGGTTTTTTTTATTTATGACGCAACCATTTGACAAATTTTACATCTATAACTTAGAACAAATAAACTCAATGAAAAAAGTTATTATTTTATTGGTGCTCGCTGTAAGCTTATTTTCATGCTCTATGGAAGACAACCCTAAGCAGCACTATGAAATTGTGAGGGTTGAAAATTTTATAGTGCCCGATACTTTTTTGTTTCGGCAAATGCATGAAATAAAATTATATTACAAAAGACCAACTAGTTGTCATGCTTTTAATGGTTTTTATTTTGACCAATTTGAAAACGTAAGGAATATTGGAATTCAATGTATCGTTTCAAATACTACTGCATGTCAAAACTTGAATGAAGAAGCTTATGAAGTATCATTTGAATTTTATGCAAATAGTTTACAAACTTATTTATTTAGATTTTATAAAGGGAAAGATGAAGAAGGAAATGCAATTTTTGAAAGTGTTGAAATTCCCGTTAAATATTAACATTTAAGAAAATGAAAGCTTGTGGGTTTAGACCAACTCATACAAGAATGTAAAAAAGAAAATATTAGGGCACAAGAACAACTTTATAAGCTTTTTTCAGCTAAGTTGTTTAGCGTGTGTCTTAAATATTCGAGGAGTTATGAAGAAGCACAAGATAATTTACAAGAAGGTTTTTTGTTGATTTTTGAAAAAATTGAACAGTTTAATTTTAAAGGTTCTTTTGAAGGTTGGATTAAAAGGATTATCATCAATTTTATTTTACAAAAATACCGTTCACAAAAAGTTTTTGAAATTGTAACGGAAAATTTTCCGGAAACGGTTGAAATTGAAATTGAAGACGATGACATAAGTATGGATTTTTTGTTAAAAATCATACAAGAATTACCGGATAAATATAGACTAGTATTTAACTTATATATATTAGATGGTTATTCACACGCAGAAATTGCAGAAATGTTAGAAATAAACATTGGAACATCAAAATCAAATTTAGCTAGAGCTAAGATGATTTTAAAAGAAAAAATTGAAAAAAAGGCGTCAAACGAATTTAATGAAGCCAAATGAAAAATAAAAAAGATATAGGTAGATTATTTCAAGAAAAATTCAAGGATTTTGAAGAGATTCCTAATGAATTGGTATGGAATGCTATTGAAGAAAAATTAAGAAAAAAAGAGGAAAAGAAAGGTGTAATTCCGCTTTGGTGGAAACTATCAGGTGTGGCTGCTTTATTTATAATTGGCATTTTGTTGTATCAAAATTCAACTGCTACTAAAGTTACAAATGAAGAAGAAAAAATTGTTTTTGAAAATGACAAGAATTCAACTAATGACATTTTGATACCTGAAGAAAAAGAAGAAAACAATAATAAAAATGAAGAAAAAATTGTTTTTGAAAATGAAAACGCAAGTGGTAATAAAGAAAATATAACAAAAAAATCTAATCGCTCAAATTGGAAAACAGATAAAAACGCTGCAGTTGTTTCTTCGAAAAATAACAAATCAAAAATATCAAACGAGTCTTTTTCAAACTCTAAAAGAGAAAAAAATACATTTATAAATAATAAAAACTCGTCTTTTATCAGAAATTCAAAGGAAAAAATTGCATCTCAAAACACTAATCAATCTGAAAAATCAACTATAAATTTAAATACGGAAAATAAATTAATTTTTGATCTTGATAAAAGTATTACGGAAAAAAAGACTATCACAAATGAAAATAAAATAGATTCGACAAAAACAGAAACCAGTTTGGCAGAAGTAAAAGTTGAACCTAATGCGTTGGAAGAATTGCTATCAGAAAAAGAAAAAAAACCAAAAGTTGAACCTAAATTAAACAAGTGGGAAATAACTACTGCTATTGCTCCTGTTTATTTGGGTTCATCTTCCAACGGTTCTCCAATTGATAGTCAATTTGCCAATAATTCTAAAGAATATGAAAACACCATGAGTTATGGTGTGGGAGTTAATTATTCTTTGAATAAAAAATTTACTGTTCGAACCGGTGTTAACAAAGTTAACCTAAGTTATTTAACCAATAATGTCGAATTTTATCCAGAAATAGGTACAAGTAGGATTCAAAATATTAAATATGGAGGACAAGGTGTTTTTATTAATATTCAAAACATTCTACTTGAGCCTAGAGTTAATTTAAATGCATCTCAATTTGGTTCTATCCAGCAAATGATGAGCTATTATGAAGTACCGCTTGAGGTTTCATATCGTTTATTAAATAAAAAATTTGGTATCAATTTGATTGGTGGAGTTAGTTCATTTGTCTTAGATGACAACAAAATTATGGTTGTTTCTAATGATTTTTCTGCACTTGTTGGTGAAGCAAATAATTTAAATAAACTTCATTTTAGTACCAATTTTGGTATTGGCTTCAGATATTCATTTTTTAAATCATTTCAAGCCAATTTTGAACCTACATTCAAATATCAGTTAAATGCTTTTAGCCACAATAATGGAGGTTTCAGGCCTTATTTCATCGGATTATATTCCGGTATAAGTTATCGATTTTAATACGTAAATTATGTTGGTTTAATTTGCGTCAATTAGTTTTAGTTAAGTTTGTTATTACTTTTTTTACATCAGTAATAACCAAAAAGAGTACTTTTACGGTACTCTTTTTTTATCTTTATAAATATTTCATCATGAAAATAATATTTCCCTTCATAATTATCTTTTTTATTAGTTTTCCTTTAGACAGCAAAATTGATGAAAAAAGCGAAATCAATGCTGTAATCAACCAATGGCATAAAGCTGCGGCTGATGCTAAGTATAATGATTATTTTAATTTAATGACCGATGATGCCGTATTTATCGGAACAGATGCTACCGAAAATTGGAATCGAAAAGAATTTGAAACTTTTTCAAAACCACATTTTGACAAAGGAAAAGCATGGATATTTTATCCCTTAGAACGAAATATTTATATTGACAAATCCAATAAAATGGCTTGGTTTGATGAACTTCTCGACACTTCATTTAAAATTTGTAGAGGTTCGGGAGTGCTAGAAAAAATAAATGGAAAATGGAAAATCAAACATTATGTACTTTCTATGACCGTTCCTAATGAAACATCAAAAGAAGTAATTGCCATAAAAGATTCCATTGAATCCTCTCTAATTAGTAAACTAAAGCAAAAATAAAAACTATTGCTTCAAATTTTCCAACATTTCAACAGTCATGGCATCCATATCATAATTGTGTTTCCAACCCCAATCAGTTCTGGCTGCTGAATCATCAATCGATCCAGGCCAACTGTCAGCAATTTTTTGGCGAAAATCCGGATTGTATGAAATGGTAAAATCTGGAATATGCTTTTTAATTTCTGCCGCAATTTCTTTCGGTGTAAAACTTACTCCAGATAAATTATAAGACGAACGAATTTTAATATTTTCCGAAGGAGCTTGCATTATTTCGATAGTGGCACGAATGGCATCGTCCATATACATCATTGGTAATCTCGTTTCCTCCGATAAAAAACACTCAAATTTACCGTCACTCAATGCTTTGTGATAAATGTCTACTGCGTAATCAGTAGTTCCTCCACCTGGTGGAGTTGACCAGCTAATTAATCCCGGATAACGTACGCTTCTTACATCAACACCAAAAATGTTGTGGTAATATTCACACCATCTTTCACCTGATTGTTTCGAAATTCCATAAACCGTTGTAGGTTCCATAATAGTATACTGTGGCGTATTTTCTCTCGGTGTAGTTGGTCCAAAAACAGCGATACTGGAAGGCCAAAATATTTTTTTGATCTTTCCGGCTTTCGCTAAATTTAGTACGTGAAAAAGAGAATTCATGTTTAAATCCCATGCAAATGCGGGATTTTTTTCGGCCGTAGCCGATAATAAGGCGGCCATCAAATAGACTTCCTCCACGTGATATTTTTCAATAATATGTTCTATTTGATTGAAATCAAGAGCATTCAACACTTCAAAAATTCCATCATTAACTACCTCATTATTCAGTTTTCTGATATCAGAAGCAATTACATTCTCGTTTCCGTAAATTGTTCTTAATCGATGGGTTAATTCAGTGCCAATTTGACCACAGGCACCAATAATCAGAATTTTTGCACTCATGAAAAATATATTTGTGCAAATATAACGTTTTCGTAAACTAAAAAAAGGATGTAAAACGGCTTTTATTTCAGAAAGCTTTAACGTAGTAAATGAAGTTTAAAATTACCTTTGTATTTTTGAACAGTAAAAGTAGGCTCATGAAATTAATAATTCGGTTTGTACTGTTTTCATTTTTAATCTTTTTTTCTTGTCAAGATGAAAATGAAGCCAGACGAATTCAACAACAAAAAGAAATTGCCAAAAAAGAAGATGTTGCCAAAAGAATCCATTCTGCTTGGAACTTTCGTACCGTTTCTTTAAGTCCGTTGGCCACAAATTTTACCAATGATTGGGCAGAATGGAGATTGTTTCAAACCGAACTTTATCAAAAACCGACTAACAGCTTGACCGCATTTCAGAAAAAATCAAAAATGCTCACAAAAAAAGCAGATGAAGTACTTCAAACAATTCCCGGTATATTATTTCGTCCAGAATTTAAAACTCGATTTACGGTTTTGTTAAACAAATTTCGTTCCATCGAAATGTACTTAAATCTAACCGAAATTCCTGAAAAAAAAGTGATCGGATTGATCTCCGAAATCAACTTAGAGCTCTTGTCAATTGAATCACAAATGAATGAACTGGCTCGGAAAAATCAAATTCCAATGGAACAAGGAGAAGCCGATATGATTCGAATGTTAGACACTTCGAGAGCCGTAAAAGAAATACCAAAAAATCTAGATTAATTGAACGTTTCAAACATTTCATCTATTTTTAATTCTTCTGCTAAAATTATTCAATTAGCTGAAAATATTACCGTTCCCGAAAAAAAAGTACAAATCAAAGGATTGGTTGGTTCTTCGCTTTCGTTTGTTATTCAAGCCCTTTTTGAAAAATCGGAATTGCCTTTTTTATTGCTTTTTAATGATAAAGAAGAAGCCGCTTATTATTTGAATGATTTGGAAAACCTCATCAACGATCAAGATGTGCTGTTTTATCCGAGTTCGTATCGACGTCCCTATCAAATTGAAGAAACCGATAACGCCAATATTTTGCTTCGGGCCGAAGTGTTAAACCGCATCAATTCCCGCAAAAAACCATCAATTATTGTGACCTATCCGGAAGCTCTTTTTGAAAAAGTGGTTACCCGAAAAGAATTGGATAAAAACACATTGAAAGTGGCGGTTGCCGACCAAATTTCGATCGATTTTATCAATGAAATTTTATTTGAATATAATTTTAAACGGGTAGATTTTGTGTCGGAACCGGGCGAATTTTCTGTTCGTGGCGGAATCATCGATGTGTTTTCATTTTCCAATGACAATCCGTACCGAATTGAATTTTTTGGCAATGAAGTTGATAGTATCCGAACATTTGACGTAGAAACGCAACTTTCCCTTGAAAAACAGAAGAAAATCTCCATCATTCCTAACGTAGAAAATAAATTTTTACAGGAAAATCGGGAAAGTTTTCTCAATTATATCCATCCAAAAACCGTTCTTTTTGTTCAGGAAACGGAAATGGTTTTAAGTCAATTTGATAAATTATTTGACAAAGCAATAGAAGCTTTCGGGAAACTTTCCGGAGACATCAAACACGCTTCTCCGGATGAACTTTTCATCAATCAATCGTCATTTGTAAAAAAAGCACTTGATTTTTCGATAGTAGAAATTGGATTGAAATCGATTTTTAAATCAGAAAAAACAATTGAATTTCATACCAAACCGCAACCTTCATTCAATAAACAATTTGATTTATTGTTGAATGATTTGAACGAAAATCACTTTAACGGAATCAAAAATTACTTGTTTTGTTCCAATGAAAATCAAGCCAATCGCTTTCATGATATTTTTGAAAGTTTGGATGAAGAAAATCACGAAAACATTCGAAAACAATACAAAACCATTGTTTTTCCGCTTTATCAAGGTTTTATTGACGATGAAAACCAATTGGCTTGCTACACCGATCATCAGATTTTTGAACGCTATCACAAATTCAGCATTAAAAACGGTTATTCCAAAAAACAAACCATTACACTGAAGGAATTAACCCAACTTTCGGTAGGCGATTATGTAACACACATTGACCACGGTATCGGGAAATTTGGTGGTTTACAAAAAATTCAGGTAGAAGGGAAACTGCAAGAAGCCATCAAATTGGTTTATGCGGATAATGATATTGTGTATGTGAGCATTCATTCCTTGCACAAAATTTCAAAATACAACGGAAAAGACGGTACGCCCCCAAAAATTTACAAATTAGGTTCCAATGCGTGGAAAGCCTTAAAACAAAAAACCAAAGCCCGTGTTAAACATATTGCTTTCAATTTGATTCAATTGTATGCCAAAAGACGTTTGGAAAAAGGTTTTGCTTGTGCACCGGACAGTTATTTGCAAAAAGAATTGGAAAGTTCGTTTATTTATGAAGATACGCCAGACCAAATTACGGCTACACAAGATGTAAAAAACGACATGGAACGCGATCGCCCGATGGATCGATTGGTGTGTGGTGATGTTGGATTTGGGAAAACGGAAGTCGCCATTCGAGCCGCTTTTAAAGCCGTTGACAACGGAAAGCAAGTCGCCATTTTGGTTCCAACAACGATTTTGGCTTATCAACATTTTCGAACCTTTACCGAACGGTTGAAAGACATGCCTGTGACCGTAAATTATTTAAACCGATTTAGAACCGCAAAACAAAAAAGCGAAACGATAAAAGGTTTGGCCGAAGGAAAAGTAGATATCATCATCGGTACCCACCAATTGGTTAACAAAGATGTAAAATTCAAAGATTTAGGTTTGTTAATTATTGATGAAGAACAAAAATTTGGCGTGAATGTAAAAGATAAGCTAAAAACAATTTCGGCTACGGTAGATACGTTGACATTGACCGCCACTCCAATTCCAAGAACGTTGCAATTTTCGTTAATGGCAGCAAGAGATTTATCGGTTATTACAACACCTCCACCTAATCGTTATCCTATTGAAAGTCATGTGGTTGGTTTTAATGAAGAGCTGATTCGAGATGCTATTTCGTATGAAATTCAACGAAACGGTCAGGTTTTTTTCATCAATAATCGTATTGAAAACATCAAAGAAGTCGCCGGAATGATTCAACGATTGGTTCCTGATGCTCGTGTTGGCATTGGTCACGGACAATTAGACGGCAAAAAATTAGAAGAATTGATGTTGGCTTTTATGAATGGTGAGTTTGATGTTTTAGTCGCTACAACCATTATTGAAAGCGGTTTGGATGTTCCAAATGCCAACACAATTTTTATTAATAATGCCAATAATTTTGGTTTGTCCGATTTGCATCAAATGCGGGGTCGTGTGGGTCGAAGCAATAAAAAAGCGTTTTGTTATTTCATCACACCACCACAATCGGTGATGACGGAAGATGCTAGAAAACGAATCAACGCGTTAACGCAATTTAGCGAATTGGGAAGTGGTTTCAACATTGCGATGAAAGATTTAGAAATTCGTGGTGCGGGCGATTTATTAGGTGGTGAACAGAGTGGTTTTATCAACGAAATTGGTTTTGAAACCTACCAAAAAATCATGAACGAAGCCATTGAAGAATTAAAAGAAAACGAATTCAAAGAATTATATCAGGAGGAGAATGATCTTGAAACCAAAGAATTTGTCAAAGATCTTCAAATTGACACCGATTTTGAATTGTTGTTTCCGGATGATTACATCAATAGCGTTAATGAACGTTTGAATCTATACAACGAACTCGGAAATGTAAAAGATGAAGAAGGTTTATTGGCTTATGAACAAAAACTAATTGACCGTTTTGGTATTTTACCCAAAGAAGCCCAATCCTTGTTGAACAGCATCCGTATCAAATGGATTGCTACCCGATTAGGTATTGAAAAACTCATTATGAAACAAGACAAGATGATTGGGTATTTTGTGGGCGACCAACAAAGTGATTATTACCAATCCTCTCGTTTTCATAAAGTACTTCAATTTGTGCAACAAAACGGCAATCTCTGCAAAATGAAAGAAAAAGAAACCAAAAGCGGTTTGCGTTTATTGTTGACTTTTGAAAATGTAAAATCGATTAGAAAGGCGTTGGAATTGATGGAGATGATGGAAAGATAATTTTCACAATAACTATTTTTAAACTTATATGACTTATATGGTTAATTAATTTTTTACCATATAAGTCATATAAGTTTTATAAGCTTTTCAAGTCTTTAATCACCTTAAACGCCACATCCACTTCTTCTTCGCTTACTAAAATGGTAAATTCGTTGGAGGTTGAAATTACTTCGTTGATGATAATTCCTTCCCAAGCCAAACGTTGAAAAATAAAGTAATAAATCCCGGGAATACTAATGTTTTCTTTGGGTAATTTTACGGTAATGGAAGCCAAATTGTCTAATTTTTGAATCAATTTTTCGCCTGAAAAATGTTTGTCAACTAAATAGCCAACACTATTGCTTACCACAATATTCGTTTCATTTACGCCACGAGAAGACGTATAAAAAATACCATTTTCTTTGTTGATTTCTGAAATCAATGCCGCTTGTTTGTCTAAAATGGTTTCGGAAACCGCAAACGTATAATCGATTAACGAAGAGCGAACAGTGATTTCGCCAATGTTTTTTAAGACTTTCAGAATTTTATGATTGACACGAAAATCCAATTCTTCTGAAAGGCGTTTTAAAGCCATGACCACCGCTCCTTGTTTGACATCTTTACCCAATTCCTGCTCTAATTCAGGCATCATGTTTCGGGATAACGAAGTGAGATTGATGATGCCTTGCGACAAAGCACTCAATAAAAAAGGTTTGGTCTTGATGTAATGTTCTACAACAGAAGAAATAGTTTTCATATCATTTCGTTTAAAAAACGTCACAAAGATATAAATAAAAACAATTTGTTACAAATATAACATTTAGTGTTTTATTAATTTGACTGTTTTCTTTTGTTGATGTTGAATTACAGTGAGAAAATATATTCCACTGGAAAGAAAGGAAGTTTCTAATTGAATTTCGTTTATAGCTTTTCCTTCCAAAATTTTATTCGCTTTCAAATCAAAAAGGGAGTATTCAAAAGGAGTTTCTGTGTCTGACTTTAGCGTAATTACCTCCTTAAACGGATTGGGAGTAACGTTAAAAGGTATCGTTAATGTTGAATTTGCAAGCGATAAATTTTCACATAATTGGCAATTGCTGTTGGTAACATTTTCATTATCACTTGTTTTTAGTGCTTCAAAAAGTTCACCCGAAACACAATTTTCCTTCAAATAATAATCCAACCATAAATTGAGATAAGAATAAATAATTTGATGTTGCTGTGCTCTGGTTATCGTGGGAGAAGGAGAACAACTTCCGTCTCCAACCGAACAGAAAAAATTAAAATTAGCCATTTGACAATGACTGGCACCAGTAATGCCTAAATAATTTTTACAACTACTTTGCAAAGCGTTATAAATAGGCAATTGATTGGTTGCCGGAGGCGTAACACAATCATTAATCCCCGCAATCGTAAATGATGGTATTTCTAAAGCCGAAGAAGCACCAATTGCAGAAGGATTCGTTTCCGCCGCTGCAAAAGTAACCACATGATTAATTTGAGTAGAATATTGTTTCGCCAATAAAGCACAACCACCACCCATGCTATGACCCATTACTGCATTTTTTAAAGAAATTCTTGAGAAAAAAAGCGAATTGGATTGATTGTTTAACCCATTCATCGCTTCAATAACAAAAGCTAAATCTTTAGCAAAATTGGTATGTGAAGGTGAAAAAGTACCCTCTGTTTTTGGAAATGCCATGATATAACCTTGTGGTACCAATTCTTCCCAAAAATTTTGATACGCTTCAAAAGTCATTACAAAGCCATGTCCAAAAGAAAGCAAAGGAAAAGTTTGACTGGAAGAGACCGTTATCGGAACATCTGTTCCATTTGTATCAGCCGGATAAAAAACCTCAGTCGCAATAGTTCTATTTCGAGAAGCGTCAAAAAGGTTTAAAGTAGTTCTACCTATTTGAAAAGGTTGTGCAAAAAGGGTGAAACAACCCAAAAACCAAATGACAAATGCTTTTTTCATTTCTTTCAAAACAATTAATGGATTAAAAGTAAGCTATTTAAATAAAATAAATGCTAAAAATAATAAAAAGCATCCTCGATATGTTCAATAGAAGTTTCTTGGCTGTTAAGAACAATCCCAATGATGTCAAAACGTACTTCTAAATCAAGGTCGTTTTCGGTCATGTATTGATCAACGGCTTTGACTAAATTTTGAATCTTTTTTCCTTTTACAAAATCTTGCGGCAAACCAAAATCAGCAGAAGTTCGGGTTTTGACTTCCACAATGGCTAAAATATTCTCTTTTTGGGCCACGATATCCAACTCGGCTTTTTGAAAAACCCAGTTGCGTTCCAAGATTTCATAACCTGCTTTTTCTAAAAAATCAGCCGCTATTTTTTCTCCTTTTTGACCAAGTTCGTTGTGTTTTGCCATGACGATTTAAGATTGTTGATTAACAATTTTTGATTTATGAAGTGATTCCTAATAAATAATTATCATAATTATTAATCAAACTTCAAAACCGTTCCGTTTTCACTAACTTCTAATGCAACCTGCCTCCCAAAAACCAAGGCTCGGTTATCCGGAATATGTCCTGCCGGGAAATTGTAAACTATCGGAATGTTATATTTTTGGGTGATATCTTGAATAATTTCCAAGGCATTTTTGCCCCACGGAATTTCATTGTCGTTCATTTTGGTCATGCTACCCACTACAATTCCTTTTAAACTTTCCAAACATCCGTTGCGTTTGAGGTTCATCAGCATACGGTCGATGTGGTATAAATATTCGTCTAAATCCTCTAAAAATAATATTTTATCGGTGCAATCTATCGCAGATGCCGACCCAAACAAACTGTATAAAATAGAAAGATTGCCGCCTACCAATTCGCCTTTGGCTTTACCCAACTTATTCATTTTATCATACGGAATCGAATAGGAAAGGCTTTCGCCAAATAAGGCTTTGCGTAAGCTTTCTTTGGCTTCGGGAGTAGCTCTTGGAATATTAACCGGCATCATTCCGTGAATGGATTGAAAACCCATCGTATTCAAATGACTGTGTAAAACTGTAACATCACTAAACCCAATCACCCATTTTGGATTTTTCTTAAAGGTTGAAAAATCGATTAAATCAACCATCCGAACGGTTCCGTAACCGCCACGAACGCACCAAATTGCTTTTACATTGGGGTTGTTCATTTGCGTTTGAAAATCCTTAGCTCGGTCTTCATCCGTTCCGGCCAATTGGTGATTATCTAACCCGATGGAAGAACCGATGATGGTTTTTAAACCCCAATTCTCCAAAAATTCTTGGGCCAATTTTAAATCGTCATTGATATGTTTTCTGGCGGTGGCAACAATGGCAACCGTGTCGCCTTTTTGTAAATACGGTGGAGTTATCATTTTTTTATCCATTTGAGCATTGGTAGTGAAAAAAAGTGAAAGGAATAAAAGGATTACAACGTTTTTCATGTTCACCGGTTTTCTTTTAACAAATAAACAAATTATCCTTTGGTTTAGCAAGTTGATTTGTTTTGAAATGATTTGTTACACGAATTTTTAGCCCGGATAGTAGTGGAAACCCCGCAGGACTGAAAGCTAATTTTTCTTTGCTTTTTGGGGCGACCAACGGAAGCCACAGAAAAGCAGTAGAAAAATAGCTTGAAGGCCGAGGAGTTGTAACGAATAGCCGGATTAGCTTCTGATAAAAATAAATTGTATTCTGTGTGAAATTGACATCGTGTCTCTGCGATAAAAAACTTATTTTTGCATACAATTTCGAAATTATGATAGAAAATCCGAAAAGATATACGATTACGGCGGCTTTGCCTTATACAAACGGCCCGATTCACATTGGACATTTGGCGGGCGTTTATGTTCCGTCTGATATTTATGCCCGCTATTTGCGTTTGCAGGGAAAAGATGTGGCGTTTATTTGCGGAAGTGATGAACACGGCGTGGCGATTTCGATGAAAGCTAAAAAAGAAGGTATTACGCCCCAGCAAGTGATTGATAAATACGACGGAATTATCCGGAAATCATTTGAAGATTTTGGGATTTCGTTTGATAATTATTCGCGGACTTCGGCTAAAATTCACCATGAAACGGCATCGGCTTTTTTTAGAAAATTATATGAAAACGGCGATTTTATTGAAGAAGTCACTGAACAATTGTTTGACGAGCAAGCTCAGCAGTTTTTGGCCGATCGATTTGTGATGGGAACGTGTCCGAAATGCGGCAACGAAGAAGCGTATGGAGACCAATGTGAAAAATGTGGTTCAACGTTGAATGCGACGGATTTGATTAACCCAAAATCGACCATAACCGGCACAACTCCGGTGAAAAAAGAAACCAAACACTGGTTTTTACCATTGAATCGCTACGAAGCTTTTTTACGGGAATGGATTTTAGAAGGCCATAAAAACGACTGGAAACCCAATGTTTACGGACAAGTAAAATCGTGGGTGGATGGTGGTTTAGAGCCAAGAGCCGTAACGCGAGATTTGGATTGGGGAATTGATGTTCCGGTAGAAGGTGCCGAAGGCAAAAAGTTATACGTATGGTTTGATGCTCCTATTGGTTATATTTCTTCTACCAAAGAATGGGCAGCAAGAGAAGGCAAGGATTGGGAGCCGTATTGGAAAGATGCTGACACGAAATTGGTTCATTTTATTGGAAAAGATAACATCGTTTTTCATTGTATCATTTTCCCGGCAATGTTGAAAGCCGAAGGCAGTTTCATTTTACCGGATAATGTTCCGGCGAATGAATTTTTGAATTTGGAAGGCAATAAATTATCGACTTCTAAAAATTGGGCGGTTTGGTTGCACGAATATTTGATTGATTTTCCTGAGAAACAAGATGTGTTGCGTTATGCTTTGACTGCGAATGCTCCGGAAACTAAAGACAATGATTTTACTTGGAAGGATTTTCAAGCGAGAAATAATAATGAATTGGCCGCTATTTATGGGAATTTTATCAACCGTGTGGTGGTATTGACGAATAAATATTATGATGGAATTGTGCCTCAACCGAATGAATTTTCGGATTTGGATGAGCAAATTTTAGCAGAATTAAAAGCCTATCCGGCAGTGATTGCCTCATCTATTGAGCGTTACCGATTTAGAGAAGCCTTGGGCGAATTGATGAATGTAGCTCGTTTAGGAAACAAATATTTGGCAGATGAAGAACCTTGGAAAATGGTGAAAACCGATCCGGAACGGGTGAAAACACAAATGTATGTAGCGTTGCAAATTGCGACGGCGTTGGGAATTTTATCGGAACCGTTTTTGCCGTTTACTTCTGAGAAACTTTCACGCATTCTTGTCATTCCGACGAAGGAGGACTCGAGCGATAGCGAACTGGCAAAGAAATCTCATAAAGGATGGGATACCGTTTCCAAAACATCAGAATTAGTAAATCCCGGCCACAAAATCGGTCAAGCAGAAATATTGTTTGCCCAAATTGATGATGCCGAAATCCAAAAACAAATAGACAAATTAGAAGCCACCAAAACCGCAAATAAAATGGAAAACCGAACCGTTGAACCTCAAAAAGAAACCGCCACGTTTGAAGATTTTTCAAAATTGGATTTGCGTGTCGGCACGATTTTGGAAGCCGAAAAAATGCCAAAAGCCAATAAATTGTTGGTATTAAAAGTAGATACCGGAATGGATGTGCGAACCATTGTTTCAGGAATTGCTGAACATTTTTCACCGGAAGAAGTGGTTGGAAAACGGGTGACCGTTTTAGTAAATTTAGCTCCAAGAGCCTTACGTGGTGTAGAAAGCCAAGGTATGATATTAATGACCAATAATGCGGAAGGGAAATTGGTTTTTGTGAATCCGGATGCGGATGGGGTGGATAATGGGGCAATGATATCGTAATAATGAAAAAACAACCCACCATCATCGCCTTTGACGCCGACGACACTTTATGGCATAACGAACCTTACTTTGACGAGGCTCAAGAACGGTTTTGCGAATTGTTTCAGGACTTTGCTTCCAAACAAGAAATATTGGGTTTGATTTTAAACCATCAGGTGAAGAATTTACCGTTGTATGGTTTTGGTATTAAAGCGTTTACGTTGTCTATGATTGATTCTGCTTTGGAATTGACTAACCAATCTATTTCTGGTCAAAATATTGCAAAAGTCATACAGATTGGAAGAGATTTACTTCAAAAACCGGTTGAATTATTACCGGAAGTAGAACCTGTTTTACAGCAATTACAAGGCAAATACAAACTAATTGTAGCCACCAAAGGCGATTTAAAAGACCAACACCGAAAATTGCACGATTCGGGAATTGGTCATTATTTTCACCACATTGAAGTAATGAGTGACAAACAAGAAATCGATTATCAAAAAATGCTTGGCCGTTTGGATTGCAAAGCCGAAAATTTATTGATGATTGGAAATTCTTTAAAATCAGATGTGTTACCGGTTTTGAACATTGGTGGTCATGCGGTTCATATTCCGTATCATACTACGTGGGAATACGAGAAAATTGATTTTGAGATCAATCATCCGAATTTTAATGCCTTTTCATCGCTACAAGAAGTGCTGACACTTTTGTAATATGAAACTCCCGATTGCTTTTCATCCCATTTATAAACATCCGTTGCCGGAAGGTCATCGATTTCCGATGATCAAATATGAATTATTACCTCAACAATTACTTCACGAAGGAACGGCAGAAAAAGATGATTTTTTTGAACCGGATGTGGCTAATTTAGAAACCGTTTTAAATGTTCACAAACGTTCTTATGTGGGTGAATTGCTAGAATTAACTTTAGATCCAAGAGCGGCTCGAAAAATTGGGTTTCCATTATCGGCTGAGTTGGTTGAACGAGAACTTCGTATTGCAAACGGAACCATTATTGGAACACAAAAAGCCTTTGATACCGGAATTGCGTTCAACATTGCAGGCGGAACGCATCATGCTTATTCTGACAGAGGCGAAGCCTTTTGTTTGTTGAATGATCAAGCCATTGCGGCTCAATTTCTTTTGAATCAAAACCTAGCTAAAAAAGTTTTAATAGTCGATTTAGATGTACACCAAGGAAACGGAACGGCAGAAATTTTTCAAGAAAATCCATCAGTCTATACTTTTTCCATGCATGGAAAATCGAACTATCCGTTTAAAAAAGAAGTTTCTGATTTAGATATTGCTTTGCCGGATGGTACTAATGATGAAACCTATTTAAAAATTTTATCCGAAACTTTACCCCAATTATTTCAAAAAGAAAAACCGGATTTTATCTTTTATCTTGCCGGTGTTGATATTTTAGCGACAGATAAATTGGGAAAATTATCTTGTACGATTGAAGGTTGTAAAAAAAGAGATGAAATGGTTTTTGAACAGTGTTTGAAACATCAAATTCCCATTCAAGTAAGTATGGGTGGCGGTTATTCCCCGGAAATCAAAACGATTGTTGAGGCTCATGCTAATACGTTTCGAATCGCAAAAGATTTATTTAGTTGAAAAAAGTCCAATTCGCTCCATCACTGATAATGATAATTGATTTTCCAATTGCATTTGCCGGTAAAATTAAAGGTGCTGCCGTATTCGTATTTGAACCTTTAGAAAAAAACATTCCACCAAAGGTGTATAGTTGTGCCCCAACAGTATTTGAAATATTTCTTAAAATATATATCCTTCCAGGTACATTCACAGCATTTGGTAAAATAAATTCTTGATTGCCTGAAGTAGGAGTAAGTGAAATGTAAACCCCATCATTGATTGGTGTGGCGGAACCGGGAGGACCACCATTTAACACTCCTGATCCAGGCACATTTGGATTGACAATACCAATTTCTTTTACATTTAAATTCCCGTTAATATCTAAGGTACTTAAAGGAGTAGTTGTATTGATTCCAACTTGTCCAAATGAACAAAAGGAAATCAAAAAAATTGATAAAACAACTATATATGACCTTAATTTATTCACTTTTTTTTTGAATTGAATAACAAAATTACAGAAAAGTTTAAATATTTTAACATTACAACTATACACAACCTCAACGAAAACGATTTCGTGTTGAAAAGTTTTGGTTTTCAGAGAGTTTTAAGGATTTAAAAAACAAAAAAAAGCGGAAGAATTCTCCTCCGCTTTTTACTTTTAAAAAAACTAAATTTATCCAACTTGAAGTAACGATAAAATATCATTACCGTATCGATTGATTTTGTGTTGACCAAAACCTTTGATTTTCTTTAAATCATCGATTGAATCCGGACGCATTTTTGCAATGGTCATCAACTCAGAATTATGGCAAATCATATATTGTGGCAGACCAAATTTACTAGATGTTTCACTTCGCCAATGCTTTAAAGAATTGAGCGTGTTTTTTTCCTCTTGAGTTAACTCTTCATAATTC
Source organism: Variovorax paradoxus (assembly GCA_943370635.1). Taxonomy (GTDB): domain Bacteria; phylum Bacteroidota; class Bacteroidia; order Flavobacteriales; family Flavobacteriaceae; genus Flavobacterium. The sequence goes on from CALRRY020000028.1 coordinate 16,857, forward strand.
AAAACTGCTACTTTTTCAGTTTCATTGGACTCTTTGGTCTTCTCTGTTTTTGGCGAATAAAAAACCAAAACCGACCAATAATCAATCATACCTGTTATAAAATTTGTGGCTGTTTTTTCAACTGTTACTTCAGTTAAAAATTGATTAATAGCATCTTGATCGTTCTGTAAATGTTCCCCACTTACTCGAACTCTAAAATGTTTTACTTTCATGGTGAAAATTGAATTTTAGTTTTTACCTAAGACTATTACATCGCTAACCACTACTTCTGTGATATAACGTTTGTTTCCTTCTTTGTCGTCATAACTTCTGGTGGAAAGTTTGCCCTCAATTGCAATTTCTTTTCCTTTGGTTACAAACTTTTCGATGATTTCAGCATTTTTATCCCACGCAACGATGCGGTGCCATTCGGTTTGCTCTACTTTTTCACCTTTTTTGTTGGTGTAGGTTTCATTAGTAGCAATATTTACATTAGCTACTTTTCCTCCTTCAAAGGTTTTTACTTCCGGGTCATTTCCAACGTGACCGATTAACTGTACTCTGTTTTTCATTGTGTTCATGGCGTATAAAATGTAATAATTAATTAGTATTGATTTTTGTAATTGAAATTGATTTTTGCTATTGAAATTACTTCTTAGTTCATCAAAAGTAGCTCGTTGATTACTACTTCGGTTACATAGCGTTTGTTGCCTTCTTTGTCGTCATAACTTCTGGAAGTCAATTTACCGGTTAAACCGATTTTTTTTCCTTTGTCGACAAATTTTTCGATGATTTCGGCTGTTTTGCCCCAAGCAACTACATTATGCCATTGGGTTTGTTCTTTTTCATCTCCACTTTTGTTTACATAAACATCTTTTGTGGCAAGTGATAAAGAAGCAACTTTTTTTCCTCCTTCTAAATCTCTGATAATTGGATCTTTTCCTACGTGTCCGATTAACTGTACTTTGTTTTTTAATGCATTCATGGCGTGTAAAATTTTAAATGGTTTATAAATTATTTTTTGTCGTTGTTTGTTTTCGACGATGCAAAGATTTGACGGTTTGCAAAATTTATTCGGTATAAAATCATTTACTTTCGGATGTAAATATTTGTAAACGTTTGCAAACGGAAAATAATTTTGTATATTTGATTGATTTTTAAAGTTTTAATACGATGAAAAACTGTTTAGAATGTGGTGAAAAAATCATTGGTCGCGAAGACAAAAAGTTTTGTAGCGACGGTTGTAGAAATGCCTACAACAACAAAATGAACAAAGACAGCAACAATTTGATGCGAAACATCAACAACAAGCTGCGAAAAAATTATCGCATTTTATGCGAGTTAAATGTGGAAGGAAAAAGCAAAACCACCAAATCAAAATTACTCAGTAAAGGTTTCGATTTTGAATTTTTTACTTCTATTTTGCATACCAAAACCGGAAATACCTATCATTTTTTATATGATCAAGGCTATATGGCATTGGAAAATGACTATTTCATGTTAGTCAAAAGAGACCACTAAACACAACAACATATCCAATCATGAAAAAAAATTACGTTTCTTTATTACTTTCTCTTTTGGTTGCAGGAATTATTTGGTTCATTTTTTACCGAATGATGCCCTCAGATTATTCAAAAGGGAATGTGCCACTTTCAGAATTCTCAACTGAAAGAGCTTTAAAACATGTGAAAGAAATTTCAAAAGAACCGCATTATGTGGGTTCGCCATACCATCAAAATGTTATTAATTATTTAGAAAGTGAGTTAAAAAAATTAGGGCTTGCACCACAAATTCAAAAAAGTACCATTCTGAGCAAATGGAATAATTTAGTGGAAACACAAAATATTGTAGCCAAAATAAAAGGTTTCGATTCATCAAAATCACTTTTATTACTCACTCACTTTGACAGTGCTCCTCATACCAAATCATATGGTGCGAGCGATGATGCCAATGGTTTGGGCGTTATTTTAGAAGGAATCAGAACCTATTTACATACGAACAAAACACCAAAAAACGATATTATCATAGTGTTTTCTGATGCGGAAGAATTGGGTTTAAATGGTGCGTATGCCTTTGCTTCTGAACATCCTTGGGCAAAAGAAGTAGGTTTAGTCATCAATTTTGAAGCTCGTGGAACAGCAGGACCATCTATGATGTTGGCCGAAACCAACGGCGGAAATGCCAATTTGATTAAAACATTTAGTGAAGCCAATCCTAAATATCCGGTTTCTAATTCCTTGATGTACAGCATTTATAAAATGCTTCCCAACGATACCGATTTAACTGCTTTTCGCGAAAAAGCCAATATTCCCGGTTTTAATTTTGCCTTTATTGATGATCATTTTGACTATCATACGGTTCAAGATAATTTTGAAAACATTACACCGGAATCTATTGAGCATCAAGCAACCTATTTAATGCCTTTGCTGAATTATTATTCAAATGCTGATTTGAGTAATCTTAAAACAGAAGAAGATCACGTATATTTCAGCTCACCAATTGGATTTTTTCATTATCCGTTTTCATGGAATTTTCCACTTTTAATTGTTGCTTTTGTACTTTTTCTTGGTGTTGTAATCATTGGATTAGGCAAACATTTATTAGATTTTAAAGAAGTTATCCGCGGATTTGCACCTTTGTTTTTAACCCTAATTATCGTAGGACTGGTTTCTTTTTTCGGTTGGGAAATGATTTTATCACTCTATCCGCAGTACCAAGATATGCTTCATAAATTCACCTATAACGGACATAGTTATATTGCTGCGTTTGTTTTACTGTCACTGGCCATCTGTTTTTGGGTGTATGCGAAATTCACTAAAAGTAAATTGGTGCCAAGTCATTTTGTAGCTCCGGTATTTTTGTGGTTCATCATTAATTTATTGGTGTGTATTTATTTAAAAGGAGCTGCTTTCTTTGTATTTCCAGCCTATTTCGGTGTATTTACGCTAATGTATTTTGTGTTTAAAGAAAAATCAAATCCTTTTATAAATTTAGCTTTTAGCATTCCGTCTCTCGTAATTTTTGCTCCTTTTATTCAATTGTTACCTATCGGTTTGGGCTTAAAAATGCTTGCCGGAAGTGCCGTTTTAGTGGTATTAACTTTTGCACTTTTATTGCCCGTTTTTGGCAATTATTCAAAAAAAGCCAATTGGGGAACACTATTATTTATCATTTCTATTGGATTTTTTATCAAAGCTCATTTTGATGGCAAATTTGAAAAAGGAAAAGGAAAACCAAATAGTTTACTTTATGTATATGATGCCGATAAAGAGCAAGCCAATTGGGCAACCTATGATAAAGTTTTAGACCATTGGACCAAAAATTATTTAGGCGAAAACCCAAGTTTAGACAATAGTTTAAATCAATATGGTCTATCCAGCAAGTACAATTCAGGTTACAGTTATTCTGCAATAGCTCCAAAGAAAAATATAGCTAAGCCAACTTTTACTTTTCTAAGAGATACGATTGTAGGGGACCAACGAGCCATCACACTTCAAATTGATGCTAACAAAAACGTAAACCGCATGGATATTTTTGCTTCAGAAAAATTAAAAATCCACCATTTGAAAGCAAATGGTGTGCAAAATATCAATCAAGAAGGAAGCTTTTTTAAACGTAAAAAATCCAATTTGTTGAATTATTATCCGATTAATAACAAACCATTACTATTGAGTTTTCAAATTCACAAAGACGAAAAACTCGACATGGCTGTGATGGTTTCTTCTTTTGATTTATTGGAAAATCCGCAATTCAGTATTCCTAAACGACCGGATGCTTTTATTCCGATGCCATTTGTATTGACGAATGCAATCATTGTGAGGAAGAAAATATATAAATCTGTTCCAAAAAAAGTTCAAATTATCGAAAACGTTGAAACACCCATCGATACATTAATCACTCAAAAAGACAGTCTTGAAACAAATTAGCATTTTAGGTTGTGGTTGGTTGGGAAAGCCTTTAGCGAAACAGTTGATTCAAAAGGGCTACTCGATAAAAGGATCAACAACAACCGAAGCCAAATTAGAAATTCTGAAGAACGAAGGAATTTCATCATTTTTAATTTCGCTTCAAGCGAATGATATTTCGCATGAAATTGTCGATTTTTTAGAAAATTCAGAGATTTTGATTATTAATATTCCACCCGGATTAAGAGGAAGTTCCGGTGAAAGTTTCGTCTCAAAAATGGAGAATTTTATTCCGTTTGTCGAAAAATCTTCGGTTAAAAAAGTGCTTTTTGTGAGTTCTACTTCGGTTTATGCTGATGAAAATCAAATTGTAACCGAAGAAACTATTCCAAATCCGGAAACGGAAAGTGGAAAACAATTGCTAATTTCTGAAAATTTACTTTTAAATAATTCAAATTTTCAAACTACAATTCTCCGATTTGGCGGATTAATTGGCGAAGACCGTCATCCTATAAATTTTTTAGCAGGAAGAAATAATATTGAAAATCCGCAAGCACCCATCAATTTAATTCATCAACAGGATTGCATAGAAATTATTCAAAAAATCATTGAAAAAGAAGTTTGGAATACGGTTTTAAATGCAGTTGCTCCATTTCATCCCACCCGAAAAAAATATTATACAGAAAAAGCGTTGGAACAAAATTTAGCTCTGCCACAATTTAATGAAAATGAGCATTCTTTAGGCAAAACGGTTTCATCAAACAAATTGATTCAACTTTTAAACTATGAATTTAAAAATTTAGGTTAAATTTACCTTTGCAAACTAAATGAACAAAATGAACAATTCTCCAAAATTTGCTGTAATTGGTGGCGGAAGTTGGGCTACAGCCATAGCAAAAATGCTTTGTGTCAATCAATCTCAAATTTGTTGGTACATGCGAAATCAAAACGCTATTGACCATATTAAAACCGAAAAGCACAATCCCAATTACTTAAGTTCCGTTGAATTTGACACCAAAAAATTACACTTAACTACGGATATAAACGAAGCGGTAAATTATGCCGACATTCTTATTTTTGCTATTCCCTCTGCTTTTTTGAGTGCCGAATTAGCAAAGTTAACAGCATCATTAAGTGATAAAATTATTTTTTCTGCCATCAAAGGAATCGTACCTGAAACATTTTTGATTGTTGGCGAACATTTTCACAAAAAATATGACATTCCGTATGAAAATATTGGTGTAATTACCGGTCCGTGTCATGCTGAAGAAGTGGCATTAGAACGTCTTTCCTACTTAACTATTGCGTGTGCTGATGCATCAAAAGCTAAAATTGTGGCCAAGAATTTAAACAGCAATTACATCAAAACAAAAATTTCCGATGACATTATCGGAACTGAATATGCCGCAATGCTAAAAAACATTTACGCCATTGCTGCCGGAATGGCTCATGGTTTAGGTTATGGTGATAATTTTCAAGCCTTGTTGATGAGTAATGCGATTCGAGAAATGAAAAAATTCATCCGAAAAGTACATAAAATGAAACGCAATATCAATAATTCGGCTTATTTGGGCGATTTATTGGTAACCGGTTATTCTGTTTTTTCAAGAAACAGAATGTTCGGAAATATGATTGGAAAAGGCTACACCGTAAAAAGTGCCATGATGGAAATGAGTATGGTTGCCGAAGGATATTATGCCGTCAAAAGTGCTTACAAACTCAACCAAGATTACAAAGCTAAAACCCCAATTATTGATGCGGTTTATGAAATTTTATACGAAAGTAAAGACCCGAAAAGTGTGTTTAAAAAATTGACGGATAAGTTGGATTAATTTTTAGAAAATAGATTATAGAATAAAGAAAATAGACAAGACACTTATAGTTTTAGTCTATTTTCTATTCTCTTTGTTCTATATTCTTTTACTTCACCACCACCCCATTCTTAAACAAAACAGGCACTTCTTCCGTTGCTCGTTCGTTGATGGTATTGGTTCTAAAAGTAAATTTTTTGTCGTATAAAGTATTTCCAATAAAAAAAGTAACCATAAATTCGTTGTTTAACGCCAACACTTTTGATTCTATCATTTCAATTTTCACGGCTGAAACCGATTCAATTTCAATGAATGCATGACGCAGCAACGACGTTTTTTTCATTTCGCCATCAACCGTTCCAAAAGCTTTTGAAACGACCATTACGCTGTCTAATTTGAAGTCACTGTCGTTGATGAGATACACATTCCAAATGTTTTCCATAAAGTCATCACTCCATTCTTGGATGGCGGCTAGAAAGACGTTTTCTACTTTTGGGATGATGATGTCGGATTTCATTTTTTGTTTTTTACCACGAAGACACCAAGAAGGCACAAAGTTCACTATTCAATCTTTGTGTTCTTTGTGAACTCATGGTTTCTTAGTGGTTAATTTAAATACTCGTTTTAAACTGCTCTAAAAAGCGAACATCGTTTTCATAAAACATACGAATATCGCCAATTTGGTGTAAAAGCATCGCAATACGTTCGATTCCCATACCAAAAGCAAAACCATTGTATTCGTCGGGATTTATGCCGCAGTTTTTCAAAACATTCGGGTCAACCATTCCGCAACCCATAATTTCCAACCAACCGGTTCCTTTAGTGATGCGGTAATCGGTTTCGGTTTTTAAACCCCAATAAATATCTACCTCTGCACTTGGTTCGGTAAAAGGGAAATAAGAAGGTCGCAAACGAATTTTTGACTTTCCGAACATTTCTTTCGTAAAATATAAAAGCGTTTGTTTTAAATCGGCAAACGAAACATCTTTGTCAATATATAAACCTTCCACTTGATGGAAAATACAATGAGAACGTGAGGAAACGGCTTCATTACGGAAAACTCGTCCCGGAGAAATCGTTCTGATGGGCGGTTTATTGTTTTCCATATATCTCACTTGAACCGAAGATGTGTGCGTTCGCAACAAAACATCGGGATTGGTTTGAATAAAAAACGTGTCTTGCATATCTCTTGCCGGATGGTATTCCGGAAGATTTAAAGCGGTAAAATTATGCCAATCGTCTTCAATTTCCGGGCCTTCAGAAACGTTGAATCCGATGTTTGAAAAAATATCAATAATTTGATTTTTTACCAATGAAATAGGATGACGAGAACCAATTGGAAAAAGCTCACCCGGACGCGTTAAATCGCCAAAAAGTCCAACCGATTCTTCTTTGCTTTCCAACAATTCCTGAATGGATTTTACTTTTTCCTCAGCCGTGTTTTTCAAGGTATTAATAACCTGACCAAATTCTTTTTTTTGTTCGTTTGGAACATTTTTAAATTCGGCAAACAAATCTTTCAACAAACCTTTGCTTCCTAAAAATTTAATTCTGAATTGTTCAAGAGTTTCCTTGTTATCCGTTTGAAAAGCTTGTGCTTCGCCAATATATTCTTTTATCTTATCTATCATCGTTCGTGCTGTAAAGGTGCAAATTTAGGAAAAAGTTGGGAGTTGGAAGTTGGAATTTGGGAGTTTTTATTAAAATCAAAAAACTACTTTATAACTTCTCTTTCCAAAAAATACTGCACAATCGCTTCTTTCATCAAAACAGATTGTTCACCTGCTTTGAGTGGCGGAAGTTCTTCTTTTACTATGTAATGAGGCCAACCGTCGTTATCATAAAAATCAAACTCATAATAACCATACGGTTCTAATAAACGGCAAATGGCAATGTGCATCAAATTGATTTTTTCGTCTTTTTTAAAGGTTTGTTTTACCTTGCCTAGCTCTTGCACGCCAATAAGGTAAATGATGGCATCGAGGTCGAGTTCATCACCATCGGCAAATTGGTTGGATAGTATGTTGACAACGTTTTCCCAACGTTCTTTTAATTGTGTATCTCTTGACATGATGGAAGATGGATGTGGGATGACGGAAGAGTTATTTCATCAATCATCCACAATTTTTGGCAAAGATATGTTTTTAGATTAAAACCATTAAAATTAAGACATTTTAGAACACAGATTTATGAAATAAGAATAATTAAAAAAAACAAAAACTTAAATTATTTAAATCATTAAGGTATTAAGATACATTATGTCTTAATGTATCTTAATACCTTAATGGTTCACAAAAAAGTTATTTTTGTTTAAAAAAAAGAAAGCTTTTTTATGAACTCATTTTAGAATCAATATCTTTTTTGATGCCAACGGTTACAAATTGGATTGATGATGTGAAAAAAGTGTATGAAGAAACTACTTCAACTCCTTAATAGCTTCACTTAAAATCCATCCTTCGGTTTCATCTGTAAGTTGAATTTTTTTCCAATTCTCAATTGTTTCTAAAACAAAAACTTTCGTTCCTTCATGAAGAATAAAAGCATCTGTAGCGTTTTCTCGAGGTTCGTTTTTTACCGAAATTACATCCGCAAAAACAATTGCCGGTTTTATACTGATGTAAAGATTTCTTTCAAAAATAGCCGCACCAACAGCCATCAAAATCAAAATCGGAATAATGAACATTCCCACAAAAAAGATGCGTTTTGCCAAGGTTGTTTGTGAGAAATAGTATCCTATGAAAAACAATAGAAACAAAACAGCTAATCCCACTGAAATATAGGCCCAAGAATTATAATGAAAAAGTTCTGTGAAATTGCCCAGAATTTTTTCAAAACCCACTTTTTGGACTTCTTTTATATCGTCTATCGTGCTGTTCTTGGCAAATTTTAGGTTGTTTTGAATGTCTTTGTCATTCGGACTAATCAATAATGCCTTTTCATAATAATAAATCGCAGGAGCAATTTGGTTTAGTTTATAATAACTGTTGGCCAAATTAAAATATAAATCGCACGATTCTTTTTTGCCTTTTATAATACTTTCGTAAGCAATTATCGCTTCTTGATAATTGCCTTTTCGATAGTGTTCGTTTCCTTTATCAAAAACACTCTGAGCCCAAAATGTTTGGGTTAGCAAGAGTAAAATATAGATGATATTTTTCATGGTTTTGATGTTAAGAAATTTGTTTTTCCAATTCAGAAATAACTTCTGCTGCTTTGTCAAAATCGTTTTGCATAGCCACATCAGAAAAAGGAGCATAACGAGCCAACTCACAATTTTCGGTAATTTGAATGAATTTTTCGATCGTTTCCGGTTGGGCTTTTTTATCTGATAATAATTCTTTTATCAAATCCTTGCTCATATCAGAAGTTTCAATTTTCAATTTAGCTTTCAAAAAGTTATGTAACGATTTTTCTAACGCAACATAAAATGGTTCTTTGTTACCCAATTGTTTTTTAGCTTCCGATAGATATTTCTTAGCCAATTTATTGTTCATTTTCAACTTATTACCAATCACATCACCGTCTATTGCTTCTTTTTTCTTTTTGAACAAAATAATAAATGGAATCAGTAAAAACGGAATTCCCATCAAAACATAATAAGTTGTAGAGCCAAAGAAATCTTTTTTATTGATTTGAGATAATTTGGTTTTTAAATGAATGAATTTGAATTGATCTTGAGCCGAAACTGTTTTTTTATCGACCGAAGCATTGTCTTGATTTGTATTTCCAGCATTGGGCGAAGATGGTCCATCCATTACATTAATCATAATCTCATTGGATGTGATGGTTTTGTAACTTCCTGACCCTAAATCGAAATACGAAAATTGAATCGGTTTGATGGTATAATTTCCCTTAAATTGTGGAATGATAGTGTATTTATCTGAAATTTTACCGTTCATCCCACTCAATGGCGTATTTACATTTTCGGAATGAACCGGATCATACATTTCTAAAGCAGTAGGAACAACCGGTTTTGGAAGGCTAAATAATTTTAAATTTCCTACACCGGAAACACTCACTTCTAAATCCATACTTTCCCCATTTTTTAAGGTGGTTTTGGATGGCGTAACTTTAAAATCAAACTTACCAACAGCACCCGAAAAATCGATAGGTTTCCCATTTTCCGGAAGTGGTTTTACATTAATGATTTTGCTTCCTGCAGAAACCCGTTTGTGATCTTTAGTCAACATTACTTGACCAAAAATATTGCGTCGATTAGTTGGTAATTCTACATCTATATCTAACGAAAGTGGTTCGATTTCCAACTTTCCTGATTTTTGGGGATATAAAACAGTTTTGCGAAGTACTACATAGCGAAATCGTTCCCCTTTGTATGTCCCTTCTTCAGCCACTAATTGTTTGATGTCGATATTTTGACTCCAAAAATCATTGTACTTTGGTTTATCTAATTCCCGCCAATTCGTTATTCCGATATTGTGGCTGAAATACAATTTATAGACAACCGTAATCGGTTCGTTCAAATACGGATTCGCTTTACTTACATCGGCTACTAAATGTAAAGCATCATTTATGGAAACAGAATTATCATTAGGGTCACGAGGTTGTTCAACTGCATCCGTTACTTTTACAGCAATTGGTGTGGTTTTATAGATTTGACCGTTGTATTCTATCGAAGCTTGTTTAATACTTAAGTTTCCTTTCTGCAAAGGCAATAAAAAATAGGAGTAGGTTTTGTTAAACGAACTTTTACCATTTACCCATGATTGACTCACTTGTTGACTCGGCCCGGCCAACAACCGAAAACCTTCAAATGACGGGGGAACAAAATTATCGCCATCCACATTCATTGTGAAATCAATTCGCAATCGTTCGTTTAATCCCAAAGACGTTTTACTTGCTTTGGCATCAAATTGAACTTGTGCAAAAAAGGTTTGACACGTTAATAATAGTATGAATACTAGTTTTTTCATTTTCAATTACCAATCTTTTTCCGTTTGAACTGGTTTAGCTTTCACTTTTTGAAGATTCACTTTTTCCTGCACTTTCTTTTCTTCATTATTTACAGCGTCTAAAAGATTTTGAACACTTTCTTTAGAAATTCCTGAAGGTTGTGGCTTGGGTTGACCGCCTTGATTTTGATCTTTCTTTTGATCGCCTTCGTTCTTATCTTCTTTGTTATCTCCTTTCCCTTTATCTTTATCTCCTTCTTTTTTATCGTCTTTTTTGTCTTTATCGCCGTCGCCTTTGTCTTGCTTTTGGTCGTCTTTCTTATCGTCCTTTTTATCGTCTTTCTTGTCTTGGTTTTGATCTTCCGGATTGTTCTTCAAATACTCTTTTGCCAAAGCATAATTGTATCGGGTTTGTTCATCTGAGGGATTATTTCGCAACGCATTTTTATAGGCTTCAACTGCTTTGCTATATTGCTTTTCTTTCATAAACACATTGCCTAAATTATGCCAAGCTTTATGTTTTTCTTCTTTAGTGGTTGCTTTTTCAAGTGCTTTTCCATACGCAAACTTGGATTCACTAAACTGATTTTGTTTATAAATCGCATTTCCTAAGTTATAAGCCGGTTTTGCACCCGATAATCCTTTTGAATTAGAAATTCTATATTGTGCCTCGGCATCAGTATAATTTTTCTCCGCAAAAGCTTCATTTGCTTTGGGTAAAATTTTATCTTTTTCCTGCTTCTCTTTTTCTTGCCCCTGCAAAAGAAAGGAAAAAAGTAAACATACTAAAATAGCTAGCTTTTTCATGATTCCTTTTCGTTAAATAAGTTCAACTTACTTATCCATTTTGTTTTTCTTTCCAACAAGAAAATATCCAAAAACAAAAGTAGAAACGCAACTCCTAAAAACCATTGAAATTGCGATTGAAAATCGGCTACTTGTGTGGTTTCAAATTCGGTTTTTTCAATATTATCCAAAGCATTTTTAACATAATCCAAAACTTCTTTAGTGTTTCCGCCATACACATATCCGCCTTTGGTTCCTTTCCCAATTTCTTTTAGAATTTCGGGGTTGAGTTTTGTTACTACTACCTCATCGTTTTGATCCCGTTTAAAACTCTCTACTACTCCGTTTCTTTTTAATGGAATTGGTCCACCTTTTTCAGTTCCTACACCAATCGTTATAATCTTTGCTTTTACTTTTATAGCTTCTTCTATCGCACCTTCATACCCTTCTGAATGATCTTCACCATCGGAAACTAAAATAATTAACTTATTAGTTGTATTACCTTTATCAAAAAAATTGGCCGATAATTTGATGGCATCTTCCAACGAAGTTCCTTGAGAAGAAACCATATCGGTATTCATACCTTGTAAATACATCTTAGCCACACCATAATCAGTTGTAATCGGTAAAACCGGAAAAGCACTTCCGGCATAAGCCACCATTCCGATTCGGTCGCTTCCCAATTGATTGATGATTTGCGAAACAATTTGTTTGGTTTTGTCCAATCGGTTGGGAGCCATGTCTTCAGCCAACATGCTTTTAGAAACATCAATAGCAAAAACAATATCGATTCCTTCTCGTTTTACCGTTTCCATTTTGGTACCAATTTTCGGATTGGCTAAAGCTATGATTAAACTTGCCAAACCCAACAATAAAACGGTAACCTTCAAAACGGATTTAAAAACCGAATTCTCCGGGCTTAACTTTTTAACCAATTCTACATCGCCAAATTCGTGTTGTTTTTTTCGTTTCCAATATAAATTGAAAAGAAAAAGCAAGACTATCAGTGGGATAACAGCTAAAAAGTATAAATATATTTTTTCGTCTATTTGTGAATACATATTATATAAAACCTCTAAAAATGGTTTGTTTTAATAAAATTTCAATTAACAAAAGCAATCCGGCAATCCAAATTAGTGGTCGGAATTTTTCATCGTAATTATAAAATCGTTGTTCTTCAATTTCAGTGGTTTCTAACTTATTGATTTCGTTGTAAATTTCTTCTAATTTACTGTTGCTTGTTGCTCTGAAATATTTTCCATCGGTTTTTTTGGCGATGCTTTTCATTAAGGCTTCATCAATTTCAACCGGCATCATACGGAATAAAAATCCACCATTGGGTGCATACGCATATGGAAATTCTGCCATTCCGTTGGTTCCTATTCCAATGGTATATACTTTTATGCCATATTCTCTGGCAATATCAGCTGCAGTTTCGGGTTCGATAAATCCGGCATTGTTGACTCCATCAGTTAACAAAATGACAACTCTACTTTTGGCTTTACTGTCTTTTAATCGATTTACGGCAGTAGCCAATCCCATCCCGATTCCGGTTCCGTCTTTTAAAACATTATCATACTTAATGCTTTTGATAGCATCAATCACAATCGATTTATCACTCGTTACGGGAGTTTTAGTATAACTTTCAGCCGCATATACCACAATTCCGAAACGGTCATTAGGTCGGTCATTCACAAAATTGGCTGCTACCTTTTTTAAAGATTCTAACCGATTAGGCTTTAAATCTTTGGCCAACATACTTCCTGAAACGTCTGTAGCCATCACAATGTCAATTCCTCGAGTGGTTTTGGTTTTGTTGCTCACATCCACCGTTCTTGGGCGAGCCAAAGCAACTATTATGGAACTTAAAGCCAACATTCTCATCACAAAAAGTATCGGCTTTAATTTAGGAAGAATGGAACCTTTTACTTTAAAACCTTTCAAAGAACTCACTTTTAAAGTTGCGGTTTGTTTATTTCTTTTCCAAACATACCAAGCGATTGCAACCGGTAAAAGGGTAAACAACCAAAAAAACTGCGGATGTAAAAACGTTATCTTTTCCATCATTGTTTTAATTTGGCCAGTTCGACTGAATTCAAAATTCGTTCTGTAATTTGGTTAGCCACTTCATCGCCTTCCTCGTGCATCACTACTATTTGTTGCAAACCTCCGTCTTGAGCAAAATAAATTGCTTCATAAAACGCTTTTCTGCTTTTTTTGGTAAGCTTATCTAAAACACTCATTGTTCCATACGCCCGTAAACCATTGACTCCCTCGGGAGTTGAAAACTCATTTTGTTTCACTAAAATATTTTGAGCTCCGTTTGCTTCCATCATTTTCAATGAACCTTCAAACGCTTGATTCAAATCAACTTTTACATCTTTTTTAAAGTTGGTTGTCATGATTGCTATATAATAATCATCCATCATCGAACCATAACCAAACATTTGCATGTTGGCTAATTCCCCTAACTCTTTGCCCATCATTTTTGATACATCCATTCGTTTAAGCACTTTAGGAGTTTCTATAATAATGGCAGGGTTTCCATATTCACTCGAAACCCATTCACCTTCCAATAATTCTTTGGTTGGATGTCCAATGATGTTGTCTTTTAAGAAATCAAATCCTTTAACCGCAACCAAAATTCCCAATGAAAGTAATATAACACCAACCGTAGAAAGTATAATAATGTTGCGTTGTCTAGCTTTTTTGCGTTTTAAAATTTTGGCTTTTATTGCTTCACTATCGATTAAATCTTCCTCTTCTTCCACTACTTCCGGAATGGATTGGTGAATTTTATAAATGGTTTTTTCTATTTTGATTTTATCATCAGCAATCTCAAATTCCAACGGTTTTGATTTAGCAAATTTTACTAAATCGGCTTGTTTGAGAACCTTTTCTAGATTTTTAATGGATTCTTCAGACAAAGAAAGTTTCTTTTTAACCACGGCTATTTTAAAAGCCGCTATCAACTCATCTGTAGTACTTTCCATTGCCGGAATTTCGATGGCTTCTTCAATGTAAGTTCGTGCAATAGTAGTCAATTCCGAATAATACTCTTTCACTTCACCACGTTCTACCAAACTCTTTTTTTCGAGGGATTTTAAATGAGCTGTAGCTTTTTCGATGGGAGAAGCATACACGATTTCTTCTTCAACCGGTTTTTTATTTCTTTTAATGAAATAGTAAATAAGATAACCCAATCCGGCAAATCCAATAACAATCAATAGAATAATCCACCAATAGGAATAATCATTTGGAACAGTTGAAATATCCTTAATGTCATACATATGTTGTTTCAACGTATCAACCACTACGGGAAGAATTTCTACCAATACACTATCAGTCGGATATCCTTTTGCATTGATTATCACTTGAAGGGAAGGTATGGTGTACTTTCCACTGTCAAATTGCGTCAACCCATATTTTTTAATCAATTGGTATTTATCATTTTCCTTGATGGTATCGGTGGGATAACTTTCTAGCACTTCCAATCGTCCGAATAATTTTCCTTCCGGAAAGGCTACTTTGGACAAGGTATCTACTGTTGTCTTAAGTGTCAAATTGATTTGAGCTCCTATTTTTACTTTGGTACTGTCAACTGAAGTAGTTACTCTTTTTTGCTGAGCAAAAACTACGGTAGAAAGCAGTAGAAATAGTATGTATATTTTTTGTTTCATTTTGGCTTAACAACTAGTTTATCTGGATTTGAAATAAGTCAACAATTTGGTTACGTAACTTTCATCTACTCGAGTATGAACAGTTCCTGAGCCGCATCGGGAAAAGGTTTCTTTGAAATAATTCACTCTGTCTCGATAGTATTTTTCATATTCCATTCGGATGGATTTTGAATTGGTGTTCACCAAAAGTGTTTCTCCGGTTTCGGCATCCAACATATTTACCATTCCAATGTTAGGTATTTTTTCTTCCCTAATATCATACACTCTAATACCGGTTATGTCGTGCTTTTTACCGGCGATTTTTAACGTGTGTTCATACGTATCATCTACAATAAAATCGGAGATTAAAAAAACAATTGCTTTCTTTTTCATCACACTCGATAAAAATTTCAAGGCTTGCGAAAGATTGGTTTTATGACTTTTCGGTTTAAATTCAATCAACTCACGAATGATACGAAGTACGTGTGATTTTCCTTTTTTGGGTGGTACATACAATTCGATTTCATCTGAAAACAAAATCAGTCCGATTTTATCGTTGTTTTGAGTAGCCGAAAAAGCCATTGTTGCAGCAATTTCAGTCACAATTTCACTTTTCAATTGGTTTTTCGTTCCAAAACTTTCCGAACCCGAAATATCCACCATCAACATCATAGTGAGTTCTCGTTCTTCTTCAAAAACTTTGATATACGGTTCGTTATAGCGAGCAGTCACATTCCAATCAATCGCACGAACATCATCGCCAAACTGGTATTGACGCACTTCTGAGAACGTCATACCACGACCTTTAAACGACGTGTGGTATTCCCCCGAAAAGATATGATCACTCAATCGTCGGGTTTTGATTTCTATTTTTCGTACTTTTTTGAGTAGCTCTTTTGTTTCCATTCTTTCTTTGTTTCAGGTTTCAAGTTTCAGGTTTTCTTTGTTTCAGGTATTTAAACTTGAAACATTAAACTTGAAACAAAAAATTAAGGCACTTCAATTTCGTTTACAATCTTATTAATAATTTCAACCGAAGTAATGTTTTCTGCTTCTGCTTCGTATGTTATTCCGATACGGTGACGCAATACATCATGAACAACTGCACGCACATCCTCAGGAATCACATATCCCCTTCGCTTAATGAACGCAAAACATTTAGCCGCAGTAGCTAAATTGATACTTCCACGTGGAGACGAACCATAGCTAATAAGTGGTTTTAAACTTTCTAATTTGTATTTTTCAGGGAAACGTGTAGCAAAAATGATATCTAAAATATATTTTTCGATTTTTTCGTCCATGTACACTTCCCGAACGGCCTGTTGAGCACGAAGAATTTGATCAATCGAAATCACAGCATTTACCTTCTCGTAACTTCCTTTAAGATTTTGACGAATTACTAAACGCTCATCTTCCATTTTAGGATAATCAATTACAGTTTTGAGCATGAAACGGTCCATTTGAGCTTCCGGTAACGGATACGTTCCTTCTTGTTCGATTGGGTTTTGAGTCGCTAAAACCAAGAATGGTTTATCTAATTTAAAACTAGTTTCACCAATCGTTACTTGCTTCTCCTGCATGGCTTCCAACAAAGCGGATTGAACTTTTGCCGGCGCACGGTTGATCTCATCAGCTAAAACGAAATTAGCAAAAATGGGCCCTTTTTTGATGGAAAATTCATTTTGTTTGATGTTATAAATCATCGTACCAATTACATCGGCAGGAAGTAAATCTGGCGTAAACTGAATTCGGCTAAACGAACCTTGAACGGCTTGAGATAAAGTGTTAATCGCTAAGGTTTTAGCTAAACCCGGAACCCCTTCCAACAAGATATGTCCTTGCCCTAAAAGACCAATTAACAATCGTTCTACCATGTGTTTTTGACCTACAATGACCTTGTTCATTTCATAGGTGAGCAAATCGATAAAAGCACTTTCTCTTTCAATTTTTTCATTAATGGCTCTAATATCCAATGTGGCTGTGTTTTCTTCCATTTTATTCAATTTTTTGAACTAAAATTAAATTGTTAATTTTAACAGTGCAAATTGAAAATTTTATTCCTTCTAAGATGTTAACGTTGCGTTAAAACTTCTTTTAAATAGTAGGCTTTAAGAGTGTTTTGTGATATAGTTTTTATAATTTTAAGACCGAATACTAAAAAGTTGCGGGTTTGAAAGTTTCAGGTTTCAGGTTTCAAGTTAAAATCACCTATTAATAATTACTCTTTACCTATTGCCATAAATTATAAAAAAATGAAAACAACATTATCTCCTGTTGTAGCAGGAACTATGAATTGGGGTGTTTGGGACAAAAAGTTAAATGTGTCTGAAATGTCCAATTTAATTCTAATTTGTTTAGAAAATAAAATCACCTCATTTGACCATGCTGATATTTATGGTGGATATACAACAGAAGCATCATTTGGTGAAGCTTTTAAACAAAGTAACATCAATCGTTCAGCCATTCAATTGGTCACAAAATGTGGTATTCAACATCTTTCCGATAATCGAAATAATCGCATTAAGCATTATAATTATTCAAAGGAATACATTATTTGGTCTGCAGAAAATTCGCTAAAAAATCTTCAAACTGATTATTTGGATGTTTTTTTACTTCATCGTCCAAGTCCTTTGATGCAAGCTGACGAAATTGCAGAAGCGATTGAAGAGTTAAAAAAAGAAGGTAAAATAATTGATTTTGGTTTGTCAAACTTTACGCCTTCTCAAACGGATTTAATTCAACAAAAAACGAACGTGTCGTATAATCAAATACAATTTTCTGCTACTCATTTTCTGCCCATGTTAGACGGAAGCTTAGACCATATGCAAGTTCACAACATTCGTCCAATGGCCTGGAATCCGCTGGGTAGTGTTTTCAGAGAAGATTCTGAGCAAACCAGAAGATTAAAAAAAGTATTGGTAAGATTAACAGAAAAATACGGTGTTGGAGCCGATATTTTATTGCTTTCTTGGATTAAACATCATCCTTCAAACATCATTCCGGTTGCCGGAACTGTTAATGTTGCCCGCATTCAACAATTGCAAAAAGCAGAAAACATAAAATGGGATATTGAAGATTGGTTTGAAATTTGGACGGAGAGTATGGGGAAAAAGGTGCCTTGATAAGTTTACTTTTAAAATTAAATTGATTTATTAAATTTTAAAAAAATCTATTGAACTGATATTGTTTTTATTAAAAAGTATTTTTTATATATAAAAATGATTTTGTATTCTAAAATTTCTTAATTTGGTAGGGAAATTTTTAAACTTCTTTTTATGAAAAAACTTTACTTTTTATTTCTTGCTTGTTCAAGTGCAATGTTAAGTCAAACAGTTGTTTTTGATCAACCTGTAACCGGAACAAATGGAATCATTTCAAATGTTCTTTCGAATGGAAATGCTGTTTATAGTGCCGATGATTTTACGGTTGCTGAACAAACTCAATTGACAAAAGTTACATTGAGAGGATTTCAAAATGACCAAAACCTTTCTACAATTTATCAAGGAATGCGACTAATGATTTATACAAATGGTGCCACAAATATTCCATCCGGTATACCCGGTGGTTTAGGTGGAACAATAGTAGCAGATTTAGATGTGGTTGGAGCTCAAACTGGCATTACATTAACTCAAACGGCTCAAACAGTAGTTTTTGATATTGATTTAACTACCGCTCTATCAAGTCCGGTTATTGTTGATGCTGCAACAACTTATTGGTTAGTTTTTGCTCCTAAAGTAAACTTAACAGCATATACAGCTACATCTCGTTTCAATTGGAATACAGGAACTGGTGCAAGTGGAACCAATTATCAAGCAAAACTTGTTGATCCAGCAAACGCTTTTGGTGCTGGTGCAACCAATTGGACTACAATCAGTACTTTGACGAACAATACCGCTTTTAACAATCTTTCGTTTACATTAGAAGGTAACACTTTAGGAGTTGCAGATTTTTCAAGATCAACTCGAATAGATGCATATCCAAATCCAACATCTGATGTTGTTTCTATTTCTGTTAGCAATTCTGATTTTGGTAACCTTTCATATCAACTTTTTGATTTAAATGGTCGTAAAATAATGGATTCAAAGCAAGCTGAAATTAATATAAAACACTTAGATAACGGCGTTTATTTTGTAAATGTTTTTGCTGATAACACAAAAATTGGCACAAAGAAAATAGTTAAAAATTAGTCTTTTTCTAACCGCTTTTAAACGCTCAATAAATAAATCTATTTGTTGAGCGTTATTTTTTAACTAAAAGTGAATCAACGTGATTAATAAACGATTGCTTATTAAAAACTTATTAGCTCATCATGATGAGAATAGTTTCTATGATAAAAAGCGACAACTTAATTTACATTCAAAAGAAGGAAAAGCAAAGTTTTTGAAGCACATTTGTGCCTTATCTAATTCCAATCCAACTAATAATGCCTATATTGTTGTAGGGGTGGAAGATCAAGAAAATGAAATTGTGGGTGATGATTTCTTTGACGATAGTCGCATTCAAAACTTGGTAAATGCCTTTTTGGAAAATCCTCCTAAAATTCAATATGAAAATGTGCCGTTCCCAAACTTACCTAAAGACAAGGTAGTTGGATTGGTAACCATCAAACCAAAAAGCAAAATTTCTGCTTTTAAAAAGGGAATTTATACTATTCCTGCTCACACTGTTTTTGTGCGAAGAGGCAGTAATTCCATACCAACAGACGAAAAAATTCCATTTTCAAAAATAAATGCAGAAACAGTTATTGGGATTGAAAACAATTCTCGAAATAGCATTTCTTACACTTTAGAAAATGTTTTGGATTTTATGTACAATCGTCATAAAGACATGTCTACCAAATACCATGTTTTTAAAGAGCTTTTTGTAGTTTGTTGGGCAGGAAATAAGAAAAAAGTTAGGGATAAAACCTTTTTTTCAAGAGTAGATATTGAATTGATTAACGAACAAATTAAACTTTTTTATTCAGCCTTTGATGAAGTTTCCATTGAATATGATGACAAAACATTTTCGATAACTGAATATGTACCATTGGGGTTGAATGACAAAACAAGTTACTATCCACTGGAAAAACAAACATTGACTTTTTTTGACAACGGTTATTATAAAATTGAAAATGAATTTTTGTTTGACCCACCTCAATATAACCGAAAAATGATGTTTCATATTTATAATTCCAATTTAGCTTTGCTACAAAAATTGCAAAAAGGAACCGCCTTATCTGAAAATGAAAAACGGGATTTATTAAATTTGCCTTCAACCTTGATGATCTGTTTTTTAAACGGATTTGAAGAAGCCAAACAAAAATTAATTGATGCCAAAACACTCTTGAAATCAGTAGAAAATCAAATGGTGTATATCAATTTTAAGGAGACTTTGCGGATTTTAAGAAAAGTTAAATATGATAAAAACAATGACTAAAACATTCGTAATCGGCGACATTCACGGTGGTCTTCGGGCTTTACACCAAGTACTCGAAAGAAGTCAAGCCAACAAAAAAGATACATTAATTTTCTTAGGCGATTATGTAGATGGATGGAGCGAATCGCCGCAGGTGTTAGATTTTTTAATTGAATTAGGGAAGTATCAAAACTGTATTTTCATCCGTGGGAACCACGACGAATTGTTACTCAATTATTTAAAAACAAACGATTACAACCAAGAATGGTTTAAGCATGGAGGTCAATCGACCATTGATGCCTATCGAAAAATCTCTGAAAAAACTCGTTTAGAACACATTGATTTCTTAGAAAACCAATTACGTGATTATTATTTAGACGAACAAAATCGGTTGTTTATTCATGCAGGTTTTACCAATGTCAACGGTATTGCCTATGAATATTATCCTCGACTTTTTTATTGGGATAGAACCTTGTGGGAAACCGCTCTTTCGCTCAATCCGGAATTAACTAAAAATAGTCCGTACTATCCAAAAAGGTTTACTTTTTACAACGAAATTTATATCGGTCATACACCCACCACTCGCATCAATGAAACGATTCCCATCAACAAAGCCTGTGTGTGGAATATTGATACGGGAGCTGCTTTTTATGGACCGCTTACTATTTTAGATGTGGATTCTAAAGAATATTGGCAAAGTGAACCTTTACCTCAATTGTATCCTAATGAGAAAGGGAGGAATTAAAACTATTTAATTTTTAGAACACAGATTTTAGAAATTTATAAAATTTTAAAAATCTATTGATAATATTACACCTGACAGGTTTGAAAAAAAACCTGTCAGGTGTAAAGCTTATAAAATCAAATTATCCAAATTACTCCAATTTTTAAAATCCGTGTTCATTAATCACTTGAAAATTCAATATAACTTCACCATTATTTACTAAAAATCATACCTTTGTAAAAAATTTATAACCATGAAAAAATTATTTGTTTTAGGACTATTGTTCGGTTCTCTTTTTGCAAATGCTCAAGCGTATAAAGGAAAAGGAGATCAAAAGTTTCAAGTAGGTGCTAACATACAAGACCACGCAACCGGAATCACTTTGTTTTATGACCGTGGGATTGGTGAAAACATGTCAATTGGTGTTCAGACTGTTTACTTGTTAAGTGTGGATGGTGACGCTTCAAAATTTGAAGATGAATTTGATATCAAAGCCCGTTTTAGTGCCAACATTGGAAATGTTTTAAAATTACCGGCAGAAATGGATATTTATCCGGGTTTAAATTTAGGATTGCGTAATTTCGGTGCTCATGCCGGTATTCGTTACTTCTTTTCCGAAGGATTTGGATTGTTTTCAGAAGTTGGATTTCCAATTGCTTCTTACAACAATGACCCAATTGGTTATGAAAAACTAAACAATCAATTCCAATTTAGTATCGGAGCTTCTTTTAATTTATAATGACCTTTACCGAAAAAAAAGTAAGAGATCGTTGCGGTTCTAAATGTGAAATCAGTGGTTTGGAGGAAAATTTAGTGCTATACAATGTTCCTCCTAAAACCGAAGAAAGTTCTGAAAACTGTCTTTTAATCACCCAAAACTTAAAAAATCAAATCGAGAATCCGGAAACAACAAATTCGGAAGACTGGCGAGGTTTAAATGAAAGTATGTGGAGTGAACATTTACCGGTGCAAATTGTTTCTTGGCGAATGTTAGCCCGATTAAAATACCACGATTTGCTCGATATGATGTATCTGGAAGAAGATGCCTTAGAATGGGCAAAAGCTACCGGAGAAGGAGATGAAGACGATGCAAAAATCATTCACAAAGATGCTAACGGAAATATATTGAAAGATGGTGATTCGGTGGTTTTGATTAAAGATTTAGATGTAAAAGGAGCAAACTTCACGGCTAAACGCGGTGCTGCGGTACACAATATTAAATTGGTTTGGGATGATGCTAACCTGATTGAAGGGAGAGTGGAAAACCAAAGTATTTATATTTTAACGCAGTATGTAAAAAAGACGAAATAATTGAAAATTTTTATACCCATTGTTTGTCATTCCGACGAAGGAGGAATCTCATTAAGTTAGAAAAGAGATTCCTCCTTCGTCGGAATGACAAGATAATAAAATAAAAACCCTGCTAAAATTTATACTTAGCAGGGTTTTTCGTGTATAAAACAAAACAAACATGCCTTAGTTGGGTTGCAGTGATACCACAAAATTTTGAGGAATAACATGGCAAACATCTGCTGTTAGAATAACAAGCTCAGAAGTATAGGTTTGATAACCTTCTTTGGAAACTGTAAATGTATAAGTGCCTACACGCTCAAAGGCTCCCATAAAAACCGGTATATCACTTTGAGGAAAAGCTTCTAACGTTTCGGTATAAGAACCATCTTGTGCAACAACAGTAACTCCGGATGAAAGAAATTCATTGGTAACTGCATCTTTAACAGTAATATTCAAACCGGCTTTTGCTTCTTGAGTGCAAATGACCTCGTCATCTTCTTCGCATGTAGTGGCGAGTAAAAACGGCATACATGCCAAAAATAAAAATAATTTTTTCATGAATTGTTTGATTGATTTAACTATAGATGAAAAAGAAAGCAAAAAGTTGCGTCACTCCATAAAAAAAGGTACTGTCCGATAAACTGTGTAAGTTGAAAAATAATGGGGTTTTAAAACCCCATTATTTTTTTGTTTAATTTTAAATTTTTACACAGTATTATGAAAAAAGAAGATTTATTATCTGATGAATTTTTGAAGCAATTCAAAACGG
>CALRRY020000029.1:0-38000 GCA_943370635.1 Variovorax paradoxus
ATTATGCCAAATCTTTTGAAGGTTTCAGAACCAGAATTTTAGCAAAAATAACATCTCTAACTTTAGTTCAATTTATCAATAAATTTATCTTTGACAGACCAATTAATAATATTAAAAACCAAATCATTTAATTACACCCAACGGGTTAACTATTATAACTTTCTTTAACCTTACTTTGAATCTAAATTAGAATTATTATTTTTACCAAAATTTATAACCATTTATTTATAATGAAAAAATCGATTTTTATTTTCAGCTTGTTATTAGCTATGGCATCTTGTGAAAAAGCTGCTGAACAAAAAGAATTCAAAACTGCTTATGTGGACACTTCTAAATTGCTGGATGAATATACAGAAGCAAAAGATATTGAAGAAAAATATAAAGCCAAAGGGGAGGAAATGGGCAAGCAGTTAGAAGCTGAGTTGGTTCGATTTAGAAGCGAGGCTTCAAATTTCCAAAAAAATGCTCAAACATACGGTCCACAATGGGCTCAACAAAAAGGAGCTGAATTACAACAAAAAGAGCAAGAGTTGTCATATGCACAACAAGCTATATTACGTCAATTACAAGAAGAAAGCGGAAAAGAAATGGATAGTTTAGTAAAAGATATCAAAAAATATATCAAAGACTACGGCAAAGAAAAAGGGTATAGTTATATCTATGGCACAGGTGATGCAGCCACTGTTTTATATGCTAAAGAGGAATATGATATTACGAATGAAATGATTAAATTGCTTAACGAAAGATATAAAAGTAAATCATCTTCAGAAACAAAAGAAGAGCCAAAGAAAGATAAAGAAGACACTTTAAAAAAATAAATTTAGCTAAGCCTTTTCATTTGGAAAGGCTTTTTTATTTTTGTTATTCCTTTCATTTTTATATTTTTATAAAAATTTTTACCTTCGTATTTTAAATTAAACGCCAAATGGAAATTACATCAGAAGCCAAACAGATTCTTCAATTCATCAATCAGACCAATTGTTCTATATTCTTAACCGGTAAAGCCGGTACAGGAAAAACAACTTTACTCAGGAACATCATCCAAACTACATACAAAAACACAGTTGTAGTAGCTCCAACAGGAATTGCCGCACTAAACGCCGGTGGAGTAACGATTCATTCTATGTTTCAGTTGCCTTTTGGAGGTTTCATTCCAGAATATACTGCCGGTTCAAGTATCTCGCAACACCAAAAGTTCGAAACAAAAAACACCTTAGTAAAGCATTTTAAAATGAGCGGACAAAAGAAAGCCGAGATGCTTAATATGGAATTGCTCATTATCGATGAAGTGAGTATGTTGAGAGCCGATTTGCTTGATGCTGTCGACTTTATGTTACGAAAAGTCAGAAGAAAAGACAAGCCTTTCGGCGGAGTACAAGTGCTTTTTATTGGCGATTTATTGCAATTGCCACCCGTTGTAAAAAACGAAGAATGGAAAGTTTTACGCAATTATTATCGAGGAATCTTCTTTTTCAATGCCAAAGTAATTCAAGAAAAACCGCCATTGTATATTGAACTTTCAAAGATTTTCCGTCAGACTGATGAACGATTTATTACTGTTTTAAATAACCTTCGCAACAACACTATCACACAACAAGATATGGTGGTGTTGAATGATTTTGTGAAACTTAATTTCGATATTAAAGCCAATAAAGGATATATAACTTTAACTACCCATAATGCAAAAGCTGATTCGATTAATGCAGAATCGTTGGATGAATTAGAAGGAAAATGTTATCGTTTTAAACCTGAAGTCGTTGGTGATTTTCCAGAGAAAATTTATCCGGTAGAAGAGATTCTTCAATTGAAAGTAGGTGCACAAATCATGTTTATTAAAAATGATTTATCGCCGGAAAAGAATTATTTTAATGGGAAAATGGGTTTTATCAAATCCTTATCAGAGGAAGAAATTATTGTTCATTTTCCGGATGAAAATAAAACGATTGAAGTAGAAAAATATGAGTGGAAAAACATTCGCTATTCAGTCAATGAAAACACCAAAGAAATTGATGAAGAAACACTTGGTACGTTTGTTCATTATCCTATTAAATTAGCGTGGGCAATCACTGTTCACAAGAGTCAGGGCTTAACCTTTGACAAAGCTGTTTTGGATGTTTCTCAGGTGTTTTTGCCAGGACAAGCCTATGTGGCATTGTCACGACTGCGTTCGCTTGACGGATTGGTTTTGTTGAAACCGATTCAATTAAACGGTATTATGAATGACCAAGAAGTAATGCAATATACTGAAAATAAAGCAGATAACAACAAAATTGTGGCTGCACTTCAAAGAGAAACGCATCAATTTATTCAATCCTACATTAAAAATAGTTTTGATTGGCATGAGTTAGCTCAACAATGGCGTAATCATCGGTTTAGTTATCAAGAGAATGCCGAAAAAGCGGAAAAAGCAAAACACCAAAATTGGATCATTCAAACGGAAGAACAAGTTGCTGCTTTACTGGAACCGGCACAAAAGTTTATCGCTCAACTTCATAAACTTTTTCATTCGGAAGAAGTAGATTTATCACATATTTATCAAAGAATTCAATCGGCACATAATTATTTTTTTCCAAAATTAGATACCGTTTTATTTGAACTTTTATTGAAAATGGAGGAAGTGAAACGGAAAAAAAGAGTGAAAGAGTTCATGACAGAACTGGTTGAATTAGAAGAAAGCACTACAAAAGCAATTCTTCAATTGTTCAAAGCACTTAAGATGATTGCTACGTTGGCTGAAAACAAAGAAATTAGTAAAGAAAATTTAATTTCGGATGAAATTCAGCACTATAAGCGAAATAAAATGCAAACGGTTTTAGCACATTTCAAAACACTCAAAAATAATTTGATTGAAGAAGATGCTGATGAGGAAGATTTTGACCCTTATCAATATTTGCCAAAAAAGAAAAAAGCAAAAGAGCCAAAAAAATCAACAATTCAAGAAACGTATGAGCTTTGGCAGCAAAACATGAGTATAGATGAGATTGCAAAGGCACGCGTTTTAACAAAAAACACTATTTACGGCCATTTTACGAAGCTTATTCAAGCAAAAACAGTTTCCGTGTATGATTTGTTGCCAGAGGATAAAATAAGCGAATTAAACG
The DNA here is from genome assembly GCA_943370635.1 of Variovorax paradoxus. Taxonomy (GTDB): domain Bacteria; phylum Bacteroidota; class Bacteroidia; order Flavobacteriales; family Flavobacteriaceae; genus Flavobacterium. The sequence goes on from CALRRY020000029.1 coordinate 3,102, forward strand.
CTTTATTCGAAGGATACAACGAAGAAAGTCTGACGCCTTTAAAAGAAAAAGTGGGCGATTTATATTCTTGGGAAGAATTACGATTATTTAAAGCAGCAAAATCATTAGTTTGATTGCAATAAAGCAACAGTATCAATTCGGTTTTTGGTGTCTATTGCTTTTAATTTTTTTGCTATTTCATCATCGGATTGTGAGATAACCAATTTTAGAAAATAATAATTGGCTAAATTATGATGATGAATTGTTGCTTCATTCCAAGTAGATAATTCTAAAGCTAATTTTTGAAAGTTTTGACTAAAAGCATGATGATACAATTGCATTAAGGCTAATTTTTCTAAATTTTTTTTGTTTTTGAACAATTTCTTTTTCGTCAATTTTTCAGCATTTTGAATATAGGAATTAGCAATTTCAAGATAGGTATTTTTTGCCCGATCGTTTACTTCATACGAAATTAGAAAATAACCTTCGGCAACTTCTAACAAGTCATCCACAGAATTTGATTTAAATTTTTTAAAACCATTAGCAATTTTATCTGTTGAAGTAGTATAAAATTGTAATTCTTGTAAAAAGACATTACTGTATTTTATGTTGTCAAAACGTTTGATAATCTCACCAGTAGCATCTACTAATAAGGCCTTAGGTGAAGAATCTTCAATAATATTATATATTTTAAATGGATTTTCGTTTTTTGGAAAAAAACTAATATTTTCTGAAGGAAAATATACAAAACGATCAATTATACTGCGAAGTTGCGGGACTAAATTAAGTTCACTGTCTATTCTTCCACAATCTGGACAATCATTTTGAATAAAGAAAATAACTATTAGTTTCTTTTCCTTTTTAGCTAAATATTTATAATAACTATAATCATAGCAAGCAAAAGAAAGTTGAGTCAAGCACAAGAAAAGGAACGAAAAAAGGAATTTTTTATTCATAACCAAATGTATAAGATAAACAAATATACAAAAATTGGTTAACCAACACTAATTCAACCAATAAACTGCCAATACTGCCGGAATAAAATAAATTACAATCGTTCTGGCACCATCATAATCTTTAGCTAAACGTTGACCAAAAAGTAAAAAAAGCAGAGTAACGCAACTCATCACAGCGGCATAAAAACCAAATTCACGGTTGCCATTGTATAACAATTGAACCATACCGGCAATGGCTAAAATACTCGTAAATAATTCCAAAATCAATATAAAACCCAACGCTTGAGGTATCATATTTTTGAGAAGTGTTTTTGAAAAATGCTCTTTTAACCAAGTCAAATTATCTTTCCAATAAAATAATTTGTCGTAACCGGATTGCAAAAAAGTTAACGTTAAAAGTAATAATATCAGAAAAGAAGCCGGATTGTTCATGCGTTTATTTTTTATGAATTAAACGAGTTAATTTAATGGATAAATCTGTTAAAATGATTTTCGCATTGCCATTGCGTTCAATGTGATACATGGCATCGTTAAGTTCTTGATAAATAGCTAAAATATTATTTCCGTTGACAAACGGAGCAAAATTTTCTAATTTAAACTTTTCTACTTTTGGTTCTAAATAAACCAATGAAGTTGCTTGATAATTCAACAATAACGCTTGGCGAAACATTTCAATGCAAAACGATAAAAATTTCTTCTGCGTTTCACGACCTAATTTGGCAATTTCCTCACTCCATTCAATTAATTCCTGAATGGCAGCCGCATTTCCTTTCGCTTTAAAAGCTGCTCGAACCCATAGCACAAACCATTGTTCAAAGGGTAAATCTTCGTGGTCATCACTCAATAATTTCAATGCTTTATTGTAATTTCCTTGAGCTTGATGAGCAATTTTTGTAGCTGTTTTTCCATCAAGTTGACGTTTCTCAACCAAGGCTTCTGCAATTACGTTTTCAGGTAAACCATTAAAATCAATCACTTGACAACGTGATCTAATGGTTTGTATCAAGTCTTCTGCCTTTTCAGTAATTAAAATAAAAACTGTTTTATCGGTAGGTTCTTCCAAAATTTTCAACAATTTATTGGATGCAGCAATATTCATTTTATCAGCCATCCAAATAATCATTACTTTGTAGCCGCCTTCATATGATTTGAGCGAAAGTGTTTTCAAGATTTCCTGAGCATCATCCACTCTAATTTCTCCTTGCTTGTTTTCAACTCCCAAAAGGGTAAACCAATCAAACAAACCGCCATAGCTGTTTTCGGATAAAAAATTCCTCCAATCTTTGATAAAATCTATACTTTTTGGTTTTGATTTTACTTCGTCCGTTGTAACTGTTGGATAAATAAAATGCAAATCAGGATGGGCAAAATGTTCAAATTTTAAATTACACGCATCGTTTCCACCGGTGTTTTCGTTTCCAACATTTCCACATAAAAGATATTGGGCATATGCAATCGCCATTGGAAGTGTCCCGGAACCTTCCGGACCCACAAAAAGTTGAGCATGCGGGATTCTCCCCAATTGAATACTTCGGGTTAAATGGTTTTTAATGTGTTCTTGACCTAAAAGTTGACTGAATAGCATAAAGCAAATATAAATTATTTTATTCCCTAAACCGTCTGAAAAAATATGTTTTTAGAATTGAATTCCTTTAAAATGCTGATTTGTATGAAAAAAGAAATAAATTTAACTACTTTAATCGATAAAAAATGCGTTTTGTCGCCTAGCTTTAGTACCTTTGAGCCCAAATAAATTGTTGGAAACCGGTATTATTCTCATCTAAATGAGATTGTGTATGCAAAACAATAGACGTCAATATTTTTTATTAGCCTTAATGTTAGCCATTTTTAATGGCGGTTTTGCTCAATTGTCAGTTCCTTTTAAAGAACGATACAAGTTGACCTTAAAAGGAGACATGACGATTATTGCCAATTCCATTCTTAATCGAATAGATAAGAAAAATTCACCTAACGACCCCTATAACGACCAAAGTATTGATGCCATTACCAATGATGAAATGGACATGGAATACATTGATATTGACAATGATAAAAATACATTTTCATCCAGTAGTGCGGCTCTTTTTGATAAAAATGAGGCAGGAAAAAAAGTAGTATTTGCAGGATTATATTGGGCGGCTACATACAAATATGAAAGTGGTTATAAAAAAGGCGAAGATAAGTTTGTAGCATTTGATAAAACCAGAGAAACCTTTGATGAAGTATTGATCAAACTGCCTACAAAAAAAGAATATACTACGGTAAAAGGAGAGGTTATTTTTGATGGTTTAAAAGACAAAAAAATGAGAGATGTTGCACCCTATGCAGTGTTTGCAGATATCACCGAATTAGTTTCGACTCTCGATAATCCATTTGGTTTTTATACCGTAGCAAATATCAAAGCAACCCAAGGAACTTTGTTGGGTGGAACAGCGGCAGGTTGGAGCATCATTTTTGTGTATGAAGATGAATCAATGAGTGAAAAATATATTGCTATTAATGATGGATTTGGTGGTGCCTCACTAAACAGCATCGATATCAAGTTCAAAAACTTTGAAACACCTTCAAAAGGCGATGTAGTAATCAAAATGGCAGCATCAGCTCTTGAAGGAGATTATCAAGTGGATGGTGATTTAGTAATGTTTAGCTCTTCAACGCAACCTTCTTTTTCGAACATAAAAACCTTCACCAGAAAGTATAGTAATTTTTTTGATAGTTCCATTACAGTTGAAGATGAGTATTTTCGTTACCGAATTCCGGATAGTAAAAATACGCTGGGCTATGATGCATTTCTTTCAACGCTTCGAAATCACAACAATTCCATAATTAGCAATAATGCCACAGAGGCAACAGTTAAATTTAAAACATCAGGTGATTTGTTCTACTTGTTTTTTTGTGCGTTAAGCATTGAAGCTAAGCCCGAGAAAGTAAAAGAGCCTCAAGACAACACAAAATTAGTGTATGTTGACAATACGTTTAAAAGAGTAGACAAAGACACTAACATTGAAGTGGCCAGATTGGAATTACCCACACAAAATGATAAGCCTAAAGAAGTAGTTTCAGATAGTAAACCGGAAATAAAACAAAATACGGTTGCTGCAATTAATCAAACAACTGAAACGCCTAAAAAACAAAAATCGGAAACCAAAGACAATACCGAGCAAACGCCAAAAGATACAACCACACCAAAAGTTCAAACCAAACCAGCTATTGCTGCAATAACGGATTCAAAATCTACGCAAGTGGTTGTGAAAGCAGAGCAAAAGAATAGTAAACCGGTTATAGAAGAACCAAAATCATCAAGTGTAGCAAATCCTTCATTGGAGCAAAAGATGAATATTCCAAATTCGCCAAAAGGGTATTACATCGTAGTAAATGTTTTTAATGAAAGAGTAAACGCAGCTCGTTTTATGATGAAATTAAGACAAGACGGATTAGAGCCCGATTATTTTATAAATCCGGAAAACAACTATTTATATGTGTTTTTAACTTATTACAAAAACAAAGAGGAAGCAGAAAAAGCGAAAGAAACAAAATTTAACAATCGATATTTAGAAGAAATGTGGATTTTGACAATCAACATCGATTGACAAAAATCAGTTTCTATTTCAGTTGAAACAATTAAATTTGTAAAATCAGTAAACTAAATAAATTTAACCATGAAAACATTGTTTGACTTCAATTTTAAAAATAAAAAAGCGTTAATACGAGTAGATTTTAATGTGCCACTTGATGAACACTTTAACGTAACCGATGCTAACAGAATTGAAGCAGCAAAACCAACCATAGATAAAATTTTAGCAGATGGCGGAAGTGTGATTTTAATGTCACATTTAGGAAGACCAAAAGGTGTTGAAGAAAAGTATTCTTTAAAACATATTGTGTCGAGAACTTCAGAAATACTAGGTATTCCGGTGAAATTTGAAAGTGATTGTATTGGAGAAATTGCTGAAAAAGCAGCATCAGACTTACAACCGGGAGAAGTTTTATTATTAGAAAACCTTCGTTTTTATAATGAAGAAGAAGCAGGAGACGTAGAATTTTCAAAAAAATTAGCTTCTTTAGGCGATATTTATGTAAACGATGCTTTTGGAACAGCTCACCGAGCTCACGCTTCTACTACCATAATTGCACAATTTTTCCCAAATGATAAATGCTTTGGGACATTACTGGCAAAAGAAATTGATAGCTTAAACAAAGTATTAAAAGACAGTAAAAAACCGGTTACCGCTGTTTTAGGAGGGTCAAAAGTCTCTTCAAAAATCACCGTAATTGAAAATATTCTAGACAAAGTTGACCATATGATCATTGGTGGTGGAATGACATTTACCTTCATTAAAGCGTTAGGAGGTAAGGTCGGAAATTCAATTTGTGAGGATGATAAGTTGCAATTAGCCTTGGATATTCTTCATTTAGCTAAAGAAAAGAATGTTCATTTACACCTTCCTGTTGATGTTGTAGCAGCAGATGCTTTCTCAAACGATGCCAATACTCAAATTGTAGACGTTAGAGCTATTCCTGATGGATGGCAAGGGTTAGATGCCGGACCAAAATCGTTAGAGAATTTTAAGGAAGTAATTATGAATTCTAAAACAATTTTATGGAATGGACCATTAGGTGTTTTTGAAATGGAAAATTTTGCCAACGGTACAATCGAATTAGGTAATTACATTGCAGAATCAACGGCTAATGGAGCTTTTTCTTTAGTAGGTGGAGGTGATTCAGTAGCAGCGGTGAAACAATTCGGTCTTGAGCCAAAAATGAGTTATGTGTCAACCGGAGGAGGAGCTATGTTGGAAATGCTTGAAGGAAGAACCTTACCGGGAATTGCTGCAATTTTAGAATAATTATACTTTTAACAATAAATAAACAACATTTATCGTTGTATCTGTTTATGTTTGCAAAAACAGACTAAACAACTGATAAATAAAAGATTACCCAAAAATGAATTTTCGTAATACCACACTTTCATTATTTTCGTTTTTTTCGTTAGCTGTAATGGCTCAAGATTCCACGTTGGTGGAGACTTTAACGCAACAAGAAAATAAAATTTCCTATTTAGATTCAATTAAAAAAACATTTGTCAAACATGATGTAGCAGCTTGTGTGGATGAAAGATGGATGAGCGAATTAAGCAATCAGGATTTATTTCCCGAGATGATTGCTGATATTGAAAATCTTAATCCGGATATCAAGGTTGAATATGATTTATCTACTGATTTATTGAAAGAACGATTAAAAATTTTAGATTCAAAATCGGCTTTTCATATTGAATACAATCAAGGTTTGGAAAACATCATCAAGCATTATCTGAAAAACCGCAAAAAGGCGTATGAAAGATTAATGTCGTTATCACAATATTATTTTCCATACTTTGAAGAGGCATTAGCCAAATATAATGTTCCGTTAGAAATTAAGTATTTAGCCGTTGTTGAATCAGCTTTAAATCCTAGAGCGGTTTCAAAAGCCGGAGCAACAGGATTATGGCAATTTATGTATGGAACCGGAAAGCAATACAATCTTGACATCAACACTTTTACGGATGAAAGAAGTGATATGTTAAAAGCCACTGAAGCGGCTTGCCAATATATGGTGAACATGTATGCAATATTTGGTGATTGGGACTTGGTTTTAGCCTCTTACAATGCCGGCCCTGGAAATGTTACCAAAGCCATCAGAAGATCCGGCGGAAAACAAAACTATTGGAACATTAGACCATATTTACCTAAAGAAACACAAGGATATGTTCCGGCTTTTTTAGCTACAATGTATGTTTTTGAATTTCACAAAGAACATGGGATTAAACCCAACAAACCGGTAGCAAATCATTTTGCAACGGATACTATTTTGATTAAAAACAAGATTTCTTTCAAGCAGTTGTCGGATGTGTTAGACATTTCTGTGGAACAATTACAGTTTTTAAATCCATCTTACAAAAGAGATTTTATACCATTTATCAAGGATAAAAAGCACTATGTTCGTTTACCCTTAGATAAAGTGGCTATTTTTACATCAAACGAGCCTAAAATCTATGCCTATGCAGAATATGAATTTAATAAAAGAGAAAAACCATTTTTTAATCCGGATTATGTTGCCGGTAACGAAAGTGAATCCATAACAAAAACAAAATACCACAAAGTTAGAAGAGGCGAAACATTGGGCGGAATTTCTAAAAGATATGGTGTAACAATTTCCGAAATAAAAAAATGGAATAAATTAAAATCAAATAGTGCACCTCTAGGTAGAAATTTAAAAATAATTACAGAAGAACAAGTTGTAGCAGTGGCAACAACAGCTAAACCAAAATCTAATGTTGTTGAAAAAGCACAAGATTCAGTGCTTCAGAAAAGCCAAATCAAGCAAAAAGAATTGCATATAGTTGAAAAAGGAGAATCATTATTTAGCATTGCAAAAAAATACAATATAACGAAAGATGAAATTAAAACTTGGAATAAGTTGGAAGATGAAAACATTCTAATTGGTTCTAGCTTACAAGTTACCGCACCAATTGAGTTGGTAACTGAAAATTATATTGTACAGGCTGGAGATAATTTAATTCAAATTGCCAAAAAATATAACGTTTCAGTTGATGAATTGAAAGAATGGAATGAATTGGAAGATTCAAATGTTAAAATTGGAACAAGTTTAAAAGTTTTACTTCCTGAAAAGCAAGAAGTTGCACAGGTTGAGACAAAGCCTGTTAAATCGGAACGCCAATCAAAATACCAATCAGAAAAGGTATATATTGTAAAAAAAGGCGACTCTTTATTTAGTATTTCTCAAAAAATAAAAGGAGTAACCGTGTCTGATTTAAAAAAATGGAACGGTATTAGCAGTGGAAAAATAAAACCGGGAATGAAACTAAAAATTAGTGGTTAATTTTAGTGATTCCAAAATATATTTTCCATGAAAAAATTAGCGTTATTTTTTGCCTTTTCAGTATTGTTTTTGTCTTGTAAAGAAGAAAAAAGCGATTCACTTTTAAAAGAATCCTCAGGAAGAATTAATCACTTATCCGTTATTATTGACAATCAATTATGGAATGGAGAAGTGGGAGATAGCATCAGAAGTAAATTTGCAGCTCCCGTAGATGGTTTACCTACTGAAGAACCCTTGTTCACCATTAAACAATATATTCCGAAATTATTTGATGGATTTATGACCAACAGTAGAAATATTTTGGTGATAAAAAAAGGCGAAGAATCCGGATTTGAACTGAAAGTGAATGAATTTGCAAAACCTCAAAATGTTGCTTACATCAGTGGCCAAACAGTTGATGAACTTCTATCTTTAATTGAAGAAAACGCTGCCGAAATCATTAAAAAGTATAAAAAAACAGATATTATTGAAAATCAAAGTCGTATTTCTAAATCACTTTTAGACGATTCCAAAATTCAAAAGAAATTCAACGTCAAGTTAAAATTACCAACCGCTTACAGATATATTATTGAAGATGATAAATTTCTTTGGATACGAAAAGAATTACCATCCGGTAACAATAGTATTTTGATGTATGAAGTACCAATAAAGCAGTTTGAAAAAGATTCGAATGTGGTTTCCAATATTATCCGAGTTCGAGATTCAATTGGTGAAAAACATATACAAGGAACGCTTCAAAATACATTTATGGTTACTGAAGAAGCCTATGCACCTTATTTGTTTTTTATCAAATTAGACGGTAAAAAAACGTATGAAACAAAAGGTAATTGGTTTCTAAAAAATGATTATATGGCCGGCCCATTCATTAATTATGCCATCAAAGACGAAAAAAACAATCGTTACTTGGTTTTGGAAGGGTTTTGTTATAATCCCTCTCAGTCCAAAAGAGATTTAATGCATGAATTAGAATCCATCATTCGCTCAGTGAAGTTTTTGTAATTCAATAGAAATAGATAAAAAAACAGAAAACGCTACAAAATTTTAAGTTGTAGCGTTTTCTGTTTTTATTTTCTCTTATTACTCTGAAAAATTCGATAGCCAAAAATTATAGACACTGTTGAATATTGAGTGTCGTAAAAACGTAGTCTGTTTAGCAAATCATTATTAAAACAGTACCTCACTTCAGCACTTAATTTATTTTTATAGTTATATCCTAAACCAAAAATGGGTTCATAATCGGTTGTACTTCCTTGCCATTTTAACCCATTATCATTAATTAACCCAAAATTTGTTTTGTAAGTTGCCTCTAATTTTAACGGAAAATCAAACATAAAAAAAGTATTGATAAATAGGCGAGAATTTTCATTTAAGAACATATTATATCGAATACCAAGCGGTAAATCAAAAGAACTATAGTTCATTTCAGCTTCCAAATCACCATTTGCATTGGTAACTTTTCCTCTAAAGCTTGAATAAGTCGGGTCAACAATAATTGCCCATTTGTTTTTGTTTACCCCCAATATAAATTCAGCTTCAATGCCTATGTATATAGTTGTTGAATTGTCAAATTGATTTTTACTATTAACCAATGAGTTAGAAATTTCAAACGAAGACAAATTTACTCCTGTTTTTGCATATAAATTTAAAATAGATTTGCTTTTATTGGTGTTGTCCGTTAATAAACTTCCGTTGTTTTGATTGTATTTTAAAATGATTTTTGATAGATCATTATAATTGTAGTTTAAATTTTCTACTTCTCTTAATTTTATATCACTATCGTTTACCATGTTCCAAATCTGATTTCTAAACATAATGTTTTCTTTAAAAAGTGATTCTGATACCCTATATTTTTTATAAATTAAAGCTTCTGGTTTTCCTCCTTCTTTGCTTATGTAATATTTTGCTGTACCAAAATTTGAATTATACACATATAAATTAATTTTACCTTCAACTAATACTTTTAAAAAACCGGTTTTTTTGATAAGTTCAGGAGCGGAAGTTGAACTTATTTGTGAAACAATTTCTGTTGATTTGTCAAAATCAAATACCATCTTGATGTATTTGTTACCTTCATCTGTTCCAAATTCATTCACATTTAATAGATTCCCTTTTTGTATTTCGCCATTTTCAGTAATTTTATATTCAAATTCTTCAGGGTTTTTAGCCCAATCCATATTTTTGATGAAAAAGGATTTTCGAACACCAAAATTGTCAATTAGGTATCCACTTTCAAATTTAATTTGAGCGTATATTTGTACACTCAAGAATAGAATAATTGTAAAACTTATTTTTTTCATACTTCGAAAGATATTTTGTGTTAAAAATAATAAAAAACAAATAAGTATGAATTTTCAAATTAAAAAATTTCAAGAGCTGGTTCTAAACGAATTATACCAATTACTTCAGCTGCGTTCAGAAGTTTTTGTAGTAGAGCAAAATTGTGTTTACCAAGATATTGACGGCAAAGATGAAAAAGCACTTCATCTTATTGGAACATTTGAAAATGAAATAGTAGCTTATGTCCGCATTTTTAAACCCGGCGATTATTTTGAAGAGGCTTCCATTGGTAGAGTAGTAGTCAAACAAAAATACCGCGACAGAAAATGGGGTTATGATTTGATGCAAAAAGCAATCGAGGTAACCAAATCGGAATTAAAGGAAACCAACATCACAATTTCCGCTCAGTTATACCTTCAAAGATTCTATGAAAACTTAGGTTTTGTAAAAACCAGTGAAGTGTATTTGGAAGATGATATTGAACATATTCAGATGAAGAGGGAATAGTTTGTATAGTATTCCATAACACCATCATACATTTTATTTCTTATATTTGTAATAACTAAATTAAATTAGAAATGACACCACTTAATATAACCATTCACCCACAGGATGATGCACAAATAGAAGCTGTAAAAGCATTTATGAAAGCCTTGAAAATTAAGTTTGAGATTTCTAAAGACAAACCATTTTCCCTAACTGGTGAGCAACAAAAGCAATTGGATGACCAAGTTGGTTTAGATAAAAAACACTACACCGACGCAGAAACAGTTTATGGTGATTTAAAAAACAAGTATGGCTTATAAGATCATTGTTTCTCCCATTGCGTTGAAAAATATTGATAATGCTGTAGAATATTATATCGAACAAGCCAGCAAAAAAGTAGCTCTTGCTTTTTTAGATGATTATCAAAAAGTATATAAAGCCCTTCAGAAAAATCCATTCTATCAATTCCACGACAGTAATTACAGGTATTTACCGTTTAAAAAGTTTCCTTACATCGCTTTTTTTATTGTGGATGAGCCTACAAAAACAGTTTTTTTGAATGCAGTTTTTAATACGCATCAAAACCCTGATAAAATAGAAAAGCTTTAATTTCTTTTACATTACGGTGTAAAATTTAACCTAATTATCAAATATTCTTCTGCTTTCGGAATACCTTTTGGAAATATTTCTTTTATTCTTTGCAGACCATTTTTATTTCCCAACTCATAAGATTTTAGCAAATTATAAATAGCCAATTTTTTCTGCGTACTTTGGTTAGAGAGTTTTAAAATGTCGTAGTTTGTTTGGAATGCAGGACCATAATTATATTTTTCTGCCATGATAGTTGAAAAGTACAGGAATTCTTCAGAATGTTCACTAATCAAATAAATATATTTCAGTTCTCTGAAAGCTAAAGTATCTCCTTCTATCAAAACTCTTTTACAAAGTTTATCAATTTTATCCTTGTTGTTGTAATCTTCTACATAACTGTTATTCATAAGTTTATTATCATGCCTATTTGTGTTTTCTTTACATCCGCAAAAAATAAAAATTAATATAAAAAGTGATTTTTGCATGGTTTTAAAATAAGCTTTTTAAAAATACTAAGATTTATTTGGAAGATGATATTGAGCATGTTCAGATGAAGAGAAATAATTTTTCTATGTTATTCAATTGAATTGAAACTATTATTAATAAAAAAATATCTTTTAAGAGGCTCTAAGATTGAATCAATCTAACTAAAAAAGGCAGATTATATTTTTTTATAGGTAACAACATAAGTAGTTCCGCTTTCTGTGTATTTTATTTTTAAAATATTATTGGATATAGAAAAAGTGCCCGTAAGTGATTCTGAACCAAAATTATTTGTGATCGTATTTCCTGAAATAGTATATGAATTTGTGTCAGATTCTTCAACACATCCACTTCCATCATTCGAATAATAAACTTCTTGTACGGTTCCATTACTATTGTATTGAGCCGTATCTTTATTACATCCTACGGCGTGATCATAGTCTTCTAAAATTTCTTGACCATCAACTACAAAACCCTCTTTGAAATACTCCCATTTCCCTACAATAGAAGTAGAACTTTTTTCGTCATCATTATTACAAGAAATAAGGCTTAATCCAACTAAAGTTACAAATAAAAAAAAGTGTTTTTTCATGATAAAAAGTTTTATAATTATGTTGTAAAGATAAATTAAAAATTAACTTTCATTTATTTTTAAAAAGGTATTTAGAAAAGAACTAACTTACAACGAGTATTATCAATTAAAAGTATTTAAAAATCTACATCTTCGTAATCACCAATTCCACTCGTCTATCCAATTCCGGACCTTTACCCAAAGGCTTGGTATTTCCATAACCTTTGAACGTTAATCGTTCTTTAGCTACTTTTTTTAGTATCAAATATTTATACACCTTTTCAGCTCGATTATGCGATAATTTTCTTTTTTTGGTGTCTTTGTCAATGGCTTCCTTGTGATTAGGCGGAGTACAACAAATATGACCTTGAATTTCAATATGAATGTTTTTGTGTTTCTGAAGCATTTTTGCCAATTTGTCCAATTCATTTTTACATTTTAAGGTCAAAACGCTGCTTCCTCGTTCAAAAAGCATATCAGATAGTAATATTCGGTCACCTACGATATTTTCTTTATTAAATGTAGTATAAACGCCCGGTATTTTTAGTTCTACTTTTGGAAGCGGCTTCATGTTCAGCACAATATCCACTCTTCGATTTTTAGAACGAACAGCCGGTAAATTATCTAAAATATCATCTTCAATTAAAATTCTTCCTTTTCCTTCAATTGTCACAATGATTTTATTGGTAATGCCGTTTTCAATGATTTTGTTTTTTACTTTATTGGCTCTTTCGGTGGAAAGTTTTCGGTTGTATTCATCTTTTCCAATATCGTCACAATACCCAAAAATTTGGATACTTTCAATTCGGGTACTATCTGTTTTTTTGATAAAATCAACTAATTCAGTAGTCTTTTTAGGGTCAACTTCAGACTTATTCGTATCAAAATAAATGGAATGCACAACTTCTTCTTGGGCGATTCCTCCAAACGAAATAAAAAAGAATAGAAAAAGAGAAAAGAAACGAATCATCATTTTTTTATAATTTTATTGTATTCGTTACTATTAGCCAACAATTCAGTAGCTTTTTTTACTTCAGAATTATGTTGAATATAATACTGATAAAGTCCTTCTTTGTATTGATACCTTTTAATCAATTCATCCAAAAGCAACTCCTTGATTTCGTTTTTGTTTTTGTCTAACTGAATATCTTCACTTTTTCGCAAAGCAGTCATCAAGTTTTGGTATTCAGCTTTGATGTTTTCGTCAATTTTTTCGTTTTGAGCGGCTTCTAACGTCTTTTTTAATTGTTTTTCGGTCTCCGTGTCGAACGAGAAGTTTTCTTTCTTTAAAAACGCTTTAAAATCCGCAAAATCCGTATCTGAAATAGTTGGAATTGTATTCCTCGGATTTGGATTTTTATAAAAATAAGCTGTGGCATAATTAAAAATAGCATCATTTTTCTGAAGAGCTTCGGCAATCGCACTTAATTTTGTTTCTGCTAATTCCACGTCCGGTTGTATTCCTCCGCCATCATAAACGGTTCTTCCTTTTCGGGTTTTAAAGGCATTGAAGTTTTTTGCGTCGGTTTTAATTACTTTTCCTTCCGCATCTTTTTTCGAATAATCCAACGCTTGAATACATCTGCCGGAAGGCGTGTAATAGCGAGAAATCGTCACTTTTACCTGCGTTCCATACGTTAAATCCAGCGGACGTTGCACCAATCCTTTCCCGAAACTGCGGCTTCCCACCACAACGGCACGGTCTAAATCTTGTAACGCACCGGAAACAATTTCGCTTGCCGATGCACTTTTTCCATCCACTAAAACTACCAAAGGAATGTCTAAATCAACCGGTTCGCGAGTCGTTTTATAGGATTGATTGTGTTTTTCAATTTTCGATTTGGTGGTCACAATCACTTCTCCTTTCGGAACAAATAAATTACAAATGTTAACGGCTTCTCCCAATAATCCACCAGGATTCCCTCGTAAATCTAAAATGATACGCTCAGCACCTTTAGATTTCAAATCCAATAATGCCGCTTGTGTTTCAAAAGAGGCTTTTTTATTGAATTGGGTCAAAACTATATACCCGGTTTTCTCATCTACTTTGCCATAAAACGGTACCGCTTTTACTTCTACTTCATCCAACACGATGGTAGCCGTTTGTGTTTTTCCTTGACGGTTGAATTTTATTTCTACTTTGGCATTTTTCGCACCTCGCATCAAGGCAGAAGCATCTTCTTTGTAATCTTTCAAATTTACATCGCCAATTTGAAAGATTTCATCGCCGGCTTTTAAACCTGCTTTGTCGGCCGGATAATCTTTGTAGGGTTCTTTGATAATGATTTTACCGTCTTTTCGGGTAATCATGGCTCCAATTCCGGTATATTCGCCTGTGTTGTTGATTTTAAATTTAACGACATCTGCTTCGTTGAAATAGTTGGTGTAGGGATCCAAATCGGCCAACATGCTTTTGATGGCTTTGTCCATCATTTCTCCCGGATTGGTCTCGTCAACATAGTTCATGTTCACGGTTTTAAACAAATTGGTGAAGATTTCAATCTGTTTGGCAATTTCAAAAAAATCTTCCTTGAAACTACTTCCCACCACAATAAATCCGCTGAGAACAACCGGAAGTATATATCTTTTTTTAATTTTTAAAAGGGTATTAAACATTTTTCTTTTTCAATTTTTTTCGAATAATAAAAATAACGGCAACTAAAATAAGAATAAAAGGCCAAATATGAAGTAAACCAATAAAGAAACTCGAAATTCCGTTCCATCCGGATTTTACCGCGTTCCACATTTTAGTCCCATAGGAAACAGTGGCATTGTCTGCATCAGCCACTTTTTTATAGAATTCGATGGTCACGGTGCTCAATGAAACGCGGTTTTGTAAATATTTTAATTGTCCTTCTTTCGCTTCAATTTCTTCCCGAATGACCGATAATTCTTTTTCAATTTCCAAAATTTCGGAAACTTTGGTCGCCTTCGAAAGCAACTCAAGATAACGAGATTCCAACGTTTTCTTGGCTTTTAATCTGGCTTCAATATCGATAAATTCGGCAGTAACGTCTTGAGCAGAAATTTCCTTTCGGTCAAAATAGGCCACGCCTTTTCCCACATCGGCCAAAAAAGCATCAAAATTAGCGTTTGGAATGCGAACCGTAATCGTTCGGTAAAGTGAATTATAGTCTTTTCCTTCCGTATCACTTTGCACATAGGCTTTGTTTTTCTTGACGGATGCAATAATTTGCTTATAGGTAGCGTCTAAATCTTGCGTTTCATAGCGAAGATTGCTCTCTTTGATGATTTTTTGTTCGGTTTGGGCTTCAAAATTACCTGAAGCGGCTTTGTCGTCTATCATTGACGGAGCAGCGGCTTCTTCTGTAACTGCGGTTTCATAAACAGTATTATCCGGATTTCCTCCACACATCAACGGAAAGACCAAGAGGGAAAGGTAGGCTATTGCTAATTTCATAAAGAATTGATTTAGAAGTAAAACGAAAATTTCTCAAAAAACGTACAACAACAATCGAACCAATTTTTACGACTGAATTTCCTTGATAAATTTCTCAAACAATTGAATCGTTTTTTCGTTCATTTCGGCAAAAGTCATCGTTTCTTTGCTTTGGTAAAAAAACATCATGGCATACGGTTTATCGAGGTTTTCGAATAAAATACTTTTGTTCAACCGATAGCATTCGCGAAGCAACCGTTTGTAGTAATTGCGATCGACAGCTTTTTTAAAATATTTCTTAGAAACCGAAACTCCAAACTTAATTTTCTCTTCGTTCTCCAATTCAACCGGAGCAAAAACCAACCGCAAGGGAAATTTAGAAACCGATTTCCCCTCCGAAAACAGTAAATCAATCTGCTTTTGGCTTTTGAGTTTTTCGTGTTTGGGATAAGTGAAGGTCATGCGGCAAAAGTACAAAAAGGTTTTGAGTGAATAATTACAGTTATTCAAACAAAAAAATCCGAACATTACGTTCGGATTTTCTTTTATTTCGTTTTTGGATAGACATTATTCTCTTGATTCACATCGGCCATTAAACCACTCGGGTCAATCATCACCGATTTAATTTTTGCTTTTGTTTGTGAAAGTGGCAATTCATACGTTGGATACGCCCAATCCCAGCCTTTCAAAACGGTTCGTTTTACTTGCGGATACGGGTTTTCTTTTTCCCATCGCATTAACGGGTTTGGAATATAAAAACTTTCAACTGTGCCGTCTTCGTAGGAAACTAAAATATCCAACGGCATGGGCATTCTTCCGATGCGTTCTAAGGTAACTTTTCCGTTATCGTCGATGTTTTTTATGCCGTAATCAATCGTGTTGGTTGTTTGCGTCCAATCGACCAAATACCAGTCTAACACCGCTCCTGAAACGCGTTCTGCCGAACGTTTAAAATCATTGGGCGTTGGATGCGTAAATTGATAATCGTGGTAATAGCGTTTTAAGGTTTTAAACATATTCTCCATACCAATTATATACGCCAATTGGGTCAGGAAAACTGTTCCTTTGCTGTACGAAGAAATGCCGTACACCATATTTTCATCATACCGATCGGCGTGCGTAGATTGCGGTTGCTCACGACCGGTGCTCACCATATAGAAATAGTTGTTGTACGCACTTTGAAACGGGTTTTCGTCCTCTTTTTTGTTTTTAGGTGGCATCACTTGCGTCATCGCCATGTCGGAAATAAAAGAGGTAAATCCTTCGTCCATCCATTCGTGTTTGCTTTCATTAGTCGCCAACACGTGCTGAAACCAAATATGAGCCAATTCATGAGCGGTTACGCCAACTAAACTGCCTAACGAACGTTTTCCAGTGATGAGCGTACACATGGCATATTCCATTCCGCCATCGCCACCTTGAATCACAGAATATTGTTTGTAAGGATATTGCCCGATTGTTTTATTAAAAAAACGCAACAATTCCGCTGTTTTGGGTTGTAAAGCTTTCCAGTTTTCAAGGATTTCTTTATCGTCTTTGTAAAAGAAATGTAACTCCACACCGTTTTCTCCGATGATTTTATCGTGAATATAATTGTTATCGGCACCCCAAGCAAAATCGTGTACTTTTGGAGCTACGAAATGCCACGTTAAGGTTTTGGTTTTTTTCGGATGATTCACCAACACGCCTTCATCTTGGTAGCCGTGACCAATTTCGTTTTTGTTTTTTAAATAACCGGAAGCACCAATAGTGTAGGTTTTATCAATAGTAATTTTCACATCAAAATTACCCCAAACACCGTGAAATTCTCTTCCGATATAAGGGTCAGCGTGCCAGCCTTCAAAATCAAATTCACAGATTTTAGGGTACCATTGCGTCATTGAAAGAGCTACACCTTCGGAACTATTTCTTCCCGAACGACGAATTTGCTCCGGTACTTGTCCGTCAAAATCCAACGTAAAAGTCGATTTTGATTTGGGAAGTATGGGTTTTACTAAGGTAACTTCCAAAATGGTTCCCACTACTTTTGTCACAGCAACTTGTCCGTCTTGTTTGAAATTAGCGATTTTTAAATAGCCAATTTGCTCCGGTTTCAAGGTAGAAATTCTACTTTCTTTGACTTCTTTGTCGCCTACTTTAAAGCTTTTTACCATTCGTTTATCGGGATCGGTTATCGTTTGTAAACGAATATCCATTTCGCTTCCCGGTTGAAATGCATTAAAATACAAATGATAAAACACCTTGCGAAGTGTGTCATTTGAATTGTTGGAATATTCCAATGTTTGCGTTCCTTTGTATTGAAAGGTTTTCACATCCATTGACAACTCCATTTTGTAATCGGCTTGTTGTTGCCAATAACCGGGATTAGGGTTGTTTTGGGCAAAAACGACTCCCGAAAGTAGACAAGTTGAAAGGATAAAAAGTTGTTTCATTGGTTTTTATTTTGACATTTTTTCTGCCATTAAAATAGCATTATACGCATTCACAATTTTTCCTGTTCCGGATAATTCGGTAAAGTTGGCTTTGTTTGAATTTTCTCCACCAATAGCAATCGTTCTGTTGATTAAAACGCCGCTTTCTTTAAGGATTTGTTTTACTTGAGCTGCTTTTAAATTTGGATAATACGAACGAATCAAAGCCGCAACACCGGCCGCATTTGGCGATGCCATAGAAGTTCCTTGCTCGTATTTAAATTCTTGGTTAGGCACAGTGGCGTAAATTTTTACACCGGGAGCAAAAACATCTACATCTTTTTTTCCGTAGTTAGAAAAAGTTGCAACCATCTTCGTGCCATATTCATAATTTAATGCTCCGATTTTAATGAAATTAGAAGCAATTTCCTGTTCGCCCACACGGTCATTTGGGTAGCTTTCCACCACATCTAAATTGTCGGTGTCGTTTCCAGCTGCGTGCACGAACAATACATCTTTGCTTTCCGCATATTTAATAGCGTCATGCACCCACTCTTTTTGAGGAGAATAGCCTTTTCCAAAACTACCGTTAATTACTTTTGCTCCGTTATCTACCGCATAACGAATGGCCAATGCGATGTCTTTGTCGTATTCATCGCCATTTGGCACTGCACGAATAGCCATAATTTCAACATCTGTAATCACACCGTCGCCTCCTAAATTATTTCCACGCACTTGGGCAATAATTCCCGCTACGTGAGTGCCATGCATAGCATATTTTTTATCCGGTCCCCAAACTTGATTGTTGCCATAATATTTAGTGAAAAAATCTTCAGGGTTGTCACCTAAAATCTTGCGACCGTCATATTCCAAATTCAAATTATAGTTCAATTGGTCATAGATATAATCTTTGAAGTCATTGATTTCTTTTTTAAACTCTTCAACTGTAGTGGTTGAAAGTACTTGAAGCATAACCAATTTATAATTTCCCAAAGTAGCATCTGTCGTTAAAATGGATTTGATGTCTTGAAGGGTGTAATTTTCTTTTTTCAAATGGTCGGAAATGGCTTTGTCAGCTGCTAAAATAAAATCCAATTGCTGTTTATTACCCAAAATTTCTTCTTTTTTGCTATCGTATTTTGCTTGAAGCTTTTTATACGCTTCTGAACCGTCATCTCCTTTTTTAAGTAAACGAACAAACTCATAGTTTTCATGAATGCCGTTGCCAAGGAAATTCCAACCGTGAACATCATCTACATATCCGTTTTTGTCATCATCAATTCCGTTTCCGGGAATTTCTTTAGCGTTCGTCCAAACTCGACCTTTTAAATCATCGTGTTCAATGTCGGTACCGCTATCGATAACCGCAACAATTACCTTTTGACCTTTTCTGTTTTTAAGAAGTTCTGCATATGCTCGGTCAACACTCATTCCCGGAATCGTATCTTTGATGAGGTCTAAATGACTCCAACGTAACAATTCTGCATCAGTTATTTTAGCGTTTTTTAAAGGAACGGTTTCAGATGTAATCGGTTTTAATTGTTGGTAAGCTATATTTTTTTGGGTACCGCAACCGGTTAACAAGAAACCGGAAACAGCTAAGAGAGATAAAGATTTAATAGAATTCATTATTTGATTTTTGGAGTAAAAATAGGATTTTTAAAAGCTAAAGTAATGAGATTAACACTATGTTAAGACATCTTCACAACGGAAAACTTCTTTCAATCGAACGCCTTTTTCGGTTTTTTCAACCGTGATGATTTCGTTATGAGCATCGTGTTCTAAAAATAAATAATAATTATTTTCTGCTGCGGCATTAATAAATTTCGCTTTTTCATCTAACGTTAAAAGCGGTCGGGTATCATAACCCATCACATACGGAATGGGAATATGTCCGGCTGTAGCCAATAAATCGGCACAAAAAACGATGGTTTTGTCTTGATATTGGATGTGAGGCAACATTTGTTTTTCGGTATGACCATCCGCATAAAAAATGCCGAAATTTAATTCTTCAGAAAAGCCAAAATCTGAATTTGGTCTTTTGATAAAATTTAGCTGACCACTTTCTTGCATTGGAATGATATTTTCGTGCAAAAAAGAAGCTTTTTCTCTTGAATTGGGTTTAGTTGCCCATTCCCAATGGTTTTCGTTCGTCCAAAATTTAGCATTTTTAAAAGCGACTTCATAACCGGTGCGGTCTTTGTTCCAATTGACACTTCCGCCACAGTGATCAAAATGCAAATGCGTCATAAAGACATCCGTCACATCATCTCGACGAAAACCATATTTTGCTAAGGATTTATCCAAAGAATGTTCGCCCCAAAGCGAATAATAACCAAAAAATTTATCGGATTGTTTGTTACCCATTCCGGTGTCAATTAATGTTAAACGATTTCCGTTTTCAATCAATAAACAACGAGCGGCAATATCGATAAGGTTGTTATCGTCTGCCGGGTTGGTTCGGTTCCAAATGGTTTTTGGCACCACGCCAAACATGGCTCCTCCGTCGAGTTTAAAATTTCCGGCTTCTATGGGGTATAGTTTCATAAATCGTTTGAATTGATATAAATGTTTCGCAAATTACTAAAAACTTAGCTTTTTGAATAATTATTATAACTATTTTCTATCAATCCATTCGTTATAAAAATGTTAGAATTTATTTTAATTTTCTAGTTTTGCCGTATATTTGCCCTTTATTTAGACAAAATCAAAATAACTTATGATAAAAGTTTCAGATACAGCCAGAAAAAAAATCATAGATTTGATGCAAGATGATGGTTTTGATGCCGCTCGTGACTATGTTCGCGTAGGTGTGAAAAGTGGCGGTTGCTCCGGTTTGTCTTATGATTTAAAATTCGATAAAGAAATCGGAGAAAACGATAAAGTATTCGAAGACAACGATATAAAAGTAGCGGTAGAAAAGAAAAGTTTTCTTTACTTAGCCGGTACGATTTTAGAATTTTCAGGGGGATTAAACGGAAAAGGATTTGTGTTCAACAACCCGAATGCGAATAGAACATGTGGATGCGGTGAAAGTTTTTCGTTGTAAATGAATCAAAAAAATCAAAAAAAATCAAAAGAATTGAAAGTTAGCAAACAGTTATCTGATTTTATCTTAGATTTTTTAGATTCTTTCACTTTTTTAAACTAAAAATAATGGCAAAATATAATTCTTTCGAAGAAATGGAAGTTTACCAAAAAGCATTACAATTTGGTGTAAAAGTGTATAAACTAACATTAACAAATGAAAAAATTGCTAAAGATTATGGTCTAAAAGATCAATTACAAAGAGCTGCATTATCTATTTCTAACAATATTGCAGAAGGTTTTGAACGAGAAACCAAAAAAGAATTAATTCGATTTCTTTATATTTCAAAAGGTTCTGCGGGAGAGTGTAGAAATATGTTTAATTTTTTACAATTGTTAGAATATATCAAAAACGAAAATTTTTATGAACATAGAAATGATGTTCTTGAAATTTCAAAACAATTAGGAAATTACATTAAGTATTTGAAAAATTTAGAAAAGCAGAATAAAATAAATCAAAAGAATCAAAAGGAATGAAAACAAGAAAATTGTAGCACTGACTTATTTTAGATTTTTTAGATTTTTCAATTTTTTAGATTAATAAATTATGGCAAAATATACAGAAGACGATTTAAAAGTTGAACTGGAAACCAAAGAATACGAATATGGTTTTTATACCGAATTAGATTCAGAAACGTTTCCGATTGGCTTAAATGAAGATATCGTTCGGGCAATTTCACTCAAAAAAGGAGAACCCGAATGGATGACCAATTGGCGTTTAGAAGCATTTCGTGCATGGTTGGAAATGACAGAGCCTGAATGGGCCAATGTGCAGTATGAAAAACCTGACTTCCAAGCGATTTCGTATTATTCAGCACCTAAAAAAGCGGATCCGAACAAAACATTGGACGATGTGGACCCGGAATTATTAGCCATGTATAAAAAATTGGGCATCTCCATAGATGAACAGAAAAAAATGAACAACGTGGCCATTGATATTGTGGTTGATTCCGTTTCTGTTGCTACCACTTTCAAAAAAACGTTGGCGGAGAAAGGCATCATTTTCATGAGTATTTCTGAAGCCATCAAAGAACATCCTGAGTTGGTTCAAAAATACATCGGTAGCGTTGTGCCACCAAAAGATAATTTTTATGCAGCTTTAAATTCCGCTGTTTTTTCAGACGGAAGTTTTTGTTACATTCCAAAAGGCGTTCGTTGCCCAATGGAATTATCCACTTATTTTCGTATTAATCAAGCCGGAACAGGTCAGTTTGAACGAACGTTAGTTATTGCTGATGAAGGTAGTTATGTGTCTTATTTAGAAGGTTGTACGGCTCCAAGTCGTGACGAAAATCAATTGCATGCTGCTGTAGTGGAGTTAATCGCTTTAGATAATGCCGAAATTAAATATTCCACCGTCCAAAACTGGTTTCCTGGAAACAAAGAAGGAAAAGGTGGCGTTTATAACTTTGTGACCAAACGAGGTTTATGCGAGAAAAACGCAAAAATTTCATGGACACAAGTAGAAACCGGTTCTGCTATCACCTGGAAATATCCTTCGTGTGTTTTGAAAGGTGATAATTCGATAGGTGAATTTTACTCTATTGCCGTAACCAATAATTACCAACAAGCCGATACCGGAACCAAGATGATTCATTTGGGTAAAAACACTAAGTCCACCATTATTTCTAAAGGAATTTCAGCAGGAAAATCGCAAAACAGTTACCGAGGTTTGGTTCAAATTTCGTCAAGGGCCGATAATGCTAGAAATTTTTCACAATGTGATTCACTTTTGATGGGAAATAATTGTGGAGCCCACACCTTTCCGTACATCGAAAGTAAAAATACATCCGCCAAAATCGAACACGAAGCAACGACTTCCAAAATTGGAGAAGACCAAGTGTTTTATTGTAACCAACGTGGTATTCCAACTGAAAAAGCAATTGCATTAATCGTAAATGGTTTCAGTAAAGATGTTTTGAATAAATTACCTATGGAATTTGCAGTGGAAGCTCAGAAATTGTTGGAGATTTCATTGGAAGGTTCTGTTGGATAATAAAAAATGTAAGTTATGGATATAATTTTAAAAAACGTAAAGAAAAAAGATTTCCCACTTTTAAAAAAATTGGCAAAATCACTAGGTTTTGAAATTGTTGAAAAAATAGAGAAACCATATAATCCCGAATTTGTTAAAGAAATTTTGGAAGCAGAACAAAGCATCAGAGATGGCAAAGGCGTTAAAATGACGATGGAAGAATTGAGAGATTTATGCAAGTAGAGTTCTCTGATAAGGCAAGGGTAGATTTAGATTTTTGGATAAAGTCAGGAAATAAAGGAATATTGAAAAAAATTTATTCCTTGATTGAAGATATACAATTACATCCATTTGAAGGAATTGGAAAACCAGAACAATTAAAACATCAATTAGCCGGTCGTTGGTCAAGAAGAATAAATCAAGAACATCGCATTATTTATAGAATTACTGACCAAGAAACAATTGAAATTTTAAATATTTTGTCTTTAAAAGGACATTACGAATAGGTTTGTTAAACCTGAAACATTAAACTTGAAACTAAAAATAATATGTTAAGCATAAAAAATTTACACGCTTCCATCGAAGACAAAGAAATATTAAAAGGCATCAACCTTGAAATCAAAACCGGCGAAGTACATGCCATTATGGGACCAAACGGTTCCGGAAAAAGTACACTTTCTGCCGTTATTGCCGGAAATGAAAATTACGAAGTTACGGAAGGTTCAGTTGTATTAGATGGAGAAGATTTAGCGGAATTAGCTCCCGAGGAAAGAGCTCACAAAGGTATTTTCTTATCGTTTCAATATCCGGTCGAAATACCGGGTGTTTCGGTAACGAATTTTATGAAAACAGCCATCAATGAACACCGAAAAGCCAACGGAAAAGAAGAAATGCCGGCCAACGAAATGCTGAAACTAATTCGTGAAAAATCAGAATTATTAGAAATCGACCGCAAGTTTTTATCTCGTTCGTTAAACGAAGGTTTTTCAGGTGGTGAGAAAAAACGTAATGAAATCTTTCAAATGGCGATGTTGGAACCCAAAATTGCTATTCTAGACGAAACAGATTCAGGATTAGACATCGATGCGTTGCGAATTGTAGCAAATGGCGTAAACAAATTAAAAAGCGACGACAATGCCGTTTTAGTCATCACGCATTACCAACGTTTATTAGATTATATCGTTCCTGATTTTGTGCATGTGTTGATGGACGGAAAAATCGTTAAATCCGGCGGGAAAGAATTGGCGTTGGAGTTGGAAGAAAGAGGATACGATTGGATAAAAAGTGAATTAAATTAGTTTTCAGTCACAGTCACAGTTTACAGTAACTGCGACTGCGACTGAAAACTGCGACTGAAAACTGAACAAATGGATTTAAAAGAAAAACTCATATCATCCTTCATGGCTTTTGAAGAAAAAATCGATGTTACTGCCGACTTGCACGACATCCGAACTTCTGCCATCAAAAACTTTGAAAATAAAGGTTTCCCAACGAAGAAAGAGGAAGCTTGGAGATACACCTCCCTGAATTCGGTATTAAAAAATGATTTCTCTGTTTTTCCAAAAAGGGAAAATGCGATTGAATTCAAAGATGTCAAGCAATTTTTTCTACACGAAATTGATACATACAAATTGGTTTTTGTGGATGGTAAATTCAGTTCGTTTTTATCGTCAACTACGCACGAAGGAATTGACGTTTGCTTGCTTTCTTCGGTGCTGACAAAGCCAAAATACAAGATGGTGTTGGATACCTATTTCAACCAAATTGCTAGCAAAGACGAGAGTTTAACCACGTTAAATACTGCTTTTGCCCAAGAAGGTGCTTACATCAACATTCCAAAAAGTAAAGTAGCTGATAAACCGATTGAAATCATTCATTTTTCAACAGGTGAAGAAAGTGCCTTGATGGTGCAACCTCGAAATTTGATTATTGTAGGCGAAAATGCTCACGTACAAATCATCGAACGTCATCAAAGCTTGAACAGTAATCCGGTGTTGACCAATTCAGTGACCGAAATTTTTGCTCAAAAACGAGCAATCGTCGATTACTATAAAATTCAAAACGACGAACAAACTGCCAATTTGATTGACAACACCTATATTTCTCAAAAACAGGAAAGTAGGGTGGCAGTTCATACGTTTTCTTTTGGTGGAAACATTACTCGAAACAACTTGAATTTCTATCATTTTGGTGAACGAATTGATTCCACCTTAAAAGGAATTACGATTATTGGCGACAAGCAACACGTGGATCATTACACCTTAGTAAATCACGCTACACCTAATTGCGAAAGCCATCAAAACTATAAAACTATTTTAGGAGGAAGTTCCACCGGCGTGTTCAACGGAAAGATTTTCGTGGAAAAAGAAGCCCAAAAAACCGATGCTTTTCAGCAAAACAACAACATTTTGTTGAGTGACAAAGCCACCATCAACGCCAAACCACAATTGGAAATTTTTGCCGATGATGTAAAGTGTTCACACGGTTGCACAATTGGTCAATTAGACGAAAGTGCAATGTTCTATATGCAACAACGCGGTATTCCGCAAAAAGAAGCCAAAGCGTTATTGCTATATGCCTTTTCCAACGAAGTCATCGAAAGCATCAAAATCCCTGAACTCAAACAACGCATCACGAAAATTATTGCGATGAAATTGGGAGTGAATTTGGGGTTTGATTTGTAGGGTTTAACCGCAAAGGACGCTAAGATTTTCACAAAGGACGCAAAGTTTAGATTGTTGACTTTGCGTCCTTTGCGATTTTTACTTTGTGTTCTTCGTGGTTAAATTATAACTTAATAGATGAAATAACATCCCTCATCATCCCATTAAAATCAAAATACTCATCCTCCGTCAATCCAAAACGAACAATCACCATTTCTTTACTCGGAATAATGATGACTTTTTGCCCTTGGTAGCCACTGGCATAATACATGTCTTTCGGCACATCAGGATAAGTTCCGCCGGCATTTAACCAAAAATGACCACCATAAGCACCGTTGGAAGTAGGAGTAGGTGTTGCCACATACTTCGCCCAACTTTTATCGAAAATCTGCACACCATTCCAATTGCCTTCGTGCAAATAAAGTAATCCAAATTTAGCCCAATCACGAGCCGTTGCCCAACCATACGATGAACCCACGAAATTCCCGGCCATATCCGATTCAATCAACATCGAATGCATACCAATTTTATCAATTAATGACGAATACCAAAAATCTAAATATTCCTGATGCGTTGTAAATTGTCTTCGCAAAATTCCGGAAAGCAAATTCGTTGTTCCTGAAGAGTAATTCCAATGCGTGTTGGGGGCAAAAGCAGCCGGTTTTTCCAATTGCACTTTTGGCATATCTTCGGCTAAGAATAACATTTCCGTTACATCCGAAATTTTCCCATAATCTTCTTCCCATTCCAAACCGGAATTCATTTGAATCAAATGATGCAACGTAATTTTGGAACGTTCATCTTTCGCCCATTCCGGTAAACCAACGGGTTGATTAATGTTAATTTTTCCTTGTTGCTGTAAAATTCCAAAATAAGTCGCCGTGATGCTTTTGGTCATCGACCAACCTAAGAATTTGGTGTTTTTAGAAAATCCGTCTTCGTATTTCTCAGCAATGATTTTGTCTTTGTAAATGACTAAAAGTGCACGAGTTCGTTTCGATTTTTCGCCTTTTTTATCAAAAGCATTCGCAACCGCTTGATTCAGTTTTTCGTAATTCACTTCCGGAAAAACGCTGTCTTTGGGTTCCAAATTTCCATACGGAAAAGGTAAATTAAGAGCTGTTTTATTTCGTTTCGGAACCAAATACGGTTTTGTTTCATCAAAATCATCATTTATTAAAGTAGCTCCCAAACCTTCTCGGTAAATGGCTTTGCGTTTTTTTAATCCGAAAGCAGAAGAAATAACAAATTTTCCTTCTTTATTGATTTCATTGGTTGCCAAACGAACATTATCTATATCATTATCGCCACTTTCAATAATTTCGAGTGATCGTCCGTCAATAAAATGTCCCGAAGCCACACTTTTAGCCGAAAAACCGGATACAATATCTAATTTAGGATAAGTTGTTACGCCCACATAAACGACAACCAGTATAAGCAAAACACTTAAAAATTTGAAAATCTTTTTCATTTGAAATGTTATTTCGTGCAATGTATAAAATAATAAGAAATAAAAAACAGCATTTGAGGTATTTCAGCTCTCACAATTCATAAAAATTCGTGAATTTGTGGCGGTTACGACTTCCTTTTTTACTACTTTTGTATTTAGAATTTTTCTAAATAAAAATGATAGATAGTCAAAAAATAAGAGCCGATTTCCCGATACTTTCTCAAACCGTAAACGGAAAACCGCTTGTTTATTTCGATAACGCCGCCACTTCGCAAAAACCTCAAGTGGTAATTGATGCTGAAGCGAATTATTACAAAGAAATTAATGCCAATATTCATCGTGGAGTGCATGCTTTGAGTCAATTGGCTACCGATGCATACGAAGCGTCTCGTCAAAAAATTCAACAACATATCAATGCTAAATTCAGCCACGAAGTGCTTTTTACTTCCGGCACTACACACGGTATTAATTTGGTAGCGAATGGATTTGCGAGTTTTCTGAAACCGGGTGATGAGGTCATGGTTTCAGCTCTAGAACACCACAGCAACATTGTTCCTTGGCAAATGCTTTGCGAAAAAACGGGAGCGAAATTAGTCGTGATTCCGATGAACGAAACCGGTGAATTAATTCAAACTGAATACGAACGATTACTTTCACAAAAAACCAAAATCGTAACCGTTAATCATATTTCAAATGCGTTGGGGACCATCAATCCAATCAAATGGATGATTGAAAAAGCTCATGAAGTCGGTGCTGCTGTTTTAATCGATGGAGCACAAGCAACGCCGCATCTAAAACCGGATGTTCAAGAACTAAATTGTGATTTTTATGTTTTTTCCGGACACAAAATCTGCGGACCAACCGGAACCGGAATTCTATACGGAAAAGAAGAATGGTTAAACAAATTACCTCCCTACCAAGGCGGAGGCGAAATGATTGCAACGGTTTCTTTTGAAAAAACCACTTATGCGGAGTTGCCACACAAATTCGAAGCAGGAACACCCAATATTGCGGGAGGAATTGTCCTCGGAACCGCCATTGATTATCTCAATGAAATTGGTTTTGAAAACATTGCCGCCTACGAACACGAATTACTCGAATACGGAACTAAACGATTACTAGAAATTGAAGGTTTAAAAATATATGGTACAGCATCTCAAAAAACTTCCGTAATTTCGTTTAATCTTGACGGTATTCATCCGTATGATGTTGGTACGATAATTGACAAGTTAGGAATAGCGGTTCGCACCGGACACCATTGTGCCCAGCCCATTATGGATTTTTATAAAATCCCCGGAACGTTGAGAGCTTCGTTTGCGTTTTACAACACCAAAGAAGAAATTGATGCCTTGGTAGAAGCCGTTAAAAAAGCACAAATGATGTTGAGTTAATTTAAAATAAAAGCACATGAAAACTATTTTTACCATTTTTTTATCTTTTTTTCTGGCGAAAGGATGCTCAGATACTTCTGATATTGATAATGCAATTATTGAATATCAAGCTATTTCAAGAGGATTTTACAAGGTAATTAAAATTGAAGATAAAAAAGTTACGGTTGTCAATAATCGCGACGAAAAACCTTTTGAACTCAATTTATCAAAAGAAGATTGGAAAGAATTAGTGGAAGCTTTTCGTGAAATCAATTTAGACAACATGAAAAACTTAAAAGCCCCTACTTCTAAAAGATTATATGACGGAGCAGCTCATGCTAACATTACCATTAATTTAGAGGGTAAAACCTATACTACAGATGGTTTTGACCACGGTTATCCGCCGGTTGAAATTGAAAATTTTATTAATAAATTAGTGCTTTTAACCATAAAAGAATAATATGACCATTCAAGAAATTCAAAATGAAATTGTGGATGAATTTTCGATGTTTGATGATTGGATGCAACGGTACGAATACATTATTGAACTCGGAAAAACATTGCCGTTGATTGATGAAAAATTTAAAACAGAAGAAAATATTATCAAAGGATGTCAATCCAAAGTTTGGTTGCAAGGCGAAGAACAGAATGGAAAAATTGCTTTTACTGCCGATAGTGATGCTATTTTAACCAAAGGAATCATCGCTATTTTAATCCGAGCATTTTCCAACCAAAAACCGGCTGATATTTTAAAAGCCAATACTGATTTTATTGATGAAATTGGGTTAAAAGAACATCTATCTCCAACTAGAGCAAACGGTTTGGTCTCCATGATTAAACAAATAAAAATGTATGCTTTAGCTTTTGAAGCGAAGAATTAAAAAATAAAGACTTATTGACTTTGTGCCTTAGTGGCAAAAAAACTTAGAAGTAAACAAAATGGAAGAATATAAAGACGAAATAAACCTAGGCGAATCAGTGGTTAAAGTCCTAAAAGGAATTTACGACCCCGAAATACCTGTCGATATTTACGAACTTGGATTAATCTACGATGTCATGATTAACGAAGACAACGACGTGAAAGTGTTAATGACCCTAACTTCACCTAATTGTCCGGTAGCAGAGACACTACCCAGGGAAGTAGAAGAAAAAATCAAATCTCTTGATGCCGTTAAATCTTGCGAAGTAGAAATTACTTTCGATCCACCTTGGTCAAAAGATTTAATGAGCGAAGAAGCAAAATTGGAATTGGGGATGCTGTAAAAAAGTTTCAAGTTTCAGGTTTCACGTTCAGCAACTTGAAACTTGAAACTTTAAACCTGAAACAAAAGACATGAACGAAATCATCAACAAAGTAGCCAACTCATCACTCGAAGTGTTCGATTTAGAGGATTATTATCCCTCAGGAATTCGAACACAAATTGATATTGCTCAATGGTTGGAAGAAGGTTTTTTATTAAAAGAAAAAGATTTTCGAGAAGCCTTAAAAAACCATGATTGGTCGCAATACCAAAACCATTTTGTGGCGATTCATTGTTCTACCGAGGCCATTTTACCGGCCTGGGCAACCATTTTGGTAACGGTACATTTGCAACCATTTGCAAAAAAAATCATTTTAGGGAAAAAAGAAGAAATCGACACTTTATTATATAATGAACTACTCAATCAAATCGATTATTCTATCTACAGTAATAAACCGGTTATTTTAAAAGGATGTTCTAAAAAACCTGTACCGGAATCGGCTTATATTTTTGCCGTGCAAAATCTTCAAAAAGTAGCCAAAAGTGTGATGTTTGGTGAAGCGTGTTCCGCTGTTCCGTTATTCAAAAATAAAAGTTAAAAAAAACATTACTTTTGTCCTTATTTTTAACACTAAAATTATGCTTAAAAAATTACTTTTAATTGTATTATTTGTTGGATCAACAGTTATGGCTCAAGACGGAGTGGTTAAATCTGTTGAAGAAGTTGCAAAAAAAATTGAAGATACAACCGCAACAAAAGGATGGACTAAAAAAGGAAATTTCAATTTTTTAGCCAACCAATCAACTTTTTCTAATTGGTTAGCGGGCGGACAATCAAATTTGGCTATTTCAGCAGGGATTAATTATGATTTCAATTACAAAAAAGAAGACTGGAGTTGGGATAACAAATTAATGGTAAACTATGGCGTTACCAAAATTAAAGGTCAAGAAATATTGAAATCCGATGACCGTTTTGAATTCAATTCCTTAGCCGGTAAAAAAGCAACCGGTTATTGGTATTATTCGATGTTTTTAAACTTAAAAACGCAATTAACAACTGATTTAGGAAATCCGGCACCGGGCTTTACTTTACTTAAATCAACCAGTTTCTTTTCGCCGGCATTTTTACAAGTTGGTCCCGGTATGATGTGGAGAAAAAGCGAAAACCTAAAAGTGAATATCGCACCGTTAACTTCTCGTTTTGTTTTTGTGATGGATCAAGATTTGGCTGACTTAGGAGCATTTGGAGTTGATCCGGGCGATAATATGCGTTTTGAATTTGGAGCCTCGCTTTCGGCGTATTACAAAACAAAACTTTTCGAAAATGTAAGCATGGAAAATATTTTGAATTTGTATACCAACTACCTCGAAGACCCTCAAAATGTTGATTTAGATTATCAAATCAATATTGTGATGAAGGTAAACAAGTATTTGTCAACCAATTTGGCCTTTCAAACCATTTATGACGATAATGCTTTTGAAGGATTTCAAACCAGACAAGTTATTGGGTTAGGCGTGAATTTCGGATTTTAAAAAGATAGTTCCCACAGAACCTTGTTATTCCGAGGAACGAGGAATCTCATAATCAAAAAGAATTATGAAATTTCTCGTTTGTCGGAATTTTTTTTGGGCGAATGGGCGGGTTTTTCTTTTCAAGTTTTTTGTTTTTTTTCTACCACTGCTCTGGCTGCGGGAGCTTCCGTTGGTCGCTTCCTCGCTCGGGAATTTGTATGAAAAAAAATAAAAAAGCTTTACACTTCAACCCCTGTCGCAATTTGTGCTTTTTTTAATCTTCTTCAACAGCATCTTTGTAATCCGGATACAAAAATTTGTTGTAAGGGAATCGGGTAACATGAATTTCTCTTACGGCTTCATATACTTTTTCCCTAAATTCTTCAAAGTTTTCTTTTTCCGTAGCCGAAATAAAAAGGGCATTTTTTTCACCAACATTACTCATCCAAGTCGTTTTCCATTCTTCTAAAGAATAGTGTTTTGAGGTTCGCTCAATCATTAAATCATGTTCATCAAAATAAGCGGGTTTATACGCATCTATTTTGTTAAAAACCATAATGGTTGGTTTATCAACACTTTTTATATCTTGCAAAATTTGATTTACAGATGCAATATGATCTTCAAAATCCGGATGTGAAATGTCTACTACGTGAAGCAACAAATCGGCTTCGCGAACTTCATCCAGCGTACTTTTAAAGGATTCTACTAATTGTGTCGGCAATTTTCGAATAAAACCAACTGTATCCGAAAGTAAAAAAGGTAAATTTTTAATCACTACTTTACGAACAGTGGTGTCTAAGGTGGCGAATAGTTTGTTTTCCACAAAAACGTCACTTTTTCCAACGGCATTCATCAACGTTGATTTCCCCACATTGGTATAACCGACTAAAGCTACGCGAACCATGGCTCCACGATTACTGCGTTGCACCGACATTTGTTTGTCAATTGTTTTGATTTTGTCTTTCAATAAAGCAATTCGATCACGCACAATTCGTCGGTCAGTTTCAATCTCCGTTTCCCCCGGACCACGCATACCGATTCCTCCTCTTTGACGTTCCAAGTGCGTCCACATTCCGGACAATCTGGGTAGTAAATATTGACACTGAGCGAGTTCTACTTGTGTTCTCGCATACGAAGTTTCGGCACGTTGTGCAAAAATATCTAAAATTAGGTTAGTTCTGTCTAATACTTTACAATCTAAAATTTTGGTTATATTTTTTTGCTGAGCCGGAGAAAGTTCGTCATCAAAAATAACGGTTGAAACGCTATTCTCTTTGATATAATGATGAATTTCATCCATTTTTCCGGTTCCCACAAACGTTTTCGGATTTGGTTTTTCTAATTTTTGCCAAAAACGTTTTATTACTTCACCCCCTGCCGTAAAAGTCAAGAACTCTAATTCATCTAAATATTCATTCAATTTAGATTCATCTTGCTCTTTCGTGACAATTCCTACAACAACCGTTTTTTCAAAATTTATTTTTTCTTTTTCCAGCATAATTTATAAATGTCTTGCAAAATTAAGGATTTCCAAAGGGTTATGAACAAATTTAATGACCGTAAAAGTATTTTTTTTGTGTATATTTTAGTTAAAAATCAAAATAATGTTAGCTAATTCTTAATTTTTGTTAAATTTGACGTTCTAAACCTATAAAAAATTAATCAAAAACAACCTAAACTTTCATTTTATGAAAAGAATTACCTTAGTTTTACTATTGTTAATGCTAACGGGTTTTGGGTATTCACAGACGGAGAATTTCGAGGGTGGTATACCGGGAACTTGGGCAGTATTTAACAATGGTATTGGGACCAATTCATGGACTACAACTAGTGCGGTAACTACTCCGCCAACGGTTTGTCAGGGCACTACATCTGCCTTTATGAACGCTCGTCAAAATATTGGAGCGGGCAACACCTCACAGAATTATTTAGTAACGCCATTAATTACGGTTCCCACCAACGGGCAGTTGATATTCAGAACGCGTTCAACGATTAATGGACCGGATAATACTACGTATCAGGTTCGTTATTCTACGACCTCACAAACAGATATCAATAGTTTTATTACTATTCAACAATGGGCGGATACCGATTTAACTGCGGTATTTAATATTTGTGAGGAGAAAACCGTCAGTTTGGCTGGTCTTTCAGGTCAACAAATATATATCGCTTTTGTAGTAGTGATGAACCAGCCTGCAGCCGGATTAACAGGAGATAGATGGATTGTTGATGATTTTAGATTGGTCGAGCAGTGTATAGACCCAACGGATATAACAGTAGGTGGAATTACCCAAAATAGTGCTAGTATCAGTTGGTTAAATCCGGGTGGAGCCACACAATTTGAGGTAGAGGTAGTTCAAGTGCCAAATGCTCCAACGGGAGTAGGTGTCTTAACAGGACCAAGCCCATATGTAGCGAATGGATTATTACCAACCACACAATATCAGGTATACGTAAGAGCGGTTTGTTCACAGAGCAATAGTGCATGGGTAGGGCCGGTCAACTTTTTAACAACCTCACCAGGACAAACGTGTGAGGCACCTATACAGATAACTTCATTACCATATTCTACAACAGATAATACGGGTAATTATGGAGATGACTACAATGGACCTCAAGGGCCTGCGGCAGGTTGTGGAACAGCAACGAACTATTTAACGGGAGATGATGTTTTCTATAGTTTTACAGCACCCACTACCGGAGTAGTAAATATTACAATGACTCCAACGGGAACATGGTCAGGTATATTTGTGTATAATAGTTGTACCAATATTGGCGTGAGTTGTATAGCAGGAGTTGGAAATGCAAACAATACGCCACGTGTAATTGATTTACCGGTAACAGCAGGTCAAACCTATTTTATTGTTATCTCAACCAATACGGCACCACAGAGTGTTGGATATACGTTGACTTTACAAATAGTGAACTGTCCACCACCAACAGGATTGACAGCGGGGAACATTGGTCAGACAAGTGCAGAATTGTCATGGGCAAACCCAGGGGCAGCTACTTCATGGGAAGTAGCAGTTCAACCGGCAGGTTCACCTATTCCAACTGGAGCAGGAGTAACAGCCAATACCAATACTAATTTCCCAGTTTCAGGCTTAACTGCCGCAACAGCTTATCAATATTATGTAAGAGCAGATTGTGGAGATGGTACATTTAGTGCATGGGCAGGGCCTTTCTTGTTCAACACGACAGTATGTGAACCAGGAGACCAATGTGATTATACCTTTGTATTAAGAGACAGTTTTGGTGATGGTTGGAATGGAGCTACAATGCAAGTAAGACAAAATGGTATTGTCGTGGCAACACTTGGACCAACGTTTACAGCAGGTGGCGGACCAATCAATATCACAGTACCACTTTGTAACGGATTACCATTTGATTTATTCTGGAATGCAGGAGGAACATTTGCTGGAGAGGTAAGGGTTCAAATCATCAATCCGTTTAACCAAACCTTATATAACATGACCACGGCATCCGCCGGATTGGTGAACTCTGTATTATATGCCGGCACGGTAGACTGTATAAATCCGGCATGTTTGCCACCAAGTGGTGTAACAGT
>CALRRY020000030.1:0-37901 GCA_943370635.1 Variovorax paradoxus
ACAAAACTCGCTCCTGAACATGAACCTGTAATGATTTCCATGCCTAAGTTTACCCCTACACCATTAGAAAGTGATACACTCATCGTAGGGTCGGTAGCCACAAAACTATACCAAACATCTTGTAATGCAGTTGAAAAACACGATGTTGTAGTTCCGGTATTGCTTGAGCCACTAAACGTTCCTGTAGTGGTTACACAATTCGTATTGGGCGTTAGGGATATCGCACTTGAACACAAATCGTTTTGAGAATGTATTATTCCAAAGTTTAAAAAAACCAACAAAAAAATGTATTTTCTTATCATATAATTTTTTTTTTAAAATTAAAAAATTCCATAGGCAAAAAAAAGGATAAAAATTTATAAATCAATAAAAAAAGTATTTAAAATAAAACGTATTCGCAAAAATTTAATTAAAATAAAAATTAAATCATTTTACTCATTTTAATT
The DNA here is from genome assembly GCA_943370635.1 of Variovorax paradoxus. Lineage (GTDB taxonomy): Bacteria > Bacteroidota > Bacteroidia > Flavobacteriales > Flavobacteriaceae > Flavobacterium. The sequence continues at coordinate 447 of CALRRY020000030.1, forward strand.
GAATAATTTAGTAGTCAATTTTTATTACCATGAATATCAAAATAACCGGTTCCGGAAGCTATATTCCCACTGAAGTAGTAACCAACATCGATTTTGCTAAACACGTTTTTTTAAATGATGACGGGAGTCCCTTTCCGCAACCCAATGAAGTGATTGCCGAAAAATTTCGTGACATTACCGGTATTGAAGAAAGACGTTATGTAACAGATGATTTAAACACTTCTGATATTGCAACCATTGCTGCCAAAAAAGCCATTGAAGATGCCAAAATTGACCCTGAAACATTAGATTATATCATTTTTGCACATAATTTTGGTGATGTAAAAAAAGGAGCAATACAAACTGATTTATTACCTAGTTTAGCTTCACGAGTTAAATTTAATTTACGCATCAAAAACACAAAATGTGTGGCCTATGATATGCTTTTTGGATGCCCTGGTTGGGTGGAAGGAGTCATTCAAGCCCAAGCATTCATCAAAGCCGGTATGGCAAAAAAATGTTTGGTCATTGGAGCTGAAACATTATCGCGAGTAGTAGATATGCACGATCGAGATTCAATGATTTATTCTGATGGTGCCGGTGCAACAATTATAGAAGCAACAGAAGTCGAAGGCGGAATTTTAGCCCACGAAACAGCCACATTTACCTTTGATGAAGCCTATTATTTATTTTTTGGCGATTCTTTCAACAAAACACACGACCCTGATGTTCGATATATCAAAATGCACGGTAGAAAAATCTATGAATTTGCGTTAAGCCAAGTGCCAAAAGCAATGGTTTCTTGTCTTGAAAAAAGTGGAATTCCCATTCAAGAAGTCAAAAAAGTGTTGATTCACCAAGCCAATGAAAAAATGGATGAAGCTATCATTCAACGCTTTTACAAACATTTTAAACAAACACCTCCTGAAGGTATTATGCCGATGAGTATTCATAAATTAGGAAATTCTAGTGTGGCAACCGTTCCAACTTTATATGATTCCATTCTTAAAGGGAAAGTTGAAAATCAGGAATTACATAAAGGTGATGTTATTATTTTTGCCTCGGTTGGTGCCGGAATGAATATAAATGCAATTGTCTATAGAATGTAATTTTTAGGAGCTAATCCTGCTTTTCGTTACAAGTCCTCACTCAAAAAATGGTTTTTTTAGGTGGTTTTCAATAGCTCCCAAGGTCGCTTTGCCTCCCACAAAAAAACTCATTTTTTGAGTTCCGGGCTTTCCACTTCAATCAGGGCTATTTCGTGCCAACATCAAATAATTTAGTACATTTGTGTCACGAAAAACAAACCATGTACGAAAAAACATTTCCCAACAAACGATTCAAAATTACACTCGAGTTTTTAGAAAAACACCTTTCTAAATCGGAAACCATTTTAGATTTAGGGGTTGAAAATCCGTTTTCAAAAATCATGATTCAAAATGGATATACGGTAAAAAATACGAATGGAGAAGATTTAGACAATGACCAATCCGCTTTGCAAAAAGAACTTTATTCTACCGTAACTGCTTTTGAAATATTTGAACATTTATTAAATCCCTACACCGTTTTACAAAACGTAAAATGCGATAAAATTTTTATTTCCATTCCATTACGACTTTGGTTTTCCTCCGCTTACAAAAGCAAAACCGATATGTGGGACCGTCATTACCACGAATTTGAAGACTGGCAGTTGGATTGGTTGTTGGAAAAAACCGGATTTACTATAGTAGATTATGTGAAATTTACGCATCCGACAAAAAGAATAGGTTTCAGACCTTTGTTGCGGTATTTTACCAATCGGTATTATTTGGTTTATGCTGTTAGAAAGTGATTTGTAATTAGTGAATAGTAATTAGCCAAATGAACTACTACATCATCATACCGACCTACAACGAAGAAAAATTTATAGCACTCACTTTACAGTCGCTAGTAGAACAAACAGTTTTGCCTTCTAAAATAGTGGTGGTGAATGATGGCTCAACCGATAAAACAAGAGAAATTGTACAATCGTTTGTTGAAAAACATGCTTTTATTTCTTTAGTAAACAAAACTTCTGAAGCTATTCATCTTCCCGGAAGCAAAGTGATTCAGGCGTTCAACAAAGGATTAGAAACAATTGATGACAATTATGATTTTATCGTAAAAGCAGATGCCGATTTGATTTTTCCTTCCAATTATTTTGAAACTATCAGCAACCATTTTCAATCAGACAACCGAGTTGGAATGGCGGGTGGCTTTTGTTATATAGAAAAAAACGGCGAATGGATTCTCGAAAATCTGACTGACAAAGACCATATTCGTGGAGCAATAAAAGCCTATCGAAAAGAAACGTTCAACCAAATGGGCGGATTAAAACCCGAAATGGGTTGGGACACGGTAGACGAATTACTTTGTAAATTTTACCATTGGAAAATTATTACAGATAATTCATTACACGTCAAACACCTCAAACCTACAGGAGCTAATTACAATAAAGCTGCACGATTCAATCAAGGAGAAGCCTTTTACCGTTTGGGTTATGGTTTTTGGATTACGGCAATTGCTTCGTTAAAATTAGCTCTGCTAAAGAAAAAGCCTTTCTTGTTTTTCGATTATATTCAAGGTTTTTGGAAAGCAAAATCGGCAAAAAAACCACTTTTAGTAACTTCGGAACAAGCAAAATTCATCAGGAATTATCGTTGGGAAAAAATGAAAGGAAAAATTTTGTAAGCTTACTTTGCATTTATAAAACTGTTTATATAAAACGGAGATTCTAAAACTCAAAACCGAAACTTTTTCCTATTTTTGCTTTATGTTAAAAATGCTTACTCACATAGGAAAATATTTCCTAATGCTCAAAGAAATCTTCAACAAACCCCTAAAATGGAGTGCGATGAAGAATTTAATTTTCAAAGAAATCGATGATTTAATCATTGGTTCATTGGGTATTGTGGCATTCATATCTTTCTTTGTAGGCGGTGTGGTTTCCATTCAAACAGCTTTAAACCTAACGAATCCATTAATTCCAAAATACCTCATCGGCTTTGCAACCAGACAATCTGTAATTTTAGAATTTGCACCCACATTTATTTCGATCATCATGGCGGGTAAAATGGGTTCATTCATTACTTCAAGTATTGGAACCATGCGAGTTACGGAACAAATTGACGCATTGGAAGTGATGGGTGTAAACTCATTAAACTATTTGGTTTTTCCAAAGATTATCGCTTTACTTTTGTATCCTTTTGTAATTGGAATAAGTATGTTTCTAGGTGTTTTAGGCGGTTGGATGGCAGGTGTTTACGGTGGTTTTACTTCAAGTGATGAATTTATCATGGGATTGCAGACGGAGTTTATTCCTTTTCACATTACGTATGCATTTATAAAAACATTTGTATTTGCAATTATTTTAGCGACTATTCCGTCCTATCATGGCTATTACATGAAAGGCGGTGCTTTAGAAGTTGGTAAAGCCAGTACCGTTTCATTTGTATGGTGTTCTGTGGCTATAATTCTTTCCAATTATATTCTAACTCAATTATTGTTAAGCAAATGATAGAAATTAAAAACATCGAAAAATCATTTGGTGAAACAAAAGTTCTAAAAGGAATTTCCTCTGTTTTTGAAACAGGAAAAACCAATCTTATTATCGGACAAAGTGGTTCAGGAAAAACAGTTCTGCTTAAATCGCTTTTGGGAATACACACTCCTGATATGGGAACCATTTCTTTTGATGGAAGGATTTATTCTAATTTAACCGCTGATGAAAAAAGAGCTTTACGAACAGAAATTGGAATGGTTTTTCAAGGAAGTGCTTTATTCGACAGTATGACGGTTGAAGAGAATGTTGGTTTCCCTTTAAAAATGTTTACCAATCAATCTGCAAAAGAAATTCAAGAACGAGTTGATTTCGTTCTAAAAAGAGTAAATTTAATAGACGCACACAAAAAGAAACCCTCTGAAATTTCAGGAGGAATGCAAAAAAGGGTTGCTATTGCAAGAGCAATTGTAAATAATCCTAAATACTTGTTTTGTGATGAACCAAATTCTGGTTTAGACCCAAAAACAGCCATCGTAATTGACAATCTTATTCATGAAATTACCGTAGAATACAATATTACTACCGTTATTAACACCCATGATATGAATTCTGTAATGGAAATTGGTGAGAAAATTATTTTCCTAAAAGAAGGAATTTTAGCTTGGGAAGGTTCTAAAAAAGACATTTTCAAAACCGACAACGAAGCAATTGTTGACTTTGTTTATTCTTCCAATCTGTTCAAAAAAATCAGAAAAGCTCAGAATAAACAGGAGTAAATCTATTTCTTTTTAAACAATTTTCCAATCAATTTTCTAACGTCATCTAATCGTTCTAAATTTTCTGTAAATGTATCTAAAGCCCCCGGATTTGTTAAATCAAACTGAGCCTTTTCATCAATCCCAAATTGAAGCGGATAAACCAATATGATATTATTTTTATCAAAATATTTATTCATATAAGTCGGGATTTGATGCATAGTTGAGTTAAATGATAAATTGGATTTTCTACTCATAACTACCACCAACGCGTCATCTTTATTGACACTTCTAGAGAGAATTAAAAAATCTTCCCAATCGGAAAAAACATTAAAAACTGCATCTACTGGATGTTTAGCATGAATATCCTTTATCAAGTTTATGGTTGTTTCACTAGCGTAAAAAACAATCTTAGAACTTGTATTTTTACCTAAATTCCAAATTTTTAATAACCAAAACGGAAAACCAATTTCACGTTCAGCTCGCTCAGGAATAACCACGATGTAACGTTTTATAGTTGAAATTGGTTGAATGGATTTATAAATATAGGTAGTTGTATTGCATTTATTTAATACTCCATCTGTCAATGGACCATAAAGACTATCCCCAGAACCTAAACTTTCTGTTTGACCGAGAATGATATCTGTAATCTTTTGTTCTTTTACAACACCATTGATTCCATTAATAGTATTCAAATCATACCGCATCAACATATTTAATTTATTATCTGTTGCAGAGGCTACAACAGCTGCTTTATCAACAATTTTCTTTGCTTTTGATTCAATTGATAACGATGAGGAATTATGATTAATAACATTTAATGCGAATAGTCCGGTTTTATTTTTTTTTGATTTAATGGTTACAGCCAACTGAATTAATTCTTCTACTGTTTCAATATTTTTCATCGGAATTAAAATCCGTTCATCACTTTCAACAGGTTCTTCACCTTCATTCTCGTCATTGTCTTCTTCCATTAATGCAATGTTATAAGCTCCTTTTTGAGCAACAAATGAGGCGATTGTACAGGTTATTAAAATCATTAAAATTGTACCGTTCAAGACACTTTCGTTCAATAATCTGTTTGGAAGTTTAATTTCTGATAATGTTCCTTGATTAAATGTTAATTCAGACTTATCTGGCAATTTATATTTACCATTAGCCTGAATTCCAGCGACAAAGGCTACATTACCTATTTTAGGAAAATCTCCTTTTTTCAATCCATCAAATAGAATTTCTGAATTATTCTCAGTTATTAATGTATTTCTTTTTAGTTGAATTTCATTGTATTCGTTTACACTTTTATAGTCAACAATAATATTAAAACCAACCAAAACAGCGGCTAATGTTGCTGCTGCTTGTGCATTACTCAACCCAAAAATTAATCTTCTTTCATCTGAAGAAAAACCATATATTTTTTGAGTAATATATGCGGGTAAATACTTTCCTATAATTGCACAAATCGTCATTATTCCTGCTACTTCAATCGTGTTTGAATCCTTAATAAAGGCTTTATAATCAATTAACATTCCCACTCCTATCAGAAAAAAAGGTATAAAAAGTGCGTTCCCTACAAACTCTATCCGATTCATTAACGGTGATGTATGAGGAATCAATCGATTTAATGCTAATCCGGCTAAGAACGCACCAATAATTGCTTCAATTCCGGCTAATTCAGCAAGCGTACAACCCAAAAATACCATCGCTAATACAAAAATGTATTGCGAAATATTATCATCAAAACGTTTAAAAAACCAACGCCCAATGATAGGAAAAATGAGCATGACTACTAATCCAAAAACCAACACCGAAACTCCTAAACGAATCCAAAACTCTTGGTTAATTTCACCTGTCTGCATTCCGGCAATTACGGCCAAAACCAAAAGTGCAAGTGTATCGGTTATCATTGTTCCCCCAACTGTAATGTTTACAGCTCTATTTTTTGCCACACCTAATTTACTCACAAGTGGATAAGCTAATAGCGTATGTGAAGCAAACATACTGGCTAGTAAAACAGAAGTAGGCATTGAAAATTTTAGCACATAATAACCAACTACAGTTCCTAAAATCATCGGGATTGAAAAAGTAAGCATCCCAAAAACCAAACTTTTTCCGCTATTTTTTTTGAATTCTGCTATGTCAATTTCCAAACCCGCCAAGAACATAATATACTGTAATCCGACAGTTCCGAACAAAATAATACTCATATCGCGTGCAATCAAATTGAATCCATTTGGTCCAATTAATGCACCGGCAATGATTAATCCGATAAGATGAGGAATTCTTAATTTGTTTAAAAGAATCGGAGCAAATAAAATAATGAAAAGTAGTAATGAAAACAATAATACCGGATTTTTGAGCGGTAAAGTAAAATCAATGCCTAAAAGTGGTATCATTTTATTTCAATTTACTAATGATTAACTTTTCATTATTTAATTTCAGCCTAAGCCATTTCTGAATTTTTTGTTCTTGTGACAAAATTTGATTTTGATTTACATTTGGCTTCCATTTTAAATAAATCAATGGTATAGTATCTATTTGTGTAAAATTAGTTTTTAATAACTTCGAGTAAGCGACTTCAGAAACATCATTGTAATTTATTTTAATTTCATTCGCTATTTGATCAAATGGTATTTTACTTTTTTCAGACAAATAAAGCTGTTTTTGCAATTCGATGATCTCTTTTTCTTGCTTAATTAACAATTCTTCCTTTTTGTTTAATATTTGTTGCGTAGTGAAATAAGTTGATTCTAATTTTTCCAGCATGTTTTGCGTTTCAAGATTCTCAACACTTTGTGTAATTTCAAATATAACATCAGGATAACCTTGCTTTTCAAGTTTAGCACGCCATTCTTCAACATTCTCTTTTGAAACCGACTTTCCTACAGTTGCAAAGGAAATAGTTTTTGTTTGAAAATTAATTTTCTGATTCAAAACCACAACATCTTTATGTAAATTGAAGTTTGTAATAATTGAATTTACTTTTTGTTCAAAATCGGATTTTTTGTATAATCCATAGAACATGTAAATACTTGGTAATAAAATCAAAAAAGCTACCAAATAAACCAGTTGAGAAATTCTTTTTCGATGTGAGGAATTTAAATATTCCTTCATGGGAAACTGAAGCGATTTTACGATAATGAAAGTAGATAAAGCTATAAAAATGGTATTAATAGTAAACAAATACATTGCTCCGCCAAAAAAATTCCATTTATGAGTGGCTAAACCATAACCCGCTGTACAAAGTGGAGGCATTAAAGCAGTTGCAATAGCTACACCGGCAATCGTATTTATTTGTTTATTTTTTCTGCTTAAAGCCACAAATAAAGCAGAACCACCTGCAAAAGCAATAATTACATCTCTAACATCAGGAAAAGTTCTTGCAATTAATTCTTTCGTTTCTTCCTGAAACATTGGAATACTAAAAAACAAAAAAGAGGTGAATAAGGCTAAAACCACCATTATTCCGAAATTCTTCACTGCTTTTCGCATTAAATCAACATCGTTAATACCTAAAGAAAGACCAATTCCTATAATCGGCCCCATTAAAGGTGAAATTAACATTGCTCCAATAACTACAGCTGTTGAGCTTGTATTTAATCCGGCAGATGCAATTAAAATTGAAAATATCAACACCCATGCACCTTGTCCTTTAATAGAAATTCCGGAGGTCACCTCTTCTATCGTGGCCTCATGATCGGTATCTTCTCTAATATCCAATATTCCTTTTAGAAATAATTTAAAACTATTCCATTTATTTTTTGAAGGACGGTTAGATGGTGCATTTTCCATATTAATTTTTAATATTTTGCACTATAGTTTTGATATCTTGCTCTTTGTTTTTGGGATAAATCAATAAAGTATTTCCTTGATCTACAACAATATAATCATCTAAACCATCAATCACTACTAACTTTTTTCCTTCTGTTCTAATGATATTGTTGGATGAATTTTCTAAAATTACAGTAGCATTGACGATGGCATTATTCTGTTCGTCTTTTTCTAATTTATCATGTAACGAACCCCAAGTTCCTAAATCATTCCAATCAAAAGTAGCCGGCAAAACAAATACATTTTTGGCTTTTTCTAAAATGGCGTAATCAATAGAAATATTTTCAGCTAAAGCATAATTTTGATGAATAAAATCACTTTCTGCTCCTGTGTTATACTTTTCAAAACCTTCTAAAAACAATTGGTTCATTTGCGGTTGAAAAGTAGAAAAAGCGTCTGTTATTGTTTTGACAGACCAAATAAAAATGCCGCCATTCCATAGAAAATTACCACTTTCCAGAAAAGATTTTGCCGTTTCATAATCGGGTTTTTCACGAAATTGATTTACTTTTTTGATGGAATTTGAATCTGATTTATTGAATTCAATATATCCAAAACCGGTATTGGGAAAAGTGGGTTGAATTCCCAACGTCATCAATGCATTTTCGTTCTGACAATAATCAAAACATTGTTGCAAATTTGATATAAATGCTGTTTCATCTTCTATCCAATGATCACTTGGAGCCACGACCATCAAAGCATTGGGATTCATTTTTTGTATTTTTAGCGAAGCATACAAAATGCACGGAGCTGTATTTCGCATGGCCGGTTCCAATAAAACTTGTTCTTGCTTGACCATTGGCAATTGAGTAAGAACCAAATCATTGTAACGCTCGTTAGTGAGAATTAAAATGTTTTCGGCTGGAATTAATTTTGATAAACGACTGAAAGTTTTTTGAATCAACGTTTCCCCTGACCCTAACATATCGTGAAATTGCTTAGGAAAATCAGTCGTGCTTACCGGCCAAAACCGTGAACCCACTCCACCGGCCATTACTATTGCATAATAATTTTTGTTCATAATTTTAAAATACATTCTTTTTTTTACAAATATATTTTAAATTGAAGTAGATATTTAAAAATTATCTTGAATAATCAAGTTCATAAAAATTTATTTATATTCGCAATCAATTATTTAATTATTTATATACATGAAAAAAAGTTTATTGCTTCTAGCCATTTCCCTTGGCACAATTTTTTCCTCCTGTTCAAATGATGATGAATCGGCGTCATTAATAGGAAAATGGGAATACTTTAAAGAAGGTGTTGCAACCACAACAGGACAAGAATTTTTAACAGATTACGAGCACACAAGTGGTTGTGCAAAAGATTTTAGTTTGATCACTGCTACTACGATACAAGATTACAGCTATTTTGGGAGTTCTTGTGAAGAAGAGATTTATTCAACTCCATATTCAAGAAATGGTAATACAATTACAGTGACAGATGCGGATGGAACTTTCACTGCACAAATCAAAACTTTAAATGCCAATACTTTAAAGATTTATTTTGTAGATCCTGAATTTCCTGAAGATATTGAAGTAACTGTTTTCAAAAGAGTTAACTAAAAAATTTTAAATTTTACACAAACAGCATTAATTTTTTAATGCTGTTTTTTTTATCCCGGAATAATCTCCACCTCAGCATTGGCATTGAACAAATACAACTTACCGGTTTGCACTTCTATACATTCGTAGCGTTTGACTCGAAGTCCTTTTTTTTGAAAAACTCTTCCGTTTTTAATTCTGAAAAAACTGCCGAAAGGTACTTCGTGAATAAAATGAATATCCGGTTTTCGTTCGTCAAATTGTTTTAAAGCAAAAGCCAATCGTGCATCGGTGTCGCTACTGGCCGTTGGATTTCGAAAATGATTGGCTATCAAAGGCAAAACCGAATTCGGAAAAATCTCCGGTCGAATAAACGGAATCATCAAGCGTTGAAAGGTAATTTTCCACTCATTTCCGTGTGGTTTGATGTTTCTCCCATATTTTTCAAAAGCAGCTAAATGAGCAATTTCATGCACCAACGTAATCAAAAAACGGTATTTATTTAAATTGGCATTCACCGTAATTTGATGTTTCCCGGAGGGATGTCTTCTATAATCACCGTGACGCGTCACCCGTTCGTTCACAATTTTTAAATGAACGGAATTGGTTTTGATTAACTCAAAAACCGGTTCAACCGCATGCTCAGGAAGATATTTTAAGAGGACTTCGCTCATTTATTTCTTATCAATTTCTTTTTTTTGATTGAATTAAGCGAAAAAGTTGCTCTGTATCGGCTACATCGGTTAATCGCATTTTCCCGTCAGGAGCAAGCATTTTCAAACCGTGATAATTCGTCACGGTTTCATTTCCTTCTAGTTTTAGACGTTGTTTTAACTTTCTCCAATATGAATTTGGATTTACACTTTCTGTTAAAACTGCTACAACATCTATAATGGAGATGTACCATTTTTCTTGTTCAGCATCCCAAAGTGTTCTTACTTTTTTGTTTTCAAATAGCTGGATGGCGTTTTCTTGTTTCATAATCTGTAAAATTAAATTTGAATTATGGCGTAGATGAACTTACCTGCAACACTTTCCCATTATAATATTTATTTCCGTTTAACGAAAAATCATAAATATAATCGGCCATTTCTTTGGCAGAAAGTGGTGCTTCATAGCCCGGGAAAGCTTCTTGTAACATTTCAGTTTGAACGGCTCCTAATGCTAATACATTAAACGAAATACCTTGTTCTTTGTATTCTTCTGCTAACAATTCCGATAACGTAATCACCGCTCCTTTGCTGGAAGAATAAGCAGCCAATCCAGCAAATTTTGAACTACCTTGAACGCCACCCATCGAACTAATCGTAACCACATGACTGCCTTTTTGCATAAAAGGCAAACAAACCTGTGTCAAATTAGCCACTGCAAAAACATTAACTTTGTAAACCATTTCAAAATCAGCTTGTGATAATTGTAAGAATGGCTTCAAAACCAAACTTCCCGCGTTGTGAATTAATACATCTACATTTTTCCATGTATGAGTAATGAATTCTTTGATTACATTCAATCCGGATTCTTCTGATAAATCAACGGAAAGACAAGTTATATTGGAATGTTCAATTAATTCTTTGGGCGTTTTCCTTGAAATTGCCAAAACTTGATGACCTGCATTAGCAAATTGTAAAGCCAGTTCAAATCCAATGCCACGAGATGTTCCTGTAATGATGATGTTTTTCATGTTATAATCTGAATAATTTCTTTCAAATGTATGTAAAAGGAAACCGCAAATTCGCAAATTAAATTTTAAAATTTGCGAATTTGCGGTTAAAATTAATTCAAATTATTAAATCAAACCTCTCGAAATCACTATGCGTTGAATTTCAGAAGTACCTTCATAAATCTGCGTAATTTTAGAATCACGCATCATTCGTTCTACATGATATTCGGCTACGTAACCATTTCCACCGTGAATTTGAACAGCTTCATTTGCTACTTCTAAGGCAATTTCAGAAGCATATAATTTTGCCATCGCACCGGAATGTGCAATGTCTTTACCTTCGTCTTTTTCGCAGGCTGCTTTCATTACTAATAATTTTGCAGCAGTAATTTTTACATACATATCCGCTAATTTAAAAGCAATAGCTTGATGTTTGAAAATTTCTTTTCCGAATGCTTTTCGTTCTTGTGAATATTTCAAAGCTAATTCATAAGCTCCGGTAGCAATTCCTAAAGCTTGAGAAGCAATTCCGATTCTACCGCCGTTCAAAACATTCATGGCAAAACTGAATCCAAATCCATCCGCTCCAATTCTGTTTTCTTTGGGTACTTTCACGTCCGTGAACATTAATGAATGTGTGTCGCTTCCGCGGATTCCCATTTTCTTTTCTTTGGGACCAATTTCAAAACCTGCCCAACCTTTCTCAACTATAAAAGCGTTGATTCCTTTATGACCTTTTTCAATATCCGTTTGAGCAATAACTAAATAGGTAGAAGCAGTTCCACCATTGGTTATCCAGTTTTTGGTACCGTTCAATAAATAATAATCACCTTTGTCGATAGCGGTTGTTTTCTGCGAAGTTGCATCACTACCGGCTTCCGGTTCTGACAAACAAAAAGCACCAATTACTTCACCTTTGGCTAAAGGCACTAAATATTTCATTTTTTGTTCTTCAGAACAATATTTTTCCATTCCGGCACAAACCAATGAATTGTTTACCGACATGATTACCGCTGCCGAAGCATCTACTTTGGCAATTTCGGTCATGGCCAACACATACGAAACACTATCTAATCCGGCACCACCGTATTTTGGATCAACCATCATTCCCATAAAGCCTAATTCGCCCATCATTTTGACTTGCTCAGTCGGGAATTTTGAATGTTCGTCTCTTTCAATAACTCCCGGTAATAATTCTTGTTGAGCAAAATCACGAGCGGCTTGCTGAATCATTAAATGCTCTTCGGTCAGATTAAAATCCATAATTATATAAAATAGTGTTTGATTGTTTCATAAATTTGAACGCAAAAATAGTACATTAAAGTCAAAATCTCAAACGATTTCGTAATTTTAGGCCATGTTTAAAGAATCATATCAAGTTATTGGAGTAATGAGTGGTACTTCGCTTGACGGAATTGATTTAGCTCACCTTTATTTTTCAAATAAAAACGGAAATTGGACCTATAAAATTGGTAGTTGTCAAACCGTTCCATACAATTCTGAATGGTTAAACAAATTAAAAGTTGCGGTTCACTTTACTGATAAAGAATTAGAAAAACTAAATCAAGATTACACCAATTATATTGGTAAAATAATTAAACAATTTATTGAAATTAATCATTTCAAAGAGATTGACGCAGTTTGCAGTCATGGCCACACCATCTTGCATCAACCTCAAAAGGGTATCACATTACAAATTGGAAATTTACCTGAAATTGCTAAAATTATTGGTCACACTGTTATTTGTGACTTTAGAGTACAAGATGTAAAATTAGGCGGACAAGGTGCACCATTAGTTCCGATTGGAGATCGATTATTATTTTCAGATTATGATTTTTGTTTAAATTTAGGCGGCTTTTCGAATGTTTCTTTTGAAGAAAATGGTGTGCGAATAGCATTTGACATTTGTCCGGTAAATACCGTTTTGAATTATTATGTCAATCAATTAGGTTTTGATTATGATGATAAAGGAGAAATAGCACGAACCGGGGAAGTGAATCTAGATTTGTTAACTGAATTAAATTCCATTGATTTTTACAAAAAAAAATATCCAAAATCATTGGGAATTGAATTTGTAAATTCAACAATTATTCCATTAATCAATTGTTTTCCTATCTCAATAGAAGATAAATTACACACATTTGTAGAACATATAGCAATCCAAATTGCCGTGGCTTTATCAAAAAAAGAAGGGAAAATGTTAGTTACGGGTGGTGGTGCATATCATGTTTTTCTTTTAGAACGAATGAAAGAATACTTACCAACTATGGAAATTATTGTTCCTGATGCCAATACATTAGAATTCAAAGAAGCGTTGATTTTTGGGCTACTTGGAGTATTGAAACTACGTAACGAAATAAATACATTAAGTAGTGTTACCGGGTCAAAGAAAAACCACAGTAGTGGTATGATTTATAAATATTAAAAAACTTATCGGCTATACTTTTTGTGTGTTTTTTATTTTTAATGCAGGCATTTCACGATAAAGTAAAAAATTCCATTGTTTAAAGTTATTTTTTACCAATAAAATTCAATTCAATTTTTAAACTAATTCATTCTGTAAATTATTCCCGAAGTAATAACAAAGTTAGGCTCTAATCTGTTCTCCGCACCTGAATTTACCGGCTCGAAATTACTTTGTAGAAAATCTACGTCTCTTCTAATGGTCACACCCGGCTTTATTTCAAACCAAAATTTATCGTAAATCTTAAATTGTGTGAAAGCAAAGAAATTAGCATTCAATAATTTTAAACGATCATAATTGGGATCCTCCACTGCAAAAATAGATGAATTTAATGTTGCATTCAACCCATAATAAAATTTAGGATTATATCTCATTAGCAGCAAAACCGAGGTAGGCAATGTAGCATTAAATTTCATTTTTGGTTTTTCATAATTAAAAATAAAAAATGGAAGCAGTACATTTTTACCAAAATCGTTGTTATAATTTAAACCCGTTGCCCATCGAATGGATTTATTTTTTTGAGACTGTCGCATGTATCCGAAAGATATTGCGGGATAAATTGCATTTTTTGTTATGGCAATATTATTTTCAGTTCTGTAATTAATTCTGGCATTTCCTATAAGGAAATTTTTTCCGTTCTTAGTATGAACAAACGAAGTAGAATAAGACAAGTCAGTCAAATTATTTTCATTTACATTATTATCCAAAAGAACTGTTTTATAGGAGAAAGCGTTGTCCCATCTCATTTTTTTTGTTACTACTTTAGTCTTTAAGTTGTATTGAAAATCAATATTTGATTGCTCTATATTTTCAAAACCTTTATCTGAAGATGGAGCGTAATAAGAATAAAAAAGTGACGCTCTATTTTCTACTTGAGAATAAGTTCTTACGATAGAAATGAGCAATATAATTGCCAATACAAATTTTGTTCTCATACTAAATCTTATATTTAAATTCTTATCTTATTATCGTAGTAAAAATGTGAAAAAACATAGCAACTCTTATTCTCATTTGCAAACGTGTCAAAATTAAAAAAAAAAATTCAACATAAATAGTAAATGAATAATATGAAAAAGTAATCGAATCTCTTTTGAAAAAATTTAACACTAATGGAAATCTCACTAATTTAAGTATGAGTTTTACTTTTTAAATTAGATTTCATTTTTTTTGATTAAAAAGATTCAAAATTACATCCAAAAAGAAATAGGTATGATAAAGCAAATGTATTAACATAAATAAACTTAATACAGTTCAATAAACCAAAATTTAGAATTTAAAATTCGTTGCATTTTACTTTTTAATTACATTTATCATTACAAATTGAAATCATTATTTAGTAAAGTTTGATATAAGCAAATAAAAAGCATACCTCATAATTTGTTTGTAAACTCACAAAATAATATTAAAACTATTGAAAACTTTAAAAAAAACAAAATAAATCGAATTTGTTCAATTAAATTTGCATTACAAACAAACTGAAATGAAAGAATTACTCAAAAAATTTGAGAATAAAGAACCTGAAATAATTTTTAATTGGAAGGACCCTGAAACTGATGCAGAAGGATGGACAGTGATTAACTCACTTCGTGGGGGTGCAGCGGGAGGTGGAACTAGAATGCGAAAAGGTCTGGATATGAATGAAGTACTTTCGCTTGCCAAAACCATGGAAGTTAAATTTTCAGTATCAGGCCCTGCGATTGGTGGTGCAAAATCAGGAATTAATTTTGACCCAAACGATCCAAGAAAGAAAGAAGTTTTACAACGTTGGTATAAAGCCGTTTCACCCTTATTAAAAAGTTATTATGGTACTGGAGGCGATTTGAATGTAGATGAAATCCATGAAGTTATTCCTATTACAGAAGAGTGTGGGGTTTGGCATCCGCAGGAAGGAGTTTTTAACGGTCATTTTAAACCTACTGAAGCCGACAAAATTAACCGAATTGGTCAACTTCGTCAAGGTGTGATCAAAGTGATTGAAAATCCGAAATTTTCCCCCGATGTAAATCGAAAATATACCGTTGCCGATATGATAACCGGATATGGTGTAGCAGAAGCGGTTCGTCATTTTTATGATATTTATGGAGGTAGCGTTGTAGGTAAAAAAGCTGTTGTTCAGGGTTTTGGAAATGTTGGTTCAGCTGCGGCCTTTTACTTGGCAGGTATGGGTGCAAAAATAGTCGGAATCATTGACCGTGAAGGGGGAATTATCAATGAAGATGGTTTTACTTTTGATGAAATAAAACGATTATTTCTCAACAAAGACGGTAACAAATTAGTGGCCCCAAACATGATACCATTTGAAACAATAAATCAACGTATTTGGAATATCCAAGCAGAAATTTTTGCCCCGTGTGCCGCCTCGCGATTGGTTCAGAAAAGTCAAATTGATCAAATGATTACTTCCGGTTTAGAAGTGATTTCAAGCGGTGCCAATGTACCGTTTGCCGATAAAGAAATATTCTTTGGTTCCATCATGGAAGAAACCGATGCGAAAGTTAGTTTAATCCCTGATTTTATTGCAAATTGCGGTATGGCACGTGTTTTTGCCTATTTTATGGAAAAGAAAGTTCAAATGACTGATGAAGCAATCTTTTTTGATACTTCAGAAATCATCAAAAAAGCAATTGAAAAAACGCATGCTTTAAATTCATCTAAAACAAATATTAGTGCTACTGCTTTTGAAATTGCACTTAAACAATTAACTTAATAATCCTATGGCAATTATTATCATCTTATTATTCGTTATTGGTTACATGTCCATCACTTTAGAGCATCCTTTAAAATTGGACAAAACAGTACCGGCTCTATTAATGGCTGCTGTCATGTGGGCTTTTTTATCTTTTGGTTTCAATAATGGATGGCTTTCAATTATTGATGGTCATAATCATGTTTACAACATGAACATAGGTGACGCTGAAGCCAATCACGAAGGATTTCTTGAAAACTTAATGCATCATTTCGGAAAAACTGCCGAGATTTTGATTTTCTTGATTGGTGCAATGACTATTGTTGAAATTATTGATTTACACCAAGGTTTTGATGTAATAAAAAATAGAATTAAAACCACGAATAAAGTAAAACTACTATGGACATTGGGATTAATTGCCTTTTTTCTTTCAGCCATTATCGATAATTTAACAACTACCATTGTATTAATTACTTTGTTGAGAAAGCTTATTCCAAAAAGGGAATACAGAATATGGTATGCTTCATTAATAGTTATAGCAGCAAATGCTGGAGGAGCATGGTCTCCAATAGGAGATGTTACGACAACTATGCTTTGGATCGATAACAAAGTATCCGCCATAGGATTAACCGAATATGTTATCGCTCCGGCAGTACTATGTTTTGTGGTACCTTTTTTTATTGCTTCAAAACTAAAACCTTTTCAAGGATCAACCGAAAGAAAAATTTTTGGTATTAATGAGGAATCAGAACGGTTGTTAAGTAGTAAAAAAATTCTTTTTGTTGGATTAGGTGCTATCGTTTTTGTACCAATCTTCAAAATAATTACCGGTCTTCCTCCTTATGTTGGAATGATGTTTAGTTTAGGTTTTGTTTGGTTGTTTTCAGAATATGTTACCCCATATGAAAATTTCAATAAAAATGACAAACACCTTTATTCCGGCCATAAAGCCTTAACAAAAATTGAATTCTCTAGTATTTTATTTTTCCTAGGTATTCTGATGGGAGTTGCCGCTATAGAAAGTATGGTTTTTGGACAAATAAATGGAACTGATACTGGCACATTACGCTATGCTGCAGAATCATTATCAAATGCTGTTCCTAATATGGATGTTGTTGTAATATTATTAGGGATTTTATCCTCAGTGATAGATAACGTCCCTTTGGTTGCTGCATCAATGGGAATGTATAGCTACGAGATGGATCACCCAATTTGGCATTTCATTGCTTATTCTGCCGGTACCGGTGGAAGCATGTTAATTATTGGTTCTGCCGCAGGAGTAGCTGCCATGGGTATGGAAAAAATTGATTTTATATGGTACCTTAAAAGAATTACTTGGCTAGCTTTTGCCGGATTTATTTCAGGTGCATTATGTTTTATCTTTATTGAACATTACATTAGATAAACAATTTAAAAGAGTATTTTAGCGTTATCATTTTACCAATCATAAAAACAAATTAAAATATGCAACCAGCAGATAGTTTAGCAACAGCACAAAATGCCATATTAGAAGACCAACCGGTGGAGAAAACATTATCCATTTGGGATTTAATGACAAGCGGAGGAATTGGTGGTCAACTCATCATGATTTCGTTGGGTTTGTTATTCTTCTTTGCCCTTTACCTTTTTTTCGAAAGACTATTGGCTATCAATGCCGCTTCAAAAATTGATGTGAATTTTATGAATAACATCAAAATGAATATCCTTAACGGAAAATTAGATGCCGCCAAAATGCTATGTGCTCAAACCAATTCTCCGGTTGCTCGTTTAACAGAAAAAGGAATTTCCCGAATCGGAAAACCGCTGGAGGACATCAATACAGCCATCGAAAACGCCGGAAAATTGGAAATTTATAAATTAGAAAAAAACGTGAGTATGCTCGCAACCATCTCCGGAGCAGGCCCAATGATAGGTTTTTTAGGAACCGTAATTGGTATGATTCTTGCCTTTCATAAAATGGCTAGCGGAGGTGGACAAATTGAAGTGGGTGCGTTGGCAGAAGGTATTTATACTGCAATGACAACCACGGTTGCAGGATTAGTAGTAGGAATTATCTCGTTTATGGGTTACAATCATTTGGTTGTTAAAACAGATAAAGTAGTGCACCAAATGGAAGCCAATGCAACTGATTTCCTTGACCTTTTAAACGAACCTTCTTAATATGAATATCAGAGGTAGAAATAAAGTATCACCGGAATTCAACATGTCGTCTATGACAGACATCGTGTTTTTATTGCTGATTTTTTTCATGTTAACTTCCACTATGGTGACCACCAATGCATTGGATTTAGTGTTACCAAAAGCAAAAGGAAAAACAGACAGTAATAAAAATATTTCGGTCAGCATCAATAAAGATTTAGAATTTTTTATTGACAAAGACAAAGTGCAAGAAGCAGATTTAGAAACCCGTTTATTAGGTTTGTTTGCTAACAAAGAAGACAAAGCCTTAATTCTTAGAGCAGAAGAAGGCGTGCCAATTGAAAAAGCAGTCAATGTGTTAGACATCGCCAACCGCAACCAGATTAAAGTGGTATTGGCCGTTCGACCAAAATAATAAGAAGCTAATCCTGCTGTCCGTTCCTAGTTTTTTTGAATAAACCCTTTTTTTGTAAGCCGTTTCAAGAGCTTCTAAAGTCGCTTTGAAAAAGCAACAAAAAATAGCGTTTCTTTCAAAAAAAGCTATCCACTACCATCAGGGCTAAAAAGAGAGACCATGAAATATTTAGAAACCGAACACGAAAAAAAATCATTTGCCATTACTACAGCAATTATGGCAGTGTTGCTTTTATTATGCATTTTTCTGGGGTTAACATACATGGATCCACCACCGGAAAACGGAATAGCCATTAACTTCGGTAACACTGACGCCGGTTCAGGAAACACCAATACAACAGAACCTGTTAAGTCAGAACCAAGAGAAGTAACCGAACAGCCGGTAGAAGAATCTACTTCTGAACCAACCACTCCCAGTAAAGCCTCAGAAAATGTAATTACTGCCGATAATGAAGCGGCTATTGCCTTAAAAAAACAAAAAGAAGAAGCGAAAGCCAAAGCAAATGCCGAAGCAATAGCAAAAGCAGCCGAACAGAAAAAAAAGAAAGAAGAAGCGGATAAAAAAGCAAAATTAGATGCTTTAATTGGCGGTGTAAAAAAATCAGATGGTAAAACCACCGGTGGCGACGGGAAATCAAATTTACCTGGTAATCAGGGAAAAATTGACGGAAGTATCTATTCCAATAGCTACTATGGTAGTGGCAAAGGAGTCGGCACCGGAAACGGATCTTGGGGATTAAACGGGAGACGGCTTTCCAGCCCGGGAGCGGTTAAAGCTGAATGTAATGATGAAGGAACAATTGTAGTTGAAGTAAAAGTAAACAAAAACGGTGGGGTAACTAACGCAAAATTTAGCCCAAGCGGTTCTAATACAACCAGTCGTTGCTTACAAGAAGCAGCCATCAAATCAGCATACAAATACAAATGGAATGATGATTCAAATGCACCGGATGGACAAATTGGTTTCATCGTATTTAACTTTAGAAACGGAGAATAAAAAATAAAATTTATTTATGCTTAAACCTCACTCTTGTGGGGTTTGTTTTTTTAACTCATGAATTATCAAGAAACTGTCAACTGGCTGTTCAAACAGCTTCCAATGTATCAAAACCAAGGAGCATCAGCGTATAAACCGAACCTTGACAATACGATTTTGTTGGCCAACTACCTCAATAATCCGGAAAAAAAAATAAAAACCATTCATGTTGCAGGAACCAACGGAAAAGGATCAACTTCTTCTCTATTGTCATCCGTTTTCCAAGAAGCAGGTTATAAAGTAGGCTTATATACATCACCACATTTAAAAGATTATCGAGAACGAATTAAAATCAATGGAAATGAAATTACAGAAGAATTTGTAACCGATTTTATTTCCAAACACAAATCCTTTTTTGAAAGCCATCAATTGAGTTTCTTCGAAATGACCGTTGGATTAGCGTTTGATTATTTTGTACAAGAAAAAGTAGATATTGCAATAATCGAAGTGGGCATGGGTGGACGATTAGATTCCACCAACATCATTACCCCCTTAATTTCTGTCATTACGAACATTGGATTAGACCATACTCAATTTTTGGGAAATACATTGGAAACCATCGCCTTTGAAAAAGCCGGCATTATAAAACCCAAAATTCCGGTAGTGATTGGTGAATTTACTACTGAAACAAAACCCGTTTTCGTAAAAAAAGCATCAGAAACAAATTCACAATTTTATTTTGCCTCAGAATTAGTTAACGATACTTATCCCACCACATTATTGGGTGACTATCAAATCCAAAATAGAAAAACAGTGATGCAAAGCATTCGTATTTTACAACAACAAAATGAATTTATAATATCCGAAGAGAATATAAAAAAAGGATTTTTAAATGTCATCCAAAATACCGGCTTAGCGGGAAGATGGCAACAATTGGGAGAAAATCCTAAAATAATTTGTGATACGGCTCATAACAAACATGGACTTTCAGTTGTACTTAAACAATTGGAAAAGCAAAAATTTGAAAAACTTCATATTGTCCTAGGGGTAGTAAACGATAAAGATTTAACTGAAATTTTACCTTTATTCCCAAAAAATGCGTTGTATTATTTCTGCAGTCCAAAAAATTTACGCGGGTTGCATCCTGAAATTCTTAAACAAAAAGCCGTTGAATTCGGACTTAAAGGAAAAGTATACAATTCTGTTTCAGAAGCTTATAAGAAGGCTAAGGAAAAATCTACTGCAAAAGACTTTATTTATGTGGGTGGAAGTACTTTTGTTGTCGCAGAAATTTTATAATTTTTTTTGTTTTTTGTTTGCAGTTACCAAAAACTGTACTATATTTGCACTCGCAATCAAGCACTAATCGGGCGATTAGCTCAGCTGGTTCAGAGCACCTCGTTTACACCGAGGGGGTCGGGGGTTCGAACCCCTCATCGCCCACAAAAAAACTCCTTAAGTAATTAGGGAGTTTTTTATTTTTAAAGGGTCATTAACTCTCCCGATAGCTATCGGGAGATTCAGAGTGTCACGTCGACAACGTGGAAGTCATTGGTTCGAATCCAATATGACCCACTATTTAAATTAAAATTTCTTTCGAAGTAAATTAAAGATTATCTAAACTTCTTTCTAACGCCATTCCTCTAGAACCTTTCACTAAAATTAATGTATCTTTTATCGTTTGGGTTCTTAAAAAAACAGTAAAATCTTCAAAGGTTTGAAAGAAATGCAAATGTTGACATTCAACTTTTACTTTATAAAATTCATTACCTATTAAAAAGCAGGTAAAATTATCATCATTTTTTAACTTTTGTACGATATTGTAGTGCTCTTGATAGCTTTCATCACCTAGTTCAAACATATCACCTAAAATGGCTATTTTTTTAGAGTGTCGAAGTTGAATAAAATTTTGAATTGCTACATCCATACTGCTTGGATTTGCGTTGTAAGCATCTAAAACAATTTGATTCCCATTTTTGTGTATAATTTGCGAACGATTATTATCAGGTTGATATTGCTCTATAGCAGTTTTTATGTCGTCAATTGGAACATTAAAATAAAGTCCAACTGTTATAGCTGAACAAATATTTGTGGCATTATAAAATCCAATTAAATTGGATAGAATTTCTTTACCCTCTACAACTATTTTTACATATGGATTTGCCTCAACAGTATCGATAAAAAC
Source organism: Variovorax paradoxus (assembly GCA_943370635.1). GTDB lineage: Bacteria > Bacteroidota > Bacteroidia > Flavobacteriales > Flavobacteriaceae > Flavobacterium. The sequence goes on from CALRRY020000030.1 coordinate 22,600, forward strand.
AAAACAATTTTTATCGGAAGTACTGAAAGTAATCGTTTCCATGTTTTTAGTTTTAGAATATTGAAGAGGATCGTCAATATTTACAAAAACTTTTCTATGTGAAGAATGTAAAAAATCATACATCTCTGATTTTCCTTTTATCACACCTTCTACACCTCCAAATCCTTCTAGGTGGGCTTTACCAAAATTGGTTACATATCCATAATCAGGTTGAGCAATATCACAGAGAAAAGCAATTTCTTTTTGATGATTAGCACCCATTTCTACTATTCCAATTTCTGTTTCTTTTGTAAATGAAAGTAATGTTAATGGAACACCTATATGATTATTTAAATTCCCAAGAGTTGCTTTTGTTCTATACTTTTTTGATAGAACTACTTGAAAAAGTTCTTTTGTTGTTGTCTTTCCATTACTTCCCGTTAAAGCAATAATTGGTAAACCAAGATAATTTCTATGGAATTTTGCAAGTTCTTGTAAAGCTGAAAGAGTATCATCTACAAATATAGTTCGACTATCAACATAATAATCTTTATTGTCTATCAAAACATAAGAAGCTCCTTTTTCTAACGCTTCACTTGCGAATGAATTAGCGTCAAAATTTGCCCCTTTAAGAGCAACAAACATTGAATTAGCTCCAATTTTTCTTGTATCAATTGATACACTTGAACAAGTTAAAAAACAAGCATGAATTTGAAGTATATCCATAGAGGTAAAAAAATAAAGCCCTAAAATTAGGGCTTTATAATGTATTAAAAAAATATTTATTATCTAGAAGCTTTTGGTTTCCCTTTAGCAGTCTTTTTGTTTGATTTTGGTCCAACTTTAGACATCGCACATCTGAATCCTATATCATCTGTAGCCATATCTTGAGGGAAGAATCTTCTTTGAGCCGGGTCTAACCAATACGCTCTATCTCTCCATGAACCCCCTTTGTAAACTCTAACATCATCATTAATCAAAGTTGTTCTTTTAGATGATTTATCATATTTTCTACTTAAACCACCAGTAGCGGTATCTGCAGTAACTTCATGCTTTGGTGAGTCATACATACGTTTCTTTTCATTAGTTGAAGGGTCACCATCTTCCTCTGAACCAAACTTGTAAAAGCGAATAGATTGTTTATCACCATCACGATAGTTTCTGTTATCACTCTTATCAAAGTTTTGACGTAAATAAGTTTCTTTCTCATCAACAGGAACCTGAGCAATTTGTCCAGGGAAGTTTCTTGCAATGATTTTACCATTTGCTAGAGTATCATATTTAATATTCTCGCTGGTTACAATTTCAACTTTTCCATCCTCACCAATTTTATTCTTCATATAAACATTACCTCGATAGTAGTTGAAATCGTTTGCTTCATCATCAACAATCGGTCTATAAACGTCAGCAACCCACTCACTAACATTACCTGCCATGTCATATAATCCAAAATCATTTGGCGGATACGATTTCACAACTTGAGTAATATCAGCTCCGTCATCTGACCAACCCGGTACTCCACCATAATCTCCTTTTCCTTGTTTAAAGTTAGCCAATTGGTCTCCCCTTACAGATCTTTGTCCAGAACGAGTGTGACTACCTGACCATGGATATTTTTTCTTTCCTTTATAAAGATTATACTCTCTATTTCCAACATTAGCAACAGCGGCATATTCCCATTCTGCTTCAGTAGGTAAACGATACTCGGGTTGTATTAAACCGGAACTTCTTTGAGCATAAACATTCTTAGGTTCCACCGTTTCGCCACCTCTATTTGTTGAGGCTTTAGCTCTTCCTCCTTTTCCTTTTAATACAATTTCTTCATCACCTCCAAATGCTTGAGATGGAGTATTAATGTATGTCTCTGTGCTAAATGATTTTTCAGCAGTAGCATCCATTAGTTTTGAATCTTTTTTCAGATATTTGTTTTTCTCAAGTATGTCTTCATTAACACGATCTGTTCTCCACTTACAAAATTCAACCGCTTGAATCCAGTTTACACCTACAACAGGGTAATCTTTGTAAGCCGGATGTCTCAAATAATTGTTTGTCATGGTTTCATTGTATCCCAATCTATTTCTCCATACTAATGTATCTGGCAAAGCACCATTATAAATATTAGTATAGTTTTCTTGATTTGGATCAAAAATTCTTTTCAACCAATCTAAGTATTCTAAATACATAAGATTCGTTACCTCATGTTCATCCATAAAGAAAGATTGAACATGTTGTTGATTGGGAGAATTGTTCCAATCATGCATTACATCGTCTTGAACTTTACCCATAGTAAAAGTTCCACCTTCGATTTCGATCAATCCAGGTGCCGCTGCTTGCTTCTTAAAATTAGAAGCATATTGGAAACCACCTTTTTTGTCATTGATTTTCCAACCGGTTGCAGTTGAGGAGTTTTTGGAGCTTGACTTTTTACTACAACTAGCAAAACCAAACATAACTACTATCATTAGTAGCAGTTTTAAAGTCATAATTTTGTTTACTTTCATACGTTAAGTAGGTAATAAATTTAGTGCCGCAATATAGCAATAAACCTTTATATAACAAGATTTTTTAAAAAAAAATGTTAATAACCTCAATTTATTGTCTATCAGCAACTCAATAACGTAGAAAAAAATAGTTTAGTATATATAATTTTTCTGTTTTTTAGTTTACATTGTAATAAATTTGCAAACCCAACGTTTTTGATTCATATGAAAAAGAAATTATTACTGTTATCATACCTTTGTTTTACGCTTATTTCCTTTAGTCAAAATACCATTACATTTTCACTAGAATGGAAAGAAGATAAAAAATTGCTTTTTGACGGTTATACCTTAAGTATTCCGCAATTCCAAAACGAAAATTTCTATTTTGATGATGTTACAAAATCAATTCATTTCAATAAAAAGATAACTGTATCAAATTTTGCTGACACAAAATCTTTACGAATAATTACAGCAAATTACCAAACTATCAATCTTAATGAATTAGGTGATTTAGACCAAAAAAACATTCCTAACAATATAAATGCAACTATAAAAAACGGAATTGCTAGAGATATTTACCAAATATTTATTACTTTTTCACCAATTATTAAAACAAATGAGGGGTTTAAAAAAGTTTCCTCTATAACATTTAGTTACTCTAATTCACCTGTTTCAACTTCAACAGAAAGTAATTCTAATTTTAATACTCTACAAAATTCTGTTTTAAGCACCGGTAATTGGTATCGATTTTACATTGAAAAATCAGGAGTATATAAAATTTCAAAATCTTTTCTTAGTCAACTAGGAATGAATACCAATGTTGATCCCAGAAAAATAAAGATTTACGGAAACGGTGGAAGAATGATTCCACTTTTAAATAGTTTAGAATATCCATCTGACTTAGCTGAAAATGCAATTCAATTTATTGGCGAAGAAGATGGCATTTTTAATAATGAAGATTATATTTTATTTTATGGTGAAGGTTTAGACAACTGGAATAATGATAGTGAAACACACCTTAACCTGTATGACACAAAAGCATATTATTATGTTACTGCTCAAGGTGAAAATGGAAAAAGAATTCAACCAATGGCTCAACCGGAAGGAAATCCTAATGTAATTTTCACCAATTACGATGAATATAAATTCTATGAAAAAGATTTAATAAATATCGGAAGAGTAGGTAGAAGATGGTTTGGGGAACAATTAAATACTCAAACTCCATTTAATGTTGAACTGAGCTTCCCAAATATTGATATAAACACTCCATTTGCATTTACTTTAAATGCCGCAGCAGTTTCATTTGTTCAAACGAGCTTAAATATTAAAGTTAATAGTACTGAACAATCTATTAATTTAGCAGCAACTCCAGCTACCGGTGGAATTTTATTTTCTTCTGCACAAGCAAATCTTTCTGTGCCTGCTTCAGAATTAGCTGTTATTGATCTAACCTATAACAACAATGGTGTTCCAAGTTCAAGAGGTTATTTGGATTATTTAGTTATAAAAGCAAAATGTTTATTAAAAGGTTTTGGTAAACAATTCCGTTTTCAAAATAATAATTCGGCAAGTAACATAGGTATAGGCGAATATCAATTTAGCAATGCAAGCGGAATAAGTCAAATTTGGGATATTACTTCCATTTATGATGTTACAAATATTACTAATACAGGTTCTTCAAACTTTTTATTTAAATCAACTTTAGGTGAAGTTCGAAAATACATCGCCATAGATGCATCAGATTTTTACAGCCCAAAAAAAGAAAGTCAAACCAAAGTAACCAATCAAAATTTAAAAGGAACGCTTTTTATAAATGCTCAGGGGCAATTTCAAGATATTGACTATTTGATAGTAACGTCACAAAATCTAGCTTCTGAAGCTGAAAGACTGGCAAATTTTCATCGTAACACTAGTCAACTAAATGTAAAGGTAGTAATACTTGATAAAATTTACCATGAATTCTCCTCAGGAAAACAAGACATTGGTGCAATAAGAAACTTAGTAAAATATATTTATTTCAATGCATCATCATCAGATAAAAGAATTAAATACTTGAATCTTTTTGGCGATACTTCTTTTGATTATCAAAATAGAATTCCAAACAACACCAACATCGTTCCGATTTTTCATAGTTTAGTAAGTAACTCCCTTTTGAGCTCAACAATGTCTGATGATTTTTTTGGGATGATGGATCCTGATGAAGGAAAAATGTTAGTTAATTTTAATTCCCCAACTATTGAAGCACTTGATGTTGCAGTAGGAAGGATGTTAGTTTCGTCTATTCAACAAGCAAAAGAGATGGTAGATAAAGTGTTAGATTATCACGACATTAAATCTTACGGAAGATGGAGAAATAATTTCACACTCGTTTCTGATGATGTTGATGAAAGTTGGGAAAATCAAATTCAACAAGAATTAGATAATCTAGGTAATACAATAACCACCCAAAAACCATTTGTCAATGTAATGAAATACCATGCAGATTCTTATGTTCAGGAAGCTTCAGCGGGTGGACAAAGGTATCCTAAACTTAAACAAGAATTAAAAAATGCTTTTCAACAAGGCTCTTTAGTTTTTAACTATTTTGGACACGGAGGCGAAGAACAATTGGCCTCAGAACGTATTTTTGAAAAATCAGATGCTCAAACTTTAAATAATCGCTACAGATACCCTCTAATTGTTACAGTTACATGTGAATTTACACGTTTTGACAATCCATACCGACAAACAGCCGGTGAATTCACCTATTGGAACCCCACCGGCGGAGCCATTTCTCTAGTGACAACTACCAGACAAATTGGTGTAACAACCGGTCAAAGCATTAATAATTCTTTTTCTTCTTTTTTATATGATTTTAACAATAATAATTCAAACATAAGCATTGCAGAAGCTTTAAGAAGAGCAAAAAATGCTAATAATTCTCAAACGTTAATGGTATTTTATATTGGAGATCCTGCTCTTAAGTTAGCTATTCCTAAACCAACAATAGTGCTTACAAAAATAAATGATGAAGCTATTGAAACTTCATCAACAGTTTTAAATGCTCTAAGTAAAATAAAATTATCTGGTGAAATTAGAAATACTGATGGCAATATATTGCTTTCAAACTACAATGGTGATATTGCAGTACAAATTTTTGATAAATCCATTAATAGAAACACACTCGGAAATGATGGAACAAGAAATGGATCAAACAACTTGATCATCATGAATTTTCAGACATTAGGCGAAACAATATTTAGAGGTAATGCAACTGTAACAAATGGATTATTTGAAATTGAATTTATAGTTCCTAGAGACATTTCAATACCTCTTGGAAATGGTAGAGTAAGTTTTTATGCAAAATCAGCTGTACCTAATTTACAAGATCAAACGGGTTACAATGTTTCTATTCCAATTGGTGGTATTAATGAAAATGCAATAGAAGATAACATTGGACCAAGAGTTCGACTATATATGAATGATCAATCTTTTATTTCTGGTGGAATAACAAACGAAAGCCCTTTTTTCCTAGCTTTTTTAGAAGACGAAAACGGAATTAATACCGCCAGCGGAATAGGTCATGATATTGTTGCTATTTTAGATGGTGATGAAAATAATCCTTATGTTTTAAATGATTATTACGAAACGGAACCAAACGATTACACGAGAGGAAAAGTTCGTTTCCCTTTTCGCGATTTAGCCCCTGGATTACATACGATAACTTTTAGAGCATGGGACGTTTATAATAATCCTGTAACTGCGGAAATCCAATTTATTGTGATTGGTGACGATATTGTCAAATTAACCAACGTATTAAATTATCCTAACCCTTTTGTGAGTTATACTCAATTTTGGTTTTCGCATAATCGCCCTTTTGAACCATTGGATGTTCAAGTTCAAATTTTTACAATCACTGGAAAAATCGTAAAAACCATCAATCAAGTCATTAACACTGATGGATTTCTATCAAGAGAAATTATTTGGGATGGAAAAGATGACTTTGGTGATAAAATTGGAAAAGGTGTTTATATATATAAATTAACCGTAAAATCCAGTTTATCGAATAAATCTGCAGAAAAAACGGAAAAACTTGTAATACTTTAATAAAACACTATATTTGTTAATTCAATTATCCCGATTTGTATAATGAAAAAAATAACCGCATTTATAATTTGCTTCCTACTATTTAAAAGTTCTTTTGCCCAAGATAATAGAGTAATCACTACCGGAGTTCCCTTTTTGTTAATAGCATCTGATGCAAGAGCAGCAGGAATGGCAGATATTGGAGTAGCTACTTCTGCAGATGCTTATTCGCAACAATGGAATCCTGCAAAATATGCTTTTGCTATTGAAAAAGTTGGTATCGGGGTAAGCTACACTCCTTATTTAACTGATTTGGTTAATGATATTTCATTAGGCCAATTAAATTATTACAATAGAATTAGTGAAAAAAGTGCTTTTGGAGGAAGTCTACGTTTTTTTAGTTTAGGCGATATTGAATTAAGAGAAAATTTTGATGATGTTGCCAGAATAGTTAGTCCAAACGAACTTGCTGTTGATGTTTCATATGCTTTAAAACTAAGTGAACGATTTTCAACATCTGTAGCTTTTAGATATATCCGTTCCCAACTTAGAATTCCAGATGGAAACACTGATGGAAAACCAGCCAGCACATTTGCATTTGATGTAGCTGCTTTTTATCAATCTGAAGAAGAAGCTTATGAAAGTTTCAATGGAAGATGGAGAGCTGGTATAAATTTGCAAAATATGGGACCAAAAATCAATTATGATGATGACTTAACTGAACTTAATTCTAACTTTTTACCTGCTAATCTTAGAATTGGTGCAGGTTTTGACTTTATCTTTGACGAATACAATAAAATTGGGTTGAATGCTGAAGCAACTAAATTAATGGTACCTACACCTCAATTTGAAGAAGATATGACTGATGAAGAAAGACAAGAAGCCAGAGCTGATTACCAACGAATTGGTTGGGTTTCCGGTATCTTTCAATCGTTTGGAGATGCTCCTGATGGTTTCAGTGAAGAATTAAGAGAATTTACTTGGGCACTTGGAGCTGAATACAATTACCAAGATTCTTTTGCATTTCGATTAGGATATTTTAATGAACATGAAACTAAAGGTGCTCGTAAGTTCTTCTCTTTTGGAGCAGGTTTTAAATATACTGTTGTTAAATTAGATGTTTCCTATCTAATGTCAGCTTCAAGAGTTAGAAACCCATTAGAAAATACACTTAGATTCTCCTTAACATTCAATTTCGGTGATTCTTACGATGAATATTAAAAAAAAATGAATCTAAAAAAAATCCAAATTTCTTACGTTGAAATTTGGATTTTTTTTCCCCTTATACTATGAAAAAAATTACCATCTCAACAGAATTTAATGTCTTTGAAAGCTTAGAAGAACTTCCAGAAGAAATCAAGTTTTTAATGGAACAAGCTATTGAAATCAGAAAAAAAGCCTATGCCCCTTATTCAAAATTTAGAGTAGGTGCCGCCATCTTATTAGATAACGGAGAAACTGTATTAGGTTCCAATCAAGAAAATGCGGCTTACCCATCCGGACTTTGTGCAGAGCGTGTAGCCATTTTTCAAGCTGGAGCCATCTATCCGGACGCTAAAATTTTAAAATTAGCCATTTCAGCAACAGCAGATGAAAAGCCCGTAACCTCACCTATTCCTCCTTGTGGTTCATGCCGTCAATCAATTGCAGAATATGAATTTAAACAAAATACACCCATCGAAATATTTTTTATGGGAGAATCTGGCGAAATTTATAAATCAGATTCGTTAACCAACTTGCTTCCTTTAGTTTTTGATAAAAATTTCCTGTAAATTTTATTCGTTTACTAAAACGTTATCGTAAATAACTTTTCATAAAGTTTGTCATTTTAAGCCGATTAAATTTTTACATCTACTTAGGATGTCTTATTTTTGCTACTCGCAAATTTGTGCACAACCTATTTGTGAAACAGACAAAACAAACATAAAAGATTCAAAATAGAACAAATGAAAAAAATCACCAAAGAAGTTTATCTGCAATGGTATGAAGACATGCAGTTTTGGAGAAAATTTGAAGACAAATTGGCTGCCGTTTACATCCAACAAAAAGTGAGAGGGTTTTTACATTTATATAACGGTCAAGAAGCAGTTTTAGCCGGAGCATTGCACGCAATGGACTTATCTAAAGACAAAATGATTACTGCTTATCGTAACCATGTTCAACCAATCGGAATGGGTGTTGACCCAAGAAAAGTAATGGCTGAACTTTATGGAAAAGTGACCGGAACATCTAAAGGTATGGGTGGTTCAATGCACATCTTTTCCAAAGAACATGGTTTTTATGGCGGTCACGGAATTGTAGGAGCTCAAATCCCGGTTGGTGCCGGAATGGCTTTTGCCGATCAATATTTCAATACAGGCGGTGTAACACTTACCTATTTTGGTGATGGTGCCGCACGTCAAGGTTCTCTTCACGAAGCTTTCAATATGGCAATGTTATGGAAACTTCCTGTAGTATTCATTTGTGAAAATAATGGATATGCCATGGGAACTTCTGTCGAAAGAACCGCAAATCACACCGATGTTTGGAAACTTGGTTTAGGGTATGAAATGCCTTGTGGTCCCGTTGATGGAATGAATCCGGTAAAAGTGGCCGAAGCTATGCATGAAGCAATAGAAAGAGCTCGTCGTGGAGACGGACCCACTTTCTTAGAAATGAAAACTTACCGTTACAGAGGACATTCGATGTCTGATGCTCAATTATACCGAACTAAAGACGAAGTGGAAGAATACAAAAAAATTGATCCAATCACACAAGTTTTAGATATTATCAAAGAAAACAATTATGCAACCGATGCAGAAATTGAAGCCATTGACGAACGAGTGAAAAACTTAGTGGATGAATGCGAAAGATTTGCTGAAGAATCTCCATTCCCGGAAGTACAACAATTATATGACGTAGTATACGAACAAGAAAACTATCCTTTTATTCCCCATAAACTATAAGCAATATGGCAAAAATTATAACAATGCCACGTTTGAGTGATACAATGACTGAAGGAGTTGTTGCAACATGGCTTAAAAAAGTTGGCGATACCGTAAAAGAAGGTGATATTTTAGCCGAAATAGAAACCGATAAAGCGACCATGGAATTCGAAGCATTTGAAGCTGGAACGCTACTTCACATCGGAATCCAAGAAGGTGAATCGGCTCCGGTTGATTCTCTTTTAGCCATTATCGGAAAAGAAGGTGAAGATATTTCAAGTTTATTAGCAGGAGGAAATGCTGCCCAAACAGTAGAAAAATCTACTGAAACAGAGCCTGCAAAAAATGAAGAAGCAAAACCAAAAGCCAGTGCTGAAATTCCAGCCGGAGTGAAAGTAGTAACTATGCCACGTCTAAGCGATACGATGACAGACGGAACTGTAGCAACATGGTTAAAAAAAATTGGCGATACGGTAAAAGAAGGTGATATTCTTGCCGAAATTGAGACAGACAAAGCCACAATGGAATTTGAATCATTCAATTCAGGAACATTATTATACATTGGTGTACAAGAAGGTCAGTCTGCTCCGGTAGACAGTATTTTAGCCATCATCGGCCCTGCCGGAACTGATGTTTCCGGTATTGCTGAAAACTTTACCAAAGGTGGTGACGCTCCTAAAGCCGAAAAACCAGAAAGTAAATCAGAGGATGCAAAACCATCCACAGAAAATAAAGAAGAAGCATCCACTTCCTCCGAATCAAACGGAAGGATTTTTGCTTCACCATTAGCTAGACAAATTGCTAAAGAAAAAGGAATCAACCTTGCTCAAGTAAAAGGTTCCGGTGAAAACGGAAGAATTGTAAAAAGTGATGTTGAGAACTTCACTCCTACAGCTGTTGCTCCACAAAAAGCGGTACAACAAGAAACCGTTGCTCAACCTGTTGCTGCTGTTCAACCATTTGTACCAGCTGGAGAAACCTATTCAGAAGAAGTCAAAAACTCGCAAATGCGTAAAACCATTGCTCGTCGCCTTTCTGAATCTAAATTTACAGCTCCTCATTACTATTTAACAATAGAAGTAGCTATGGATGAAGCGATGAAATCCAGAGCAATTATCAATACCGTTCCGGATACTAAAGTGTCATTTAATGATATGGTGGTGAAAGCTTGTGCGATGGCATTGAAAAAACACCCACAAGTAAATACACAATGGAAAGAGGATGTAACGGTTATCAATCATCATGTAAACATTGGCGTAGCCGTGGCTGTTGAAGATGGACTTGTAGTTCCTGTATTGAAATTTACTGACCAAATGAGTTTAACACAAATCGGTGCTGCAGTTAAAGATTTAGCAGGAAGAGCTAAAAACAAAAAACTACAACCAGCCGAAATGGAGGGTAGTACCTTTACCGTTTCTAACTTAGGAATGTTTGGAATTACTGAATTTACTTCAATCATTAACCAACCAAATTCTGCTATTTTATCCGTAGGTGCGATTATCGAAAAACCGGTAGTAAGAAATGGTCAAATCGTAGTTGGAAACACCATGAAAGTAACCTTAGCTTGCGACCATAGAACGGTTGACGGAGCAACAGGAGCTCAATTTCTTCAAACGTTACGAACGTATTTAGAAAATCCGGTAACAATGTTGGCCTAGATTTAGCTGAAACTATATATGAAAGCGAGTTCAATTTGGACTCGCTTTTTTATGCTTTATTCTTCTCCTCAATCCACTTCGCCATATACTTGGTACTTTGTAAAAAATGATGCATCAACATAGAACCAATAAAATTTTGCTGACGATATTTTTCCAAATTTTCAAATTTATCTAATGTCATTTCAAGGAAAGTATTTTCAAACAAATTCTTCGAAAATCGATTTATTAAAATTTCGAAACCATTTTGTTGAGCATTTAACCAAGTTGTTTTATTTTGATATAATTCAATTGCTTTTTCAGTAAAATCTTCTGGTGAATCAGTAATAAATCCATTCCATAAAAAATCACCATTCATCGCTTCTGCACCAATTGTTGAAGTTACACTCGGAGTGCCAAACTGCATGGCTTCCAACAATTTTCCTTTAATTCCGGCACCAAAACGAATGGGTGCCAAAAGAACTCTTGCTTTAGAAATCACTTCGAACGAACTTTCGGCTCGACCATGAACAAAAAAATTCAGCTTCGGCTCATGCAATGATTTTATTTTTGGTGTAGGATAAGCACCGTAAATCTGCAACTTTGCTTCGGGAAATTTTTTAGATAATAATGGCCAAATCTCTTCTTTTAAATAGATAACAGTATCGTGATTAGGAGCATGTAAAAAATTTCCAATAAATACAAAATCGTCTCTTTTTTCAAAACTTGGTAAATCTAGTGTTTCATTCTCCACCCAAATCGGCAAATAAAACAATAAAAACGAAGGCACTTTAAAATACGTTTGCAAAAATTCCATTTCAAATTCCGAAACCATTAACGTCACATCACAACGAAAAATACTCGCAATTTCACGCTTTGCCAAATCATTGTTCAACTCAAACGATTTACTCTTTAAAACTTCCAAACGTCTTGCTTCACGCAAACAATGTAAATCTTCAGTATCCAACATTCGAAGTGCATTAGGGCAATGTTGTGCTACTCGCCAACCAAATTGTTCCTCCGTCATAAACCGATCAAACAAAACCAAATCCGGCTTCAAATCAGAAATAAATACATCGAAAGAAGTACAATTCAGGCTTATTTGTTTACAAACAATACCTATTAATTCCTCCGAAAATTCACTTTTTACTGCTGTACTGGCAAATGTTATTTTTGCTCCTTTTTCCTTAAAAAAAGAAATCAATTGCATCATCCTACTTCCGGCAGCAGAAGATTTCGGTTCCGGCCACACAAAACCAATAATTAAAAGTTGTTTGTTTTCTAATCCTTTCATCCCACTAAAATAGCAATAAAAGAGGCAATTCTATTCAAATAAAAAGCATTATTTTTGCAGTAAATCTCACGAATTATGTTAGGATTAAAACTTAAAACCGACCCACGTTGGGCAAATATCGCCGAATCAAACCTCGAAGAAATTTTATCCGACCACTGCTGGTGTGAACAAAAAGCGGCTGCTAATGCACTTTATATTATTACTAACAATTCTGAAAACGTTGAATTAGTCAACGAAATGGCCAAAATCGCCATCGAAGAAATGGAACATTTTCAAATGGTACACAACATTATTCAAGAACGCGGTTTCGAATTTGGACGTGAGATAAAAGACGATTACGTTAATCAACTCGTAAAATTCAGTAAAAAAGGCGGCTCTAGAAACGATGCCTTAATTGAACGATTGCTTTTTGCTGCTATGATTGAAGCCCGCAGTTGCGAACGTTTCAAGGTACTTTCCGAAAACATAAAAGACCAAGAACTGGCCAAATTCTATCGCAAACTTATGATTAGCGAGGCAAACCATTATACCACTTTTTTAAAATTTGCCCGAAAATATTCTGAAAACGTTGATGTCGATAAACGCTGGCAAGAATGGCTCGAATTTGAAGGCGAACTCATTTCCAATTACGGTAAAAAAGAAACTATTCACGGTTAATGTTTATTTTTGGGCGTGCCCACAAGGGTCGGGCTATCCGCTTCAAGTCCTCGCACCAACTCCGCAAACTACGTTGTTGCTGTGGGCTTTCCGCTACTATCCCTCACGCAAAAAGTGCTAGAAAAGAGTTTACTTTTTCACAATTAAAAATTCCGAACGACGATTTTGTGCATCTTGTTCGTCATTACAATTTTCTTTACAATCAATTTTTGGCTCAGTAAATCCTAATCCTTTTGCAGAAAGACGTTCTTTTGATATTCCTTTAGATATCAAATATTGTACTGTTGATTGAGCCCTTTGATTGGAAAGATTGAGGTTGTAAACAACACTACCATTTGAATCAGTGTGTGACTTAACTAAAATTTCCATTGATGGATTATTTTTCATCACACTCACTAACTTATCCAATTCAGTTGCTCCTTGAACAGTGATGTTACTTTTATTATATTCAAAATAAATATTTTTTAAAATAACTTCTGTTTCAGTTATGATAACTTCAATTGGTTCTAATTCCAATGTTATTGTATTTTTTCCTTTAATGGTACTATTTAATTCAAGGCTGTTTTGTTCATAATCTTGCTTTTTACTCTGTAAAACGTAAGGAGTTTTACAATTCACTTCATATTCAACTTCACCTTTTGAATTGGTTTGTTTGGTAGAAATCAAGTTTAGCTTATTATCTAAAATAGAAACTGTAGCGTCTGTCAAAATTTTTCCAGACTTCTTATCCTTTACTAATACAATAATTTCAGCATTACAAACCGGAACTACTTTATATATGTCATCTACACCTTTTCTGTTTGATGAAAAAAATCCAACATTGTTTAATACATTAAAACTAAATGAAAAATCATCTTTTTCAGTGTTTACAGGATGACCAACATTGATTATTGAAGAATCTTTAAATTCGAATTTAAAAATATCCAAACCACCAAAACCCTGTCTACCGGAGGAAGAAAAATATAAAACATCATCTTCTGATATAAATGGAAATCCTTCTTTTCCGGCTGTATTAATTTTCGCTCCTAAATTTTCAGGTTGACCATAACTATTTCCATTAATAGAAATTTTCCAAATATCAGTATCTCCAAAACCTCCTGGCATATTTGAAGCAAAATACAATGTTTTCCCGTCTTTACTCAAACTTGGATGACTTACAGAATAACTTTTATTATTGATAGGTAAAGCTTGAACATCTGTCCATTTATCGTTTACTTTTAATGCTTTATATAATCCTTGTTCACCAACTCTTATATTGTGTTTTTTATCTTTTTCATAAACCCCTTCACTATGACCATCTCTAGCAAAAAACATTGTTTTCCCATCAGAAGAAATAGTAATTGGACCATCGTGATAGGGAGTATTTAATTCATTCAACTTTTGTGGTTCTGTAAAAACATCATTTTTAAAACTTGAGAAATAAATATCAAGATAGGGTTGGTTAACCCATTTATCAGTTTTATTACCTGTATTTCTTGTACTTGTAAAATAAAATACATTATCATTTGATAAGATTGCACCAAAGTCACTTTGCTCTTTACTATTTATTTTTGTTTCAAAAACATCGAATAATTTTGCCTTATCTGCTAAAGAAGGAACATAATTTGGATTTTGCAAATGCTCTATTGCTCGCTGATCTTTTGGCTTTAAATCCGAAAATATATCCATTTGCTTATTAGCTTCTTGATATTTTCCAAGAGATTTTAGTGATTGAGCATAACGGTAATATAACTCAGCATCTTGACTACCTTCAATTGCTTTTGCATACCATTTTACTGCCTCTGAAGTATTATAAACATTATAATAACTATCTGCAAGTTGTTTACAAATATACTTATCAACTTTCTTTGAATCTGCTAATTTTAAATATTCTTCAATTGCAGAAATATATTGATAAGTTTCAAAATATTTATCTGCTCTTTCGGTTTGTCTATTTTGAGAAAACCCAAAATTTATAAGTAGTAAAAATTGAAGTAATATTAAATAATTTTTCATGTTGAAATGTTAAATTCATTTTATGCAATCAATTATTCAAATGTAATAAACTTAAATGAAAATAAATTAAAATTTGGGTTCAACTTAAAACAAAAAACCCTTCATCGATTGATGAAGGGTTTTTAAAAGAAGGCGGCGACATACTCTCCCACAAAATGCAGTACCATCTGCGCAGGCGGGCTTAACTTCTCTGTTCGGAATGGGAAGAGGTGAGCCCCGCCGCAATAACCACCTTAAGTTTTAGTGATTAGCTCTGAGTCATTAGTGATTAGTC
>CALRRY020000031.1:0-36712 GCA_943370635.1 Variovorax paradoxus
AATTATGCTAAAACTTTTGAAGGTTATAAAACAAGAATTTTAGCAAAAATAACAGCATTAACTTTGGTTCAATATATCAATAAATTTATATTTGATAGACCAATAAATAATATTAAAAATCAAACAATTTAATTACACCCAACGGGTTAAAATAATTTTGACTGAATTCATTTTTTTTCTTAAATAACGATTCAAATCCCATTAATCATTAAGTTACATACTTTTTTTTTAAAATATTTTTTATTAGAAAATAACTTTTAGAGGTATAATTTTATAACTTTGCGGTATTAACTTTTAACTATGAATCAAATTAATAATAACTTTAAAAGTATAAGAATTTTTCAACTCCCCCTTTTAATTTACCCCTTTTTTATTGTTCTTTTATTATTTGGATGTAAGGAAGATAAGGAAATAATTGATTCTCACATTCCAGGTGATTTAATAAGTTTTGAATTAATCGATCATCTTCAACTCGAGCAAATTGACTCTATCAGAACCCATACCCTAATTTCATTTTTAGAAACAGCCAATATTAAAGCGGATGATTATACAGACTTACTTTCAAAACCAAAGAATTCTGTGAAATTATATCAAGTAACTTATCATTCAATTATACCGGAATTAAATAATAAACCAACAATAGCTACCGGTTTAATTGCTATACCTGAATTGTCTTCAAAAGCATTGCCTTTAATTTCATACCAACATGGTACTGTTTTTTATAAAGAAATGGTTCCCTCTATCTATAATTATTCTGACGAAACCAAGATGATGGTGCTTCAATTTGCATCACAAGGGTACGTAATGATTTCAGCCGACTACTTTGGATTAGGAAGCCTATCTCAGGAAAAAAACTCCTATTTTGTTAAAGAAAGTACTGAACAGGCATGTTTAGACATGTACCGAGCCAGTAAAAGTTTACTTTCACAACTAAACATTAATGTTAGTAATTTTTTTATTAATGGCTGGTCTCAGGGAGGATATAATACTATGTTATTTTTAAAACGGCTGGAAAAAGAAAATATACCTGTTAAAGCTGTTTTTACGGCAGCCGCTCCAGTAGATCCACAATTGTTTATTACCCGTGGATTGTTTGCTCCTCGCCCTTTTGATGCGGAGTACACAGTAGCTGCTCTTTGCAACCTAATTTTAAGTATTGAAAATTACAACGAACTTGAAGGAATTTCTCAACGATATATTAAATCAGAATATTTACAATTAGCACAGGAATTTTATGATTTTAAAGTGGATTATCACACATTTATGTCAGTTGTGCCCAAAGATCCTCACTTAGCATTCACGGAAACGTTTTTTATTGAAGCCAAAAAGGCAGATTCTCCATTCTGGAAGTTATTAGCTCAATCTGAATCATACAGATGGTTCAGTGATGTTCCCTTAAGGGCATATTATGGTATGAGAGATGAGGCTGTGCCGGATTATATAGCTTCTCTTGCAGTTCATTACATGAGTACTATTGGAAAAACAAATGGCCAGGCTGTAAATGCAGGTGAGCAGGCTGATCATAGAAATACGTTTATAGAATCTTTGGTAGATGCTAAAAAATGGATAGAAAGTATAGAATAATCTAAACTCTTTATTGTCATACCTTTTTTATAATTTATATTGATTTTGAAATCGTCCTGCACCTATTTTTTAAACACTTTATAGAAATATGAAAACATTTTTTTCAGTACTAATTTTTTTTATTTTGAGTAATTTTTTGACTTATTCGCAAGATGCCGATTATATAAAAATAAGCTCTGATGTGCGATATCAGTACTTAGGTACTTATGATGTTCCCTTGTTGAATGACATTCTTACCAAAGAAGTGCCACAGGCAGTCGGTGGGAAGGTTAGTTTTACCCCTGCAAAAAATGCAGTAAAACTCTATAAGGTAGAATACAATTCGGTAATTCCAGAGCAAAACAACCGTCCCACTTTAGCTTCCGGGCTTATTGCTATACCTGATACTGGTTTAAAATCAATGCCTATGATTTCCTATCAACATGGGACATTATATGCCGACATGGGGGTTAGTTCTCAACCTGATAAATGTTTCGAAATGCGACTCATGATAGCTCAATTTGCTGCCCAAGGATACATTGTTATTGGAGCTGATTACTTTGGGCTTGGTTCTTCAAAAGAAAAGGACTCTTATATGGTTTTAAATAGCCATGTGCAATCTTGTTATGATATGTATGATGCAGCCAAAGCCATATTGGAAAAAGAAGCGATAACTATTAATAATTTTTTTGTTACGGGTTGGTCACAAGGCGGAGTAGTAAGTATGGCGTTGTTGGAAAGGTTAGAAACTCTAAGGATTCCTGTTCAAGCTATGGGAACAGCAGCTGCTCAATGTGATGGTTTTGTGATGGCTAACGGTTTTTTGTCACATCCTAGAAAAATTGATGCAGAATGGGTTACCATGGTTTTCATACTAACTGCATTTTCGTTTGAAGAATATTATCAGATTCCCGGATTGGCCAGGGGTGTTTTCACTGAAGAGTTTTATGATGTGGCTAAACGTGTTTATAATAAAGACCTCACCCTGGAAGTTAAGGACTATCCAACTGATTTACGAAAATTAATCAGATCTGAATATTTTGACTCTAATTATTTCAAACAATCTGCCTATGGAAAACTTCTATTAGAGATGCACCCTTACCGTTGGGATATTAAAACTCCGGTAAAAATGTGCTATGGTGACTCTGATGAATGTCTATCCATTGGATTAGCTCGTTTACCTATGGAATGGCAAAAAGCAATAGGTAATAATACAACTGAAGCTATCTCGATGGGACCTGACGCTACACACAGAATCACATATGCTCGTGCAGCAGTAGTTTGGAAAAAATGGTTTGATTCACTCACTCAATAATACGATTCACCCAAAGAGTTACCAAATCAAATATAGCTATCCGGCTGTCAAAAAATTTACCTCATCTTAATTCAATCTTTTAAGTTCAAACGAATAAATTTAAATTGACGGAAGTAATAAATAGATTGTCGTAAAATATTGAATTTGAAATTTTTATTTATCTAATGATTAATTCAATTAGGAAGTTACTGTATTTGAATTGTATTTTGAGTATTTTTCTCCTGGTATCACTTGAAAGTCATGCACAATTGGTAGACACTTTACACCTGAAAAACGGTCAACTATTGATGGGTGAGTTTAAGGGATGGAATAAAAATGAACTCACCTTTGATATATTAGATGTTGATTTGGTAAAGATTGAATCAAAACATATCCGCTCATTGCATACCTCTCAAAACACCTATCGTATTGAAACCTCGACACGAAAAGTATATTATGGTAAACTCATTTGTATTACTGATGGTGAATTTACATTGATAGATAATGATGAAACTATTACCATTTCCTTTAATGAAATTCAAATTATTACGCCCTACCAAAAAGGGGGAAAAACCGCCGGGTATATTGCAGTGGGTTATAATTTTGCCAAATCAAACGGGTTTGGCCTCATTGCACTTGATGCCGGTTTTGATTTTTCAACACAAAAATTATTAATCATTGGAAAAGCAAGCAGTAATGTTGTACATAATCAAGGAGAAGGTTTATTGAGAAATAGAGAAATTATTACTCTCAATACTTATAAAACCATAAATGCTTACTGGCAATATGGAGCTCGAAACCTGTATCAAAGAAACACCGAACTAGGACTCGCTTATAGGCATCTTATGGGGTTCGGGGTGGTAAATAATACTATAATATCTCACAACTGTCAGATGTATCTGTTCACGGGTATAGCTGGAATGTTAGAAAGTACTCTAGAAAAACAAACCTATAATCGTTTAGAAATTCCGATTCATTTAAATTTAGAGTTATTTAAATTGGGGCTATCGAATCTTTCGCTAAGTCATATGCAAACTCTTTATGTGAGTACTAGTTCAGAAAACAGAATTCGACATGACGCAGAGATTCGTATCACTATGGATATAACAAAGTCTTTTTCTTTTGCTACCTATCTTTATCATAATTATGATAGTGCCCCGGTGCTTATCACGGCCGGAACCTATGACTATGGTTGGAATTCTGGTGTAAAATATAAATTTTAAAAAGTGTTCAATAGTTTATACAATACACATGTTATTCTATTTGTATTGAACTGTTTTTTAATTAAAAAAAATTATGAATGAATTTAAAATTGTAATTTTTTAAAGTTTCAATATTCATAAAATTAGTCCAATTTATCAATAAATTTATATTTGACAGACTAATTAATAATATCTAAAAATAGATGATTTAATTAGACCTCGGTTATAGATTAAGTTATTTACCCAAACAATTCCCCCACCACATCTTCAATCTTCGCCACTAATTTCACTTGAATCAACGTGTCTTTCAGAGAAATTTTATTGTATTTCGAAACAAAAATCGTTGAAAAACCTAATTTTTCCGCTTCCAAAATACGTTGTTCCACACGGTTCACGGGACGAATTTCTCCTGCTAATCCCACTTCTCCCGCAAAGCAAAAATCTTTACCAACCGGAATATCTTCGTTGGAGGATAAAATGGCGGCAACAACTGCCAAATCAATCGCCGGGTCATCTACAGAAATGCCACCTGTCACATTCAAAAAAACGTCTTTGGCACCCAGTCGAAATCCGGCACGTTTTTCTAAAACCGCCAAAATCATGTTGAGTCGTTTGGCATTGTAACCTGTCGTGCTTCGTTGAGGTGTTCCGTAAACTGCGGTGCTAACTAAGGCTTGAATTTCAATCATCAACGGTCGCATTCCTTCTAAAGTAGAAGCGATTGCCGTCCCGGAAAGTTCTTCGTCTTTGTGAGAGATTAAAATTTCCGATGGATTGGCGACTTCTCGCAAACCGGAACCTTGCATTTCATAAATGCCTATTTCTGCCGTAGAACCAAAACGGTTTTTGAGCGAACGAAGAATTCTATACACATGATTTCGATCGCCTTCAAATTGCAGAACGGTATCGACCATATGTTCGAGAATTTTTGGTCCGGCAATGGTTCCATCTTTGGTAATATGACCAATCAAAAGCACGGGAACATTCGTCTCTTTCGCAAATTTGATAAGTTCTGCGGTACATTCCCGAATTTGCGAAATACTCCCGGCAGTCGATTCAATATAATCGGTATGCAAGGTTTGAATGGAATCAATGATGACAATCTCCGGCTCCATTTCTTGAATTTGTTTGAAAATGTTTTGCGTTTTGGTTTCCGTAAGAATAAAACAATTTTCAAATCGGTTTTCAATTCGTTCGGCACGCATTTTTATTTGTTTCTGGCTTTCTTCACCGGAAACATATAGAGTTTTATAAGGTAATTTTAGAGCAATTTGTAATAAAAGTGTACTTTTCCCAATACCGGGTTCACCGCCTAAAAGGGTCAAAGAACCTGGAACTAATCCGCCACCAAGCACTCGATTTAATTCGCCATCAGAAGTATCAAGTCGAATTTCTTGAGTTGAATCAATATCTTTAATTCGAAGCGGTTTAGGAGCTTTTTTTACTTCTGAAGTGGGCTTCCAACTGGTTTTTTCTTCTTTTTGGATGACTTCTTCAACAATAGTATTCCATTCATTACAAGCATGACATTGACCTTGCCATTTGGAATATTGCGTTCCACAATTTTGACAAAAAAAGGAGGTTTTTACTTTTGCCATTTAGTTCATTAATTGCTTCATTTCTTCCGATTTGTCATACATCATGTCTTTGTCTAAATCGCCAATGGGTTCTTTTTGAAAAGCACTCAAATAAAATTTTTGAGCACGTTTGTAATCTTCTTTTTTCTCATACATTAAAGCCATGTGATAGTCGGGAAGCATTGTTTTTTTATAATATTTATCCGCTAAAATGGAAAGTTCATCAAATTCATTGTAGGCTTTGTTTTTTAGGATAGCCGCCTCAATTGCTTTAAAATCATTTAACCGAACAGGCATTTTTATGTTTAATGATTTTTCTAAAATATCATATTTTTGTTTTAAATATTCTACATAACCCGATTCTAATTTGACTATTTTCTCATTGAATTCATACGTTGTAATCGGTTGATAAACTGCAAAAAATTGATACAATGCATTTGGAATGGAATGTAAAACCAATGAATAATGAGAAGCACCTAAAAATTCATCAAACTTGTAATTTAATGTTTCTTTTTGAATAACTTTAGCTTTTTCATCAAGTTCTTTGATTCGGTTTTGCATTTTTTTCACATCGCCGTCTGCTGTAGATTGATAATAGTAAATTGGTTTTGATATCAAGTTTAGTCTTTCCGGAATTCGGTTTTCCATATCCAAAGCTAAATCGGGACTCAAGGAAATATATGCATCAAAAATGGGATTGTCTTTGTACAAAAAAAAGTTTAAAAAACCTGCGGTTGTGTCATGTCCGGCAATAATTTTAAAAGGAGCGATTCGGTATGTCTTTTGTAAGTAAGGCATTAATTCAGTTCCGATAAAATCAAAAAAATTAGCTCCTGTTTCAATTGGTAGGCCACTTTCTTCGTCATATTCGCTGTCGGCATACCGTTCTTCTTGTTTGTTTTGAGAAATTCCGACCAAAATCACTTCAGGCAAATCATCCCAATAATTTCCGAATTTTAAAGCTCCTTGAAAAGGGTCGAATAAGTACTCACCATCTAAAACCAACAGTAAAGGGAATTTTTGATCTTTGTCTTTTTCATAAGAGGGTGGAAGTGATATATAAATATCTCGATCTCCGCCCAACTTTTGAGAAGAGAAGATTTCAACGGTTTTTTGAGCATAACAACTCATGGATAACACTAAAACGGCAAGAATTTTAATTAATTTCATCTGGTTTCGGTTTTGGAAATGAAGTGAATCACTTCAATTTTTTCGAAAGCAAGATAGTAAATTATTTGTTTTTGTTTAAAATGGGAAGCAATAAAAATGAAAGAGTTCCCAAAAGTACCACCATGAGTGTTTGCGAAGTCCACACCAACCAACCAAAAGCGGTTCCGGCTGTTTCAGGAACATTATACAGTAAAAGAATCTCGGCCATTAAAAAAGGATAAGCTCCAAAACCGGAATTGGTTAAGGTTATGGCGAGTCCGCCTACGATAAAAGAGATGACAACGGTGCTTAAACTCAAGCTGCTCGTTTCGGGTAGGGCAAAAATGGTAATGTAAAACATAAAAAAATAACTTGCCCAAATCAGTAATGAATGAAACAAGAAAGCCCATTTTTTATCCATTTTCCAGATGCTGAAAACACCGTCCATTAAACCGGAAATTTTTTGTTTTATAGTTTGGATCAATTTAAACTTAGAATAGCGAAACATCAAAATTACGCCAATCAATAAAGCTGAACCAATTGCTAAAATAAGCATTAATTTTTGGAATGGAATTTTATCTAAAACAAAAGCTTTTAAAACATCAAATTCCAGAAAAAAGGCCAAACCAATAAATGATAATAGAAAAAAAGTATCTACAACTCTTTCGGCAATGATGGTTCCAAAGGCTTTATCAAAAGGCACATCTTCATATTTTTTGAGAATTAAAGCACGGGAAACTTCGCCTGAACGCGGAATTGACATATTGATAAAATAGCCAATACAAACGGCCATGACATTTGTAGAAATTTTTGGTTGATAACCCAAATGTTCCAGTGTATATTTCCATCGATAACCTCTTGACCACAAAGCGACAGCACTAATTAATAAAGAGATATAAATATAGAAATAATCTGCGTTTTTAAATTGCAGTTTAATTTCTTCCAGTTGTTGAGGGGTGAATTTATTGTAAGTGTAAATAACCAATGACAATCCCAATAAAATTGGGAGAAAAATAGAAAGCCATTTACCGATTTTCTGTTTCAAAGGATTAGGTTAACGAATTGTCATTTTCGTTAGGAAAAACTAAGGAAGGTTTAAAGGTTTTCGCTTCCTCAAAATCCAGAATTCCGTAAGCAATAATGATGATGATATCGCCTTTTTGTACTTTTCGAGCAGCAGGACCATTTAAAGTAATTTCACCACTATTGCGGTTTCCTTTAATAACATAGGTCTCTAAACGTTCACCATTGTTGATGTTTACGATGGAAACTTTTTCGCCTTCCACTAAGTTTGAAGCATCCATTAAAGCTTCGTCAATGGTAATACTTCCGATGTAATTTAAATCTGCTCCAGTCACCTTTACGCGGTGAATCTTGGATTTAACAACTTGAATTTGCATGGGGCAAAGGTAATTAATTTAATGAAATAGTATCAATTAAACGAATGTTGTTAACAAAAACGGCTATAAAAGCTCGGTATTTTTTGCCTTTTGATTTTCGAATGCACGGTTTTAGCGTGTTTTCATCAGCAATTTCAAAATATTCTAATGAAAATAGGTTGTGCTTTTCAAATGCATTTTTAACATATTCCGATATCTTTTTTATAGAATGTTGATGAAATTTTGCTTTTGCTTCCAATAATGTTTTGTAAATTATAGCTGCTTCTTTTTTTTCGGTTTCGGTCAACCGTTCATTTCGGGAACTCATGGCTAAACCGTTAGGTTCACGATGAATCGGGCATCCAACGATCTTTACCGGGATATGATATTTTTGAACTAATTTCTTCACAATTTGCAATTGTTGAAAGTCTTTTTCACCAAAATAGGCATTAGTAGGCTGAACAATTTCAAATAAACGTTTCACAATAGTGCCTACACCGTCAAAGTGACCCGGACGATGTTTCCCTTCCATTTGATGTTCTAAACCATCATAATTAAAATGTTGAGAAACGGTATTTCCTTCATAAATATCTTCTATACTCGGGGCAAAAACAATGATTTTTTCACTTAGCCCAGCAATTTTTTCTACATCGCGTACCAATGTTCTGGGATATTTTTTTAAATCTTCGGGGTTGTTAAACTGGGTAGGATTTACGAAAATGCTAATTACTGTATGCTCATTTTCAAGTAATGATTTTTCTAATAATGAAAGATGTCCTTGATGCAAAGCACCCATTGTAGGCACAAACCCAATTAGGTTTTTTGAAGTCAAAAAGGGCATCAAATGCTCTTTAAGTTCAGATTGTTTATTGAATATGAGCATACAAAATTTATTGGTTGAGGTGCAAACTTACTATTTTACTTAAATATCTGCATAAATTTTTGTAATTTTGCCTGTTTTAAAATCTAAACGATAAAAAAAAACATATGGAGGAAAAGAGGATATTGTATGTATCATCTGAGGTAGTGCCCTATTTAGCTGAAAATGAAGTTTCCATGATGTCTTATGATGTGCCGAAAATGATTAATGATCAAGGCGGTCAAATAAGAATTTTCATGCCGAGATACGGAAACATTAACGAAAGACGTCATCAATTGCATGAAGTGATTAGGTTATCAGGAATGAACTTGGTAGTGAATGACTTAGATATGCCACTTATTATCAAAGTAGCATCTATACCAAAAGAGAGAATTCAGGTCTATTTTATTGATAATGATGAATATTTTAAACGAAAAGCAACTTTCACTGATGAAGATGGAAAATTGTATTCTGACAATGACGAACGTGCTATTTTCTTTGCTAAAGGAGTAGTTGAAACAGTAAAAAAATTAAATTGGGTGCCGGATATTATTCATGTTCATGGATGGATGGCTTCTCTGTTGCCGGTTTATATGAAACATTTTTATAAAAATGAGGCACTTTTTTCAAACACAAAAGTGGTTACTTCTGTTTATGCTCAATCTTTTGAAGGTAATTTAGATTTGGAATTAATCAATAAAGTAAAATTTGATGAAATTCCACATGATGCCATTGCTGAATTGGCTCAACCGAATTATGAAAACATCATCAAAACAGCTGTAATCCATTCAGATGCGGTAATTATAGCTTCTGAAAGCTTGTCGCCAAGTTTAACAAAATTTATAGAATCTTGCAACAAACCTTTTTTACCTTTCGTGCCGAAAGACGAGTTTGCGGAGCACTACACTAATTTCTATAAAAATAGCGTTTTATAAATTTATTTTAAATCAATGTTTACAAAAAAAATAATTCAACCGGTTGTATTGGCCTTTTTTGGGTTTTTATTGTTTTCTTGTGATAAAGATTTCAATACCATTGGAGTGGATATCATAGATGATAATCATTTTGTTTTCGGCACTCCAGATAGAGATGCTACGGTAATTGCTTATAATGAAGATTTACCAATTGTTCAAACCGATAATTTAACGATTAATCCACTTGGTATTTATCGAAATTCTACTTTTGGAACTCAAACAGCTCATTTTGTGACGCAGTTGGTTTTACCATCATCCACTCCTTCTTTCAAAATTATAAATGAAGACCCTGAAATAACAGAAGTTATATTGTACATTCCTTATTTCTCAACCGCAGGAACTACCACAGATGGTGTTACACAATATACATTAGATTCTTTATACGGAACGTCTAAATTAAAGTTGAGTGTTTTTGAAAATGGTTATTTTTTGAGAGATTTAGATCCTACTAACAATTTTACACAAGCTCAAAAGTACTATTCCAATCAAGGAAATGATTTTGAAAATTTCAAAAGAGGTGCTGCTGCAGACGGAACTTCTGTCGCAGGCGGAGAACGATTAAATAACAGTATTTCAACAAATGAAAATGATGCGTTTTATTTTAATAATACTCAAATTACAGAAACATCAACGGATGATGAAGGAACTGAAACTACCAAAAAATTAGTTCCGGGAATGTATTTAACCTTAAATAAAGAATTTTTTCAGAAGAAATTAATTGGAGGTTATCTAGATGGTAAATTAAGTAATGCAAACGTTTTTAATGACTATTTTAGAGGATTGTATTTTAAAGTAGAGCCTTCTGCAGAAGATCCAAACGGAAGTAGTTTGGCGATGATTAACTTTAGAGGAGGAAAAATTACTGTAAAATATAAGGAAGATTTTGAAAAGATTACAGGCAACACAACAACAATAATTAGGACAGAAAAAACACTTGATTTAACTCTTGGTGGATACTCAGCTAGTTTAGTTACACAAAACAGAACAACTGAATATCAAAACGCCTTACAAAATGCTTCGCCTACGTTTGGTGATGAACGATTGTATATCAATGGAGGTGCAGGCTCGATGGCTATAATTGATTTATTTGGTAGAGATGAAAATGGAGAATCTGTTGAATTAGAAAATTATCGTTCTAAAGGGTGGTTAATCAATGAAGCAAATTTAACATTCAGAATCGATAGAAATGCAATGGGTGAGAACAAAGAACCTCATCGTATTTATTTGTACGATATAAAAAATAAACGACCAATTTTAGATTATGTTCGTGATCAGACTTCAAGCTCTAAACCAAAATTTGCTAAGAGAATTCACAGTGGTATCATTGTAAAAGAAGATGATAAAGGAGTATATTATAAAATAAGGTTGACCAATCATATTTCAAATTTATTGAGAAAAGATTCAACCAATGTTCGATTAGGATTGGTAGTTACAGAAGCAATTTCTGTAGTTTCAAATAACAGTTTAAAAAACCCTTCAGCATCTGGATTAAATGAAGTGCCTTTAGCATCTGTATTAAGTCCTTTAGGAACAGTGTTGTATGGAAGCAAAAGTTCTGTACCTTTGGGCCAAAGATTACGATTAGAAATTTATTACACCAAACCTGACTAAATAGATAAATTATGTGTGGAATTGTTGGATATATCGGAAAAAGAGACGCTTATTCAATTGTAATTAAAGGTCTTAAACGATTAGAATATAGAGGCTATGATAGTGCCGGAATCATGCTTCATGACGGAAAGGAACTAAAAGTTTCTAAAACAAAAGGAAAAGTAACAGACCTTGAAGAGGTTTCCCAAAAAGATAATAATTTCTTTGGTTCTATTGGAATGGGACATACGCGTTGGGCTACACATGGTGTTCCAAATGATGTGAATTCGCACCCTCATTTATCTAATTCAGGTAATTTGGCCATTATTCATAACGGAATCATTGAGAATTATGAGCCTTTAAAGAAGGAATTAATCAAACGCGGATATGTTTTTCATTCCGATACTGATACTGAAGTATTGATTAATTTAATTGAAGACGTTCAGAAAAAAGAAAATATTAAATTAGGGAAAGCTGTTCAAATTGCCTTAAATCAAGTGGTTGGAGCATACGCAATTGCAGTTTTCGATAAAAACAAACCGGATGAAATTATCGTTGCTCGTTTAGGAAGTCCTTTAGCAATCGGTATTGGTGATGGGGAATTTTTTATCGCATCAGATGCATCTCCATTCATTGAATATACTTCTAATGCGATTTATTTAGAAGATGAAGAAATGGCTATCGTTCGATTACATAAGCCAATCAAAGTTAGAAAAATTAAAGATGATTCTTTGGTTGATCCGTATGTTCAAGAATTAAAAATGAATCTTGAGCAAATTGAAAAAGGGGGCTATGACCACTTTATGATGAAAGAGATTTATGAGCAACCAAACGTAATTAAAGACACCTATAGAGGTAGATTACTAGCCAATAAAGGAATTATCCAAATGGCAGGAGTAGAGGATAATTTAGAGAAATTTCTAAATGCAGATAGAATAATTATTGTTGCCTGTGGAACATCTTGGCACGCAGGTTTAGTGGCGGAATATATCTTTGAAGAATTTGCCAGAATTCCAGTGGAAGTAGAGTATGCCTCAGAATTTAGATACCGAAATCCGATCATAAACAAAAAAGATATTGTTGTCGCAATTTCTCAATCTGGTGAAACGGCAGATACTTTAGCAGCAATTAAATTGGCAAAAGAAAATGGTGCGTTTGTTTTTGGTGTGTGTAATGTGGTTGGTTCCTCCATTTCAAGAGAAACGGATGCAGGAGCATATACTCACGCAGGTCCTGAAATTGGTGTAGCTTCAACTAAAGCTTTTACAACTCAAATCACGGTGTTGACCTTAATCGCACTTCGTTTAGCTAAGGCTAAAGGAACGATGTCTAATTCAGATTTCCATCGCTATTTATTAGAATTGGAAATGATACCTGAAAAGGTTGAAGAAGCTTTAGAAACGAATGAAATAGCAAAAAAAATTGCGGGTATTTATAAAGATTCTCCAAATTGTTTATATCTAGGTAGAGGTTATAATTTCCCGGTTGCTCTAGAAGGAGCATTGAAGCTTAAAGAAATTTCATATATTCATGCAGAAGGGTATCCAGCAGCAGAAATGAAACACGGCCCAATTGCGTTAATTGATGAGTCCATGCCGGTTGTAGTAATTGCTCCAAAAATGGGACATTATGATAAAGTGGTAAGCAACATACAAGAAATTAAATCAAGAAGTGGAAAAATCATTGCTGTTGTAACAAAAGGCGATACGCAAGTTAGAGACTTAGCAGATCATGTAATTGAAATTCCGGAAACATCCGATGCACTTTCCCCTTTGTTAACAACTATCCCTTTACAATTACTGTCATATCATATTGCAGTAATGAGAGGATGTAATGTAGATCAACCTAGAAACTTAGCTAAATCGGTTACAGTAGAATAATTTTTACAATTATATTTTTAAAAAAGCAGGCAATTTGTCTGCTTTTTTCATTTTTTCTGTTTTGTTAAATAAAATGCTAAAATTTTAAATTATAAATAAAAAATAGTATGAACGCATACTAAAATTTACTTTTATTGATTAAATCATAAGAAATGCTAATGAATTTGAAATGAGAATTGTGCAAAAATCCCCTTATTTAAATGCAAAAAAGAATAATTTATTTCACTTTTTTTATTAATTTCAAAAATAGTTGTATTTTGGTATCGTAAACTAACAAAACTCTAACTTTATGAAAGTGTATTACTTTATTTTGACTTTGTTTATTTGTAGCATTTCATTTGCTCAAACAACAATTACAGGGACAGTTGTTGACAAGTCAAACCAACCGATTCCGGGGGCAAACATCAAAATTGTTGGTGAAGCCATCGGGACAGTTACAGACTTTGATGGTAACTTCTCCCTTACCACACAAAAAAACCCACCTTTTTCAGTAGAAATTTCTTCTATTGGTTTTGCTACTCAAACAGTGGAAGTTAAAACAAAAAATCAAAAAATCAGTGCGGTTTTAGCTGAAGAAGAAACCCGATTAGATGAAATCGTAGTTTCAGCTTCAAGAGCCCCTGAAAGAGTAAGAGAATCTCCGGTAACCATTGAAAGAATGAGTGTGAAAGACATCAAAAAGTCGGCCTCAGTTTCATTTTATGACGGATTGGAAAATTTAAAAGAGGTACACATGAACACTAGTAGTATGTCTTTTAAATCTATCAATACCAGAGGTTTTGCTACAGTTGCCAATACTCGTTTTATGCAATTGGTTGACGGAATGGATAATTCTTCTCCATTATTAAACTTTGTACTAGGTAACTTAATTGGTATTTCAGAAATTGATGTTGCCAATGTAGAATTATTGCCTGGAGCATCATCAGCACTTTATGGGGCTAATGCCTTTAATGGTATTTTGTTTATGAATAGTAAAAGTCCTTTTACTCATCAAGGAGTAAGTGCATATGCTAAAGTAGGACAAACTAGTCAAGAAGCTGCTGGTAATAACTTATATTACGATTATGGTGTTAGAGTAGCAAAAGCTTTCTCACCGCATTTCGCTGCAAAAGCAAACTTTACTTTTATGAGCGGTACCGATTGGTTTGCAACCGATTACAGAGACAGAGATTTAGTAAATAATATAGGTATAGATAGAAATGATCCAAATTACAATGGAATTAACGTTTACGGGGACGTAGTTTCAACCAATATTAGAAGCGTAGCTTCCGGGTTGTTAAATGCAGGAGCTATTACACCAGCTCAATTTAATGTTTTTAACGCTATATTACCCAATTCGAATGTTTCAAGAACCGGTTATAATGAAGTTGATATTACAGATAACAAAGTAAGAAATGCAAAAATTGATTTTTCTTTGCATGTAAGACCTTGGGCTACTTCAACAACAGAATGGGCTAAAGATATTGAGGTTATTTGGCAAAGTAAATTCGGTTTTGGAAATACTGTTTATCAAGGAGCTAACAGATATTACTTAAATGGTTTCCAAATGGCTCAACACAAATTAGAAATCATGGGTAAAAATTTCTTTGTAAGAGGTTATGTTACTTCTGAAGACGGAGGGAGATCTTACGATATGGAGTTTACAGCAATCAACATTAATAGAAAATGGAAAGCAGATAATGTATGGTTCGGCCAATATGCAGGAGCATATGTTCAATCTACTTTAAATGGTGCAACACCAGAGCAAGCACATTCAGCTGCACGTAATGTTGCAGATACAGGAAGATTTTTGCCGGGCACACCAGAATATTTAAATGCATTTAATCAAGTAATTGCTGACTCTGATGTATTAACCGGTTCTAAGCTGGTAGATAATTCAAAAATTTATCATTCTGATGCCAATTATAACTTTAGAGATATATTTAAATTTGCTGAAATTCAAATTGGAGGTTCTTACAGAAGATATGATTTAAATTCATTTGGTAGAATTTATACTGATACACCAGAATTTGGCGGAATTAGATATGATGAATATGGAGTGTATACTCAAATTCAAAAGAAATTAATGGAAGATAGACTTAAATTAACAGGTTCTGTTCGTTACGATAAAAGCCAAAATTTTGATGGAAATTATTCTCCAAGAGTATCTGTGGTTTATTCAGCTGGTGAACAAAAAAACCACAATTTCCGTGCTTCGTTTCAAACTGGTTTCAGAAACCCAACAACTCAAGATCAATACATTGGATTTAATGTAGGAAATGCAGTGTTAATAGGTTCTGCACCTGATAATTTAGACCGTTACAGAGAAGTTCTTCCGGTTACAACTGCTACTGGACAATTCTTTGCAAACGGAACAACTTCAGTAATGACAGGACAAAACGCATATTACAATTCATATACTGCTGCTTCTGCTCAACAATTTGCTGCTTTAGCAGGTACAGACCTTGCGGCAGCATCTGCTTTATTGAGAAGAACAGATGTTGGTTTAGTAAAACCTGAAACAGTTAAAGCTTTTGAGTTGGGTTATAGAGGTCAAGTAGGCAATTTTGCTTATGATATTAACGGATATTATAATATATATAATGACTTCATTGGAAATCTTACTGTAGTTGCTCCTTTATATGGAATAGCTCAAGATGCTCCTAGTAGTGTAATTAGTCCATCAGATTTAGGATCACAAACTGTTCATGCATTAGCAACTGGTAATACAAGAAATTACCAATTATATACTAATACTGATATCGAAATTAAATCATTAGGTTTTGGTGCTGGAATTTCAACAAAATTCTACAAAGATTTTGAGTTTTCAGCCAACTATAATTTTGCTGAATTTGATTTTGACCAAGCAAAAGACCCAAGTTTTGAAGCAGGCTTTAACACTCCAAAACATAGAGTAAAAGGTTCTATTAGCAATGATAAATTATTCAAAAACTTTGGTTTCAATGTGAGTGCAAGATGGAGTAGTGAATATTTGTGGCAATCTACTTTTGTGGATGGTATGATCAAAGAAATGACAGTAGTTGATGCTCAAATCAATTATGCTATTCCAAGTTTAAAAACGGTAATTAAAGTAGGTGCAACTAACTTAGGAGGTAATGAATACATCCAAGTATTAGGAGCAGGTGCTATTGGGCAACAATATTTTGTTGGATTAACAATCAATCAATAATAAAATTAAACAACTATGATTAAAAATAATAAATGGCTATTATTGGTTGCCTTAACCGTAATGGCATGTAGTGATGATGACACATTAACTGTTGATCCCAATTCAACAGATGGTCAACCGTTGACATCAGGAAGTGCAGATTTTTCTACTTATGTTGCATTGGGTGATTCTTTTGCTGCGGGTTTTTCAGATGGAGCATTATTCAACGAAGCACAAAAGTTTTCCTATCCTAATATTTTGTCCAGTCAGTTTTCGCTAGTTGGAGGAGGAAGTTTTGAAATTCCATTCATGACTGATAATATTGGTGGTTTTTCTTTAGGTGGAAATCAGGTGCCTGGATTTGGTGTTAGATTGTTTTTTAATGGAGTTTCTCCAACGCCTGTAACCGGAGTTTCTGGAACAGATATTACTTCAACTATACCAGGATCTTATAATAATTTTGGTATTCCCGGTGCCAAAAGTTTTCATTTAACTTTTTCAGGCTATGGAAGTTCAGCCGGTAATCCATATTTTGCACGAATGGCATCTAGCCCAACTGCAACAGTTCTTCAAGATGCATTAGCTAAAAATCCTACTTTCTTTTCGCTTTGGATAGGTGGTAATGATGAGCTTGGTTATGCTACAGCCGGAGGAGATCCTTCTGTCAATCCATTAACTCCGCAAGCCGTATTTGATGCAAGTTACAATCAATTAATGACAGAATTGACTGCTGGTGGAAGAAAAGGTGTAATTGCTAATTTACCTGCGGTTACTACTTTACCATATTTTTATGTGATAAAATACAATCAATTAACACAAGCTAATCTTACAATTGGAGGAAACAATTTAGTACCGCTCTTAAACGCTCAATTATATGGGCCTTTAAAAAATGCATTAACATTTCTTGGACAAGGAAATAGGATTAATTTACTTTCTGCTACTGAGAATAATCCTATGTTAATGAGAGATGAAACATTAACAGATTTATCAGCTCAATTAACAGCTGTACTTGTTGGTGGAGGTTTAGATGTTCCAACAGCAACTGCTTTTGGTCAAGTGTTTGGACAAGCTAGACAAACTTTACCTACAGATTTAATTTGTTTAAGTGCAGCATCAAGAATTGGTCAAACGCCTAATTTAGCTCAAGACGGAGTTACATCTCCATCGCCAACATTAGGACAACTTGGTATAACTTTTCCATTACCTGACAGATATGTATTGATACCAACTGAAGTTGCTGAAATTGTTGCGGCTACTGATGGATACAATCAAACAATTGAAAGTGCAAGAGTAACATATGATGTTGCGTTTGTTGATGCAAAAGCAATTATGACTCAATTAAGTTCTCCGGCTGGAATTACAGCAAATAATTATACATTAACTGCTAATTTTGTTACTGGTGGAGCATTTTCATTAGATGGAATTCACCCAAGTCCTAGAGGATATGCTCTAATTGCAAATAAATTCTTAGAAGCAATTAATGAAAAATATGGTTCTAATTTTAAAGGTGTAAATCTTGGAAATTACAGAATTTTATATCCAGCTAATCCAGACAATTTCTAAGTAAAATAAAATTTATATTGCTAAAACCACCTGAGAAAGGTGGTTTTTTTATTGATGTATTGATAAGCAATTTAAAAATGTTATTCGAATGCTTTAAAAAATCCTAAAAAAATTAGCCTTTTGCTATTGATTTTATATTTTAAAAAATTATCTTTGCACTCGAAAAAAGAGGATGTTTTTTTAAACATAAAAAGCTATTAAATAAATACATAAGCAATGTCAAAAGTAGTAGGAAAAGTTTCCCAAATCATCGGACCGGTTGTAGACGTTATATTCGATTCTAAAAATGCCGAATTACCTAAGATTTATGATTCATTAGAAATCAATAAAAAAGATGGTTCAAAATTAGTTTTAGAAGTGCAATCACATATTGGTGAAGATACCGTTAGAACCATTTCGATGGATTCAACTGATGGATTGAGCAGAGGTACAGAAGTGGTGGCAACCGGAGCTCCAATCCAAATGCCAATTGGTGCAGATGTTTACGGAAGACTTTTCAATGTAATTGGTGATGCAATTGACGGTTTAGGTGATTTGCCAAAATCAGGTGATAATGGTGTTTCCATTCACCGCCCGGCTCCAAAATTTGAAGATTTATCTACTTCTACAGAAGTTTTATTTACCGGAATTAAAGTAATCGATTTGATTGAGCCTTATGCAAAAGGAGGTAAAATTGGATTGTTTGGTGGTGCCGGTGTTGGTAAAACGGTTTTGATTCAGGAGTTGATTAACAATATTGCAAAAGGTCACGGTGGACTTTCCGTATTCGCTGGAGTAGGAGAGAGAACACGTGAAGGGAATGACTTACTTCGTGAGATGTTAGAGTCAGGAATTATTAAATATGGTGAAGAATTCATGCACTCTATGGAAAATGGAGGTTGGGATTTATCTAAAGTAGATAAATTGGGTATGAGAGAGTCAAAAGCTACTTTCGTATTTGGACAAATGAATGAACCACCGGGAGCTCGTGCTCGTGTAGCATTATCAGGTTTGTCTATTGCTGAGTATTTCCGTGATGGTGCCGGTTCAGACCAAGGAAAAGACGTTCTTTTCTTCGTTGACAACATCTTTCGTTTTACCCAAGCAGGATCTGAGGTGTCCGCACTTTTAGGTCGTATGCCATCTGCGGTAGGTTACCAACCAACATTAGCAACAGAAATGGGTGCGATGCAAGAGCGTATCACATCAACTAAAAAAGGTTCTATTACTTCTGTACAAGCAGTATATGTACCTGCGGATGACTTAACTGACCCTGCTCCTGCTACAACATTTGCTCACTTGGATGCTACAACTGTATTGTCTCGTAAGATTGCTGAGTTAGGTATTTATCCTGCGGTGGATCCATTGGATTCTACTTCTCGAATTTTAACTCCACTTATCTTAGGTGATGAGCATTATAATTGTGCACAAAGAGTGAAAGAAATTCTTCAAAAATATAAACAATTACAAGATATCATCGCCATCCTTGGTATGGAAGAGTTATCGGAAGAGGATAAGTTAGCGGTATCTCGTGCTCGTCGTGTGCAACGTTTCTTGTCTCAACCATTCCACGTGGCTGAACAGTTTACAGGTATTCCGGGTGTATTAGTAGATATCAAAGATACCATCAAAGGATTCAACATGATTATGGACGGAGAATTAGATCATCTTCCGGAAGCTGCGTTCAACTTGAAAGGTACTATCGAAGATGCGATTGAAGCCGGTCAAAAAATGTTAGCAGAAGCGTAATCAGTTAGTAGTTTGTAGTTAGTGTACACTAATTACTAATCACTAATCACTAAACACTAAAAGAATGATTTTAGAAATAGTATCACCAGAAGCCACTTTATTCAAAGGAGAAATTACAGCCATCACTCTACCAGGTGTTGACGGTTCTTTTCAAATTTTGAATAATCACGCACCAATTGTTTCTATTTTAAAACAAGGAACGGTAAAAATTACAGCTCCCAATTTTAAATTCAATAAAGAAGTTGCCGGAAAGTTTACAAAGGTTAATGATCAAAATTACACGCTGGAAATTGCTTCAGGAACCATTGAAATGAAAAGCAATAAAGTAATTGTATTAGCGGATTAATATACAATAAAATATAGGAATACTAAGCCTCACTTTTGTGGGGCTTTTTTTAATTTAATAACTATGGAACAAAAAGAATTTGAATTAATAGTGTCTGAAAATAAAAGATCAATTTGGTCTTTGATACTTGCCTCCATTTTTTTTACAATTACTGTTTTCTCAATACTGTATTTTATTAAAATTATATATCAATTGGGTTTTGATAAAATTCCGGTAAAATTTCCGGCAAGAATGATAGAACTTATTGTTTTTTCAGCAGGTTTGGGTGTTACATTTTCAATCACAAAAACTATTCTTATAGATGTTGATAAAAACAAATTAATTTCAAGATATTTTATAGGCCCTTTTTATAAAGATATTTTATCAGAGGTTCCTAAATTAGAATATATATCAGTCTTTTTCCTGTCTTCAAAGGAGGTATACGAGGTAAATCTTTGGTACAACCAAAACAAACATTATAAAATGTATGTGTTTGATAATAAAAATAGTGCATTTGAATTTGCTGTTCAAGTAGTGAATAAGTTAAATTTAGATTTGCTTGATGCTACCGAAAAAGGAAATTTCAAATGGATTGAAAAGAAAAGTTTTGAATGAATAAATTATTTATGCCAAAATCGAAATGATTTCAAAACCATTAAGGGTTGTTGTTTTTGACAATTAAATCATATGAAATTTTCAATTTTTCAACCACAATTTCAATTTCTTCCTCATTTAAATGACCAAATCCAAATCGTATGGCACAAGTATTTTTATCTTGATATAAAATGGTTTTGGGTAAAAATAAATCGAGTTTTGTGGCTTCCTCAGCTAATTGTAGTAAAGAAATAGAAGGAACAAAGTGAATCCAAATGGCTAATCCTCCTGAAGGTTTTTTAAATTGAATGGCATCTTTAAAATGTTTTTTCAAACCCTCGCAAATCACATCCCGCCTACTTTTATAGGTAACACTGTTCTTTTTAAGTAACCGATGTATTTCTCCCTCATAAATCAATTCAGATAACAGTTGTTCCTGAATCAAATCGCCTTGTTGGTCAAGCATTTGTAAATAGTTTTTAGCTTCTGTTATAACATTTTCAGGAGCTACAACAAATCCGGTTTGAAAACTGGGGAATAAGGATTGACCTAATTTCCCTAAATAAATTACCATTCCATTTGCATCTGCACTGGCCATTGGCAACATAGGCGAACCATCAAATTGAAAATCATAATCAAAATCATCCTCAATAATGGCAAATTGAAATGCATTTGCAAGTGCAAGCAATTGAATTCTTCGTTCAGCTGTTAACGTTTGAGTGGAAGGATAATCGCGATTTGTACTTATATAGACACAACGAATTTTTCCTTTTGTAAAATGTTTTTCTATAAATTCAATGTTCATTCCGTTTTCATCAACCGGTATCGGAATAATAGTGGCTCCGGCTTCTTGAAAGATCATGTTCGCTTTATAATTACTCAATTGGCCAACCAATACAATATCATTTTTACGCAACAGCAATTGGGATATAATGTATAAACTCATTTCTGTACTTCGGGTGTTCATTACGTTCTGAGGTTGCACATAAAATCCTCTGGAAGCATTCAAAAAGTTGCACAATTGGTTTTCAAAAAGGGTATGTTTTTGTTTAACGCTTGGATTCCATTTCGTTATAATAGATTTTCTTTTCATCGAAGTACTATACCATTTTGAAAATTCATGTATAGGATGCAATCGTAAATCAGGTTGACCGTCGTTCAAAACAAATTTGGCCTCTGAGTATTCATTAGTTGAAGATAAATGAAACGAATGTTCAAACGGGAAACCACTTCTTTGAGGATAGTGAAATGCATCTACAATTGAGTTAGAAAGGGCTTTTATTTTCTTTTTATGTGGTTTTGGGTCTAAGACAAACGTTCCTTTATTGGGTATCATTTCGACCCAACCTTGTGAGGCCAATTCATCATAAACTGCCACTGCTGTATTTCTATGGATGTTGAATATGGTCTTAAATGTTCGGGTTCCCGGCAAAGCAGTTCCAGTACTTAAATATCCCCGCTGAATGGCATTGATGATTTGTTGGGCCATCTGAATATACATCGGGGTGTTATTTGTGGAATCAACTTGAATGACTGTTTTTAGCAATTCATTAACCGGACTATCTTTCATTTTGAAACTGGACTAGTTTAATCGTCCGGAAAGTTACGAATTTTGCACCGCTTTATTAACACAATGCATTTCAAAATGAAAAATAGATTTTGTTTACTTACTTTTTTTACAGCTACTTTTTTTGGATTGGCTCAAGACAACTTACAAAAAATAGATTCACTCCGCGAAGTTGTGGTTACTTCCTCACGAATTGATTTACCTTTTAAAGAAAATTCAAGAACAATACAAATTGTAACAGCAGCTGAAATTAAGAAACTTGGCGTAACAAATGTAGCAGATGCTTTACAACAAGTTGCCGGTATTGATGTAAG
Source organism: Variovorax paradoxus (assembly GCA_943370635.1). GTDB lineage: Bacteria > Bacteroidota > Bacteroidia > Flavobacteriales > Flavobacteriaceae > Flavobacterium. The sequence continues at coordinate 22,707 of CALRRY020000031.1, forward strand.
ACGTCAAGGGATAAATGGTATGCAAGCCGATTTATACATAAGAGGAGGAGGATTTGACCAAACCTTACTTTTAATTGACGGTATCAAATTAGATGATCCGCAAACCGGACATCATACCTTGAATTTAGCTCTCCCAATTGAAGTGATCAAACGCATCGAAATTATCAAAGGACCTGCTGCAAGGGTTTTTGGACAAAATGCATTTACCGGTGCCATTAACATTGTAACGCAAGATAAATTAGAAAGCTCCTTAATAACAAAGGCTCAAGGGGGTTCTTTCGGACAGTTCATCGCTGAAATTACCGGTGCAGTGAATCTGGAAAACAGCAACCATATTTTACATTTTTCCAAACAATCTTCTGAAGGCTATCGAAAAAATACCGACTTTGATAATACTAATTATGTGTTAAGAAGTCAGTTTAATAAAAATATATTGCCCATCAATTTGATTTCCGCTTTTTCAGAACGGAAATTTGGAGCTCAAAATTTTTATGGAGTAACTAATCCCGCAGCATTGCCGTATGAAGTGACACAAGCGAGTTTGATAGGACTTTCCACCGAAATAAAAAACGGTAACTTTACTTGGAAACCACGATTATATTGGAGAAGAAACCAAGACGAATACATTTTTATCAGAACGAATCCGTCTATTTATAGAAATTTACACATTACAAACAAAATAGCGGCGGAGTTAAATGGAGCGTACCAATCTTCGTTAGGAACAACAGGAATTGGGTTAGAATTTTCAAAATACATGATTCAAAGTAATAATTTAGGAGATGCAGAACGTGAAATTGCTACCTTGTTTTTAGAGCATCGGTTCAGCTTATTTGAAGGTGTTCTTGATATTACTCCCGGTGTGGCGGTTTCTTATTTTTCTGATTTTGACAATAGAGCATTTCCGGGGTTAGATGTTGGAGTAAAAGTTTCCGATAATATAAGAATGTATAGCAATGTTGGATATACGTATCGAGTACCAACCTATACAGATTTAAATTATAGTGATCCGTCTACGCTAGGAAATCCCAATTTGCAAGCCGAGCGTGCTTTTGCTCAAGAACTGGGATTCAAATTCCATACGAATAACATCGATTTTATGGCGGCATTATTCAATAGAGAAACAGAAAACTTTATAGATTACAGAAGAGCTTCCAGTGAAGATTTATGGCAACCGGTGAATATTGATGTGGAAACAAGAGGAGTGGAAACGGCATTAAAATATTCCTTTTCAACCCAAAAAATGAACCATCAATTGCAATTGGGTTACACCTATATTGACGATTCAATAGATACCGATTTAATTTCAAAAAACGGAATTAACTCCATGCGTCATCAAGTCGTTTTCAATTATAACATTAATTTATTTAAAGGTTTTAACCAAAATATTGCTTATCGCTACATAGAGCGTACATCAAGAATTGCCTACAATGTGTATGATTTGAATACAAGTTATGCTCATAAGAATTGGGAAGCAACTGTTTTGGTTCAAAACTTATTTAATACGGATTATGAAGAAAACACTTTTGTTCCCATGCCAAAAGGAAATGTGTTGTTTGGTTTGAAGTATCATTTTGAATAAATAAAAATTCCACTCTAAAAGTAGTATTGCTATTTGGTTTGTGTAGCAGCCTTCTCTTTTTTGTTTGTATTGACAAATAAAATGCCTTTACTTGAAGATAATTTAGTAAAGTATTTAGTTGTAATAATAGAGTAAGTAAACCTAGCGGATTCTTTTAAATTGTGTTTTTTTAATTTTAGATTTCAAATTGGCAGAAGGTTGGTACAGAATTTTAAAACCTGTAATATTTGCTTTCCCTAAGGGTTCCGGTGAATCGGCAGGCGAACCCGTAACCCCAAGCTTAAATGAACCCAAACTTTCTATTCTTACAATTTTACCTTCGCAAAGTGCTTCACCAATAACATCACTCAATGCGATGATTACTCCATAACAATCTGCTTTGCTAATGGTTGATCGCGATGCTATTATTTTGGCCAAACTGTCTAAGTTCTCTTCACCTTTACTCACTAAACACGGAAAATACTTCACTTCTGGTGGGGTAACTAAATTATTTTTTTTGGGAATCATTTTGAATTGTACTGCCATAAAAAAAGGTTTTACTATTAAAATAAGTAGTTCATAAGGACAAATATATAAAAAGATATACATCTTTTATTTAAAACATCTATATCTTTAGAAGAAAACTTCTACATCTTTTCAAATAAAGACCTATATCTTTTAAATCAATAGTAATGATGTAATCCAAAGCACATACTACATAAAAATTACTTTCGAAAAGGAAAGTAAAATACGACTCAAAATGTTTAACGGACAACTACTTCTTTAACATTTTTACTTTTTCATACACGAGCTCACTTTCCCAACCTTTTCGGAGCAAGGTATCGCAAAACTTCTTCCTTTTTTTGAGCTGGTTGTTTTCCTTGATGGATTCCCACGTTTTTTCAGCTAAATCGTTAAACATAGCTTCATATTCTTCCTCCGGAATTGCTTTTAAACCCATTCGAATTAAATAATCAGAAATGTTTCGTTGCTTCAATTCGTTAGTGATGCGTTTTTTCCCCCAGTTTTTTTGATGAAATTTACTAATCGAAAACAACACGGCAAACCGTTCCTCATTCAGAAAATTATGATGAATTAAATGCACAATCACTTCGTCATGCTGGTTTTGAGGAACTGTTAACGCATACAGTTTTTGAACCACATCAGCATGGCACCGTTCTTGATAAGAACAGTAATATTCTAACTTTTGAATTATTTCTAAAAGCAAAGCGTTTGATTGTGAACCCAATGGCAGAAATTTAGCGGTTTTTTGTTAATAATTTAATAACGCAAAGGTATTGAAATTCTAGAATTTAGCTGTAAATTTGTCTTCCCCAAATCTTAACAATAAAAGCCATTGAAATTACAAAAATTCATCATTTTTAAAAATGAAAATAAAAATACTATTATTAGCACTTTTTTGGGGTGCTTTTTCGTGGGGGCAAGTTGTAACATACACACCAACTAGTATTATTGGTGCTGTATCGACGAATGCAACAGCTTCTAATTTCACAATAGGTTCAGGTTTAACTGCCAATACAGGATGTGCCGGTTCATGGTATCAAGGAAGTGCAGGAAGTTTATTTAACACTATAACAGAAGCTGTAACTGGAATTGATTATTATGAATTCACAGTTACGCCAAATGCTAGTTATCAATTAGATTTAACAAATATTTCGGTTTCTGGATTAAGAAGAAGTGGCACAGGCCCAGTAAATTTTGAGTGGGCTTATAGAATAGATGCTGGGGCATGGGTGTTTCAAGGAGCCCCAACTGCACCTGGTTCTGGCAATTGTGCTTCATTAGGTAATACAAACACTTGGGATTTTACTGATATCAATACAACGGGTATCGTAACATTTCGATTAATTATGTGGGGAGCAACCACCACAGGAGGAACCTATAGAATTAATACTGTTAGATTGGACGGCACAGTTTCTCCAGTTTCTTCATTACCATCACAAGTAACATTAGCCGACAATCTTCCTCAAATAGCCAGTGCAAATGTTTTTCAAGGCACAACCAATCATATTCTTTCTACCTTTCAAGCTACCGTTGCCAATGCTTCCGCTACGTTAACCGCGGCATCTTTTGCTTCAAGTGGCAATTATCAAGCAGCAGATATTTTGAGTAATGGTATTAAACTTTGGTACAATACCACCACTAATTTTAGTACGGCAACACAAATTGGTACAGGTATTACGTCAACAGCTGGTGGTGCCGGTGAAACAATAGCTTTTTCAGGATTATCTCAAACTATTGGTGTGGGTACGGGTTACTTTTGGGTTACTGCTTCAATTTCTCCAACCGCTACATTAGGCAGGACTATAACTATAAATAGCTTTACCAATAGTAATGTAACGTTTTCATCAGGAACAAAATCCGGAAGTGTAACTGCTGCAGGCATTCAAACTATTTCGGTCTCTCCACCCATTGTACCCGGTAGCATCACGAAAGGCTGTACCACCAACACAACACAAGTCCTAAACTGGTCGGCACCCGCTACGGGCTCTTTTGATGGGTATCTTTTGGTAGTGAGGGAAGCCGGTGTGCCAAATGCAGTGACCAGTATAGTTGCTTCAACACAATCATTTAACCCTAATTATAGTGCTGCACCAACTTATAATGCTACAACATCAAGGGTTTTGTATATTGGTAATGCCACAACAGCAACTATTACCGGTTTAACTCAAGGCATTAGTTATACTTTTGCTTTGTATTCATTTAAAAATAATGGTGCTTCTACGTTATATTCATTGACAGCCACAACCACCTCGCAAGTAATGGGAATACCCATTGTAACCAATGCCTTAACAAATGCGGAAAATACAGCGGCCTCTTTAACTTGGACAAATCCCACAACAGCGTGTTATGATCAAGTGTTGGTTGTGGTTACTGCCGCACCCGGAATTACGTTTATACCAACAGGAAATTCCAATACGGCGTATGCCTCAAATACCGCTTTTACCGGCTTTAATCAACCGATATATTATTCGAGCGGAAACTTTACTACTCTTTCAGGGTTAACCAATGGAACAACGTATTATTTAGAGATATTTGTGAGAAATGGCAGCGAATGGAGTAGTGGCGTTGAAGTAAGTGTAACCCCCGTAAACAGTAACCCAACCGCTTTAAAAACGGGTGACTTAGTGTTGATTGCTTACGATAATAATTTTAATGGGGCGAATGATGGTATTCGATTATTGACTTTTGTTGATATTCATCCTGGAACGAAGTTCTTATGGACTAATGGAACTTATGAAACAGGAGGCCTACCGGCTAGTAATGTTAGGACTGACAAATGGTATGAATGTACTACTACACCAACAGGGAATATTCCTTTTTTAGAGTTTACCTATAACGGAAGTGTCATTATTCCAGCAGCATCCGTTTTTTGCATTGAAACCTCAACGGGAACAGCATCTACTATATCTGCCGTATCTCCTTCGGGTACCATTATACCCAATTCTTCCTTTTCCATAATTTGTAAAAGAGCAGATGGTACTTCTAATTTGAGTCATGGAATTGTAAATGTTTCTACAACACAGCCTGATTCTATGTTTTTGTTACAAGGAAATTTTATTTATGATGTTGCAGGTTCTACTTTTTTAGGAACGGTGCTTTCGGGGGTGCAAGACGGTGGACTTTGGTATGATTTAGCAGATAATTTGAGTACGACAACCGGAAATGACTTGCGAAGATCCAGAAAACATCCTAGTTTGTTGTGTGCCTCATTTCAGGCTAATTTAACGCCTGGGATATATCGTGTTAGTTATGATGTTTCACTTCCAGGTAATATTTCAGGTACTAGACCTTACCTATTAGGTCAAATTTTAAACTATAACTTTAATTGGATTAACTCATCTTTTGGTGTTTGTCCAACCGCTTCTCCTTTTGTAATTTCTTCCTCGGACACCTTTAACAGATGGACAGGAGGATTGAACACGAATTGGTTTGATTGCAATAATTGGGCTCAATTAACGGTGCCGGATGAATTTACCGATGTGGTAATTTTTTCTACTGCAGCAAGAGAGGCTGTAATTGATTTTACTGCCCCCTTTTCAGATGGTTTTTCGGATATTGCAAAATGCAGAAATTTAACCATTTCTGGGCGAAAAGTTCAATTAGAAGGAAATCCAAATAATAAACTTGAAGTGCATGGTAATTTATTAATCAATTCAACCGGAGTGTTGGACATGGATGATTCCAACAACGCGACTGCTGACGGGAATTTGTATCTGTATAAAAATTTTACGAATAGTTTAGCTACCAGTAACTTTTTAGAAGGGAATGGAACGGTTTCTTTTACAGGAAGTTTACCTCAAATTATTAATAATAATGTGCCCGTAAATGCGGAAGAATTTTATAATGTAGTTTTAAACAATGATTTTAACACGGTCATTAGTAATAATTTAATTGCTACCGGTGACCTTGAGGTAAAGGATAATAAGTTTTTAACAATTGGTTCAAACAATTATGTAAGGGCGAATCAAAAATTAACCAATAGTGGAGAAATCCTAATTGAAAATAATGGCCAATTCATTCAAGTAAACGAAGTGGACATAAATGTAAGTAGCAGTAATAATAACTTTAAAGTAAAAAGAAATACATTCGTTAGAAATTTAGACTACGTCTATTGGTCAGCTCCGGTGGATGGTTTTGCCGTGGTGAATTTGCCAAACAATTTACGATTTTATTGGGATCCAATAGCTACAAACGCAAATGGCACACAAGGAAATTGGTTAGCGGCATCAGGATTCATGCAAAAAGGGCAAGGCTATATTGCTAGAATTTCAAATAGTGCAATAGGAGCTGCGGCCACACCATTAGTAACTACATTAACCTTTCAAGGTTCAAGTCCTTTTAATGGTCAGTTTGATTATACTATAAAAAGAGGCTCCATGCCCGGCATCAATGATTGCTGGAATTTAGTTGGCAACCCCTATCCATCAGCCATTGATGCCGATTTGTTTTTAACAGAAAATACAGCTATTGAGGGTAGTGTTAGAATATGGACTCATGGTTCATTACCCGCCTTAATTGCTAGTCCGTTTTATCAAAATTTTCAATATAATTATGACACAAATGATTATATTATTTACAACGGAACAGCCTCTTCTATCCCGGGTATATTTAATGGTCAAATCGCTTCTGGTCAAGGATTTTTTGTAAGAATGTTAGAACAAGGAGAAACAGATCTTTTGCCGCCAACTTCAGATATTATTCCACTCAGTTCTACAATTACTTTTAAAAATGCTTTTAGAAGAGCAACTGATAATAGTATTTTGGATAACACCACTTTTTTTAGAACCGCTACCGCTACTCAATCAAACCCCAAAAGTAGAATTTGGTTGGATTTAATTTCTCCGAACAATCAAATGAGTAAAACCGTAATTGGATATGTTCCTGGTGCTACGGTATTAAAAGACAGATTATACGATGCTTTGATTAAACCAACTTCATTTGCATTTTATTCCTTGTGCAATACACAACAATTGGCTATTCAAGGAAGACCGGTTCCATTCGACTCGAATGATCAAGTGCCATTAGGCATGTTTATTCAAGTTGCAGGGAACTATACCATTGCCATTTCTAGTACTGATGGGTTATTTGAAGACCAAGCTCAACACATCTATTTAGAAGATAAAGTATTAAATGTGTTCCATGATTTAAGAGTCGCACCTTATTTATTTACTTCCTCAGCCGGAACAATTGATGATCGATTCGTCCTTCGCTATAACACGACCACTTTAACATTAACAGACACCGTTTATCAAAATACGGTGACGGTCTTTGCTAAAAACGGGATAGTCAATTTGCAATCTTCAATGGAGAATATTAAATCTGTTGTGTGCTATGATATGTTAGGGAGACAAATTTTATTTAAAGAGGGTATAAATTCCCCAACAACTTCTATTCCTGCTGATGTTACCAATCAAACCATTATAGCTAAAATAACTTTAGCAAATGGGATTGAGGTTATTAAAAAAGTAGTATTATAATGTAGTGACAATTAGTGTAAGTTTTATTTTGAAATAAACAGTAATTTAACCACATAGAAATTTAGTTAAATGAACCGTAAATCAATTGTTCGTTACGGCTATAATTTTCTTCATAAAACCAAGTGCCCTTATTTTATTGGTCTCAGATGTAGTTAATACTATGCACTTTAGTGCATTTCGCTTTCAGCTTCTAAAATATTTTTTTGACCGCTAATTCGCCAATTAAACTTATAAATTAGCGAATTAGCGGTCAAATAATTATCACACATAGCTAGACTTTCAGTCTGCAATCAAAACCTATGGACTTTCAGTCCATAGTGGTTTAGTTAAGAAAACAGGAAACTAAAAATTTTGAATGTGGCTTGTTAAAGGAAGCTTACGCCATGTTTTTTCATCATATAAACTTATTTTTATCGATGAAATACAATAAATACCGACAAAAGCTGCTTAATCATTGGTTAACAATTAGTTAATATCTTTTTATTGTGAATTGTTTTTTATTGTCTTATTTTTGAATAGTTAAAAAAAAACAACTAAGTAATGAAAACTACTTCTACTATTTTAGAACTAACTCAGTTCTATGCCGCTAATTTTAGCCGCAATGCTTTACAAAAAAATAAAATAACACTACTCGTCCTTACCTTCTTTTTGATAGGATGGAATGTGAGTTGGGGGCAAACTTATTATGACATGTCGTCTGGTAATTACAGCCAAAATTTTAACGGGATAACTGCCTTGCCAACAAACTTTAGTACAGTTGGTATATTGAGTACGGGTTCAATTCCAATAGCCACAAAAACTACAACTGCTTCAACCTCTTCCTTGAGTGTAGTTTCTTCCGGAGCAGCAGTCGGTATTGATGTAGCAACTTCAACAAGATTAGTTTTTCTTACAACTGGTGCAACTTCTAACTCTACCGCTATTGCAAGTGATTTGAATTTAAATTTTACTAATAGAATCGCTGGTAACTTAAGTTATGATGCATCAACTATTTTTAATGGTTCTGGAAATCGTGGTGGATCTCTCAGAGTATATTATTCACTTGATAATACTGCATGGATTGAATTAACTGGTACTAATTTACCTTATCTTGCAACAAATAATATAGAGGGTAGTGGTTCTATTAATATCTCATTGCCATCTGATTTAAACAATCAAGCGACTGTTAAACTTAGATTTTATTATCACAATGGTAATGCAACTGGAACTACTGGTAGTAGACCTAGAATAGGAATTGATAATTTAAGTGTTACCTCTACACCTTCTGTAGTCTGCACCCCTCAAACCATAACTGCAATCCCCGCATCGGTAACCAAAAGTTTTGGAGAGGCACACAGCATTGCAACAACAGCTTCCTCAGGTTTGGCCGTAACGTACAGCTCAAGCAACAATAGTCTAGCCACAGTTAATTCAGATGGAAGCGTTAACATCTTAGGTATAGGAGGTCCTATTACCTTAACGGCCTCTCAAGCCGGTAATGGCACTACGGTTTGTGCAGCAACTTCTGTTACACAGTCCTTTACAGTAATTAAAGCCACACCAACCATTACCACTGTTCCAACAGCTAGTGCTATAACGTATGGTCAAGCCTTGTCCTCTTCTGTTTTGAGTGGAGGAGCAGCAAGTGTAGGGGGTACTTTTTCATTTACAGCACCTAGTACGGTGCCTACAGCCGGAACAGCCTCTTATGGTTTTACTTTTACTCCAGAAGACACCAGTTTTTATACTAACGCAACCGGTACAGTTACCGTGCTAGTCAATCCTAAAGCATTAACCATAACCGCTACTGATGTTACCAAACCACAAGGGGCTACTCTTACCGGTGGTTCAGGTTCTCAAGCATTTACTAGTAGCGGATTACTTGCTGGTGAAACCATTGGATCGGTAACCATTGCCTATGGTGCTGGTGCTGGTGCCGCTGATTCGGCTGGTGTATATCCAGGATCAGTAGTGGCTTCAGCGGCGACGGGTGGAACATTCAACTCTGCCAACTATTCTATAACGTATATAGCAGGTAACCTTACGGTAAGTTCAAGTCCGGTTATTACAGCATCAATTAACACTACCCCAACTTTTGTTTCCTCTACCTTTGGCTCGGTTTCAAATGAAGCCAGTTTTATTGTGTCGGGGGCTAATATGACGGAAGGAATTTTAGTTACGCCACCCAGTTCTAATTTTGAAGTAAGTCTGACCTCGGGAGGATCTTTTACAGATACCGTGTTAGTAGATGGTTCAGGAACTATTACCAGTACTCCGGTTTATATCCGTTTAAAGAATACTGCTCCTGTAGCTACTTATTCAGGTACTATTGTCTTAACCTCTTCAGGTGCCGGTGCTGTTTCAGTAGCAATTGCTAACAGTACTGTATCTAAAGCAACACCATCAATAACTTCTTCACCAACGGCTGCTGCTATTACTTTTGGTCAAACTTTAGCGGATGCAATTTTGAGTGGAGGTTCAGCAAGTGTGGCGGGTACTTTTGCTTTTACAACTCCATCAGTTATACCAAATGGTGGAACAGCTTTGTATGGAGTAACTTTTACCCCAACCGATACCGCTAATTACAACAATGCTACTGTGAATATTAATGTTACTGTTAACCAAGTTGCTTCAAGCATTATTGTAACAGGCTTAAATTCATTTGTTTATACTGGTTCGCCACAAGGACCAACCACTTCAACAGTAACTGGTTCGACAGGGGCTGTTACTTACACTTATACAGGAGTAAGTCCTACAAGTTATGGGCCTAGCACTAGTAGACCAACCCTAGTTGGAACTTATGAAGTAGTAGCTGATGTTGCTGCTGATACTAATTATTTAGCTGCGACTTCTGCTGATTTTTCTTTTGAAATCACAAAAGCTAATCAAACGATAGCTGCTATAACACCAGCCTCAATTACAAAAGTAATAGGTGATGTGCCTTATAGTGCTGCTACTACAGCAAGTTCGGCATTGGCTATTGCTTATTCTAGTAGTAACGAAACAGTTGCTATGGTAGATAGCAATGGTATAGTGACCATTCTTGCTATAGGTACAGCCACTATTACCGCTTCTCAAGCTGGAGATACTAATTTTAATGCTGCTAGTTCGGTGACTCAATCTTTGACCGTTGGTTATCCTGTTTTAGCAGGTTGGGATGTTACGGGACTTTCTGGAACTACCACTGCTACTGCTACCACTTTTAGCACCAATCTTATTTCAACAAGTGGTGCTAATACTATTACACGTGGTCCTGGTGCTTCAGCAAGTAGTGCCGCTAATTCATTTAGAACAGCAGGATTTCAAAACAATGGAATCGCCACTTCTAATACCGATTATTTTCAAACAACTTTAACTTCTACAGCTGGCAATATATTAAATCTTGCAACCATAACTGCTAATCTTGCTGGGACTGGCACATTTGCTAATTCTCCAGGGGTAAGTTCCCAATTTGCTTATAGTTTGAATGGTACTACTTTTACACTGATTGGTTCTCCAACGGTAACGGTTGGAACACCAGCTTCTTTATCCATAGATGTTTCAGGAATTTCAGCTTTACAAAGTGTTCCTGCTGGGACAACCGTAACTTTCCGTTATTATGCTAGTGGTCAAACCACAACTGGTGGATGGGGATTTCAATCTGCCGCGACAGCAGGGACCAACGGACTTGCTTTTACTGGATTCTTTACTCAATCACCGCCAACTGTTGTAACTAATGCAGCAACTTCTATAACTACTATAGGTGCAACTTTAAATGGTACGGTAAACGCCAATGGCAATGCCACGACAGCTAGTTTTGATTATGGAACAACAGTTACGGCTACTACTCCGGTATCTGGAGCGGTAACAGGTACTTCAAATACGGCTACTTCTGTTGCTATTTCAGGACTATCGCCTAATACTCAATATACTTACAACGCTGTTGCTTCTGGTGGTTCGGGCGGAACAGTAAATGGTTCAAATGTTTCTTTTTTCACCTTGGCGAATGCCCCTTCGGCACCTGTTTTAACCAATGCTACAGAGACTAGTATTGATGTGGCTATCGGTAGTGGAGATGGCAATCCGGCAGGTACTTTGTATGCTATTCAATTGAATAATGGCAGTTATGTTCAAGTAGGTGGGGCTACCTTAGGTTCAGCAGTATGGCAAACCGCTGCGGCTTGGGGCACGACAACAGTTATGAACTTGAATTGTAACGCAAGTGCTAGTTTTACGGTGTATGCTAAAAACGGTGATGATGTGGTTACTAGTGGTACTGCTGCTAGCTTATCTACAGCTGCATGTACAGTACCATCTTTACAAGCTGATCCTTTAGCTAATTTTGGGGCACTTTGTATCAACACCTCAGGCACCAACAGTTTTGGTTTATTGGGCTTGAACTTAACCAGTACTATAACTGTTAACAGTTTGGCTGGATTTACTTTCTCAGCCGACAATACTACTTTTACAAATACTTTAACATTAACACCTTCAGGTGGTGGAATTTTAGAAACGATTTATGTGAGATTTACTCCAACCCTAGTTCAATCGTATAATGGTGCAATCTCTATTACAGGAGGTGGGACTTCGGGAATAACCGTTACGGTTTCGGCTTCGGGCGTTAATACACCCGTATCAGCTATTGTGGCTGGTGCTACTTCAGGGATTACGGTTACTGGTGTTACTTTTGGAGCGACTACTTTTTCACAAGGATGTTCAACCGTAACGGAGTCAGGTATTCAATACAGTACAGATGGTTCTTTTAGTAGTTCGTCAATTACCAATGGTTCTTCAACAACACTTTCTAACTTAGAACCTAATACCACATACAATTACAGAGCGTATGCCCTTGATGGCACAGGAACTGTAACGGGTACTCCTTTAACTTTTACTACTGCTAATTTATCGGCTCCAACTGCTTTGGCTGCTACCTCGCCTTTGGCTACAGGATTTACTGCTAATTGGAATGCCGTAACTGGAGCTACAGGTTATCGATTGGATGTGAGTACTAACGAGAATTTTTCAACCCCGACTTTAGCTACCGATTTATTTTTCTCAGAATATGTTGAAGGTAGTTCAAATAATAAATATGTGGAGATTTATAATGGAACAGGAGCTGCTGTTGATCTTTCTTTGTATGAACTTGGAGTTGCTACAAATGGATCTTCAACGATTACTTATTCTCCTATGACAGGCACTTTGGCAAATGGAAGTACTATTGTATATAGAAATACTGCAGCTGCTTTAACATTACCAAGCGGAGTTACGAGTTTAGTTTCAGCTGCTATGAATTTTAATGGCAATGATGCACTTGTGTTGCATAGAGTGGGAGCAGACCCTGCAATATTTGTTGATGTTTTTGGTAGAGTAGGAAGTAATCCTGGAACCGCTTGGACTTCGGTTTCTAATTCTACTTTGGATAAAACGCTTACCAGAAAATCAACTGTTACATCAGGTATTACGGTCAGTCCAACAGGAACGGGTGCTGGTGCTTTTACTGCCCTTGAAGCTGAATGGACACAATCGGCTATTGATGTAGTTTCAGGATTAGGTTCTCATACTTTTTCACCAGTCACAACCACTCCTTCATTTGTGTCCGGTTATGATAATTTAAATGTGGGTAATGTAACTAGTTGGAATGTAAATACTAATTTATCTCCTTCCTCTACTTATTATTATCGCGTTAGAGCTACTAGTACTAATAGTACTTCGGCTAATTCGAATGTGATTTCAGTAACCACTTGTGCCAATGCTCCTGTGATAACGGGTACCTATTGTCAAGGAGCTACTGTAGTAAACGGTACTAGTACTGAAGCAGATGGAACAGTTATTGTGGTGTATAAAGCAGGAAATATTTCGATCGGAACAGCTACTGTTACAGCAGGATTATGGTCTGCTACGGTTTCAGCATTAGCGGCATTAGATTCTTTAACGGCTACCGCTCAATTAGGATCAAATTGTGTGAGTATTCCTTCGGCGGTTGTTACGGTAAATTCATTACCATCTGCCCCAATAATAAGTGCAGATGGGCCAACGACTTTTTGTGCAGGTGGTAGTGTTGTTTTAACTGCAAGTATAGGAGATAGTTATTTATGGTCTACCGGCGAAACGTCTTCAAGTATTATAATTAGTTCTTCTGGTAGTTATACAGTTCAAATAACTAACAGTTTTGGTTGTCTAAGTCTTGCGTCAATTTCAACTACGGTTACGGTAACATCACAACCGGAATGGTATACCGACGCTGATAATGATGGTTATCCATCTGCAGCTGCAACGGTTACACAATGTATTCGTCCAACGAATGGTAAGTTGTTAGCGGAGTTAATAGGAACTTCTGTTGACTGCAATGACAACAACGCATCGATCAACCCAGGAGCGACAGAAATTTGCTACGATGGTATTGATCAAAACTGTAATGGTAGTACTACGGATGGATGTACGGTGATATTAGCCCGTTTACGTAACAACAATTGCGGAGCAACGTTAAC
>CALRRY020000032.1:0-36301 GCA_943370635.1 Variovorax paradoxus
ATCATCGATTAAAGAAATCAGCTGTCCGAAAACAGATTTACTAGAAAAATAACTACTTTTACTCATCGTTTTTTATGTTTCGCAACACAAATTTACGATTACTTTAAAGAAGCCATTAATTTGGCTTCTTTTTTATCGGACAACAATGATTGTAATTTAATTTTTTACTTAATTTAAGTGTTAAAAAATACTTAATTTTAAATTATTCGTAAATCATGTTTTCTTTTTTGTGTTTTGATTTTTAGTAACTTAACTTTGTTTGATAACTTAAAAATCAATCATTATGATTAAAAAACTACTTTTAACTTTATTGCTATTTTTCAATGCATCAATTGTATTGGCTCAGTTCGATAACATTTCCATTATCGGACAATTTACAAATTGGAATGCAGATGTTCCTATGAATACTACAGATGGTATAACTTACACTTTAACTTCGCAAAATTTTGCAGTTAGTGGAGGAGTAAAATTCAGAAAAGATAATAGTTGGAATACAAATTGGGGTTCAAATACTTTTCCAACCGGTATCGGGACAGAAGGTGGTTTAGATATTCCTGTTACAATGGGTACCTATGATATTATATTTAATAAAGATACCGGAGCCTATGCTTTTACTACTGTAGCTTCTCAATTTGACAATATCGGTATAATTGGAGCTTTTAATGAATGGTCTGAAAGCCTTCAAATGGTAACCTTTGACGGTATTTTATATGCCTTAGATGATTATCATTATGATGCAAATAATGTAAAATTCAGAAAAGACAATTCATGGGATGTTAATTGGGGAGGAAACACATTTCCTTCCGGTGAGGCGATTCCAAATGGAAATGATATTCCTTTAACATCAGGCTTTTATAATGTTACTTTTAATTATTCAGGACCTAATTATTCATTTATTCAAGTTCCGGTTACGATTTTAGGTAACGGTGCTCAAGGATGGGAAACAGATATTGCAATGCCTTCTACTGATGGTGGTGTTACTTTTTTATTAGAAAATTTCACATTATCAAATGGATTTGTAAAATTCAGAGCCAATGGATCATGGGCAAGAAATTGGGGAAGTGCAGATTTTCCTTCAGGAGTAGGATCTCAAAATGGTGCTGACATACCAACCACATCAGGATTATATAACATTTCTTTTAATCGATTAACGGGTGCATATAACTTTGAAGAAGTTTTAAATGTAATTGAAACAAATAAAAGTGAAGTCAAAGTTTACCCAAATCCTACCAGAAATGTGTGGTCTTTTAGTACTAATAATACAATTGAATCTTTAGAAATTGTTGATGTAACCGGAAAAATTGTTTATTCAAATCTATTTAATGCTTATGAAATTTCAATTGATGCTACAAATTTTTCAAATGGAATTTATTTTGCAAAAATAAAAGCTGAAAATGTGAATCAAACCATAAAGTTAGTTAGAAATTAATCAATTTGGATTAATTTTATAGTTAAACCACGAGTATTTTAATATTCGTGGTTTTTTATTCCGCCATTCTTTTCAATTTATTTTTATCGAGAATACTAATCTTCTTACCATTTAAATTGACCAAACCATTTTTAGCAAATTCCGATAATAATCGAATACAACTTTCTGTAGCTGTGCCAATCATTCCGGCTAATTCCTCTCTAGACAACTGGATATGTAGAGAACCGTCCTCATTTTTACCAAAGGTTTCTTCCAAATACAATAATGATTCAGCTAGTCTTTGTTTAACTGTTTTTTGTGCCATCGAAACCATGTGGTCGTCCGATTCTTTTAAATCACCACAAATGGTTTTCATCACATTCATTGAAAATTGATTATTGTTATTGAAAAAACCTAATATTTCTGACTTTGGAATAAAACAAACTTCCATATCTTCCAAAGCTACTGCACTTAAATTGGTAGGCTCATCACTTATCATAGAACGTTGCCCTAAAAGTTCTCCTGGTTTGACCAATTTTACAATTTGATCTTTACCATTGGCACTCAATTTAGAAAGTTTACAAACCCCATCTTTAATACAATAGATGCCGTTCACTGATTCTCCTTCTTCAAAAATGGGTTCTCCCTTTTTAATGGTGTAAGAAGTTTTACAATTAGCCATTTTGAGTAACTCTTCTTTGTTTAGGGCTTTTAATGAACTAAATTCCCTCACAATACATTGTTCACATTTGCTCATTTTTATTCATCATTTATTGGTATCTACAAAGATAATTAAAGTATGACAAATATCATATTTTAATTTTTCACCTTTTGCAACCTTTGTTTCAGGTAAAATGAGCAAATTATGAACACTGGAAATTGTTTCCATTGTGGTAGTGAAATAAATAAAAAAGAAGAGATTATTTATGACGAAAAAAATTTCTGTTGCAACGGTTGCAAGACGGTTTATGAAATTTTTAGTCAAAATAATTTATCCTGTTATTATGATTTTCAAGCATCTCCCGGTGCTACACCACTCGATATTAAAGGTAAATATGATTTTTTAGACAATGAAGATATTGTTGCAAAACTTCTCGAATTCCAAGAGGATACAACACATATTGTTTCACTTTATATTCCTCACATTCACTGTAGTTCGTGTATTTGGATTTTGGAAAATCTACAGAAACTTCAATCAGGAATAATCATTTCGCAAGTAAATTTTCCGGAGAAAAAAGTTCGAATTACATTCAATCCGGAAGGAACTACGCTCAAGAAAATTGTTGAATTACTTTGTTCCATTGGTTATGAACCCTACATCAGTTTAGAAAATTTTGATGAAGGTAAAAAAGTCATTGACCGAAGTTTGATTTATAAAATCGGAGTTGCCTTTTTCTGTTTCGGGAACATTATGTTGCTCTCTTTTCCCGAATATTTTGAAGTAGAAGAATATTGGATTAACGAATACCGCGGATTTTTCCGATGGTTGATTTTTGTAATTTCACTACCTGCTTTTTTCTATTCAGCCAGCGGATATTATGTTTCAGCATACAAAAGTATTAAATCGGGAATGCTCAACATTGATATTCCGATTGCATTGGGAATTGTGGTGATGTTCATCAGAAGTACAGTTGACATTATTTTCGACTACGGTCAAGGCTTTTTTGACAGCATGACCGGACTCATTTTCTTTATGCTTTTGGGAAAGTTATTTCAAAAGAAAACGTATGATTTTTTATCTTTTGAACGCGATTATAAATCCTATTTTCCCATTGCAATCACCAAAATTTTAGCCGACGGTTCTGAAACTTCTGTGCAAGTATATGAAATTGAAAAAGGCGACCGTCTTTTAATCAGAAATCAAGAATTAATTCCGGTGGATGGTATTTTAATTTCTGAAAAAGCATCCATCGATTATAGCTTTGTTACCGGAGAAGCCGTTGCCATTGAAAAAAAATCAGGAGACAAAATTTTTGCCGGTGGAAAACAACTTGGAAAGGTCATCGAAATGGAAGTGCTTTTCTCCGTTTCACAAAGTTACCTCACTCAATTGTGGAGCAATGATGTTTTTCAGAAAAAAGTAGAAATCAAACATAAAACCGTAACCGATAAAATCAGTCGCTATTTCACACCGGCGTTATTAGGATTAGCGATTATTTCATTTATGTACTGGATTTTTATCGATACGAACACCGCTTTTAATGTTTTTACAGCCATTTTGATTGTGGCTTGTCCATGTGCGTTAGCCTTAACTGCCCCATTTACTTTAGGTAATGTGCTTCGAATTTTAGGAAAAAGAAAATTCTATCTCAAAAATGCGACGGTGATTGAACAATTAGCTCAAGTGGATACACTAGTGTTTGACAAAACCGGAACTATAACCACTAACAAAAAAACGGCAATTACCTATGAAGGACTTCCTTTAAATGAATGGGAATTGAAATTGTTGAACAACGCTCTTCGAGGTTCAAATCATCCGCTAAGCAGAAGGTTATATGATTTTATCCCTGCTCAAACAAAGATAAATCCCACTCATTTTGAAGAGATTATTGGCAAAGGAATTTTTGCCGAAATAGAAGGCAATACCATCAAATTAGGGTCATCACAGTTTTTAAAAACGATGACTGAAAACACGCATAAAAAAACCAAAGTACATGTGGAAATTAATGGTATTTACAAAGGAAGTTATGTGTTTAACAATCAATACCGAGAAGGGTTGGAGCAATTATTTTTTGAATTATCTGAAAAATATAACTTGGTTATTTTATCCGGAGATAATGATGGTGAACGTAAGATTTTAGAAAAAATGCTTCCTTCAACGACCACATTGGTATTCAATCAAAAACCGGAACAAAAGCTTCAATTCATCGAAACACTTCAAAAACAAGGCAAAAATGTGATGATGATTGGTGACGGATTAAATGATTCCGGTGCATTGGCTCAAAGTAATATTGGAATTTCAATCTCCGAAAATGTAAATGTTTTTTCACCCGCTTGCGATGGAATTTTAGATGCTTCTCAGTTTCAAAAAATTGGCTTTTTTATGCACTATTCCAAAAATGCCATGAAAACGATTTACATGAGTTTTGCACTTTCTTTAGCCTATAATGTGGTTGGATTGACCTATGCCGTTTCTGGTAATTTATCGCCTCTTGTGGCAGCCATTATCATGCCGTTGAGCACCATCACCATAGTAAGTTTTGTTACGATAATGACAAACTTCTATGCACGAAAATAAAAATCATCACGTATGACAATTATCATATTTTATAAAATCGAGTAAGTCTAATTTTGTTAACATAAATTTAAGGTATGGGCGTCATTTACATTTTAATCACTATCAGCATTATTGTGGCTATTTTTTTTCTGTATGCATTTATTAGAGCAGTAAAAAAAGGGCAGTATGATGATGACTACACTCCATCTGTCAGAATGCTTTTTGACGATGAACTCAAAATCTCAACAAACAAAAAACCAATACAAACAATTAAAGAAAAACAAGTATAATTATGGAGATGCAACAATTTTATTACGACAACAAAATTGTAAAGAAGTTCCTCTACGCCTGTATCCTCTTTGGTGTAGTCGGAATGCTAGTAGGCCTCATTTTGGCCATCATGTTTTTATTTCCCAACCTAACCGATGGAATTTCCTGGTTGAGTTTTGGTAGATTAAGACCTTTACATACCAACGCTGTAATCTTTGCTTTCGTTGGAAACGCCATTTTTGCCGGAGTTTACTATTCTATGCAACGATTACTCAAAACCAGAATGTACAGTGATTTGTTGAGCAACATCAACTTTTGGGGATGGCAATTAATCATTGTAGCGGCAGCTATTACGCTGCCTTTAGGAATTACTACTTCTAAAGAATATGCCGAACTGGAATGGCCAATCGATATTGCCATTGCTTTGATTTGGGTTGTTTTTGGTATAAATATGATTATGACAATTCTGAAACGTAGAGAACGTCATATTTATGTTGCGATTTGGTTTTATATCGCCACTTTTGTTACCGTTGCCATTCTTCATATTTTTAATAGTTTAGAACTTCCTGTTTCTGCTTTAAAAAGTTATTCCGTTTATGCCGGTGTACAAGATGCGTTGGTGCAATGGTGGTACGGACATAATGCGGTTGCGTTCTTCTTAACAACACCATTTTTAGGTTTGATGTATTATTTTGTACCCAAAGTAGCCAATCGTCCAGTGTATTCGTACCGATTGTCAATCATCCACTTTTGGTCGTTAATTTTTATCTATATCTGGGCAGGACCTCACCATTTATTATATACCGCTTTACCGGATTGGGCTCAAAATTTAGGAGTTGTTTTCTCTGTGATGTTGATTGCTCCGTCTTGGGGTGGTATGATTAATGGATTACTTACTTTAAGAGGTGTTTGGGATAAAGTGAGAACCGATGCGGTTTTAAAATTCTTTGTTGTGGGGATTACCGGTTATGGTATGGCAACGTTTGAAGGACCAATGCTTTCGCTTAAAAACGTAAACGCTATTGCTCACTTTACCGATTGGATTATTGCCCACGTGCACGTTGGAGCCTTAGCTTGGAACGGATTCATGACGTTTGGTATGATTTATTGGTTGATTCCTCGCATGACAAAAACCAAATTATTCTCTGAAAAATTAGCCAATTTCCATTTCTGGATTGGTACGTTAGGTATCATTTTATATGCATTGCCACTTTATGTTGCCGGATTTACGCAAGCATCCATGTGGAAACAATTCAACCCGGATGGAACGTTAGTATATGGAAATTTCCTTGAAACAGTTACGCAAATCATGCCTATGTATTGGATGCGTGCTATTGGGGGAACACTTTTTGTAGTTGGTTTATTAGTTTTAGTTTATAATATTATTAGAACAGTCGCTCAAGGATCAGCTGTTGAAGATGAATTAGCTGAAGCACCTGCCTTAGCCGTTATTTCATCCAAAAGAATGAAAGGTGAAAAATGGCACTCTTGGTTAGAAAGAAGACCAATCCAATTTACGGTTTTATCGCTTGTAGCTATTTTAATTGGTGGTATAATTCAAATTATTCCAACCATAGTCGTAAAATCTAACATACCAACAATTGCATCGGTTAAACCTTATACACCTTTAGAATTAGAAGGCCGTGATTTATACATTCGTGAAGGTTGCGTGGGCTGTCACTCCCAAATGATTCGTCCGTTCCGTTCAGAAGTTGAACGTTATGGTGAATACTCAAAAGGAGGAGAGTATGTTTATGACCATCCTTTCTTGTGGGGTTCAAAACGTACCGGTCCTGATTTACATCGAGTAGGAGCCAAGTATAACGACAACTGGCATTTTAACCACATGTGGGATCCACAAAGCACTTCACCAGGTTCCATCATGCCGGGTTACAAATGGCTATATGACAACAAACCAATGGATTATTCTCAAATTGAGAAAAAAATGCAAGTAATGGTAACACTCGGTGTCCCTTATACAGAAGACGACATTAAAAATGCCAAGAAATCCATTGATGAGCAAGCGTCACAAATTGAGAAAAACTTGTATGCCGACCCTGATTTTGTGAAATCATATGAAGAAAGCAAAAAGAATGCTGCCACCCGTGGAGAAGAATTTGTTTCCATGAAAGACAGAGAAATTACAGCTCTAATTGCTTATTTACAACGTTTGGGAACTGATATTAAAGTAAAAGAAACCGCTCAAAATAAATAGTCATGCTAAAGTTTATCAAACACCATATGGACACGATTGTTGGAATAGAAATCTATCCAATCATTTCCTTGAGTATTTTCTTTGGATTCTTTGTACTGCTTTTAGTTTGGGTATTTTCCTATAGCAAAGAAACAATTAATGAATTAAGTGATATTCCATTAAAAGAAGATAATTAGTTAACCCTATTAAACGTAAAAAATGAAAAAATTAATTCCATCATACGTTCGTGTTCCGTTGATTTTTGCCCTGGTAATGGGTGCAATGGAATATTTTATTGACTCTGGCGATAAGCCCGCCTTTATTGAATACCCAATGGTTTCTTTATTTTTAGGCGTTTTCTTATTCCTACTCATAGCTATTGAAATCGTGGTAAGTGCTGTAGATAAAGTAACCTACCATTTACTCACAGAGGAACAGAAAAAACAATTGGAAGAAGCACAATCTTTGCCTTTTACGGAGGGTGCTTTTTACCAAAGCATTATGAAGAAATTAACCCGCTCAAAAGAAATAGAAGAAGAGCATGATGTGATGTTAGATCATGATTATGACGGCATCAAGGAGTTGGATAATGTTTTGCCTCCATGGTGGGTGAATTTATTCTACTTAACTATCATTTTTGCTTTTGTTTATTTAGTGAGGTTCCATGTTTTCAACGATTATGATCAAGCCTCGGAGTTTGAAACCGAAATGGCTATTGCTAAAGCAGAGGTTGAAAAATACAAGCTAACTGCACCTGATTTAATGAATAAGGAAAAAGTAACTCTTTTAACAGATGCTGCTGCCTTAGCAGAAGGGAAATCAATTTTTGAAGCAAAATGTGTGGCTTGTCATAAATCTGATGGTGGTGGATCAATTGGACCAAACTTAACCGATAACCATTGGATTTTGGGTGGAGGAATCAAAAATGTTTTTAATACCATTATGGAAGGTGGTAGAGAAGGAAAAGGGATGGTGCCCTGGAAAACAGAAATTAAACCTTCTGATATTCAAAAAGTAGCCAGCTATGTCTTGTCTCTACAAGGAACTAATCCAAAAGACGGAAAAACACCTGAAGGCGATGTTTGGGTGGATGAAAATGCTCCTAAAATGGAGACAATCAAAGATACTACTGTTACAGATTCTACTAAAACAGAAACAGTAACGGCAGTTAAATAAAAACAAATCCCGGTGCATAATCGGGATTTGTAAATGCTAAATTTTTAAGGTATGAGCAAGTTACCCGACGAAAGTTTTAGAGATACGATTGGCACGATTAATAAAGAGGGTAAAAGAGCCTTTATTTTTCCTAAAAAACCGAAAGGACCTTTTTATGATAAACGAAAACTCTTGAGTTATTTTTTATTGGTGTTCTTATTGGCAGCTCCTTTTGTCAAAATTAATGGGCATCAGTTTTTGATGTTCAATGTATTGGAAAGAAGATTTAATATTTTTAGTTTTCCTTTCTGGCCGCAGGATTTTCACTTATTTGTGATTTCCATGATTATTGGTGTAGTAGGGTTGGCTTTGTTTACTGTTGCTTTTGGAAGAATTTTTTGCGGATGGTTTTGCCCACAAACGATTTTCATGGAAATGGTTTTTCGTCGAATTGAATATTGGATTGACGGTGATAGAGGAGCACAAATTCGTTTGCAAAAACAAGAATGGAATGCTGAAAAAATAAGAAAAAGAGTGACCAAATGGATTATCTTTTTTATATTTTCTTTCTTGATTGCTAATGTGTTTTTAGCGTATTTGGTAAGCAGTGACCGATTACTTTTAATGATCAAAGAAGGTCCGGCTTTACACACCAGTACTTTAATTGCCTTATTGATTTTTACAGCCGTATTTTATTTTGTATTTGCTTGGTTCAGAGAACAAGTTTGTATCATTGCTTGTCCTTATGGTAGAATGCAAGGCGTTTTATTGGATAACAAATCCATCAATGTAGCATACGATCATGTTAGAGGTGAAAAAGAATTGGGTCGAGCCAAATTCAATAAACAAGAAGACAGAGCATCAACAGGAAAAGGAGATTGTATCGATTGTAAATTATGTGTTCATGTTTGTCCCACCGGAATTGACATTCGTAACGGAACGCAATTAGAATGCATCAATTGTACCGCTTGTATCGATGAATGTGACACCATCATGGAAAGTGTAGGCTTACCAAAAGGGTTAATTCGCTATGCCAGTGAAGATGAAATTGTAAAAAAAGAAAAATTTGTCTTTACTACCCGAATGAAAGGCTATACCGCAGTTTTAGTGATTTTAATTGGTGTTTTAATCGGAATGTTGTTTTTGCGAAATGATGTGGAAGCTACCGTATTGCGATTACCCGGTCAATTATTTCAACACAAAGGAGAAAATATTAGCAATGTTTATACGTATAAAATTGTCAATAAAACCACAAAGCAATTTGATGAAGTTACGTTTAAACTCATAGAACCAAAAGGAGAAATTATTTTAGTCGGAAAACCAAAAGTAAAAGTAAAACCGGACGGAATTGCCAAAGGAACATTGTTTATCGAAATTAATCCTGCCTATTTGGAGGGTGATAAAATCAAATTAAAAATAGAAGTGTATGATGGTGAAAACTTAATTGAAACCACTACTACTAATTTTATGGGACCAAGAAGCTTTAATTAATCAATTGCGTCGGACTTAAGTCCGACGCAATTTAAAATAAAAAATATGAAAATCAATTGGGGAACAGGCATCGTGATTGCATTTGGATTGTTTATAACATTCATTTTATACTTTGTGTTCAAAGTGCAATCAGACAGTAAATATGACAATGAGTTAGTTGTAGAAGAATATTACAAACAAGAACTCGTTTTTGAAAAACGAATGGAAAAAGAGCAAAATGACAAAAATTTAGCTCTTCCCGTAGAAGTTATCGCTCAAGAAGACGGTTTAAAAATCGTTTTCCCAACCGATATAGATGCTACTAAAATCAAAGGAAAAGTGTCCCTTTACAGACCGTCTAACCAGAAACTGGATTTTGAAATTCCGATTTCACTTTCCGGTTCATATTTGCTCATACCTAAAAACAATTTGGTGGGCGGTCGTTGGGACATTTCTATTGATTGGACGTATGATGGAAAAGAAATTTTAACTAAGAAAACCATTTATTTATAAATTCTGTTGTCAGTTGTCTGTTATCCATTATCAGACAACAGACAACAGACAACCGACAACAGTCATGCTCTACACCGCTCTCATATTCGGATTAATCAGCAGTTTTCATTGCATCGGCATGTGTGGTCCGATTGCTATGATGATTCCCGTTGACCGAAATAATGCAGCGAAAAGAGTTTTTCAAATTTTCCTTTATCATTTAGGAAGACTGACGGCATATGGAATGTTGGGTTTGTTTTTCGGAATTTTAGGAAAAGGACTTTTTCTCGCCGGTTTACAACAACAATTATCGGTTTTAGTAGGAATTTTGATGATACTTTTTGTCATTATTCCCGAAAAGAAAATGGCTCAATACAACTTTTCTAAACCAATTTATAGATTAATTTCAAAAGTAAAAAGTCATTTAGGGGCACAATTCAAAAGAAAGTCGTTAGATGCTTTATTCACGATGGGCTTATTAAACGGCTTTTTGCCATGCGGAATGGTGTATGCCGCACTTTTCGGTGCCATTGCCATGCAAAATGAATGGTTAGGAGCAACTTATATGTTATTATTCGGAATAGGAACTATCCCAATGATGAGTGCCGTGGTGTTAATCGCGAATTTTATTACTGTACCTGTTCGCAATAAAATTCAAAAAATGATTCCCATCATGGTATTCATCATCGGAAGTTTATTCATCGTAAGAGGAATGGGATTGGATATCCCTTATCTTTCTCCCAAAACTACAACTTTAATAGTTCAAGCTAATCCGGATTGTCATTAAGAATTTTAGTTTTTCAGTTTTGAAAACGAGCAACCTTTAAAAGTTGTTCGTTTTCTTTTTATAACCTGATGAAAGTCATGTTTTAACTGCTTATTTAATCCGAAATTTATAGTATAATTTCTAAATGAACAGTTATGTTACAGTTTGACAGTAAACACGTAAAAAATGTGGTGCTACTGGGTCACACCGGTAGCGGTAAAACGACGTTGGCAGAAGCCATGTTGTTTGAATCAGGAATCATTAACAGAAGAGGATCCGTAGAAGAAAAAAATACGATTGCCGATTATACCGACATTGAACATGAAAAAGGAAAAACGCTTTTTTCTAAATTGGTCAATTCAAAATGGAAAGGTTATAAAATCAATGTACTAGATACACCTGGTTATGATGACTTGTCGGGAGAAATCATCAGTGCCATGCGGGTTTCAGAATTTGGTGTGATGCTGCTTAATGCCAGAATGGGAGTAGAAGTAGGAACCGATATTATTTGGCAATATACCAATGAATTCAAACTACCCGTCATTTTTGCGGTGAATCAACTGGATCATGAACAAGCTGATTTTGATAAAACAGTAGCTGAAGCAAAAGCTCATTTTGGTAACCAATTAGTAATTGTTCAATATCCACTCAATCAGGGTCCAAATTTTAATACCGTGATTGATGTATTGAACATGGTGATGTATCAATACCCTACAGATGGCGGAAAACCGGAAAAACTTCCCATTCCGGATACAGAAAAAGAAAAAGCAAAACAATTACATTTAGAATTGATTGAAACCATTGCTGCCAACGACGAACGCTTGATGGAAAATTATTTTAAAAAAGGAGAATTAAATGAAGATGAAATGAAACTAGGTTTGCATCATTCGCTTATTAAACATGAAATTTTCCCTGTTTTCTGTGTTTCTGCTAAGCAAAATAAGGGTGCAGGACGATTGATGGGTTTTATTGATAATGTTTGTCCGTCCGCCTATGAAATGCCTCCTCAGCTGACTATTGACAACCGTGAGATTCCATGTGATGAGCTTGGGAAAACAGCCATTTTTATTTACAAAACCGTTTCTGAACCGCATGTGGGCGAGTTGAGTTTCTTTAAAGTATTATCGGGAACTATTAAAGTTGGCGACGAACTAACCAATGAAGAAACCGGACAAGTAGAAAAAATCATGCAATTGTTTGAAATGGAAGGAAACAAACGAATCGCAGTGGATGAACTGACAGCCGGTGATAATGGAGCAACGATAAAATTAAAAGATACGCATACCAACAATACACTGCATGAAAAAGGTTTTCCGATTTCAATTCAACCGATTCAATTTCCAACGCCCACTTTCGCAATGGCTGTCGAAGGAACTAAAAAAGGTGAAGAAGAAAAACTTTCAGCCGCATTACATCAATTGGTGGAAGAAGATCCAAGTATTATCGTTGAGGTATCAGCCGAATTAAAACAAACTATTATTCAATGCCAAGGTGAATTGCACATGGCTGTCATTAAATGGAAATTAGAAAATACGCATAAATTAGTAGTGGATTTTAAAAAGCCTAAAGTAGCCTATCGAGAAACTATTCAAACCGAAGCAGACACAACCTATCGCCATAAAAAACAATCGGGTGGAGCAGGGCAGTTTGGTGAAATTTCAATGAAAATATTCCCGATTACAGCAGATAGCGAAGACCCAAAAGGCTATCCCATCCGGGGTAAAGAAGTGATTGAATTACCTTGGGGAGGAAAATTAATCTATTACAATTGTATTGTTGGTGGAGCAATTGATGCCCGTTTTCATCCGTCCATTTTAAAAGGAGTGATGGAAAAAATGCAAGAAGGACCACTCACCGGTTCCCATGTACAAGATGTTGGTGTTTTAGTATATGATGGCAAAATGCACGCGGTTGACAGCAACGATTTGTCTTTTAAAATAGCCGGGATGATGGCTTTTAAAGAAAATTTTATAAACGCCAGTCCTCAATTGTTAGAACCAATTCACGAGGTTATTATTGTGACTCCCGACGAAATCACCGGAGGAATCATGAGTGCGATTCAATCCCATCGCTCGATGGTGGAAGGCATGGATGCAGATGGTCATTTTACTAAAATTAAAGCCTTAATTCCTATTGCGGAAATGCATGATTTTATTGAAGCTGTTCGTTCTTTATCACAAGGAAGAGCCAAATTAAGTATGGAATTTTCACATTATGAAAAAGTACCTTATGAGATTCAACAACAATTGATTCAATCATTTAAAAATGAATTAATAGAAATGTAATTGTCGAATAGAAATGAAAAATAAAGCCCGATGAACGTCGGGCTTTTTTACTTCTATAATTAAATTATTTCAAAATTTTTCTAAACCGTCATCGAAAACAATTTGGTTTCCGGTAATTTTCGTGTCATGCGTAAATCAAAAGCCATACAAATGTTGCGAATAAAGGCTTTTCCTTTTTCAGTTACCGTGAGCGAATGATGTGTTATGATGACTAATCCGTCTTCTTCCATTTCATGTAGTCGGTCCAACACTTGATTGATTTCTGAGAAATAATAACCATATTCATGCCATGACGTATGCAACTGACACATGATATTCAAAATGTGTTTGCGAATGATTAAATCTTCATCCGTTAGAAGATGACCTCTAAAAACCGGCAATTCGTTTTGTGCCAAAGCATCATAATAGTCTTCTAATGTTTTTACGTTTTGGGCAAAACTATACCAACTGTCACTAATCGATGAAACGCCTAAACCAATCATCACTTGCGTTTTGGAGGAAGTATAACCCATAAAGTTACGATGTAGTTTTCGTTCGTTAAACGAATGATATAAACTATCGGTTTCTAAGGCAAAATGATCCATACCAATTTCGTGATAGCCGTTTTCCGAAAGGCGTTTTTTACCAATTTCATATAACAGTCGTTTTTCTTCATCTTTGGGTAAATCTTCGTCTTTGAATCCGCGTTGTCCATTTCCTTTGATCCACGGAACATGAGCATAACTATAAAAAGCCAAACGATCAGGCTGAAGCGAATTGGTTTTGTCAATCGTATCAATCACATCTGCAACAGTTTGAAAAGGCAACCCAAAAATCAAATCGTGTCCAATGGAAGTATAGCCAATTTCTCTGGCCCAAAAAGTCACTTTGGCTACATTATGAAAAGATTGAACTCGGTGGATGGCTTTTTGCACAGTTTCAGAATAATCTTGAACGCCAAAACTCACTCTGCGAAAACCTAAATCAAATAATTTTTGGAGGTGTGCTCTGGTGGT
Source organism: Variovorax paradoxus (assembly GCA_943370635.1). Lineage (GTDB taxonomy): Bacteria > Bacteroidota > Bacteroidia > Flavobacteriales > Flavobacteriaceae > Flavobacterium. The sequence continues at coordinate 14,253 of CALRRY020000032.1, forward strand.
ATTGTTCGGATGTCCTTCAAAACTAAATTCGTGTTCAGGATGAATTGCTGAATTTTCAAATAAACCCGTAATCAAACGTTCTAAATTCTCAGGAGAAAAGAAGGTTGGGGTACCGCCTCCTAAATGAATTTCTTTGATAATGGGTTTTTTGGGTAAGAGTTCGCAATACAATTCCCATTCTTTTAGGACTGCGTCGATGTAAGGATGTTCTACATCATGTCGTTTAGTAATACGTTTATTGCAGCCACAAAACGTACACAAACTTTCACAAAACGGCAAATGTATGTACAAACTTATTCCTTCTTCATGATTTGATTCGGTGAAAGATTGAATTAATGTTTCTTTCCATTTTGAAAGTGAAAAATCTTCTTCGTTCCAATACGGAACCGTAGGATAGCTGGTATACCTTGGTCCTGGAACATTATATTTTTGAATTAAGGTCATATCGCTAACGTTTTAAGCTGTAAAAGTTAAGATTCCATGTATTTCATTTCCTCTTAACTTGTACAGGATGAAGTAAAATTATACTTCAAAGGTAGAGGGATTGGACGCTAAAAAAAATGATATTTGTCATGCAGATAATACAAAAAAAACTCTCCTTTTTGGGAGAGTTTTGAATATTAAACTATTCGTTTGTTAATTTCAAGAAACCATTTTTCAGCCAACTGATTGTCTCTGAAATAAGCTGTTTGAATTGGCTTTTCATACTCAAAATCGTAGAATTTCAAGATTTGATTTGTTTTATTTTTGAGATGTAAAATCAATTCAACTTTTACCACTAAGTCCTTTTTTTGATTGAAAGAAGAATCAATTTGACTTTTCATTTCACAAGAGGCTACTTCTTGTAAATCAATATATAGAGCAGTTTCCGGTTGTGCATTAAAATCTATAAATACGAGTTTGTTTTTTTCAGGATTTAAAGCAACAACTTTACCATTTTGAAATTCTCGAATTGTAAATTGTTTTGGGTCTTCGTTACTAAGTGTTTTAATTTGATTATTAATGTTTGATTTTTTTATGTGTTGACCTCTCAACAACAAAAAGATAGGGAGTAAGGTTATCAATACCAAACCTAACCCAATGAATGTGGTGGATGTTTCCATTTTTATATTTTTTAGAATTGAAAATTGATTTGTAATGAGAATTACAATTTGAAATAATACATGGTTCAATTCAATTACCAAAAAAAATGAAAAGGATAGAGTAGTGTAGAGACTTTATTACATCGATTGTGATCCTGACGGGATAAAAACGTTTTAAACTTTGATACGTATATGTTTTTCTTTACTTCAACATAAAATGAAGTAATATCAAATAAAAGAACAGTATTGTTTTTATAGAAATGTTGAAAAGAATGCTCTGTTAGAGTCTGTTTAAGACCTACTACTTTTACATTTTCAACCGTATGAATGGAGGAAGGTGAACTATTTTTTGGCTCAAAAAAATACGAATTATCTTTGATACTAAAAAAAAAGAGCATCAATAGACTCGCTAAAGCGAAAGCATTTTTAATCCATTTCATGATGCAAATCTAAACTTAAAAAGTGAAGAGATAAGATTCGATACAATAAAAAAATGCCATCTCATTGAAAAGATGGCATTTTTACTATTCTTGGTTCAAATTTCGAAGCTGTTTTAACTTGTCTTTCCAGGTTTTCAACTCATCTTTGTGTTTTTCAATGTTTTTCAACACTTCTTTTACCAACGGATTGTTTTTTTTTGCATTGGTAAAAAACTGAATATTGTTTTCTAATTGGAAAATTTCTGATTGAATTTCATCAATTTTTCGAATGATGAAAATTTTCTCATTTTCTAATTTTCTGCTGTCATCTGCTCCGGCTAGTTGCTCAAGTTTATTAGAAAAACGCATCATGTCGCCTTCTTTTTTACTTAAACTTAATTTTTCAAAAAGAGCGTCTAATACTTTATTAAATTTTCCTTCAATATGTCTTCTTGAAAAGGGCACTTTTCCAAAAGATTTCCATTGTTCAATGTGAGCTTTTATGGCATCTAAATCAGCTTTGTGTTCGCCGGTCAATTGAAAATCTTTTAATCCATCTAGATAAGCTTTCTTTTTATCAAAAGATTCAACTTCCTCTGAATTAGCTTCGTTTCTTGAAGCTTTTAATCGGTCAAAATAGTGATTGCAAGCTTCTTTGAATTCATTCCAAATCTTGTCAGAATATTTTCGAGGAACATGACCAATTTTTTTCCAATCTTCTTGAATTTGTTTCATCAAAGGAGTGGTAACAGCAAAATCTTCACTAGCACTCAATGATTTGGCTTTTTCAACCAGTGCCATTTTTTGATTCAAATTGTCATTTTGTTCCTTCTTGATGTCTTTGTAAAAAGAATTTTTATGAGCATTGAAATCACGTACCGCATTTTTGAAAGCAGCCCACATGTCTTCATTTACCTCATTTGGTACTTTACCGGCAGTAAAAAACGCATTGCGTAATGCTTCCACTTGGTCAATCAGTTGTTGCCATTGTGAATGAGCAGTAACCGTTACTTTTGCTAGAGCTTCAATTTCGGCAACGATACCTTTTTTCTTTTCTAAATTGGCATTTTCTTTTTCGCGTTGGTTGGCAAATAAACTCTCGCGTTTGTCGTGCATTTGCTTTGTTAATGCACTAAATTGATTCCAAATAACATCACGATGTTCTTTATCAACCGGGCCAATATCTTCTTTCCAAATGCGGTGTAAATCTTGTAATTCACGGAAAGCTTTTGTAATATCTTCCTCTTGAATTAATTCTTCTACACGAGCAATAATTTTTTGCTTTTGCTCTAAATTATGCTTGAAATCAATATCTCTCGCTTCACGGTCTAAATGAAGATAATCATAGAAGTTTTCTACGTGGAAATGATAATTATTCCAAACGTGGTTGTATTTATCTCTCGGAATCGGACCAATGCTTTTCCATTCGTCTCTTAGTTCATTGAAGTGTTTTAATGTATCTTTAATATTTTCTTGCGGATTGATAAGGTTTTTAATTTCTTCAACAATCGCTAAGCGTCTATTTAAATTGGCTTGTAAATTATTTTGTATACTTTTAAAATGAGCATTTTGTTTTGACTTGATTTGTTTATATAACGAATCAAATTTTCCTTTCAAAGGAAAATGATAGTCGAATTCTTCATTACTTTCCGGATTTTCAGCTAGAAATTCTTCTTTCTTCTCGTCAATAAAATGATTGTATTTGGCTAAAAATTCTTTTTTAATTTCTTCAACATGGTCTTTAACAGACATTACTTTATCTACAACGGCAAGTTTTTCCAATTCGCTAACCAACACTTCCATAGATAATGAAGCATAATCCAGCATCGGAATTTCATGACGATCTTTCAGCGTTTCATCTTCACTTTCTTCCGCATTACTTTCGTCAATTGCATTTAAAACATCTTGATGTTCATTAACTTTTTCAGTGGCAACTTCTTCAACAATGGTTGCAGGAGCTTCTTCAATTTCATTAGCCAAAGTTTCGTTGCTTTCTTTTTCAAGTAAGGTGATTGCTTCTGATTCTTGAGTTGCCTCAATTTCATTGTTTTCATCTTCAACGGATGAAGTAGCTTCTTCAACTACTTCAGGCAAAGTTTCATTGCTTTCCTCTTCAATTGTAGCAGTCGATTCTTCTACCTCTTCGGCAACAACCGGTTGAACTTCGTCTTGTTGAACGGTGTTTTCTACATTTCCATCTGTCTCACCTTCCAGAGGAGACAGGTTATCATTCTTTTCTTCTAACATCGAAATAATGTTTTAAGGTTTATATTATAGTGGCGAAAGATAGTAAAGTGTTCTGAAAATACAAAGAAATCAAGCTATTAATGCCATTTAAAGTTGATAGTTATACGTTTAAGCTATTAATCATTTATAAAAGTAAAGAGCAAATGACTATTTATTCCAAATTTTCCATCCTTTTTCGGCTTGGAAAACCAACATTTCATAACCGTTTTTAATTTGAGCATTTTTTGCTTTTGCTTTTTTAAGAAAAGTAGTTTCTTCCGGATTGTAAATTAAATCAAATGCAATGTGATCTTCTGTAAAGAAATCATAGGGTATTGGCGGACATTCTTCAATGTTTGGAAAAGTTCCAAGCGGTGTACAATTAATGATGATTTGGAAATTGTCAAAAGTAGTAGCATTGATGTATTTATAGTCTAATGCATTTTCTTTTTTACTTCGGGAAACAAAAGTGTATAAAATACCTAATTCTTCTAAGGCATACGAAACAGCTTTTGATGCTCCACCGGTGCCTAAAATCAAAGCTTTTTTGTGATGAGCTTGAAGAAGTGGTTGCAGTGATTTTTTGAAACCATAATAATCGGTATTGTAGCCTTTACGTTTTCCTTTTTTTGTGATTTTGATACAATTGACCGCTCCTATTTTTGCTGCTTTTTTATTCAGTTGATCTAAATAGGGAATAATTTTTTCTTTGTAGGGAATGGTGACATTTAATCCTTTTAGCGATGGATTATTTCGGATAATTCCCGGAAATTGGGTTATTATTTGCAAGTCAAAATTTTCATATGAGCAGTTCAGAAGCCCTTCCTTTTCAAATTTATCTGTAAAATATTTTTTTGAAAAAGAATACCCAATGTTTTTGCCAATTAAGCCAAATAATCTATAGTTTTCTGGTTTTTGCTCCATACCATTCTAAGCCTAATACGAGTAATACTCCAACGATAACATAAAAGATAGCCCAATAGGTATCAGCAGTTAGTTCAGGTAAATAACGTTTATAAGTAGCAATAATTTGATTACCGTTTCGGTCTAAAAGGAACTTCCCATTTTGTGTAGCATAAACATTATATTTCCATGGCCAAACGACACCCAAGGAACCTATAATAAAACCTAAAATTGAAGCATATGTTACTTTTTTATAGTGTTTTATAAGGTAACTTAACAAGTTTGAGAAAGTGACTAGTCCCGTCAAAGAGCCTAATGTGAATAAAACCAAAACTTTCAATAAATGGATACGTGTCGGATCATTTATAAAGCTAAAATCACCAACCAAAATATCGGCAATAGAATCATAAAGTGAATTAACTGAGTCCACAAGTAACAAAACATAATTTCCCATTAACATCATGATGAATGAACCGGAAAGTCCAGGAAGCGTCATGCCTGAAACACTGATTATACCACAAATGAAAACAAAAAACAAATTTGAATTTTCAGTTGCCGGATCAAAAAAACTAATACTAACACCAACTAAGGTTCCAATCACTAGAGCTGTTCGCGATGTTTTTGTCCATTCGCCCTCAAAATCTTTATTGATATAATAGATGGAACCAATAATCATTCCGAAAAAACAGGCCCAAACTTGAATTTCATATCTAGTAAGTAAAAAGTCCAAAAGTTTTGAAATACTAAAAAAACTGATTATTATTCCAAGAATTAAGAGTGATAAAAAGGGACCATTGATGTATTGGTAGAAACTTTTGAACCTTCCTGCCAATAAAAATTTGAAGGCTGTTTTGTTAACCCGTTTAAAAGAATAAATAAATTCTTCATAAAAACCGGCCACAAATGCCACTACACCACCGGAAACTCCGGGAATTTTATTGGCAAGTCCCATGGCAATACCTTTCAGGACCAAAAAGATTTTATCGGATAACGAACGTTGGACTCGCATTTATTTTGAAAATTTTTCGGCTACTTTCTCAAGTATAAAGATAGTTAAAAATCCTAATAGCATTAAAATAATTGCTAAAGCAAATTGATTATCTCCATCAAAATACTGTGGCAAGATGCTTTTTTCCATAAATGGCACTTCTTTTCCATGTGAATCAATTCTTGTAGAAATAACTTTTTTCCAAGGCCAAACTTTATTTAGTGAACCTAACATGAATCCTGTTAAAACGGATAGCGTTATATTTCGGTAATTATCAAACATCCAATGTAAGACTTTGGAAAATAGTTTTAAACCTAAAATAGCTCCTATGGCAAATGTTCCTAATTTGACTACAGCATTGATAATTTTAGTTGTGTCAAATGAAATTACTCCTTCTCTAAATTCATTAATCGTACCAATTACAACTGAATAGGAGCCCATCAGAAGAAGAATGAAAGCACCAGATATACCGGGTAATATCATTGCAATGATAGCAATGAAGCCTGAAATGAACAGGTAAAAATAACTATCAGGTGAGGATACCGGTTCAGCAATTGTTATGTAATACGAAATTGCAGTTCCAATAAGAAAGGCTACCCAAATTGGGATAGTATAATTTGAAATTTGTTTTCCTACAGAGTAAATACTTGCCACCACCAATCCAAAAAAGAAGGACCAAACTAAAATTGGTTGTGTGGCCAACAGGTGAGTGATTATTTTTGAAAAGGTAAGAATACTAATGGCAATTCCGCTTACTAAAGCCAATAAAAAACTTCCATTTATTTGTTGCCAAGCGATTTTAAACCCGTTTTTTTTCCAAGATGAAAAGAAACTAAAATCTACTTTATTGATGCTGTCAATCAATTCTTGGTAAATACCTGAAATAAAGGCAATTGTTCCACCGGAAACACCCGGAACCACGTCTGCAGCTCCCATTGCTAATCCTTTAAGGGTGATTAAAAAATAATCAGGAAAAAGTTTTCTCATAAAAAAAGCGTCCCATAAAGGAAACGGAACGCAAATTAAGAATTTTTTTATTATGTGTGACCTAAAAAACTTAAGATTTTAAATGTTTTTTTATGATTTGTTGCACTTGTTTTTTCTCCCAAACAATGGGAAATAATTCTTCCAACACGGTTACGTGTTTAGCATTTAAATGCAAGCCTTTTACCAAATGGAAAGTTGCTTTTTCTTTTTCGCCCATCATAAAAAACATGCCGGCTAGTCGGTATTCAATTTCATATTCATCCGGAAAGTATTCATTTGCCTGTGTTAAAGTTGAGACCGCATTGTCAAATTCGCCTAAAAACTGAAGCAAATCAACCCAAAATAACCAAGTGTCTAAATGTGCATCGCCGAATTCAACCGCTTTTCGATAGCCTAATTCCGCTTCTTCGTAAAAATTCATTTGACGGTTGATGGTCGCATATCGTTTCCAATACAATTGATTTTCATTGTCAATCGCTAAAGCTTTGTTCACATAAAACAACGCTTTTTGATAATTTTTCATCCGAATATAAAAATCGGTTATCGCTATCCAACCTTTGTCTAATAAAGGATCTTCATGAACGGTTTGGTTGTAGAATTTTAGGGCTTCGGCTTTGTTGCCTAATTTTTCATGGCATTTTCCGATACGTAATAAAACATAAGAAGTTGGTTCTTCAAATTCAATCGTTTGTTCGTAGGTTTCAATTGCTTCCTCGTAACGTTTAAGTTTTTCTAACGATTTGGCTTTTTCAACAAAAGCTCCTATAAATTCATCATCGATAAGGGTAGCATAATCAAAACAACGCAAAGCATTTTCATAATTTTTTAAGGCATAACTTAGCCTTCCTTGTTGATGCCAAGCAATTTCACTGTATGGATTTCTTTCGATATATTTTTCTAAATAATCAATCGCTTCCTGAATTTGGTCTAAAAATTCAAAGCAATACACTACATTATAAAGAGCAGATTGATCTTCAAAATCTTCTTCCAAACATTTAATAAAGTTTTGTTTTGCTAATTCCAAATTATCCATGAACAGATATTCCATGCCCATTAAGTTATAGACATCGGCATAATCATCGGTATATTTTAATGCTTTTTCTAATTCTAGAATCGCTTTATCATGTTGGTCTCTTTTAGAAAAAATATTGGCTTTTTGGATGTAAATTTCTTCATTGTGGGGTTCAATGGCGTAGAGTTCATTGAGCATTTTTTCTGCCATATCCAGTTTGTCATCATAGATAAGCATTTCAATCTGAACCAATTTTAGACCGGTTGATTTTGGATGTTGTTCAAGAGCTAATTTCAAGGCTTTTTTGGCCAGAGATGCCTTGCCCATGTCAAGATAATGAAGGATGATTTCTTCAAATTCTTCGGAATCAAAAAAGAAAACTTTATTGGTTTTCAACATCGATTCAAACCTTGACAAGGATACGTTGTAATCGTCTTCTTCGTGACTTAAATGCATACCCGTTTTATTTAAAATTATCCTTCACTAAAAGTAGGAAAGGATTGCTCTGATTCTATTTTTTTGACAGATTGTTGTAAACAATTTAATTAACAGTTTTTTAGAGTGATTAGTAATTAGTACAAATACTAGTTTAATAATCTTTTACAATTACAATTTTTTGCTTACTTCATCTAAGGCTTCCAATATAATGCTACAACCTTCTCTAATTTCTTCTTCAGAAATGGTTAGTGGTGGTGTGATGCGAATGGCTTTACCTTCAAATAATAACCAAAATAAAATTAATCCTTTGTCTTGGCATTTAAAAATGACTTCGTTGGTTATTTCCGGCGAATCAACCATTGCGGCCAGCATTAACCCTTTTCCTCTTATTTCTCTTATCAAAGGGTGTACCAAAAGTGAGCGAAACAGTTTTTCTTTTTCTAAAGCTTGTGGCATTAAATTGGTTTCTACAACTTCTTGTAAAGTAGCTAAACAAGCTGCTGCAATAACAGGATGTCCTCCAAAGGTAGTAATATGGCCTAATTTCGGGTCGTGACTTAACAAATCCATGTATTCTGCTTTCGCTGTAAAAGCTCCCACCGGCATACCACCGCCCATTCCTTTTCCCATGATGACAATGTCAGGTACCACGTTATAATTTTCAAAGCCAAACAGTTTTCCTGTTCTACCGAAACCGGGTTGAATTTCATCTACAATCAGCAAAGCACCAACCTCTTCACAGCGTTTTTTTACTTTGGTTAAAAAACCATTTTCCGGTTGAATAAAACCGGCACCACCTTGAATACTTTCTAAAATAATTCCGGCCGTTTTAGTGGTTATTTTATGAATATCTTCTTCATTATTAAACGTAATAAAATCTACATCGGGAATTAAAGGGCGAAAAATTTGTTTTCGTTCTTCAAATCCCATCACGCTCATCGACCCCATCGTGTTGCCATGATACGCATTGAAACAGGAAATGAGTTGACTTCTTCCGGTGACTCTTCGGGCGAGTTTTAACGCACCCTCTGTTGCCTCCGTTCCTGAATTGACCAAATACGTTTTGTTGAGTGGTTCGGGCATGTGTTCTGCCAACAATTTACAAAATGCGACTGCAGGATGTTGAGCGTATTCTCCATACACCATTACATGTGAATATTTGTCTAATTGGTCTTTAATGGCTTGGTTTACACGCGGATGTTGATGCCCCAAACTGCAAGCCGAAACACCGGCTACAAAGTCTAAATATTTTTTGTTGTTGGTATCGTAGATGTAACTTCCTTTTGCATACGAAACCTCCATCGCCAGGGGGTAGGGCGAGGTTTGAGCTTGGTATTTAAGGAAATCTTGTTTCATTTGGGGGTCTAGTTCTGCTTTTAACTGTCTTTTTTCTTGTCTTTTTTTTCTTCTACCTCTAAGGTTTCTTTTCTAACTTCCATTGGAACTGATTCACTTTCTTCTTCTGCCTTTTTGTCCTTTTGCATTTGTTTATCATATTCCAATTCTTCGGGAGGGAAGATGTCTTCTTTTGTTCTGATGCGTTCATCGCCACGCCAAATGAATCCTTTTAATTTTCGGGCATTTTCGGGTAAATCTTTTTCGGGATAAATATCACCATCCACTTTTTTGAAAAAAGTAATGGCGTCAATTTGGTTTCCGTCAAGTGTCATGTTGATACTGCTGCTCACCGTCTTATCAATCCCAATCAATTCGTTTTCATCATTTCGCATAAAGTAGATGACTTCTGTATTTTTAACAACATCTACTTCATACAATTTATTGTCCCTGAATTTGCCGTAAAGATTTTGACCTTTCACCTGGTTAAATCCGGTACCAAGGGTATCTTTTGAGGCAATAAATGTGTTGTTGAGTACAATGAGCGAATCCAATTTCTCGGTTTTCTTGTTCGATATCAAATGCATGATGTCGCCTGTCATTTGGTTTTCATAGTTCCACATGACCGGATTTCGGATTAATTTGGTGATGCCGGTTTTTTCGTCTGAATGAAGGGAATCACATTTTCCACTCATATCGATTTTAAAGAAACGAACATTGTTATACGCTCGAACCACTCTATTTTCAGGTTTTCCGGTAACGATTAGCTTTTTCCCATGTATGTAAAGTGTATCTTTTTCAACTAATGTCATAGCTACTGCTTTTCGCGTCATCATCAACGAATCTTTGTTGCGATAGACTTCTCCATAATGACCTTTTACGATACTTTTATTGATGGAATCTGTCACTATTACATTGCGGGTAGCGGAGGCAAATTCTCTATTTCGATCATAATAAAGACTGTCACCTTCTATTAATCGATTGTTATATTTGATATAGGAGTTTTTGACAAAATGAGCAAAGTTTTTCTTTGTGTCATAAAAACCTTTTTCGGTGTAGATATAATTTTCTTTACTGGTAATGGTGGAAGGACCAAAAAGATACGCGTGACCTACGTTTTCATAGTAATCCAAATGGTTGGTTTTAATGACATATTTTGGATTGGTAATGGTAACAGCATTTCTGAATTGGTACATTTTTCGTTGCACTACATACGTACCGGATTGACTAACCAATACATTTTCTTTGTCCGTTATGGTGCCACCGGTTTTGTAGAACGCTTGTTGGGAATTTCTATCAAAGTTCAATACCTCTGACTTTAAGGTAGAACTTGGAGAAGTCATGATCACATTACCGGAGGCATACGCTTGTTTGTTTTCACCATTGTATTCAGCATAGGTACTGGTCATTTGAATGGTATCGCCTTGCGTTATTCTGACATCGCCAAACGCTTTGATGTAATTTTCTTTTTTAAAAAAATAGGCTTTATTACAGAACATTACGGCACCATCGTGGCTCACCCGAACATTACCGGACAGAAGGATAGCATCCGGATATAAATCTTGGTTTACATCTGCAAATTCAGAATATTCAACTATAATTTCTTTACTTTTTTGAGCAAATGTAGCAGCAAAAATCAATAAGAAACCAACAAGTAAGATTATTTTTTTCAATCTCAAATTTTTGTCAAAATTACTAAAAACGCTGATACTACACTAATTGTTTAGATTTATTTAAGTTTATAATTGATAAAAGTTAATTGAAAGATGCATTTCTTGTTACGTGCTTTTTATCAACCTTTTATATGAAGTATATCAACCTATAATCAACCGATGATACGGTATAAATACGCTATAACCTCCTTATAACCTCGCTATAACGTTACTATAAATAGATTTGAAAAGAATAAAATGAAAATAAATTCAACAGAAGCCAACGCTTAGAGGTGTTGCACAAATGTACTGATTTTTTTATGATTTTTAATTCACTTTTCAATAAAAACTAAACACTTACAAAAGGCATCATTTCGTCGCTAATTTGTTTACGAAGTGCGTTTAATTTGATGGCATATTCTTCCATTTTCTTTTGAGCGTCTGTTTTTGGTATCCATTTTTTGACCTCTAAAGGTTTTCCGTTTTCGTCTACGGAGACAAAAACAATGATACAATGTGTTTTTTTCTCAAATTTTTTGGTTGAAAAATTACGGGAATAGACATCAACTGCAATATGAATACTCGTTTTTTGAGTATATACAACTGTGGCTTCAATTTTTATGACTTCGCCAATACTAATGGGTTTATAAAACCGAATACCACCCACATAAACGGTCACGCAATAGGTTTCTGCCCAGCTTCTTGCACAGGTATAAGCGGTTTGGTCTATCCATTTCATTACAACTCCACCATGTACTTTACCGCCAAAATTGACATCAGTTGGCTCGCTAATGAATTGAAAAGAAATTTTATTTGTCATGGTATTTTTAGCCTTTTATTTTTGATTCAATCCGTTTTTCTTGCAACACAGATAATGAAATGTGTTGTATTCTAGGTTTTAGTTCCTAGTATTCCAAAAGTAGTAAAAACTTTCTTTACAAATTAATGCAATCCAAAAGGATTTGTAGGAATGTGTGGAAATTACACTTCCCAATAACTGCTAACAATTTAATTTTTATGGTGATAATATGTAAATTAAATCTATTTTTGTTAAAAATTTTAAAGATGTATAAGCTACTGTTTTTTTGGATAGGATTTGGTTCTATCCTCCACGCACAGAGTATTTCAGATGAACTTGTTGAATTTGAAATGCTTAAAAATCCGAAACAACACACGGAAGTTTCCAATCGATTTTATAAAGTATTAGTTAATTCTCCCTATAATGTCACAGCAGAGGATGTTATCAACAAAGCAAAAAAAGATCACCAAACGGCTTTGGCTCAATATGATGGAGTGGTTCAAAAAAGTGAGGCAGAGTTTCAAAAAAAATTAAAAGAGCATGATGCTGAAGTGGCAAAAGCGAAAGAGCGATTTGAGTTAGAATCGGCTGAATTTAAGAAGTTGACTATGTTGGAACGCATGGCCATGACTGACCAAGGCAAATCGCCTAAATTGGTTGTTCCTGCTACACCAATGTATTATAAACCTGCACCTCCGGTGTATCAAGAACCTAATTTAAATAATCATGTGATTGTTGATAATCAAGTATTAGCCTCTCAAATTTTGATTGATGGTTTTTCAAAAGAAGGTATGTATTTGGATGTTCAGTTGACGATAAGTGCTGTTCAATTTCAAGACAATGCCGGACAATCTTATGTTAATCAACCTACTACCTTAATTGTAAAAGTAAATGGTCAGGAGAAAATCAATCAAAAGTTTTTTACGGAGTATAAATTTTTATCTTCGGTTCCCACGAATAACATCAATAAATCATTAGAAGAAAAAAATCATTTGAAGAAAGTGATGACTTTTGTTAATCAATATTTGAATGATGAGTTTGGTTATCAAGCTGTTAAAAGAACGGTTAAGCTGGAAAAAGTTAAAAACAAAGGTGACTATGATGACTTAGAAAAGGCTCATATTTATGTGACTACAAACCTTAAGAAAATTCAACCTGCTGACCCTGTTCGAACAGAAGCTGCTTTTAGTGGTATGCAAAAAGGAATTGATATATGGTTATCTACTTTGCAGAAAGTGGAATTTAAAAAGGATTCAAAATCAGCGTTTAATGCTAAAATAGGTGAATACATTTATTTTAATTTAATTCGTTTGAATTTGGCATTAGGAAAAAAAGAAATAGCTGAAAAATATTTAAATGAGTTACAAGAAAATTTAATCAGCATCAAGTTAAGTTATGATGAAGAACAAGAATTAAAAGCATTAGAAAATGAAATCTATAAAAAATAAAACGCAATACTTTCTATTAACCACATTAATGTTGGTTTTTGTCACTCCATTGCATGCTCAAAAACAACAATGGGGTAGCCGTTTTGATTATGATGTCAAAAATGAATTGGCTCCAAAATTGGTGATGATTGACAACTATAATTATTATTTGTTAACGGTTGTGAATACCACCGGAATGATGGCCAGCAATCAGATTTTATTGCGAAAGTTTGACCAAAAAAACAACTTAGTTGAAACGATTAAGCATCGTTTTCCTGAATTAGAGGGCGGTGGAACCTTACATAATTTTTTAGGTTCTTTTGATTTGGGAACGGATAGAGCAGTAGTGTTTACACAAAGTTATTCTTCAAAGTCAAAGCGGGATGTGATTTCTCAGCACGTTTTTGATAAAGCAACGCAACAATTTACAACCAGTATTGTTACCGAATACCCAATTGCCTCTGTTTATAAATCGGGTGATGTAAAGGTTAAAAGGTCGCCTAATGGCAATCGTATAGTGCTACATTACAAAGTACCGGCTTCCAAAAAAGAATCGGAAGTCAATTATGTATTTGCCTTGAATGGTCAAACACTTGCCGTAGATTGGAAAAAAGAAGTTCGATTTGATATTGGTTTTTACACACGTTCGATGACAGTAACCAATTCCGGTAACGCTGTTTTACTTCGTTTGCCACACAGTTATAAATTGGATAATTATTTGGTTGAAATTACAGCAGAAGGTCAAAAAGATTTGACAGTTGGCGAAAATTTAAAATTGCATGATCCGTATTCCGTTTCCATTGGTGACCATGATTATATACTGGCTTTTAATTATCCTTCCAAAGGAATCAGAAGAGGTGATTTTGGACATTTGCTATTTTATGATTTGAAAAACGGCAGTATTTTAGCCAACAATGAAATAAAAGGGTTTAACTCTGAAATTACGATTGAAACTGCTTTAATTAGAGATGTACTATTGCAAAATGATGAAATATATGTCTTTACAGAAGCAAAAGTAGATGTTACGCCAAAGCCAACCCCGGGAACTATGGGCTTTCCGGAAAAGAAATTTACATTTGGTCCTTCCTTTCTATTTACGTTAGGATTTGACGGAAAATTGAAAAAAACTAATCCTTTTCCAAAAGGAACGGTTGGTGAAGCAGAATTGTTTCAGTCTTTTGGATTAGTTCGAGGAAATAGCGATTTATATGTGCAGACCGGATTGTACAATGGATTTTTTAAATGGAATTATTTATTTAACAATGAAGAGTTAGCCAGAACCATTTCGTTTCATTTTTACGATGATAATCGTGAGGGAGTTCGAGTGCGTTATGTGAATCAGCTACTTCATTATTTTAGGGATAAAGATGCCTTTCTATTTTCTAAAATAACCACAACAGATAAAGATCAAATGTCATTTGGTACTTTTTCGGAGGTAAAATAAAGCACCCTAAAACGTCCCCCGAAATAAAAAACCCTGTAAAATCAATACTTTACAGGGTTTTTTGTGGAGAAGAGGGGAGTTATTTCGAACTTTTTTGAGTCTGATTTACGACTATTATTGAGTTTGAAAAAGTTGGAATAATTGATTTAAATATCTTATTTATATGGAGTTACACATAAATTTGTAAACTATTTGCAAAAAAAGTAGTCTATTTTAAACTGATTATTTTCAAATAGTACTAAAATTTTGCTTTAGCGAGATAAAATCACGTAGACTTTTTGTTCTATTGATGATTTTTGTATTGAATGGATATGTAAATAAAAATTACAGTTTAATTTAAATTTAGGAAATGAAAATTCTAAATTAATAACTTCCACTTATTTTTTTATCAAAATTTATACTTTGACTTCTCAGTATTGTACTAACTATCCATGCGTAAAATGCCAAATATAGGAAACAGAATACACCTATAATAAAACTTGAATGAATTGATGTTTTATCTGCTACATAGCCTAGAATCCAATTAATAATTCCTCCTCCTAGTAAATTATTTAATAGAAGAAAAACAGTGAAATGCTATGGTGAATACAAATATTCCTTTTAATCACCGAACGAAAAATATATTCTCTTTATTGGAAATGAAGTTAGCGAAAGGAAGCAAACAAAGATGTGAGTTTAGGAATACTTGGACTAAACGATGATTTTGTGTAGATGAATTAGATAATGGGTTATGAAAACACCCTAAATAGTTAGAGTTATTAGTCAATTTAGTCTTTCTTCAATCAAATCTTTCCAAGTTACAAAACCTTTTCTGTCGGCTGAATAATCGTGAAGAATTCTACTGAAATTATAGGGAGGATTCTCAATAAAAGTTTGTCTTCCGCAATTTTTAATGGTATTTAGATAGGTTTCAATTAGTTTTAAGTAGTTAGGAAGTGATTGTTTATCATTGTCAAAATGCCAAATATAGGTTGCCTCTTCTGTGTTTAGGGTTTCCAAAACAATATGAAATCCTGTTTTTCCTGCTAGAAGAAAAACAAATGAAAATGGATTCAATACAAATCGAATTTTAAGAATAGTTCTCTCGTGATGATTGGCTAAATATTGTAAATGAGCTTGATGTTTGTAATTTTGATTCTGTAAAAAATCATTCAATAATTCATCTCCAGAATCATATAATTTGACATTATTTTTATTTTGTAATTGATTTATATCGAGTAAATTTTCTTTGCCTATTGCATTTGGTTTCCCCACGAAAGTATTGGTTATATAGGTAAATTTTACGCTTTCAATTAGTTCTTTAGTTATTTTTTTTAAATCGTTTGATAATGCTAATTGTGAAATTAGTTTACCTTCTTCAAATTCAGCGTGAATAGTAACCGTGATATTTTTTATTTTGAGGGTTTTGGAAAAATACGCTTTTAAAACTTCAAATTCGGGTCTTATTTCAAAATTTTCAATGTCAAATTCAAGCTCGGTTCTCATTTCTGAAATTTCATATTTAAAAGAGATACTTCCGTAACGAAATTCAAGCCGTTCAAATGGAATCTTTACTTTTTTATCGATACTAAAATTGTTTTTTGGAACAATAATTTCCGCTTCGAGTTCATCAAACAAAGTAGCTTGTTTGTCAATTTTTCTGTAATAAACATTTCTTTTCAGAAACATTTTGTTCAAATAATTAATTTTGATGTCACGATAATCATAAATAGTCGGTGTTATTTCCGACCGTTGTACTCTGCCAATGTATTGAATTAGTTTTCCTTCAAAAGAAAACGGATAAACCAGAAAAAGACAATTCGCATTTTGCAAATCGGTTCCTTCTCCAAAGAATTGTCCAGTGGTTATGACAACTTGATAATTTCCTTCTTTCAGCAATTTCCATTTTAAGTTTTTACTACTTTCAGAATCTTCTCCGCTCAAGGTAATTGCTTCATAAGAATGCTTTAAATATTGATAAAGCGAGTCAATATGTTCTTTTCGTTCGGTAATAATAATGACTTTTTTGTCTGATTTTAATTCATTAATAACATCTTGAAAAATTGCTTTGTTTCGTGCAGAATCGTGAACTAGGATTTTTGATAACGTTTCAAATTTATCCGTTTTTGAATTAAAAGGAACATCTAGTTCTGTATTTCTAATAATAATTTTCGGTTTTTTTGCAGTGCTTATTTGGTTAGATTTTATTTCGGAAATCACATCGCCCAAATGTATAAAAATCAATTTGCTATCATTATATTTTCGGAACGGAGTTGCCGTCAATCCATACAGATAATAGGTTTGCAGTTTTGAAATTGTATTTCTGAATGTTTCCGCCGGAATATGATGGCATTCGTCCAAAATAATAGTTCCAAAAGCATTCAAAAGTTTTACTCCATCGGGTTTCTCCAATTCTTTTGAAAGACTTTGAATCATTGCAACCGTAATTAGCTTTCCAATTTTGGTTTTTCCTTGACCAATTTTTCCAATATCATTTTTTGGAATCCCAAGAAAAGTTTCAATTCGTTCTATCCATTGGTCGGCAATTTGTTTGCGATGTGCTATTATTAAAGCAGGTTGTTTTTTCTCTGCAATAATTTTTAGACCAACGATAGTTTTTCCAGAACCCGGAGGTGCAACAATTACTCCTAAATCTTTCTTGGCAATTGTATCAACAACTGCTTTCTGGTGTTCTTGGAGTTGCGCATTGAATAGGAAAGAAACCTCCTTTAATTTTTTCCTTTCATCTTTGAAATCATATTCTATATTATTTTCTCTACAAAATCGAATTATTTTTCCAATAAAACCTCTAGGAATAATGACTTCGTTTCCATTTTCTTCAATCAATTTGAAATATCGTTCTGTTCCAAAAGTGTTTTTTCCAATCTTCTTTTTTATTAAAAATTCTGAATTAAGAAAATTTAATTCTTCTTTTATAAAATTTATCAGTGGCGTTGAAATAGCATTCCGATTAATCTTTATGTCATTTGCCAATCTTATCGTTAACTTTTCATCGTGTAATTTTGGTATAACCGAAGCAGGAATATTTTGTAGTGTATTATGAATTTGGTATAATTCATTCAATTTTATTGTCGCTATTCTTTGAATATTCTTTATAAAATCCCATTGATTTGGAATAGGTTCTAGGCTTTCAACATCAATAAAACAACTGTTTCCTTGTTCAAAAGTTTTCTTATATAGCGGAAGTGCTATCAAATTTCCAAATCCCTTTCCAGAAAGAAAATCTTGATTGGGAAACATTCTATCAAAACTGGAACTCTTGTCAAACATAGAGAATACGCCTGTTTCTTCTAAAATCGTAATGAAAATCTTTCTGCTTTTTATAGCTGGATAGGGTTGTTCAAAAAATATCCAAACGTGTCCCCCTTTACCCGAACGAGAGCGTTCCAAATAAGCAGAAATTCCTTTTTCATTACAAGCATTTATAAACTTTTTGCAGTCCTCAAGCCAATCTACTTTGTCAAAATCGGCAACAATAAACCACGAAGTATTGTCTTTGAGCAAAGGATAAACGCCAATATGTTGTTCGCCATTAAGGTGTTTTTCAATTTCTTTTTCAGTGAAATGCAAATATTCTTTATCAGCATAATTTTGAAAAGTTCCACCATTCATTTTATGAGCCCGATACCGATATGGATCATAAAAATAGGCAGGCATATAACCACTTTTGTTCCCTTTTTCCCATCGAACCGCAAACACATCATCTCTTCCTGCAAACACAGATTTGAATAGTTTGACTTTATTTATCGGGCTTGATGACATAATTTAGATTATTCAAATAGTCTATTTTTAAAGAAATAGCAAGTGAGTTAGAATGCTGTATTCGGATATATTATTAATGTGTAGGGAATAATACATTTTGCAATTTATCATACGCTTCTTTGTGTTTTTGAGCAGGCATTTTTTCAAGATTTATCATTTTCCAAAGTACTGAAGGAAGATTAGCAATTGCAGCTACATTTTCCATTTCTAGTAAATTCCAATCAGGCGTTTTGTTTTTGAAAGACAAAAGAAATTTCCTTTCATTATCTGTCATTTGAGAATTGATTTGATGAATTAAATTTTCTCTAGCTTCTTCTAATTGTTCCAAAGGCACATCTACTTCAGCCATTTGCTTGAACTCTGTTTCGTAAATTTCGCTAATATCTTTACGATTTGGAGCCAACAGTTCTGACATTGGCCGTTGATGGCTTATTAGAAATAGTAAGAATGTTTTTCGTAAATCATTCGTTAGTCCTTCGTTTTCGAGAAGAAATTTTACATCAAATAAATCTCTTGGATGTTGTCTGTCTAAGGCCGCACATAATTTACCAGCATATAAATCAGGAAGTGATGCTACTTGCATTTCTACATATCCAAATTCTCTTTCTACTTCTTCGGCAACCTCCATTCTAACCTCTGTAAAAACAGTTCCTCTGATAACTGGAGATAATTCTATTTTGATGCGAATTTCATCTTGACTTACAATTAATCTTAGTGCATCGCTTTGATCGTGTGTGTTTTGTACTTTAGTACCCGGTATTTTTTGTTGTATCAATTTGCTTATTCTTGATAAAGCAGCTCTAATATTTATCAATGCTGTTTCTCGATCATCCATAGGAATGTATAGCAAATCGATGTCAACCGAAAGTCGAGGCAAAGCTCTGTAAAATAGATTTATTGCAGTACCACCTTTTAATGCAAAACATTTTTCGGTATCTACCAATGGTAAAACACGCACTAAAAGTTGCACTTGTCTGCGGTAGATATTGTTTAGGTCTATAACCATGCTGGAACTGTTATTTTATATTTAGTATCTAATTTTCCGCCTTTTATGAGCATTCTGTTTCCAGCACCTAATGTTATACTTTCTCTATTTATTTTACCTAACCAAACATAATTTTGACGGTCTGCAAACCAAAAGAAAAGCCGTTTTACTTTTACATTTTGACACCATTCTAATGTTTTTTGAAGATTTCTAGGCGACAATGTTGTTAGCCCTTGCATTAATTGATCTGCGTGTTCAAAAGTAATTTTTTGTGGCACGTCTACTAATACTTCAAGATACGCTCTTTCAGGAGTTGATACGATTAATTTTCTATCGTCATTATCCCAATCCCTTTCTGACGTAAAAGGATGTAATTGTCCGTTTTCTTCTGAATTTTTAGCAAATAAACTATTGGTAGTATGTCTAACAAATTTCACATTCAAGTTTAAATTCTTAACCCATTCCGGCAATACATCATTTCCGAATAAATGCACTGTTTTATTTTCAGAAAAAGATAAGTAATGTGATAAACCTTGCATTTCAAGTGATGTTAAACCACCTACAACCAAATCTGTCTTTACTATTGATTGTAAAGAGAAAACCACTGATTGCCAGGATATTTTGCTAACATTTCTAACATAAATCCCTTTGCTGATAGATTCTAATTGATTACTTTTAACCAAATTATCTATTGCGTGACGCGTTAAATTATTTTCCATAAGCCATTTGTGAGTGGCTATTAAACCCTCGGGCATTATTTCATATAACTCTTTTCTTCGTATTACATTTAAAGCCATAATTTAAAAGTTTAGCTTATTGCGGTGTTAATCGCCGTTATGCAAAGGTAATGTAAATTATTTAATTTGCATAAATTTATTTCAACGGCGATTATCGCCGTTATTTTTCATCAAATTAAATACTGCCTTTTAAATGAAATTAACGAAATGAAGCAATCGGCAGCACAGGCTTTAGGAATACTTGGACTAAAGACGGTTTTTGTGCAATCTGAATGAGGTACTAGGTGTTTTTTCCATTTTTTTTTCGTACTCTTCCAATAGTCAATACTCTCATACTTACTTTTACAATAATCTATTATCTCATAAACTTCTCTATCTCTTACTCTTAAGCAATCGTGAATAGGTAAAGCAAAATTAGTTGGTATGTTTTCACGTAAATCATCAATCCATATTTTTTTTCTCTTTGAAAGTAAGAAGCATCCTTGTAATTTTTGGGTTTTAAATTGGCTATAAATTTTAATGTTACTAGAAAAAGAATACGACTTTTATAATCAGGAACATAGCCATTAGAGTTTAGAAAGAACATAAATAAATCTTTTGCTTGTTGTCTGTCTTGAAGTTTCAGTTCTTGAACAAGGTAGTTGCAGAAATCTACTTTAAATACTGCTTCATATTTTACATCAGCTACATTTTGTTCTTTCATTATATTTAAAAGCAATCTAGGTTGGGAACATTTGGCAGCTATAAGAGCTTAATGGATATCACTTATTTTGAATAGAGGTAGTTAAGTTAAATGAGGGTTACATTTTTTCTCCCATTAAATCATACCCATTTTTCAAGGGCAATTGTGAGCATAAAATAGTAAATTTTTATGATGTCTATCTTCTCTCTTTTAAAGAGATATAAATCAATTGTTTACTTTTTTTTATCATTTCTTTTCCATAAAATGGACTGCGTTTCCATTACGGTCAAGCAGGATGTAGAATGTTTTGCCGTCAAAATATTCTCTGACTATTTTATTATTATTGACAATTTCGTCTGTTTTTTTGACAGGATTATTTTTGTATGAGGTGAGAATAAAAATACAAGCTATTGCAATAATGACTGTAAAAATTTGATGTGTTTTCATTGTATATAAAGGTTTAGTGTTTATAAATTAGGTCTAATTAACTTCTTGTTATTTTATGAAATCGCTACAATTTAAGAGGCTTTCTATTTTAAACTCCAAAGCCAACGGCTTTTCGCAACTTAGGGGTATAATGATTTTCTTTTTCAATAGTATAAATGTCTGCAAGTGTCATTTTATTCTTTACTTCAAAATTATGACCAATTTTACGAATTAAATGGTTTGTTTTATGAAGTTCTAGCGGCTTAAATTCATAAATTGTTGTCAACCTTCCTTTTCGCAACAGAGCTTTGTCTATGTTAATTAAATCGGTATTAAAGGTGGCAATGATTTGTATTCCTAATCCTTCGCTTAATAAACCATCGGTTAGGTTTAAAAGAAATGAAAGTCTTGTATTTTGGTTGTTATCTCTTGTTAATATAATTTCTTCTGCATCTTCTATCACTAAGATGCAATTGGGATTGTCTAATAAAAAATTGGTAAAATGTATATCATCTAAATTACCCGCCATTTTCGGTGATAAAAAAATAACTTGTTTGTTTTGACATTGAATGAGGTGTTTAATATAGGTACTCTTTCCGGTTCCTGGCTGACCGTGAAATAAATACAATCCTTTTTTGCCATTTTGCCTGATGTTTTTAACAATAGTCTTGTGAATTTCTTTAAAACCGTCATTGTAATGCGTTTCAAAATCAATACGAGGTTTTTTTATTTCAATTTTTTTGGT
>CALRRY020000033.1:0-33870 GCA_943370635.1 Variovorax paradoxus
CACCCGTTTTGAATTGCTTCAAAAATTCATCAGATAATAAATCTTCTTTTTTCATAATACTGTGTAAAAATTTAAAATTAAACAAAAAAATAATGGGGTTTTAAAACCCCATTATTTTTCAACTTACACAGTTTATCGGACAGTACCGAATGCTTTTTTTCAATTTCTCAAATTTAAAAAAATCCTTATTCATAAGCGTTTAGCTCTGCAAATCTGTTTAATCCGCGTTACCATTTTTTCAATTTCTCAAATTTTATCAATCTGTGTTCATCTGCGTTTAGCATAGCTAATCCGTCTAATCCTCTTTCCCAATTTTTTGGAATAACTTTTGCTTTCGTATCTTTACCACATCAACAAAACTATGAGATACTTTTTTATCTTTTTTCTCATTCTAACTAACACAGTGAATGCTCAAATCATCAGTGCACCGCATTGTGGATATGATTTTACTTCTTATTTAGTAGTGAATGTGCATGAAAAAGGGAAAAAAGAAAACATCAAAAACCTTCGAATTACCATTGTTGATAGTGTTGGCAACGAAGTAATCAATAAAAACAACCGTTGGAGTTGGGTAAACAATAATAAGCCTTTACTTTTTACTCCCAATTATAAACTGAACAAAGCCGGAGAAAAAGTACCCAACGATGACCCTGATGCCAAATGGTTTTTTCCTTTTGCTAAAGATAATTACTTACTATCTGTAGTCAATACTTTTTTAGCGGATAGTTTTTCAATAAAAATTGAAGACATTGATGGTGAAGAGAATGGAGGTTGGTTTGAAACACAAATTATTCAATTGTATCCTTTCAACATGTATATTTTGTGTTCCTCTGAAAACGAGCGTCAAGCACAACAATTCGGACCCAGAACGAATCGACCGATTGAAGTAACTTTAGAAAAAAAATAAAGCCGTTGATTTTTGTTCAACGGCTTTTTAATTTATTCAATTCTAAATCCATCCGGAATTACCGCTCCTTTTTTAATAACGATAATCCCTTCTTTAATGGTGTAAAGTTTCGTATTTATGTCTTCTAAATGTTTGCCACCATTCAAATACACATCATTTCCGATTCTACAATTTTTGTCTACAATCGTATTGTGAATAAAACATCTTTGGCCTATTCCTATATTCTTGATATTGTGAGCGATATTGTGGTTCAATTCATCTAAATTTTGATAGTAATCACTACCCATTATATAGGAATTTTTTACCAATGTTCCTTCGTCTATTCGTGAGCGAATACCTACTACAGAATGTTCAATGGTAGCCGAATTGATAATACAACCTTCAGCTACTATAGATTGCTGTATAGTCGTTTTGCCCAATATTTTTCCGGGTGGTAAAACCCTTGCACGAGTATATACTTTACTATTATTATCAAACAAATTAAATTTTGGAATATCATCCGTCAAACCTAAATTCGCTTCAAAAAAGGAATCAATATTTCCAATATCCGTCCAATAGCCTTCATATTGATAACTTAATACTTTTTGGTGACCTATCGCTTGTGGAATAATTTCTTTCCCAAAATCTTTGGTATCCGGATTGTTCATCAATTCAATCAATAAATCCCGATTAAAAATATAAATACCCATTGAGGCCAAATAATGTCTACCTTCTTGTTGCATTTCTTCACTCACATCCGATGTCCATTGTGGCAATAAATCTGCCTTTGGTTTTTCGATGAATGATGTAATCCAACTATTTTCATCGGTTTTTAAGATACCAAATTCAGGAGCTTCTTTTGCATTCACGGGTAAAGTTGCTATTGTTATGGCTGCTCCACTTTGTTGATGTGCTGTAATCATGTGGTTAAAATCCATTTGATATAACTGGTCACCGGATAGAATCAAGGCATAATCGAATTCGTGATTCAAAAAATGTTGCATACATTGCCTTACCGCATCCGCTGTTCCTTGAAACCAAGTAGGGTTGTCCGGTGTTTGTTCGGCTGCTAAAATATCCACAAAAGCCGTACTGAAATAGCTGAAATGGTAGGTGTTTTTAATGTGTTGATTCAACGAAGCGGAGTTGAATTGCGTCAATACAAACATTCGTTTAATATCGGAATTGATACAATTGGAAATCGGAATATCAACCAAACGATATTTTCCGGCAATCGGTACTGCCGGTTTTGAACGACTTTCCGTCAACGGATACAATCGTGAACCTTGTCCACCTCCCAAAATGATGGCTAAAACTTCTTTTTTATTCATAACATTAATTTTTTAAAGATTGGTATACCGCAATATATTCTTCTGCCACTTTTTCCCAAGAGTGGTCAATTTGCATGATGGTTTTTCGGGTTTGATCAAATAATTTAGTGTCATAATACAAATCAATTGCTCGCGTGATGGAATGGTTTACATCAAAGACACTGGTTTGATCGTGACAAATACCAAAACCACCATCACCAATGTCAAACACAGTATCTTTCAAACCTCCCGTTCTTCTAACAATTGGAATGGTGCCATACCGTAAAGCATACAATTGATTCAATCCACAAGGTTCCACTCGTGAAGGCATCAATAAATAATCAGCTCCGGCATAAATAATATGGGCTAACTTTTCATTGTAACCAATATAAGCATTATAATTACCTTGATAAAACGGTAGTAATTGACTCAATTGATGTTCAACATGCGGATCGCCTGAACCTAAAATCAAAATATTGATTTCGTTTGGATTACGACTCAATGCTATACTAAACATTTCGGGTAATAAATCGGCTCCTTTTTCGCCAACCAACCGTCCGATAAAGGTGAAAAGTGGTTTAGTAGGATCTAAATTAAATTGTTCACACAAGTACGCTTTATTTTTCGCTTTTCCCGTTTTATAGTTTTTAGTAGAGTAGGTGTGTGGTAACAATTCATCCGTATTCGGATTCCAAACTTCGGTATCAATTCCGTTAAGGATTCCTAAACTTTTTGGTCGTTCAAAACGCAAAAGATTTTCTAAACCGTTTGCTTTTTCACTCAATTCATCCAAATAGCTTGGCGAAACGGTGGTGACTTTCCACGCACATTTTATGGCAGAAGCCAACGGATTAATGATACCATTCCATTCTAAAAAACCTAAACGACTTGAACTAACTTGTGGTAAATAATTTAATTTATCAAATCCAAACCAACCTTGATATTGCCCGTTGTGAATGGTTAAAACGGTTGGAACACGATTCAACTGTTGATAAATGGGAGCATGAGCCATCATAAACGGAATCAATCCGGTGTGATGATCGTGGCAATGCACAATATCCGGTACTTGATTGGTTTCGGTTAGCCAATTTAAAAAAGCCACTTGAAAAGCAGTAAATCGCTCCGTATCATCTTCATAGGAATAAACATTCGGCCGGTCAAACAATTCAGGAATAGCAATCAAATACAATTCAAAACCGAGTTTGTTGGTTTTTTCTTTTAAGATGGTATAAGTAAACACAAAATACCCCAATCGCAATTGACCTTGATGCATCACATCAAATTCATTTTCTTTGGCAAATTTATTGTCATAACCAGGCATGACCACTTTGGCATGGTGGCCTAGTTGGTTTAAATATTTGGGTAACGCACCCACAACATCTCCTAAACCGCCCACTTTGGCTACCGGATAACACTCTGCACTAAGGTGAAAAATTTCCATTTATTTTTTCCATTTTATATTACATCCCATACTTGGTTTTTGAACGGGATTCACGATTCGATTGTATAAAACACTGTCAATCGCACCACGCAAATCACTTCCGCTTAATGGAATGCCATTTCCGGGACGAGAATCATCCAATTGTCCACGATAGACCAATTGATTAAGATTGTTGAACAAAAAGAAGTCCGGAGTGCAAGCCGCATCATACGCTTTGGCTACTTCTTGAGTTTCATCATATAAATACGGAAATTCGAATTTATGTTGAAAAGCAAATTCAGTCATCATTTCCGGACCATCTTGAGGATATTGCAAAACATCATTACTGCAAATAGCGGCCATACCCAAACCTTGCACGCGATAATCATTGGCAATCATGATAATTTCTTCCATGACATGATGCACAAACGGACAATGATTGCAAATGAAAAAGATAAGTGTTCCTTTTTCTCCTTTTACATCAGCAAATGTAAATACATCATTTGAATTGGTATCCATCAGTTTAAAATCGGGTGCAAGCGTACCCAATGGAATCATTGTTGATTCAGTATTAGCCATGATAAAAAGAATGCATTTTGTTTTGTTGAAAGTTATGAATTTTTAGACAAATACCCTTACTTTTGAGTTTATTTTTTTATCAAGATAGGATTATGATTAATTGGGAAGATTTTGAAAAAGTGGAAATGCGTATCGGAACCATCATCGATGCACAGGATTTTCCGGAAGCCAGAAAACCGGCCTTTCGTTTATGGATTGATTTTGGGGAAGAAATAGGTGTCAAAAAGTCTTCTGCTCAAATCACACAATGCTACACAAAAGAGGAATTAATTGGCAAACAGATTGTAGCCGTTGTCAATTTCCCTAAAAAACAAATCGGCAATTGGATGAGTGAATGTTTAGTGATGGGTTCACTGGGAAAAGACAATAATGTAATCTTACTTTCCTCAGATAAAAAAGTGGAAAATGGTTTGCGAATTGGGTAAAAAAAAATCCCCTCTTTTCAGAAGGGATACTTTTTTAAATATCATCAAAATCAATATCGGTAAAACTTCCTTTGGTGTTTTCACCGTCTTCTGAAGAAGTGGATTCATATTCTTTTTTGAAATCTCTTTGGTGACGTTCAGAAATTACTTCCTCACCTTTGTGATCCAAAACATAGGCGGTCATTTCATTTAAAATGTCTTTGAAAGCAACAAAATCTTCTTTGTATAAATAAATTTTGTGTTTCTTAAAGTGAAATGAACCATCTTCTTCTGTGAATTTTTTACTTTCTGTGATGGTGATGTAATAATCGTCTGCTTTAGTGGCTCTAACATCGAAGAAATAGGTTCTTCTTCCTGCTCTTAAAACTTTAGAAAAAATTTCGTCTTTTTCTAACATGTCATTTTCTCTCATAATCGTTCGCTCAAATTTTAGGTTGTAAGTGAACCAAAAATCTAAAAAATATTTGAAATAGCAAAAAAATTATGACAATTCTTTTTCAGAAAGTTGTTTCCAATAGAGTTCTTTATAATACCCTTCCTCATTTAATAATTGAAAATGAGTACCTTGTTGTATAATTTCACCGTCTTCTAAAATGATAATTTTATCCGCATTTTTAGCAGAAGATACCCGATGACTCACAATTATAGTGGTTTTATTTTGGCAAAATTGAAATAGATTGGTTAAAATTTGTTCTTCCGTTTCGGTATCTACTGCTGATAAACAATCATCGAATAACAAAATATCGGGATTTTTCAATAAGGCTCTCGCAATCGAAACACGCTGTTTTTGTCCGCCGGATAAGGTGATTCCTCTTTCTCCCAAAACAGTATCATATTGGTTTTTAAATTGCATGATGTTGTCATGCACAACTGCCAATTTTGCTGCCTCTCTCACTTCCTCATCAGTAGCGGTTTCTTTTCCGAATTTGATGTTGTTTTGAATCGAATCCGAAAACAAAAAGGCATCTTGTGGAACAATACCAATGCTGTTTCGTAAACACTCTAAATTGAGCGTATGAAGTGGTTTTCCATCCATTAATATTTCTCCTTCTTTTATATCATACAATCGACACAACAAGGAAAGTATCGTCGATTTTCCTGAACCGGTTTTACCTAAAATAGCCAATGTTTCTCCTTTTTTTATCTCAAAGGAAATGTGCTTCAAGGCTTTAATCTGCGTATCTTCATAGGTGTAACTCACATTTTTAAAGGCAATCGTTCCATGAATTTCTTCTTCTTTTGTGGTATGATTTTTAATCTCCGGTTCAATCTTTAAAAACTCGTTTATCCTTTTTTGAGAGGCTTCCGCTTCTTGCACTAATGAAGAAACCCATCCAATGGAAGCTACAGGCCATGTTAGCATGTTGACATATAAGATAAACTCCGCAATGGTTCCGATATTGGCAATGGTTCCATTAATATACATCATTCCGCCAAAATAAATAACCACAAGGTTGCTTAAGCCAATTAATAAAATCATTAACGGACCAAATAAAGCATTTACATAAGCTAATTTCATGTTTTTATCGCGACTTTCTATAGATAGTTCACCAAACTTATCGTGTTGTTGTGATTCTAATGCATAAGCTTTAATAACGCGAATACCTGAGAAAATTTCTTGCGTAAAACTGGACAAAGTGGATAAATTTTCCTGATAACGGGTACTTCTGATGTTGATTTCTTTACTTAACTTAAAGATAAAATAGGAGAGAAGTGGCAAGGGTAATAAAGTGTACAAGGTCAATTGTGGCGAAACATTGTACATGTAAATAATAACAATCACAAAACGAATAATGGTGTTGATGGTGTACATTACTGCCGGACCAACATACATTCGCACTTTGCCCACGTCTTCCGAAATACGGTTCATCAAATCTCCTGTACGGTTGTTTTTATAAAAATGCTGACTCAAACGTTCGTATTGTTGAAAAACTTCATTCTTAAGGTCAAATTCTACATATCGCGACATGACGATTAAGGTTTGTCGCATCAAAAAAGTCAGCACACCCGCAATTATCGTTGCCCCTAAAATCAATCCTAAGCTAATGAGCAGCTCTTTTCGAATATAAATAATATCAGAAGTGGGGTTTTTGAGATACGCATCAATAACATTAATGGAATGGCTCACTAATTTCGGAATAAACAACGAAAAGATTTGAGCCACTATGGTGATGAAAATTCCTAACAGAAACCTGTATTTGTATTTGACGAAATATTTGTTTAAATATTGTAATTCTTTCATAAGATAATAATACTTGAAGAAAGGTTGTGCTTTAAAGTGTTAAATAATTGCGAATTATAAAATTATTGACAAAGTGCTATTTTTGATTTTATATTGATGAATTATTAAAATTATGAAATTAAATTGCAATCTTTTAAATTAAAGTCTACTTTTGTTAGGTCTTTTTGACAAAATCATAATTTTATACTTTTAAATTTTTAACTATGATAGCAGAAGTTACTACTCCTAAAGAGCTACAAAAAATGGATCCTGTATTTGGTCAAGTATCATTTGATAACCATGAGCAAATTGTTTTTTGCAATGACAAAGATACTGGATTAAAAGCAATAATTGGTATTCATAACACAGTTTTAGGACCGGCTTTAGGAGGAACCCGAATGTGGAATTATACCAACGAGTGGGAAGCTCTTAACGATGTATTGCGTTTATCTCGTGGGATGACGTTTAAATCTGCTATTACAGGTCTTAATTTAGGGGGTGGAAAAGCCGTTATCATTGGTGATGCCAAAACACAAAAAACACCTGAATTGATGCGTAAATTTGGTGAGTTTGTACATTCGCTTAGCGGAAAATATATCACGGCTGAAGATGTAGGCATGCAAACAGAAGACATGGACACTGTTCGTGATGTGACTCCTTATGTAACAGGAATTTCTGAATCCAGAGGTGGAAGCGGAAATCCTTCTCCGGTTACGGCGTTTGGTGTTTATATGGGAATGAAAGCGGCAGCTAAATTCAAATACGGTTCAGATGTGTTGGCCGGTAAAAAGGTATTGGTTCAAGGAATCGGTCACGTAGGTGAAACACTCGTGGATTACTTAACAAAAGAGGGGGCAATTGTTACCATTGCGGATATTAATGAAGCTCGTTTGAATGAAATGGGAGCCAAATATGGTGCAAAAGTGTTCAACGGTCCTGATTTGTACAGTGCTGAGGTAGATATTTACGCTCCTTGTGCCTTAGGTGCAACCATCAACGATGAGACCATTTATAAATTGAATGCTACAATCGTGGCGGGTGCAGCTAATAATCAATTAGCGAATGAAAACGTACACGGTAAAATTTTACAGGAAAGAGGTATTTTATATGCTCCTGATTTCTTAATCAATGCTGGTGGAATTATTAACGTATATGCAGAAATTGAACATTACGACAAAGCAGAAGCCATGAGAAGAACAGAGAACATTTATAACACAACGTTAGAAATTTTAGACTTTGCTGTAAAAAATAACATAACCACGCACCAAGCAGCGTTAACATTTGCTCAAAACAGAATTGAACAACGAAAAAAAGAAGCCGGAAAATAATTTTTGCCTTTTTTTTCAATAAATAATCTTATTTTTGTGACGCTCTTTTTAGGGCGTCACTAATTTTTAAAAGTTCTTATCAAGTGTTAAACAGAAGACATATACGCGTTAAAATTCTACAAACGATTTATGCCATGCATCAAAGTGGTTCTGAAGAGTTAGAAAAGGAGGAAAAATTCTTATTCTCCAGCTTAGAAAGCATTCAGAATTTATACTTGATTATGGTATCCGTATTGATGGAAATCAGAAGAAAAGAAGAAGAATTTTTAGAAATTGCAGCCAAAAAACACCTTGCCACCGAAAAGGATAAAAATCCTAACAAAAAATTCATCAAAAATCGTGTCTTGGTTTCGTTAGACAAAAACAACTTGTTGGCGGATAATCTTGAAAAATTTAAAATCATCAATTGGAAGCAAAACGACGACATGATATTATTGTTGTTGGAAGAAACCAAAAAAAGCAAGTTGTATTTGGATTATTTGGCTAGTAAAGAAAATTCTTTTGAAGAAGATAAACAGTTTGTAGCAAAATTATTTGAAGAGGTAATCGCCACAAATGAAAAATTATTTGACTACTTAGAAGATTTTCGATTAACATGGGTGGATGATATTCCTTTGGTGAATACCATGTTTTTAAAACAACTGAAAACCCTGGAAGAAAGCAATCTTTTCATTTTAGGAATTCCAACCTTATACAAAGATGCGGAAGACAAAGACTTTGCAAAGGATTTATTCCGTAAAACGGTTTTAAACGAACAGGATTTGGCCAAAGAATATTTAGACCGAACACCCAATTGGGACCCTGAACGTATTTCTGAAATCGATACCATCATGTTGAAAATGGCGATTTGCGAATTTTTGCGTTTTCCCTCCATTCCTATCAAAGTAACCATTAATGAATATTTGGAAATTGCCAAAGAATATGCCACACCGAAAAGTAGTATTTTCATCAATGGAATTCTTGATAACCTGGTAAAAGAATATCAAAAAACAAATAAACTCAATAAGACCGGACGCGGTTTAATGTAAAACTTAAAACTATAGAAAATGAAAAAGAACTCATTTTATGCTTTTGCTTTTGCAGCAATTTTAGCAGTAACGGCTTGTAAAAAAGAAGATGCTTTATCTAAAGTTGATCCCAACAGTAAAGATGTTGAAATGTATGCTCCTCAAATGGTCAATGAAGCGGGTATACCTATCGAAAATACAGACCCAAACGCAGCCGTTCAATCGGTTGAAAATAAAGTAGACGGTAAATATCCGGTGATGACTTTCAACAAAAAAGAACATGATTTTGGTGTAATTAACGAAGGCGATAAAGTAGAAACAGTTTTCACCTTTACCAATACCGGTGATGCTGATTTATTAATAACAAATGCTTCCGGTTCATGTGGTTGTACTGTTCCTGAATATCCTAAAGAACCAATCAAACCGGGTAAATCAGGTAAAATGAAAGTAACGTTTGATAGTGGAGGAAAACCGGGTATGCAACAAAAATCGGTGAACATTACTGCCAATACTGTAACCGGTAGGGATGTGCTTTCTATCAAAGCCAATGTTACTCCAAAAGCAAAACCGGCTGAAACAACTGTAACTCAATAACTCAATTATAATGGAAAATATCCAGTCTTTATTACCTTTTTTGTTGATGTTCGTGGTGATTTATTTCTTCATGATTCGTCCGCAACAAAAAAGAGCCAAACAAGAAAAAGAATTCGAAAATAACCTTAAAGTAGGCGACCGTATCATTACGAAAAGTGGAATTCACGGGAAAGTAGCTGAATTATCAGAAGGTACTGTGGTAATCGAAACCATGGCCGGAAAAATCAAAATGGAACGCTCAGCCATTTCAATGGAATTGAGTGCCAAATTGGTAGAGAAAAAATAATTATTTACGATACTTATCATTCAAACCGATGCCTGCTAAAAGCATCGGTTTTATTTTTTCAAAACGGTCAAGCTTCGTTTTTTCTTGCTTAGCGGAATCGATATATTCGATGAATTCTTTCTGTTTAAAGGGTGAAAAGGAAGTAAACTTCTCTACCAATGCTGCACTTTGGTTCAATTGAGACAGAAAAAAATCAGATGGTTTTACTTCCTTTTTTTTCGGCTTGATGGAAAGTCCGTTTTTCTCATTTGCGATGGCTTGATTCATATAGTGAAGGACAAGTTTTTCATTTACTTCCTCTTTCGAAGTAAATCGCCATTGGCGTAATCCTTTCGTAACACCTTCACCGGTATTGACCAATACTTTTTTTCATCCGAAAGAAAAACACCGTTAAAAAACCAAATGGTGAAATAATCTTTAAATCCTCCAATTCCAATGATATTGCGGTTGTTCCATGTGTAAACAATACCGCCCCATTTTACCGTTTCTACCAACTCGGTTTTTTCGATAATGGATTTAAGTAATTCAATTTCTTCCAACCATTTTTGATTTCTATTCCAGATTTTTTTGTCCTTCATAGTAATAAAAACATAAAGCCACTGATTCGCAGATTTGAAATAAGTAAAATCAGTGAATCAGCGGCTTAAAAAAAAAGTTGATTATTTTTTTGGCTCTGCAGTTAACTCCGCGATTTTCACAATCACTTCCACCGCTTTTTGCATGCTTTCTACCGGAACATATTCATACTTTCCGTGGAAATTATGTCCACCCGCAAAAATATTCGGACACGGCAAGCCTTTATATGACAATTGACAACCGTCAGTACCGCCGCGAATCGGCTTGATAATCGGTTTGATGTTTAGTTTTTTCATTGCCTTTTCTGCAATCTTTACAATATGAAATACCGGTTCTACCTTCTCTTTCATGTTGTAATACTGATCTTTGATTTCAATCACCGCAATTTCTTCTCCAAACTGTTTGCGGTATTTTTTATTGAATTTTGCCGTCAAATCATGCAAAAATTCTTTTCTTTTTTTGAATAGTTTTTTATCGTGGTCACGAACAATCAAGGAAACGGTACTTTCTTCTATACTTCCCGTGATGCCGGTTACATGGTAGAAACCTTCATAACCTTTGGTATGCTCCGGTACTTCTTTTTTGGGTAATTTCGATACAAACTTGGCAGCCAATAACATCGAATTAATCATTTTTCCTTTGGCATAACCGGGATGCACACTTTTACCTTTGAAGGTAATTTTAGCACCGGCGGCATTAAAGTTTTCATATTCTAATTCGCCAATCTGACTACCATCCATGGTGTAGGCCCAATCCGCACCAAACTTTTCCACATCAAAATGATGAGCTCCTCGACCAATTTCTTCATCCGGTGTAAAACCCACTCTGATTTTTCCATGTTTGATTTCAGGATGCTGAATCATGTATTCCATTGCCGTCACAATTTCAGTAATTCCGGCTTTGTCATCGGCACCTAAAAGGGTTGTGCCATCTGTCGTAATCAACGTTTGCCCTTTGTATTGCAACAAATCGTTAAAGTAAGAAGGCGATAGTATGATGTTTTGTTCCGCGTTCAATACGATGTCTTTTCCGTCATAGTTTTCTATCACTTGCGGTTTCACATTCGCTCCCGTAAAATCCGGACTCGTATCATAATGCGAAATAAATCCAATCACCGGCACTTCATGTTCTACGTTACTAGGTAAAGTGGCCATGATGTAACCTTTTCGGTCCATCGTCACGTCTTCCATGCCGATGGCTTTTAATTCTTTTACCAATTGACGAGCCAACACCAATTGATTTTTTGAACTGGGATTAGTGTCTGAATTAGGATTCGATTCTGTGTCAACAGTTACATAACTAATGAATCGGTCAATAATATGTTGCATAAAACGTATGTTTAGTTAAAGTTAAGTACATGTAAAATTTACTTTAACAAAGATACGGATTGATTTTATTCGGCAATGTTAAGTTTTTTGCGAAGTGATAACTAAACACTAATCACTCTTTCCTCACCTGCTTAAACAACCACTCATACAATTCATCCTGATGAAACAAGCGTTCCACACTACCGTGATTGCCACCTTTGATTACGGTTAGCGTCACATCGGCATTGATGTTACACTTTTTTATGGCGTCATACATTTTTTGCGATTCCGAAAGAGGGACAATATAATCTACATCGCCATGCTGAATCCAGAGGGGCACAGTGGCCAAGCGACAGCCGTCTTTTTCGTTTCCGCCACCGCAAATAGCGACAGCAGCGGTAAGTTTATCTGGATGTTTACCGGCAAAATGCAACGTGCCATACCCGCCCAAACTCATGCCACACACATAAATGCGTTGCTCGTCGATGGGGTAATTTTTTTGAAGGTATTCAATCAATTCTAATACTTTATCGGGATTCCAACTGCCGCTTGCCAGTTGAGGAGCCACCACTATAGCCGGAATTTTTCGGCCTTTTTCAATGGCTCGCAACACCCCGTATCGTTTTACTCGGTTAATATCGGTACCGGAAAGACTTTTACCGTGCAAAAACAACAGCAACGGCAATTTTTCTTCCGGTTGCTTTTCCGGCACTTGTATCCAAAACGGATAAGTGGTTTTGTTCGTAACCGTGGTAAGCTGAGCATAACCCAACCCAACCCAAAAGAGCAACACAACAACACTTATTTTTTTAACGCGTAACATGGTGAATTTTTGAAGGGCAAAAATAGGGAAAAATGGAGGTTGGAATGACTAATTTAATAAAACCTCGCTTAAAAGTCCCGAAACTTAGGGATAAACGAGGTTGGTTTTTTTTATTTTTGGAATTTGTTTTTGGAGGAGGATCAACGGTTACAATTATTGAAAAAGGTTAATTTTTTCATGCACATTTAAAATGATAGATTTCTTTTTTCAAACTTATTGGCAGGAGGTGCTGTACTTTGCATGAGCATCCTTAAACCATCTTGAGCTCGGTTTGTCAATTGAGTCCACTTGAATACAGGTTAAGGTATGGTTTGTTTTTGCATCCAAATAATCTAAAGTGCGATTGTTCCCGTTTTTTAAATTGAGTACAGTTAATTCGTTGGAAGAGCAAATCACACTAAGCAATGCTGGATTTTGCGATAGATCTAATTTTTTCAATTGATTATGATTACAGAAAAGTCTAATCAGTTTTGGAAGGTGAGACAACTCTAAACTCTTCAGTTTATTATGCTGACAACGCAACTCCAAAAGAGCTTTATTTTTAGTGACATGTAATTCCAATAATCGATTTGAATTGCAATCCAAATACTTTAAATTAGTGTTTTTGCGAGTATCCAAAGCGATTAAAAAATTCGAACTGCAATTAATACTCCACAAAGCTTTGTTCTTGGTTGTATTTAAGGTAGTTAACTGATTGGAAGAGCAATTCAAATTAGCCAATTTTTTATTCAATCGTACATTCAATTCACGTAATTGATTTTGGTTGCAATGCAAAAGAACCAATTTAGTATTGTTTGATACATCCAAACTTGTCAATTGATTGGTAAAAC
Source organism: Variovorax paradoxus (assembly GCA_943370635.1). Taxonomy (GTDB): domain Bacteria; phylum Bacteroidota; class Bacteroidia; order Flavobacteriales; family Flavobacteriaceae; genus Flavobacterium. The sequence continues at coordinate 13,593 of CALRRY020000033.1, forward strand.
AAGATAGTTTTGTCAAGGCTTTATTTTTACTGATTTCAAGTGTTGTCAACAAATTGTTATAACAGTACAACTCGATTAGAGCTTTATTTTTGGATACATCTAAAGCAGTTAAATTATTTTCTGCACAATTTAAAATCGTTAAGGCAGTATTATTTGATACATCCAAAACAGATAGTGGATTAAAACGACAATCTAATGTGGTTAACTGTTTATTGTTCGAAAGATCCAATGTTGTAATTTTGTTGGCCAGACAGTTCAGTTCCAATAATGCATAATTTTGACTCACATCTAATGAAGTTAGCCGATTATTGTCTGCTACTAATGTTGTGAGGGCAGTATTGGTAGAAATAGCTAAAGAAGTTAACGTATTCGAACCGCAGTGCAATAATTGTAAAGCTAAATTTTTGGATACATCCAAAGTGGCTAAATGATTGAGACTACATTTCAAAAATTGAAGAGCTTTGTTATGGTCAACACTTAAATGATCCAATTTATTTTCACTACAATCCAAATGAGTTAAGTCTTTATTTTTTGAAATATCCAAAGCCGTTAATTGATTTTTTTGACAAAACAAGCGAATCAATGACTTAAAATCTTGAATACCGGTTAAATCATGAATCATTTTATTGGAAACATCCAATTCAGTTACTTTTGCGATTTCTGAGGTTAGTACTTTTCCATCTATCTCACCTGAGTCATATTGTAAATCGATTAAGCATTGTTCAAATTTTGGGTCGGGGATAGAGGTGTATTCCCTTGCTCCTTGCGGTAATCGAGCAAACCACAATAGGCTGAAAAACGAAAAGTATAGGTAAAGAATGGGTTTCATGTTATCGCTGTATATAAACTATTTCAAGTGCTTTGTAATTTGGATATTTTGTTTTGTCCAATTCTAAACACATCATGGTTGGGGCAGCTTCTCCCACCGGTTTGCTGTTCCATTTTGGTGTATAAGCAATAAATAGGGTATCGTTTTTAATTTCGGCATTACAATCTTTAGCTCGAACCCAAATTCCACCACCACCTATAATAAATAAATAGTGTGCTTTTGTTTTGTAGAGACTATCCAAGTTTCTTTTATTCCGTTCTAGCTCATAAAAATAAAGATTCGAACGTATTGCATCTTGTTTGTTATCAATCCATTTTTTATAATGATCAATATTATCATAAGGATTGTTATTCACCTCTGAAAAACGAAACTCACATTCATGAAAGGTAATATCTTCCTTTTTTGGTGTGCAACTAATGCAATATAATACCACAAATACAAGTAAAATATTTTTCATAGATGAAGTTTAGTTAGCATTAAAAGGATTTTTTTTTATTGGAAAAAAATAAAAATAGGTTAGTAATTTTATTGGGTTGTGGAATAAAGAAACCCAAAACGCTCTATTAAATACTGTACTCAAAGATACAAAACAAACTTAATATTAAGCCCAAAACCCGCAATCTTGCATAATCTGTGTGTGCTGTTTTTTTTTATTCTTTTTTTAAACCAACAGCATCTTTTCTGATTTCTTTCAGCCAAGATTTCTTGTATTTCTTTTTAAGGTGTTTAAAAGTTAGCTTGTTGTATTTTTTTAAATAATCGATTTTGTAATTACCGATCAAAGAATATTTCACATTATATTTTTGTTCAAATTCTAGATCTTCTTTGTTTAAATCGTATGAAGTCAATTCCGAAACGAAAATCACAAAAACATTGTTCTTAGCATTCTTTTTAAAATTGTATTTAGGGTTATCTGCGTTTTCAATGTCTTCTTTTGATACTATAGTTGTTGCTTCAAGTCTTTTAGTTTTTGGGTAAAATGGAGGACCAACTTCTGCCTTTAAATCTACTTCCTCTAATTCAATATTTATTTCATCCTTGTGAGCTTTAACTTTTAGAGTTTTCATTCCTGTAAAACTATAGATTAAGGTATCGTTTAAAGAAGCTTTAAGTGAATATTTTCCATCATAATCAGTAGTTGTTCCAATTTCATTTTTGTCAATTCTAACTGTTGCAAAAGGTAGTGGTTCTCCATTTTTTTTATTAACAACTTTTCCAAAAATTTTAGTTCCAAGAACATTTATATTAACTTCAATAATATTGAATTTTTCTTGATTATCTATTCCAACCACAAATGTGTGTCTAAAATCCCCACTTGAGTTATTCAAAATTTTTACGGTTAAAGTATCGGACTGATTTGGAAGAATTGGGTTTTTACTTGCCGAAATAATTGATGTTGCATTCGTACTTTGACATTTGGTAATTATCATAGGCTCGTTTCCAATATTTGAGAAAGGAATTTTTAAATAGGTAGTCTCTCCAACACTTACAGGTGAAAGATTATATTTTAGAGAGTTAAATTGTATTTGACCTTGACCAAACGCAAATAAAGAAGAGAGTAACAGTAATTTAAAACACAAAGTTAATTTCATAATATGATACTTTCTACTATTTGTGATTTTCGGTAAAATAGTACGTGTACATAACAACAGTTCGTTTAAAACTTACACACGAACTGATTTTTATTAATGATTACGTAAATATATCGGTTTTAAAGTACATTTAAAATCTTTTTAAATAAAAGGACAAGCAAAAGATTCAAAAATAAAAAGTGAGTAAAACCTTAACACCAACTTTCATCCAAAATTAAACCTCGCTTAAAAGTCCCGAAACTTAAGGTTAAACGAGGTTGTTTTTTATGATTTTTTTGAAAATTTAGTTATTGGAGGGGGTTGTGCAAGGGTTACCCGTATTATGTACCGTATTTTATTCGTTTATAAATTTTTCGTCCGATAAGTATAAGTCCAATTATGTTTATTATGTTCCAAAGTTGTAATAAAAAGTAAAAAATCAATTGCCATTTATTCATACTTGATAAACTCCAATATTCTCCTTTTGAACTGTCATAGTTGTCGTCATAGTCCATTTGTAGAATACCCAAAACTATATAAACAAAAATGTCTGCCCCGATGATTGCAAGCCAATAAATAATATCAACGAAACGAATTTTTGTTTTAACCATTTTTCTGCTTCATAAAGTTTAAAAGGTCAAGAATATGTTGTTGGGTATGGCTGTAAAATATTAGTTCAAAAAACCAAAGTCCGTCTGCCAAACTATTGTTTTCAATTCTCCATTTGATCTCCAATAAGTCTGCAATGATGTCGGAAAGGTCGTCAATTGCATCACCAATTGCGTTGTCCTTTAAGTTGTCAATGTCGTTGATGTCAAGGATGGTTTTGTAAAACCCGTAATCCTTAAAATTACTTTCAACGTTTTGTCTGAGGTCGGGAAGTTGTGTTTTGTCAAAGTCAGGAAAATCTGTTTCGTCAAATTTATATTCTATGTCAAAATACAGGTCGTAAATTTTCACGAGGTGTCGTTCCAAAAATTTTTCTTTGTCAGTTACCGTCAAGTTTGGTTGAAGTCCATACTTAACAATTTCGTTTATTGTCGGAATAAGTTCTTTCATTGTAGTGTCGTCCTAATATGGCACATAACTAGTAAATACATTCATATTCACATAACTTTTTCAAAAAAGTCACATCAACTTGAACTTGTGATTAATAAAAATCTTGTGGTATTTGTATAATGGAAAATCAAAAGTAGGAAAATAAATGAGTAAAGCAAAGGTTAATTTGTAAAAGTGATGTAACGTATTAATCTACATGGTTTTAAAGAGAGTTTAACGTTGAAGATGGTATCTACCATCAATTTATGATACCATTTCGGATTTTGCTAGAGTTTTGTTTGGGTTTTGTTCGAGATTGCTTTTGGGTTGTGGTACCCCTTGTTCTTAACTTATTCGCTTTTGATTTTCAAAAAAACTTCTTTTTTCGAACGAATCCGTACGCATTCTGCTTTTAAGTAGAAGAAAAGTACCATTACAATTGGTAAACTATCAAAAATACTACTAAATTCGACATTTTTACTTCAAAATTCGTTAATCTTCATTCATCATTCGTTAATCTTCATTCGTTAATCATAGGAGTCAACGTAATGGATAAAGCATAGCATCGTAAGGGTTGTGGTACCCCTTTGAATGAAAGAATGTAAAAGTTTAAGCGTTAAAAGGTGCTGAGGTACTGAGGTGCTGAGGTACTCAGGTTTGTATGAGATAGGAAGAGAATAAAATTCCGAATTTAGCATATTTGAAATCCGCGTAAATCTATTTTCGCGAAGCGAATCAAAAAATCATTTTCAATCTGCGTCATCCGTGTTCCATTAAAAATGCACTAACAAGTATGATGAGATTCCTCCTCTCGTAGGAATGACACAACGTAGTATACTAGAAGAACAACCTAAATTGCCACATCGACTCATTGCCACATTGCCACATTGACTGATTGACACATTGCCAAATTAATACAACCCCGGATACTCCCTTGGATTCACCTCATTCATCATCGCATACACCTTCTCATAAATATCTTCCACCGATGGCTTACTGAAGTAGTCGCCATCCGTACCATACGCCGGACGGTGCGGTTGAGCCGCTAAGGTTTGTGGTTTACTGTCTAAATAGTCATACGCATTTTGCTCATCCAAAACTTGTTGTAAAATAAAGGCAGAAGCTCCACCCGGAACGTCTTCATCAACAATTAACAATCGATTGGTTTTGGCCACACTTTTCTTTATGTCATGCTGTATATCAAACGGCAAAAGCGATTGAACGTCAATGATTTCACAATCAATACCTACTTCCAATAATTCTTTGGCGGCTTGTTCAACCAAACGCAATGTGGAGCCATACGAAACAATTGTAATGTCGGTTCCGGTTTTGATGGTTTCCACTATGCCAATCGGAGTTCTAAATGCACCTAAATTGGTTGGCATTTTTTCTTTTAAACGATAACCATTCAAACATTCTACAATTAAGGCCGGTTCGTCAGTAGCCAATAACGTATTGTAAAAACCTGCCGCTTTGGTCATGTTTCTGGGTACTAAAACATGAATTCCTCTTACCGCATTAATAATCATTCCCATTGGCGAACCGGAATGCCAAACACCTTCCAAACGGTGACCACGGGTGCGAATGATTAACGGTGCTTTTTGACGGCCTTTGGTTCGGTATTGTAAGGTAGCCAAGTCATCACTCATGATTTGAATGGCATACAACAAATAATCTAAATATTGAATCTCAGCAATAGGGCGTAGGCCTCGCATCGCCATCCCGATTCCTTGTCCTAAAATCGTCGCTTCACGAATACCGGCATCGGCTACACGTAATTCACCGTATTTTTCCTGCATGCCTTCTAAGCCTTGGTTTACATCTCCAATGTTTCCGGAATCTTCTCCAAAAATCAATACCTCCGGATGCTGGCTGAAAATCGCATCAAAGTTATCACGTAATACTAAACGAGCATCTACTTCTTCAGCGGAAGTATCATACGTTGGTAATACTTCCTGCACTGCCGTTACGTTTTGAGCTGATTCAGAAAATAAATGAGAGCTAAATTTCGGTTGAATAGTGTTCAAATAATTTTGAATCCAAGCAGCTAATTTTGGTTGCCCTGATTCGCCCACAATCATTCGAAGCACTTTTCGAGCCATCGAAATCAAATCTTTTCGAATCGGTTCTTTGATTTCTTTTAAATCATTGGCATATTTTTGAATGAACACACGATTTACACTAGTAGAAGCTATGCTTTCCAACAGCGTTACTAATTCATTTTGTTCTTTCTTAATCGGTTCTACAAAGGCAGTCCAAGCTGCTTTTTTGCCTTCCAACACTTCTTTTTTGATATTGGTATCCATGGCATCCAATTCCTCAGCGGTGGCAATGCCGTTGGCAATCATCCACAAACGCATTTGGGCAATACAATCGTATTCTGCTTCCCAGGCCAATCGTTCTGCATTTTTATAGCGTTCGTGACTACCGGAAGTAGAATGTCCTTGCGGTTGCGTTAATTCTCTCACGTGAATCAAAACAGGAACGTGTTCTTCACGGGCAATTTGAGCCGCACGTTGGTAGGTGCCTACTAACGCTGCATAATCCCAACCCAAAACGGTCATGATTTCATACCCATTGTTGTGTTCATCGCGTTGGAAACCTTTTAAGATTTCTGAAATATTTTCTTTGGTGGTTTGATAGCGGGCGTGCACAGAAATTCCGTATTCATCATCCCAAACACTCATGACCATAGGTACTTGTAAAACACCGGCAGCATTGATAGTTTCAAAGAAAAGTCCTTCAGAAGTACTGGCATTTCCGATGGTTCCCCAAGCGATTTCATTTCCGTTTTCGGAGAATTTATTCTTCTTCGATAAGACCGATACGTTTCTGTATATTTTTGAAGCTTGTGCTAAACCTAACAAACGCGGCATTTGACCGGCAGTAGGAGAGATGTCGGCACTCGAGTTTTTTTGTTTCGTTAAATCATTCCAATTCCCATTTTCATCTAAGGAATGGGTCGCAAAGTGACCGCCCATTTGACGACCGGCACTCATAGGGTCATGATTTAAATCGGTATGGCCATATAATCCGGCAAAAAACTGTTGAATGGTTAACTGACCAATCGCCATCATAAAGGTTTGGTCGCGGTAGTAACCGGAACGAAAGTCACCATTTTGAAACGCTTTAGCCATCGCCAATTGTGGAACTTCTTTTCCATCTCCGAAAATACCAAACTTGGCTTTTCCGGTTAATACTTCGCGACGTCCTAATAAAGAACATTCTCGGCTGGTTACGGCAATTTTATAATCGTTTAAAACTTCAATCTTAAAATCTTCAAAAGTAAGGGCTTCTTTCGGTTGCGGTGCTGTCATGATTTTATACTTAGGGAAACAAATTTATGTAAAAAGTTATTATATTAGTAATTTTGAGAAAAAAATAATTTACGAAATCAATAAAAAAATATAATTAAGCAGTATGCAATTTAATAAAAAATAGAAAAAATGACTATAAAATTGATTTTTATGTAATTAATATTTCAAATCACAACCATTTTCGGGTAAACAACCCTACTAAAACATCAGGTGTCATAGTAAACATAAAACGAATACGTTCAGCATAAGAAGGTTTACTGATTTCCCAACCATTTGACGATTGCACCGGAAGGTATACTTCAAAATAATCGGTCACTAAATTTAATCGGATACCGGTGTCATATACAAACTGTGGAGTTGTATTTTTATTTTTAACCCATCCTAAATCACCATATACTTCAATCCAGTTCCATACATTAATTCCACTATTAAATGTAGTCATCCATTCATTGGCAAAAGGGTTTTCCAATTTTGATTTAAAGGCTCCTTCGGCAATCACGTATTGTTGACTAAAAAAACCACTTGTTTCAGATCGACCGTATAATGGATAATCAAAAAGATAATCAGTTGGACGATCTAAACCAAAACTAAAAAACTCAGAGGTGGTATTTCGGTATAAAAAACTTCCTGCAAAAAAACGTAATTGAAGTAAGCTGTTGTTTTCAAATAAGTTGCGGTATTCTAATTCAATTGATGCTTTTCCAAAAGAATCGGCAATTTGCAAGTCAGTTCTGATAGCAAAATGGTTTTTTACCTCAGTCTTCACATCAAAATATTTGAGATTAAATACCGAGTAGTTACTGTTTTGTTCTGTCAATTCTACAAAAGGAGATCGTTCTCTATCTACAATTACTTGACGCACTAAAATGCTTTGTCGCCGATTATCTCTAAAGTCATTTTCTCTGATGCGAAATTGAATCATAGGAGTCAAACGCATATAACTGGCATCCGGAGCGTAATCAAAAAATTGACCCGAAAAAGAATACCGCACTAGAAAAAGTCGACTATTCCGTTTAAAATCATTCGCAATAACAGAAAAGTTACCGATTAAATGTTCCGTCAAAAAAGAATAGGCAGGGTTGAAATCAAAAATCAGTGGCTTATCTAAAAAAGTTTTATTGTGAATACGCATTCCGGGCATAATTCCATTGTATAAGTTGTATTCAAGCGTTGGAACATACAAAATTTGATTGTGATAAGGGTCTTCTAAATCCTTTAAAAAATTGAATTTAAACGGTCGATTATTGTTGAAAAAGCCATTGAATGTCTTCCAGTTGTTTCGTAAATTATACTCGGGAACTTCGTTTTTATAATTTAACACCAATCGTTCAAATTCATTATCGGAAAAGGTTAGTAGGGTATCCGTTTTAACATTCTCCAACCATTTCTTAAAGACAACTTCCTTTTTTTGAAGACCATAAAGTGGAATTGGAACCGTAACGCCGGTTTTATTTTTAACCACAATCGAAATACTGTCTTTTGATTTTTCAACTTTAGAAAAAGTATAATCTATAATGTCTCGGGAATTTATTACGGTATCAAAAAACCAGTCAAGATTCATTTTAGAATTAACCTTAAGGATTTTTTCAAAGTCTGAACGTTCTGTTTGTTGACGTTTGTTTTGATTAAAAAATGTTTGAATACTGGTTGAAACGATTTCTTTTTCAAGGTAATTGTCCAAGTATTTTAAACTTAGTCCTGCTCGGTATTTTCCTGCTATTTGTTCATTAAATTTTAGTAACGTGTTTTTGGGGTCACCAATAGGTTGATCAAGGTTTTTTCTAGCCATCAGCATATAGTAATAGCTGTATTGTTCATTAAAATTTATTTGCATCAAATTATAACCTCTGACTAGTTTAAATTTTGATAAGTTACCCATCATCTTCATGTCGGGATAATATTCATCAATATAATTCATCATGATATATACTTGTAATGCATCATAAATCCAATTGTCTTTTCTGGGATCTAATCGTAATTCTTGTTTTAGAAATTGGTGTAAATAGGTTTTCAGAAATTTAATTTCGTATAAGAAACTATCCGGAAATGGACTGATAAAAGAGGGCAATTGATTTAATCCATAAAATGGATTTCGTTCATAATCCACTTGACTGACTACAATTTTGGCATGTGAAGCCTGTCCTAATGATTTTTCGACAAAACGAGTAATCTTATCAATTGAAATGGCTTTTTGATAGGCGTCTATACGATTTTCTTTAAGGTTTGTGTTGACTTCGATGATATCATTTTTAAATCGTTCAAACGTTTTTTTTGTCTCTAAAACCAATGAAATCTGTTGAATGTACTCTCCTTTAAAACGGTATTTTTTATGTGTTTTCTCTTCTACTAAAGAAAGCTCGTTTAATTCTGTTGTGATTTCAAGTTGTTTAGGAATATGAATAATTAAATCAATATCTAATGGTGCATTAGCAATGTCATCGCAATTCAACTGACTGTAGTATGTGAATTTACCTTGATGAAAACGAGCGGGAAGGATGAAGCAATCTCTTAAATAATAATTACCATTTTCAATGTAACCGAATTTGATGAATTTATCTTTCGGTAATTTGATGTAATACACTAAACTGAATGTTATCTTTTCTCCCGGACTTATTTTTTTTCTAAGGGTTACTTCAACAATATCAGGATGAGAATCAGGCCGACACCATTCTAAAAAAGCACGATCTTGGTCGATAATAACCAATGATTGAGTTGAACCTTTTTCATGCGGTTTTGACAAATGAAAACTTCGAACAAATTCATCAGAAAAACGTTTGGCTAATGGTGTGTTCTTAGCAGAAAATGCGTTATTCCAATCATTCAAAACTATTTTTGATAATGTGTCTTTCGACGTATTGTGAAATGTAATCTCCTGTTGAACAGTGAGCATTTTTTTATCATCCAATACTTCAACAACTAATTTAGTTTGGTGTTGACACCAAAGCATATTAGTTATCAATATAGCGAAGAATGGAATTGAAGTTTTTAAATAAGTAACCAAAAAAAGCAATTTTTATTGGTTGAAAGATAGTAAAAAAATTGTGAACTAATGGTTAAATAAAAAGGCTAAATGTTAAAAATGAGGCTTACCACAACTAAATGTGCTAACTTTGTAAGTAAACTAAAATTAAACCATGACAAAAAGACTACTGTTAGGGGTCGCTTTGTTGTTTACTATGTTTGTTCAAGGACAAGTAGTAATCAACGAATTAGATGCTGATACCCCCGGACTGGATGTAAGAGAATTTATTGAATTAAAATCAGAAACGCCTTATTTTTCTTTGGACGGTTACATTCTAGTATTTTACAATGGTTCAACTAATGGAACCGGAACATTAAGTTATTATACTACAGATCTTTCAGGATTAGTAACAGATGGAAATGGAATTGTGGTGATAGGAAATTCTCAATTGACACCATATCCCTCTATGCTTATTCCGCAAAATACAATTCAAAATGGACCTGATGCCGTTGGTTTGTATTTAGACGTAGTAGAAAGTTTCCCAATTGATACGCCTGCTACGGCAAATAATCTGGTGGATGCATTAGTGTATGGAAACAGTGCTACTCAAGCAACAGCTTTAATGACAGTTTTGGGTGTTACAATACAGATAAATGAAAATATAAATGCTTTAGCGGCTTCACAATCCATCCAACGAAGAAATGATGGAACCTACGAAGTAAAAACGCCTACACCACGTATGAATAACGATGGAAGTGGTATCATCTATAATGGAATTGCAATTTCTTCAAGTGCTTCAATCATAAATGAAGGGCAAAGTATTACATTAACTTTTGAAGCGGATACTCCTGTAGCTCAAACGGTAAATTTTAACCTTAGTTTGAATAATGGTACATTTACAACTGATGATTTTTCGGGTCAAACGAATTTGACTATTCCCTCAGGACAAACCACTATTTCAACAGTGATTCAACTTTTGGATGATGATGTGAATGATGGTGATGAAATAATGTCAGTGATTGTAAATAATTTACCGGAAGGATTTATTGCTCTTCAAAACATAAAAATTAGAGTACGCGACATGAATTTTGTGGTAGCTTCTTGGGGAACTCCAATGACGCCTACTTTTGGAAATATAACTTCTACAGCTCCTACAGATTATTATGCCTCTTGTTATGGATTATCCGGAAACGCATTAAAACAAGCATTACAAGATATTATTGCCAATCCTTCACTAGTCAGAGCTCATAGTTATGGAGACGTAGTAGAAATTTTAAACAATGCCGATCAAAATCCGGCTAACAATAACGAAGTTTGGTTGATGTATGTAGAGCAACCCAAATCTAAATTGGATTATCAAACCGGAGCAAGCATATTAGGCGTTTGGAACCGTGAACATATTTGGCCTCAATCTAGAGGTGGATTTGCGAATGGTACATCTTCTTTTTTAGATGGAATAAATATTTGGCTACCAACAAGTGCAGCTGACATTCTATCCGGTCATTCAGATGCACATCACATCAGAGCAGAAGACGGTCAAGAAAACAGTTCAAGAAGCAACCGAGATTATGGTAGCGATTACAATGGTCCGGCTAATACTTCCGGTACATGGAGAGGAGATGTAGCAAGAGCATTATTTTACATGGCTGTTCGATACAATGGTTTATCACTTGTAAATGGTAATCCACCTGATAATACGATGTTTCAAATGGGTGATTTAGCTTCTCTTTTGAATTGGAATACAACCGACCCGTCTGATGATTTTGAAATGAATCGAAACAATTACATTTATACATGGCAAATGAATCGTAATCCATTTATTGATCATCCTGAGTTAGCGAATTATATTTTTGGAGCTAATTTTGGTGAACAATGGTTTCCAACATTGAGCAATCCTAAATTCAACGTAAGCGATGTGAAAGTTTATCCTATTCCCGCTCAAAATGAAATCAATATAAGTGGAATCGAAAGTAGAGCAGAGGTTGAGATTTTCTCACTCACCGGAACTAAAGTATTTTCAACAACTATTGATGGTTTCTCAACCTTGCAATTAAATTTAGCATCCGGAATGTACTTGTTAAAATGGACTACTGCTGAGCAACAAGGCACTCACAAAATTATTATCAAATAAACAGTTAATTATATGGCATAAAAAAAGTGTATTGCAACCAATACACTTTTTTTATGTTTTATAAATATTATATTTATGCTTCATTTTTTCGTTTTGAAGCATTATAAATATAATAAATACCAATCAAAACAAACGGAATACTCAACCATTGCCCTGTTGTTAATGCATTGAACATTGGATATTTTTCAAATCCGCCTTGGCTGGCTTTTACAAATTCTACTATAAACCGTACAGACCATAACAATACCATAAACGATCCGAAAAGCAATCCTTCTTTTTTACGGGCATTCGTTTTCCAGTACATCAAAAACAAGATGAGAAAAACAAAAACATACCCAATTGCTTCATATAATTGTGATGGATGAATAGAAGGAACTGCATCAACCAAATGTTGGTATTCAGGATTATTAGTGATGGCTTTATAGGCTTCTTTGGGATTATTCGTTTTGGTAAGCTGCATAGCTTCTCGTTTGGAGTAGAAATCTTGAATAAATTTTATTCCGAAAGAAGAATTGGTTTCGTGACCCACAATTTCTGAATTGAAAAAGTTGCCTAATCGAACAAAAACAGCTCCGCTGGCTACCGGTATAACCACTCTATCCAAAACCCAAAGTAAAGAACGTTTCATGATTTTTTTACTGAAATAAATCATAAAAAGTATGATAGCAATGGCAGCACCATGACTAGCAAGTCCGGAAAAACCTGTAAATTCAAATGTTGGATTCGTACGAATAGGAAGCAATATACTCAAAGGATCATCACGAAACAATTCAGATTGATAAAAAATCACATGACCTAATCGTGCTCCCACTAAAGTGGCAATAACCGTATAAATAAACAAACTGTCTAGTTTTTCCAACGGTTCCTCTTCACGAATAAAAATATACTTCATGATATACCAGCCCAATGCGAATGCCACTACAAACATCAAACTGTAAAAGCGAATAGAGAGTGGACCAATATCAAAACCCTCTGAAGGATTCCACACAAAAGATAGAATAGGAGTAACCATAGATGTTTATTTGTGGTAAAAGTAAACGAATTTATGTCAAATTACAACGCTTTGGTTTTAATATATTCATAAAATTACTTATGGAACTGGGTCGTAACCACTTTTTCCCCACGGATGACATTTTGAAATGCGTTTGATGGATAGCCAAATTCCTTTAAAAACACCATGCTTTTGAATGGCTTCTACCGAATAGTGTGAGCATGTTGGTTCAAATCGACAAGTGGCCGGCGTAAGTGGTGAAATCACAACTTGGTAGAACCGAATCAATAATATAAAAGGAAATTGAATTATTTTTTTTAGCATAAAAAATAGTTGTAAAAAGTAAATCAAAAGTTACTTTTTCAAAATGATTAATGTCTTAATTTACACTAAAAGTTGTGCCTTCTTTTCCGTCTTTCAATTGAATTCCCAAGGCTAACAATTGATCACGAATTTGGTCTGACAACGCAAAGTTTTTGTTGGCTCTGGCTTCATTTCGCATTTGAATCATTAAATTGACAACACCTTCTAATTTATCTGTATGCTGACTTTCTTCTTGTTCATTACTGATTCCTAACACATCGTGAATAAAACTTTTCAAAGTTGTTTTCAGTTCGGCAAGGTCAGTAGCGGTGATTGTTTCTTTACCGTCATTAATAAGATTCACATATCGAATACCTTCGAATAACTGTGCTATTAGAATAGGCGTGTTAAAGTCGTCATTCATGGCCTCATAACAACTTAATTTCCATTCAGAAACAGACAAAGTTGAGACAGCTGATGGAATCAATTTATCTACTAACTCCATTCCTTCCATTAAGCGATTAAATCCTTTTTCAGAAGCTAAAATAGCGTCGTTTGAAAAATCCAATACACTGCGGTAATGGGCTTGAAGCATGAAAAAGCGGGTTACATTTGGTGAAAAGGCTTTTGACAGAATCGTATTTTCACCGGTAAAAATTTCGTTGGGTAAAATGTAATTTCCGGTAGATTTAGCCATTTTTTTACCGTTCAAAATCAACATATTGGCATGCATCCAAAACTTTACCGGACTGTGACCGGTACATGCTTCATTTTGAGCAATTTCACACTCATGATGTGGGAATTTCAAATCCATTCCTCCACCGTGAATATCAAATGTTTCACCTAAATATTTCGTGCTCATGGCGGTACATTCCAAATGCCAACCCGGGAAACCAACTCCCCAAGGAGAAGGCCAACGCATGATATGTTGCGGTTCAGCTTTTTTCCAGAGAGCAAAATCTTGCGGATTTTTTTTATCTGAAACACCGTCTAAATCACGGGTATTGGCAATCATATCTTCAATATTACGGCCACTTAATTTACCGTAATGATTGGTTTCATTGAATTTGACCACATCAAAATAAACAGAACCATTTGATTCATACGCAAAACCATTGTCGATGATTTTTTGAATGATTTCCTGTTGTTCAATAATGTGTCCGGTTGCCGTAGGTTCGATACTTGGCGGTAGAAAATTCAATTTATGCAAAATAGTATGGAAATCAACGGTGTAGCGTTGCACAATTTCCATCGGCTCTAATTGTTCCAGTCGGGCTTTTTTTGCAATACGATCTTCACCTACTTCAGCATCATTTTCTAAGTGACCTGCATCTGTAATGTTTCGCACATAGCGAACTTTATATCCCAAATGAAGAAAATAACGAAAAATTACATCAAAACTCATGAAGGTTCGCACATTTCCTAAATGCACATTACTGTAAACCGTTGGGCCACATACATACATGCCAACATTTCCATCATGAATTGGTGAAAAAATTTCTTTCTCACCCGAAAGTGAATTGTATATTCTTAATGTTTGATTTTCGTATAATTTCATTTTTTACTAGTATAAAATCTAATAACTCCTAACTATTTACTCCCATCTTCCATCTCCCAACTTCCAACTTCCATCTCCCAACTTCCATCTCCCATCTTCCATCTCCCATCTTCCAACTTCCATCTTCCATCTCCCAACTTCCATCTCCCTAAAACTTCGTATCCAATTTGATATAATCCAAAAACTCTCTTCTAACTTTTTCGTCTTTGAATTTTCCACCAAATTCTGAGGTCACCGTACTGCTTTCAATATCGCGAATTCCTCTTGAATTTACACAAAGATGTTTGGCATCAATCACACAAGCTACGTCTTCCGTATTCAACGCTTTTTGCAATTCTTTTACAATTTGCATAGTTAGACGTTCTTGCACCTGTGGACGTTTAGCAAAATAATCAACAATGCGATTCATTTTTGATAAACCAATTACTTTACCACTAGATATATAGGCTACATGAGCTCTACCAACAATTGGTAAAAGATGATGTTCGCAAGTAGAGTAGAGGGTAATATTTTTTTCTACGAGCATTTCCCCGTATTTATAACCATTTTCAAAGGTTGAAGAACTTGGTTTTTTGGAAGGATTTAAACCTCCAAAAATTTCTTTCACAAACATTTTCGCCACTCGATTAGGAGTACCTTTCATGCTGTCGTCCGTCAAATCCATCCCTAATGTGGTCAAAATGTTTGAAACATCTTTTTTTATCAACTCAATTTTTTGTTCATCAGTCAATTCAAAAGCATCTTTTCGCATCGGATTTTCTATTGAAGTACCAATGTGATTGTCACCAATATTGTCTGATAAAGTATCGTCGTTATTCATTATTTCGGTTTAAATAGTTCTGTAAATAAAGTGTGCAAAGATAATTAAAATTAGCTACTTTTTAAATGGAATTAACAGAAAGCTAAAATTGGAAATTTTAAGATAATAATTAGTTAAAATTATGTAAATTTCCAACCTCAAAATTTTTGGTATGAATAAAAGAATACTTTTTACGTTTTTTAGTTGCTTGATTGTCAGCTTGTTTTATGGTCAAAACTTAATCCAAAATGGAGGTTTTGAATCAGGAAACGGTATTGGGTTTCAATCGGATTACAATTTCTTTAATCCGGGTGGAGGCCAGGCGAACAGTACTCCAAGACAGTATGCGATTATAAACAATCCTTTTTTATTGAATACCAATAATTTTGTCAATTCTGGTGACTACACAACCGGTTCAGGTTTGATGATGGTATGTGATGGAGCTTCCGGTCAATCTGAAAACTTTTGGAAAACAAATGGTGATGTATTGTTGCAAGGAGGACAAACGTATCGATTTAAATATTTTGTTCGTTCTGTAAATCCAACTAACCCACAGCCACAAATCGGTTTTAGAGTGATGCAAGGTGGTACCAATCTGTTTACAGGAACCTACAATGTAACTGCTCCATCGAATGGTTGGCAAGAAGTGAGTCATGAGTTTACCGTTACCGGAACGGGAAATCAATTCAGAAGATTAGAATTATATAACATCAATCAAAGTGCAGTTGGGAATGATTTTGCTATTGATGAAATCTCTTTGAGAGCAGTTTTAGCTTTAACAGCAAATCATTCAGTTATCAATGTATCATGTTTTGGAGCTAATGATGGTGCTATTGTGATTTATGGTAATGGTGGAAATCCTCCTTATACAAGTTTTTCAATTTCCGGTGCGGTGAATGCCACAAATACTTCAGGTGTGTTTACCAATTTGCCACCGGGAGTTTATACGGTTTCAGTTACGGATAGTTCATCAACCACAGCAACCACAGCAGGTGTAATAATTTCTCAACCCAATGACATTACCGTTCCTTCTAACTCTTCAGTATGTTTAGGTAATCCAATAACATTGACTGCTGCTGGTGGAGGAAATTATACTTGGACAGCTAACCCTGTTGATCCAACCCTGACGAATCCTAATAGTAATTCTATAACGGTATCGCCTACAGTTACCACAACTTACACCGTAAATTCATCAGTATCTACACCAAGAAATTTATTATACAATGGTAATTTTAGTCTTGGAGCCGTAGGATTTACTACTGATTATCAATATTTAGACCCTGTTAGTCCTTTTGGCGTGCAAGGTGCATATGCAATTGTACCTAACGCACAAGGATGGTTTGCCGGATTTTCAAATTGTACTGATCACACAAGCGGCACCGGAAATATGTTAGTAGCCGATGGATCTATTGTGAATGGTGGAAATGATCGTGTATGGTGTCAAACAATACCGGTAACTCCCGGTCAAGCTTACACATTCAGTTATTGGGTTCAGTCTGTAGCAGCTGGTAACGTTGCAAACTTAGAAGTGATGGTAAATGGAGTTTCAATTGGTATTGGAACTGCACCGGTGGCTACTTGCAGTTGGTTGTTACGATCGTATGGTTGGAATGCAGGAGCTGCTACTACAGCAGAAATCTGTATTTATAACCGAACAACTGTTGCATCCGGCAATGATTTTGCCATTGATGATTTAAGCTTTGAAGAGATTTCGGTTTGTAGTTTAGATAAATCAGTAACAGTTACTGTTAATGAAATTCCTGTTGTAAGTGTTGCTGCTCCGGCAACCTGTTTTGGTACTTCAGGAACAATTACAGCAACCCCACAGCAGGCAGGAACATTTACATATGCTTGGACTGTTCCGTCAGGAGCAACGAATCCGGGTAGTGTGGCTACTTTTACAACCACTGTTGCAGGAACTTATACAGTAACCATAACAAATACTGCTACAAATTGTGTTAGCTTACCGGCATCAGTTAATTATATTATCAATCCAATACCTACTGTTACAGTTAATAGTGAAACTATTTGCGATGGTACCACTGCAAATATTGTGGCAACTCCAGGAACACCGGCACCTTACAACTATGTTTGGACTGTTCCTGCAGGAGTTCCGGATCCAGGAAATGTGCCTTCTTTTTATGCAGGTGTAGCCGGGAATTATTCAGTAGTGATTACGGATAATCTAACCGGTTGTGTTAGTGCATCTGCAACCGGTACTATAACTGTTCAAAGCATTGTGGCCTCAGTAACTTTTGGAACAAATCAAACAATTTGTCCCGGAAATACGGCTATTTTAACCTTTACAGGAACGCCTAATGGTGTTGTAACTTTTTCATCATCATCGGGTGCTTTTTATACAGTAACATTGAATGCAGCCGGAACAGCATCATTCACAACACCAGTTTTAACCGCAACAACTATATATACTTTAGAAACAATAACTTTAAACCCTCCGGGTTGTTCTAACCCTTTGAGTGGTTCGGTGACTATAACAATAGAAGCTAATGGTTGTGCATCTGTATTGGCAGGAGATTTAAATTTAAATCCATTTATCCCTTCAATTTGTAATGTTGGTGAGTGTGTTGATTTATTGGCAGAGTATATCGATCTAGGTTCTACAACGGCATATACTGTCTCATCAATTCCTTATTGTCCTCAAGCAGCATTTCAAGGTCCAGGATTTACTCCAGTATCTGTAAATATTGATGATGTTTGGTCCGGAAATATACCATTACCTTTCAATTTTTGTTTCTTCGGAGTTAATTACGCTACTGCAAACATAGGTTCCAATGGAGTAATTTCTTTTGATACTTATGCAGCCGGGTCATATTGTAACTGGCCTTTTACTCAAACAATTCCAAATGCAGGCTTTCCAATTCGAAATGCTATTTATGGTGTTTATCAGGATATTAATCCGAATGTAGCCCCAACACCTCCAGCTGTGACAAGTATTAATTACCAATTAATGGGTTCATATCCTTGTCGAAAATTAGTCGTAAACTTTTCGAACGTTGCTCAATTCTCGTGTAATAATAACGTAGGATTACAAACTTCACAAGTTGTATTATATGAAATTTCAAATATTATTGAGGTCTACGTTCAAAGACGTGTACCCTGTTTGACATGGAATAGTGGAAATGGGTTAATTGGCATTCAAAATTCTGCGGGTTCTCTAGCTTATACTCCTCCGGGAAGAAATACAGGAACTTGGTCAGCATTTAATGAAGCATGGCGATTTACGCCATCAGGTCCTTCAGCTACTACATTTACATGGTTTGAAGGAGCAACTGCTATTGGAAATAATCCTCAAATTAATGTATGTCCTACTACCACTACTACTTATACTGCACAAGCGGTTTACGACATGTGTGGTCAAATAACAACTGTAACAAGAGATATAACGGTTTATGTTAACCCTGATTTAACAAATCAACCTCAAGATTTATCTTCTTGTAATCCACAATTTGATTTAACTTTAAATACTCCAATCATTTTGGGAAGCTTAAATCCTATTGATTATGATATTTCCTATTTTTTAAACCAAACGGATGCTGAACTTTTTGCTAATCCAATTTTAAATCCAACCGCTTTTTTAAGTACGGGTCAAACTATTTATGTAGGTATACAAGATTTTAATACCGGTTGTAATTATGTAAAATCATTTAATTTAATTTTAAATGATTGTTCATTAGACCCTCAACCTAACCCTTTGGTTGCATGTGATGGACCAAATAATGATGGTTTTGCCATTTTTGATTTAACACAATCTGATGCAGCAGCTTTAAATGGTTTGAATCCTGCTTTATATACAGTTACTTATCATTTAAGTCAAGCCAATGCTGATGTTGGATCATTACCAATAAATCCAGCTAATGCGTTTAATGGTACAAATCAAATAATATACGTTAGAGTTGAAGACAATTCCGATGCCACCATTTTTGGAACCACATCATTTACATTGACTGTAAATCCAACTCCATTAGTAACTGTAAATGATGATACGATTTGTGAAGGACAAACCGCTACCATTACAGCTACTCCAAGTGTTGCAGGTACTTATGATTATTCTTGGACAGTCCCAGCTACCTTTGCTAACCCTGGTAATGTAGCCACATTTACCACCACAGTAGCAGGGGTGTATAGTGTTATTATTACCGATACAACCACGAACTGCGTTAGTCCATCAGCATCAGGCACGGTAACGGTAAATCCGAATCCAACCGTTACGGTAAATAGCCCGGCGGTATGTGCAGGAGCCTCGGCTACAGTTACGGCCACTCCGGGAGTAGCGGGCACTTATAGCTATGCATGGACAGTTCCAACAGGAGCCACACCACCGGGCGATGTAGCCACATTTACAACAACAGTAGCAGGAGTGTATAGCGTGATTATCACCAACACCCTTACCAATTGTGTGAGCACTTCGGCATCGGGCACGGTAACGATAAATCCAAACCCAACGGTAACAGTTAATAGCCCAACAGTATGTGATGGAGCATCAGCCACAGTAACGGCCACACCGGGAGTGGCAGGAGCTTACAGCTACGCATGGACAGTACCGGCTACAGCCACACCACCGGGTGATGTAGCTACTTTCACTACGACAATAGCGGGAGTATATAGTGTGATTATCACCAACACGGTAACGGGTTGTGTAAGCACCTCTGCATCGGGTACGGTATCCTTAAGTACTAATCCAACGGTAACGATAAACAGCCCAACGGTATGTCAGGGCACACCGGCTACGGTAACCGCCACACCGGGAGCAGCAGGCAC